>JAAEMK010000272.1 GCA_024225635.1 Desulfobacteraceae bacterium | reverse complement strand
TATATGCCATGGATCAAGTGATGATTATACACCTTGTGTAAAATTGTCGAGATAATCACAAATTAAATTTTGGTATAGCTACACGGGAGACACAGGAGTCTGCCGTGTAGCAATAGTTGCGAGCAAAATCCTGATTAAAAACACTGTAAGGCACTTCTGGGGTCATATGAAGGATGCCCAATTTAACCATGGCTCTTCATTTTGAATTCACGAAGGTTGGTTGTGCGAGCATCCGTAATGTATGTAATTTCTTGGAGTTAACGCAATTGTCACGCATTGTGGCACCGTCCTACGGCACCCATCAAAAGATATCGGATCAAATGGATATTATGATCGGCAAGTTCGGTGATAAGGAAGAGGCTCGTCTATCAATCTTGATGGAAGAAAATTTCATCACCATCTGGAAGATGAAACCATGCCTATCCGGTTGTTGCACTACTTATTCAGCGGGGTGCCTGTTGAGAGTAAAAAGCATGGCGTAATCTCTATCTCAATGAGAGATATTGGATTTTGAGTAAAATAGATTTAGTCAAACCAGTAATTGCTCATGGTTTTTTAGTATTAAACAGGTGTGAATGACTAATTTTCCATGCTGTATATTTTTTTATTTCCTCAAATCATGACAAGCGCTACCAGAAAAGGAAATATGTGCAACAACCGGATAGGCATGGATGAAACCTTTCATCCTCAGGTTTGTCTTGTTGCCATCGATCCAGAATCCAACTATATCATCCTCGAAAGATATGCAAAGGATCGTTCCGGGGCCACTTGGAACGAGGCGCTTACCGGGGCTCTTGGGAATCTTCCCGTGGCTCCTTTTTTCTGATACGCTTCAATCCGTTCCGCCAAATTCCAGTTATACAAATACCTGCACATGGAAAATTGATTTTCCAGTGTGGATATTTGCGCTTTAGTTGGATAGATGCGGTATTTGAAAGATTTTCTGGTCAACAAATCCATGATCATTTACCTTGGTTTTCACATCGAATCTTGGGGCAATATCAAATACAAGGCTTTTCAGGCTTTTTGACACTATATCTGTCAATACCTTGCGTTGATATTTCACGCGAAACAACAAGGTGTAACTGAATGCAATAAACATAATGACAACCTTTATCAATCTTATACTTCATGGAAAATATGCTATATATAACGGAAGATAATGTCAACGATGAATACACCAATTCATCCCCCACCTTCACTTCGTTCAGGAAGGGGACTTCTCGGCGGAAAAGTTAAAATTATTCCTATTATTTTTCGATTATACATTATGAAAGATTATGGGATGATTATGTGTCGAATAAAAAGATGAATGTATGGAAAGAAAATTAAATTTGTCCTTGACTGCCGAATCCATATATGCCCTGATGTAGTATTAACAAGTCATATGTTAAACCCCAAGCTCTAAGCGATTAGATGATTGTTTTTGATTCAATGTTGGTATATCCCCAAATGTTTGCAGACTGAATAATTCCTGTCTGGAATTATTCACAGACCCGTCCCAAGAACACCAGCAGACCATCCGCCAGATATCATCTCCATTCAGGCATGGCAAAAAAAATGCATCGCCGCCATCCGTTCCAGCCAATGTTCCCGTGACACGACATTTCGAACAGGAAGGACAGACGGTCTGCCCCAGGGCGGACCCGCATGCCGCCAAAGGCTTACTCGACAATTAACCCAAAAACACTGAACCAAGGAGAAATGGCATGGACAAGGAAAACGGCAGTGGAATCGTTGAAGATCCCGGCAAATCCGGTTTCTCGGATCTATGGAAGACGGAGGACTACTGGGCGATCTGGCTCGGTTTCGTCCTGCTTGCAGCCGCCCTTATCATCTATCTTCCCAAGGGAGACACCCGGGCGCGTGAAAAGATAGATGCTGCCAACAGGGTTCTCGTGGAGGAATCCGGCAAGGCGCCGTTCAAGACGATCGCCTGGTACGGAGCGGTGGATGCCAAAATGAAGCTCAAGGCTACAGCCTCACCCATCGGCAAGGTGATCAAGAGGTTTACCGGCAAACCCCGGAAATGGAGCAAAAATCCCCTCACCGCATTCCGGCTCAGCGAGGAGGACGCGGCAGCGGCAAGTCTCAAGGGGCGTAAGCGGTACGAGAAGGCCAAAACCGGCGAATCCGCCGCACTGCTCGCTGCGGAGACCGCACAGGAGGCCGCCGCCGGGGCGGAATACGCCGACGAGACCCTCAACGGCGAGGCCCGGACCGCCATAGAGCTGTGGAGGGCGGCAAAGGCCAAGGCCTCGAAGGCAAAGAAGAAAGCGTCGGTCCAGCCGTTCAACCAGCTGCCCCACCTCGCCGGTCTGATGCTCTTTTTAGCCCTCTTTTTCGGGGTGGGAAAAATGGCCATGGGGAACCGGGTCATGGAATTCGCCAAAGGTTTTATCTTCGTCTTCCTCGTGGCCGTGCTGGCATTCACCGCAGCGAGCAACGCCACAATGAAGCACTACGGCATCGGGTACGCCGCATGGGCCATCATCTTCGGGCTGATCGTCAGCAACACCATCGGCACCCCAAAGTGGGTCATGCCCGCCGTCCAGACAGAGTACTACATCAAGACCGGGCTGGTGCTGCTCGGGGCGGAGATCCTCTTCGGGAAGATCCTCGCCATCGGTATCCCCGGGATCTTTGTGGCGTGGGCGGTCACGCCCATCGTTCTTATCACCACCTACATCGTAGGGCAAAAGGTGATCAAGATCCCCTCCAAGACCCTGAACATCACCATCTCGGCGGACATGTCGGTGTGCGGTGTGTCCGCCGCCATCGCAACGGCGGCGGCATGCCGGGCGAAAAAGGAGGAACTGACACTGGCCGTGGGCCTCTCCCTGGTCTTCACCTCGATCATGATGGTGGTCATGCCCGCGGTGATCAAGGCGGTGGGGATGCCGTACATCCTCGGGGGGGCGTGGATGGGGGGGACCATCGACGCCACGGGGGCCGTCGCCGCCGCAGGGGCGTTCCTCAGCGAGCGCGCCCTCTATGTGGCCGCGACCATCAAGATGATACAGAACGTGCTGATCGGCGTCATCGCATTTGGCGTGGCGGTCTACTGGGTCGCCAGGGTGAACGCCAAGCCGGGGACCAACGTGGGAATCATGGAGATATGGCACCGCTTTCCAAAGTTCGTCATCGGGTTTCTAACCGCCTCCATCCTCTTCTCCTTGATCTACCAGAAGCTGGGAATGGATCTGGCGTACATGGTAATCGACCACGGGGCGATCCGCGGTCTGTCCAAGATCGGGCGGGGCTGGTTCTTCTGCCTGGCCTTCTCCAGCATCGGGCTGGCCACCAACTTCAGGGAACTCAAGTCGTACTTCAAGGGGGGCAAGCCCCTGATCCTCTACGTCTTCGGCCAGGCCCTGGACCTGACCCTCACCCTGATCATGGCCTATATCATGTTCTACCTGATATTTCCCGAAATCACGGCAAAGATATAGAGGGGGAGCGATGGTGAAGCGATCTGTCTTTTTTCTCGTATGGGCGGGGGGATGTCTCCTTTTCATCCTCCTCGCAGGCCTGATGATCGACGACCATGGGATGGTCCGGCCCCTGATCCGCTTTATCGAGGAGAGGGATATCGACGCGGGGGCTCTCTACTATACCGAGGTCGAAGAGTTCTCCTACGCCAACGCGGTGATGGAGAACACCATGGCCTACCCTCCTATGGACTATTGTAAGGAGAACGATTAGGCAAAATTGATTCAACATGAAGCTTCTTAACGCCGGGTAGCCTGCCATGGGATATTTCACATCAACCGGACCGGCAAGACCCAAAAGGTCCTGTATGGGGATGGAGAAGGCGGGCTGTACAAGGCACTCCGGCAGGAGCAGCAGAAAGCCGGGGGATGGGAATTCAAAGTTGCCGGATAAAGGCGGGAAGGATGCCGGAGGCTCCATGTCCCCCAAAAAATCAAAAGGCCTTCAGCCGGGGGGGCTGAAGACCTTAGATATTTTTATGGTGCCCAGGAACAGAATCGAACTGCTGACACGGGGATTTTCAGTCCCCTGCTCTACCGACTGAGCTACCTGGGCTCAAACAAGGCGAATTTATATGCCTTTTCTAATTCCATGTCAAACAAAAAATACCCCCCAATCATTTTTTTCCATTGACAATTAATATAACACTGTTCTAAATTTATTTTCTTAGAACGGTGTTATATTAATGATATTCAATTTGGATTACCGACTGCCATGGCAAGAAAAACAAGATCCCCGGAAGAGATTGAAAGAATCAGAAACAACATTATCGAAGAGAGCATGAAGCTGATTCTTGAAAAGGGATTTGACAACATGAGCCTGAGAAAGCTGGCGGAACGGGTGGGCATGTCAGCCGCCAATATATACTATTATTATGCTTCCAAGGACGAGATTTACCTGAATATTCAGATCAAGGGGTTCAGGCTGCTCCAATCCAGCCTTGAAGACATCCGGGTATCGGAAAATGATCCCCTGGAAACCCTTGGCCGAATGATACGGGCATATCTGGATTTCGGATTCACCAACCCGGACTACTACCAGATCATGCTCAACAGCAATACCCCCAGGTACCTGGAATACAAGAGCCAAAACAAAGCCATGGAACCCGTGGCCCTTGAAGCGAAACAGATGGCGGTCAATGCCATATCCGTTCCCTTGAAAGCCATTGACCGGATCTCAAGGGAGACGGGTTCGATTCCTGAACAGGATATTTACTTCAGGGCGTACCAGTTGTGGATCACCCTCCACGGCATCGTCACCCTGAACAACCGGAATATTTTACGGGAACTTGATGAAATCGATTCTGAAACACTAATCCAGCGGATGTGCCGGGACCTGTTGCGTCCCTTTCATCCCGGAGCTGACCAAGGAGGCACATGAAAGACTTGTTTTTGAACCAGGCAGCCCATGCCTGCCTGTGGATGATGGCCGCCCAGTTCAACCTGAGACCGTCATTGAAACAGCAGATGAAAAGCCGGGACGGATGGACCGATTTCACCATTGGTCTGCGCACCGCATCCGGGAGCGTGGCCCAGGCCATTTCATTTTCCAACGGAAAGGCCCGCGTGTTCAACGGGATTCCGGAGCACACCGATGCCATACTGCATTTTGTCGATGACAGTGCCCTGACGGAAGTGGTCCGCATCACCCCCAACGAAATGCTTAACCTGGTTCTGAAAAACAAAATCATTCTGTACGGAAATATGGGATATCTCCAGGCCTTTAATTATTATGTATCCCTGGTCATGGGGCCGGTCCACCAACTGATGTTGGACCGGGCCGGAAAAAGGGACCGGGCTGCCAGAAAAAAGGAATTCGCAAACCCGGACCCGGACCTTTCAGCCGGGCTTACCCAGAGAAAAACCCGCGGCCTGAAGGCGGAGAATAAAGATCCGGGAGTAAAATTCCTCAATGATCCCTTTTTATCCCAATACAGCCTGGAAGACTTTCCCCGGATCAAGGAACTCCATGAAAACCATTTCAAAGCCACCCCGGAAATCTCTTCGGAACGGCCCGGGCTTTTGACGGACTGGTATAGAAAGAACGGATTTGAAACCGATGACAAGGGCAGGCCATGGTTTCCGGAACTGCGCCAGGCCCATGCCTTCAAACATCTGATGGAGAACAAGAAGCCAGCCATCCGCAGCAACAACCTGGTGGCAGGCACCTGTACCCCTGAACGCCACGGGGTCCTGATTTACCCGGATACCACCGGAACCATGATCTGGGGAGAGCTTGGCTCCATTGAAAAACGATTGCTCACGCCCTGCCGCATCAGCCCAAAGACCGCAGCCGAACTACATGACCTTTTTCCCTTCTGGGCCAAAAGGACGACCAGGGAGTGGATTCGCAACACCTATGATTACCCCCTGTGCCAGAAAATCGACGAGCGGGCGGTGGCCTCCTTTAATTTCAAGATCGTGTGCATGTCCCATACGGTGCCGGATCTTCCAGCATTTGTCCGGAAGGGGACGGAAGCCATGATCCGGGAGATCCGCAGGGAAATCAAAAACCTGGATGACGGCGAGACTGAAAAGATCCAAACCCTGGAATCCATGATCCTCTGCCTTGAGGGCCTGAACGCATACGGGGCCAATCTGTCACGCCATGCCGAAAAACTTGCCCGGGCAGAAACAGACCCCGAACGCAAGGCTGAGCTGGAACATCTTGCACGCATCTCTTCCCGGGTTCCGGCCCGGCCCGCCCAAACCCTTGATGAAGCCGTGAATTCAGCCTGGATCAGCTGGGTCGGCCTGCTCATGGAAAACAACAATGTGTCCCTGTCTCCTGGACGGCTGGACCAGCTGTTCCAGCCCTATTTTGAACGGGATATGGCCCGGCTGGAAACCGATGGGGAAAGAACGGAATATATTAAACATGCCATTGAACTGATTTCCTGTTATTTCATGATCAATGCCGAACATTACAACCTGGTGCCGGATGTGGCCAACTATCTGTTCGGGGGCAGCCAGTCTGAAACCGCCATCACCGTGGGCGGCGTGACGCCGGATGGCGGGGATGCGGTCAACGACATGACCTATCTCTTCTTAAAAGTCACGGAGATGCTCAGCCTCAACGATCCCAACATGAATGCCCGGTTCAAGTCCGGCGTCAACAGCAATACCTACCTGAAACGGCTGTGCGAGGTGAATTACACCACGGTTGCCACCCCGTCCATGCACAATGACGATGCAGTAATCACATCCTTTGGCCAGAATTCCGACAGGATTGAAGATCTACGGGACTGGGCCGCCACCGGGTGTGTGGAAATCAGCCTGTCCGGCAAGCACATGAGCCATACCGGGGCCACCTCCGTGAATATGGTGGCCGGCCTTGAAATGGCCTTGAACAACGGATACCATCCCCTGATGAACTGGCAGCTGGGCCCTTGTTCCGGCCAGCCTGAAAAGGGGGATTTTAAAACCTTTGAAGCCTTTTTTGCCGCCTTTGCCGCCCAGCAGGAGTTCATCATCGACCAGACCATTGAGATGAACAATATGGCCGGCGCCGCCTATGCCTGGCTGCGGCCCACCCCCCTTTTGAGCTCCGCCATGCAGGGCGCAAAGGACAATGCCCTGGACGTTACAAAGGGCGGGGCCCTGTACAATACATCGGGAAGCTTCAATATCGGGCTTGCGGATGTGGTGGATTCCCTCATGGCCATTAAAACCCTGGTCTATGATACAAAGGCCGTGACCTTTGCGGAACTGAAACAGGCCATTGACACCGACTTTGAGAACCACCCGGCCCTCCATGCCATGATCTGCAACAAAGTTGCGAGGTTCGGGTCGGGCAGTGACGTGGCCGTGGAAATGGCCAACCGGGTCACCGGCCTGATCCACAAGGCTTATAAATCCAGGAAAAACTTCAGGGGCGGGGATTATACCGTGGGATTCTGGTCCGTGGCCCAGCATGTGGCCTACGGGGCATTGTCCGGGGCCCTGCCGTCCGGGAGGCGGGCCTTTACCTCCTTTACCCCCGGAACCACCCCCCATCCCGGGGCATCAAACAGTTTTCTGGACAATATGCGGGATGTAGCCGGGCTGAATCCTCGTCATATGGACAACAATATCGCCTTTAACGTCAAACTGGTCCCCTCTGCCAGGGATTCCCGGAAAAAAACAGTGGATACCATGGCAGCCTATGTCAAATCCTATTTTGACCAGGGCGGGATGCAGATCCAGTTCAACATGGTGGACTCCAGGGTGCTCAGGGATGCCATGGCCAACCCGGAAAACTATAAAAACCTGCTGGTGCGGATCTCCGGGTACAATGCCTATTTTGTCAATCTAAACCGCCAGATGCAGATGGAACTGGTGGAACGGGCGGAGTACCGCCTATGAGCCCCCTTATCCTTGATATCAAAGGCAATTCCCTGGATGACGGTCCGGGCATCCGGTCCGTAATATTTCTTAAAGGATGCCCCCTGTCCTGTGCCTGGTGCCATAACCCGGAAAGCAAAAATTCCGGGGTTGAAATATCCTTTGATCCCGAGCTGTGCGTGGGATGCGGGACATGCATGGACACCTGTACGGAAAAAGCCCTGTCAAGGGAGACTCCCTTTTTCATCAACCGGGAAAAATGCACCCTCTGCTTTGACTGTGTCCGGGCCTGTCCGTCCACGGCCCTGGAACAGGTGGGCAAGGAGATGGATATTGACACCATTGTCCAAAGCGTAACCAGGGACAAACCTTTTTTCGACGCCTCCGGCGGCGGGGTCACCTTTTCCGGCGGGGAGCCGACCCTTTTCACTGAATTTCTGGGCCGGGCCGCACAGGCATTCAAGGAAAAAGGAGTACAGGTTCTTGTGGAAACCTGCGGCCTGTTCGACGGCCGACGATTCGACACCCTTGTCTATCCCCATGTGGACCTGATCTATTTTGACATCAAGCTCATGGACTCCCAGGCCCATAAAAAATACTGCGGACGGTCCAATACCACCATCCTTGACAATTTCCGCACCCTTTTTCGCAGATACCGGGAGGGCGGAGTCAAGGTATTGCCCAGAACCCCGCTGATCCCGGGAATTACCGACACCCGGGATAACATTTCAGCCATCATCGACTTTTACAAACAGGAAAAGGTCGGTGAAACCAGGCTCTTGCCCTACCATCCCCTGTGGCGGGACAAAATCAAAAAGCTCGGCATATCCCGGCCCGCGGAAAAAGATATGGAAACAGACCAATGGATGGCCAAAGAAACCCTGGCTGCCTGTGAAAAGGAATTTGCCCGTGCCGGAATTTTAACCCAAGGGACGGCCTGACTGGAAATTCCAACAGGGTGTCCCCTGCATTCTGATCAACGTGTATAAATAGACAGGTGTGTCTAAGACAGATCCGTCTATTTATACACGTTGATCCCCAAAACCGTTCCCACCTTCTCTCCAAATCATCCCTTAACAATTTGTCATTACAAGACGTTACAATATCCATGCCTTTGTGGCACGGTACTGGCAACACTGTTCCGGTATTCACACCAGGTCCGGCTTTTTACAGGCCCATCAATATTGAATCTTAATTAAAAACTAAAAAAAGGAGGAGATAGCCCGCAAATTATCATTGCATGGAAAGAACCAGGTAGAATCTCAACCGGGAACCAATGACGTTGCGAGGGATTACTTTAAAGCCAACCCACAAACGGATCAAAATCTGGAGGTTTATCGAGATGAAAAAACTGAATACTGTTTATCTGGCACTCTTGTTAGCATTCGGCATGCTTGGTGTAGCCCAGGCCGCTCCAATTGAATTCAACGGACATTACTATGAATACGTCTATGGCGCTTTTACATGGGATCAAGCCAATGATTTAGCCTCAAGCGCAGAATTCAATGGTGTAACCGGTCACCTTGTAACGATTACTTCCGAATCTGAAAACGATTTTGTATCAAGCATCAACTCAGGATGGGCAATGACAGGAGCCAAATACGACAAAGGCATCGACAGCTGGGGCTGGATAACAGGGGAAGACTTTTCCGGATATACTAATTGGGAAGATGGATACCCCAAACAGTATGATGGTTGGTATTTTGGAGCCATGCTTGCGGGCAAATGGAGAAATACTTCTCCTGTCAGCGGTAATTCCTATATTATCGAGTACGAACCTTCCCCGGCACCGATCCCGGAACCCTCGACATTCCTCCTTCTTGGCGCGGGCCTGTTGGGTATGGCCGGCGTTGGAAAGAAATTCAAAAAGGCTTGATTTATATATCATTTCCCGGGGGGCTAATCCTGCAAAAGGGTTACCCCCTTATTTTCAGCCCCTTTCCCTGTGATCCCGTAACGCTTGAGTTTATTGTAAAGCGTGGCTCTGCTTATGCCCAGAAGGCGGGCTGCCTTGGCCTTGTTCCAGTCAATGCGATCCAGCGTTTGAATGATGACGGTTTTCTCGGAGTCCCCCCCTTCCGCCGCCGATGCCGGAAGTGGCTCCTGGGACAGCCTTTCCGCCACGGCATCCATAAAATAAGCGGGCAGGTGCTCCTCCCGGATCAATTCGCCCGGACACAGGGCGCAGGCGAACTCCAGGGTACTCTTGAGTTCGCGTACATTTCCCGGCCAGGAATGTTCCAGAAATCGTTTCAGCACGGGTTCCGCAACCCCTGAGATATTCTTGTTATGGGATTTTTGAAATTGCCGGATGAAAAAGTCGCAAAGAAGGGGAATATCCTCCACCCTGTCCCTGAGCAGAGGCAGGTGAAAATTCAGTCCCATCAACCGGTAATACAAATCCTTGCGGAACTCCCCTTTGCGGATCTTTTCCTGGAGGTCGCAATTGGTCGCGGCCACGACCCGGACATTTGCGATTCGGGTATTTGATTCCCCAACCCGTTCGTACTCTTTTGCTTCAAGGAACCGAAGCAGCCGGAGCTGCATGTTCGGTGAGACATCGCCTATTTCATCAAGAAACAGGATTCCGCCCTCGGCCGCCTGAATTCTGCCTTCCCGGTCCCTGACCGCGCCTGTGAAAGCACCCCGTACATGGCCAAACAGTTCACTTTCCAGAAGATTGTCCGACAAAGCGGCACAGTTGACTTTTATCAACGGCCCGTTTGACCGGCTGCTGCCGTAATGAATCGCATCGGCTATCAACTCCTTGCCAGTGCCGCTGTCGCCGGTAATCAACGCGTTAAATTCCATATCGGCCATCTGTTCCAGAAGGGAGAAAATCTTCTGCATTTTTTTACTTTTACCAACGATATTGTGGAAGCGGCTTCGCTCAAAAAGATCTTTTTCCAATTGGGCAAGACGGCTGATATCCCTGATAACAAGCACGACGCCTTTGAACCTGTTCTCCGGATCGTTTATTGGGGAAGCGTTCAATACCATGGTCCTGGGACCATGCATCCGGCAGTTACACCTTGCCCGGTATTCAGATACCGGATGCTGACCCGCAAGTGTCCGGCGTATCACCTCATTACAAGGGCACAGGCCGCTGTCGGGGTTTTCTTCAAAGAGAAACAACTTGTTTTCATCCGCCCGGCAGCATATCTCTCCCAGCTTTTTGTTGGAATTAAGGATACGCAGGTTTTCATCCACAGTGATAATAGCATCCTGGACACTTGCAAAAATTATCCGCTGCAATAAATTGGCTTCCTCTTTTTCCCGGACGGCCTGCAGCAACAGGTCCCGGGTTTTCTTCAGATCCAGCTGAACCCGAACCCTGGCACGCACTTCCCCAGGCTGAAACGGTTTGCTGATGTAGTCCACACCGCCTTTTTGAAAAGCCTTCACCTTGTCAAAGGTTTCATCCAGCCCGCTGATGAAGATCACCGGAATCCCGGTTGTCCGTTCATCTGCTTTCAGCTTTTCACAGACCTGGTAACCATCAAGCCCCGGCATTTTGATATCGAGCAAGATAAGATCCGGTTGAAGGGAAACAGCCCGTTCCAGCGCCTGTTTTCCGTTTTTAGCAATTTTGATTTCAGAGTCAGCCTCCAAGGCGCTGATCAGAATATTCAGATTCGCCCTCTCATCATCTACAATTAGTATGCTGGGTCTATTCATTCGTTTCCTCAAGATCGTTGATAATTTCCCTTACTACGTCCCTGGCTTCCTCAAAGTCAAAATTTTCTATATATGCGCCCAAGGTATGGGCCTGTTCCCGTAACCCGGCCGAATTGACAGCGCTTTTCAGGGAATTAAAACGCTGTTCGGATTTTGAATGTGCCTGGCCCAACAATCCGTCGAGCTCCGTAAGGGCCGGTAACAGGCCGGTCTTATCCGGCTCGGGCGCTGCCATGATATGTTTTTCCCCGTTTTCCTGCGCCTCCAGATCTTCTATGGTGTTGAAAACGATATCAAACGACTCTTTCAGCGTATCGAGCATGGCGTCCATGGTATCAATTTTTCTCATTTTTAAGCACGTATCAATTTCTTTGGAAATCCCATGTAAATCATCGGCACCGATACTTCCGGATACGCCCTTTATCGTATGGATCATTTCCTTCACATCATCCGCATTATCCTTATCAAATGCGTGTCGTATGGTCTGCATCACATCCGAATAATCGGAATGAAAGTTCTTCAGAATTTTCCTGTACAATGTTTTATTCCCGCCAACGTTGCGTAACCCAGATTCAATATTTATTCCCGGCATGTTCCGGGGGACAGGACGCTCAGGAACCATCCCGTCATGATCATTCCCCCGCCTGGTGCCGGTCTCCTTCAAATGCCGTTTCCCGGGAGCTGTCAGCTTTACCAGTGTGTAGTATAATAATTCAGGATTGATCGGCTTTGAGATATGGGCGTTCATTCCAACCTCAAGGCATCTTCTTTCATCATCCGCCATGGCATGGGCGGTTATGGCGACAATCGGAAGTCTTCGCAATTTCGCATCTTCCCTGATGATTTTTGTCGCTTCATACCCATCCATTTCCGGCATCTCAATATCCATGAACACCAGGTCAAATTCATACGCTTTTACTTTTTGAACCGCCGTGGCGCCGTTATTAGCGACCTCCACCTGCATCCCTGCCTGTTCCAGCAGTTCAACGGCCACCTGCTGATTGAGCCGGTTGTCTTCCACCAGGAGAATCCTTGCGCCTTTAATATCTTTCAGCTCTTCCGAATGCTCAAATACCTGCTTTGCCCCATGGGGTTCGATACGCCCCGGATCTTCAGGCGGAACAGACGCTCTTTCCTCCTCTTTGACGGCACGGTTGAATTTTGCCGAGAATGAAAACATACTGCCTTTTGCCGGTTCACTCTCTACCACGATTTCACCATCCATCATATCCACCAGCCGCTTGGAAATTGCCAGACCGAGGCCTGTTCCCCCGTATTTTCTTGTGGTGGATCTATCGGCCTGGGAAAAGGATTGAAAGAGCTTTTCAATTTGCTCCCGGGTCATGCCGATACCGGTATCCTGCACGGAAAACCTCAAGACCACATGATCCGGTGCCTCTTTTTCCAATTGGGTGGTAATGACGATCTCTCCTTGTTCAGTAAATTTGATCGCATTATTGGTCAGGTTGAGAATAACCTGCCCCAGCCGCAGGGGATCGCCCATGAGATATACCGGAACAACCATATTCGTATTGAATATCAATTCAACCCCTTTTTCCTCTGCCGCAAGAGAGACAAGGTTTGAAATGTTGTCCAGCACATCTTCCAGATTGAAGAATGTCTCCTCCATTGCAAGTTTTCCGGCTTCAATTTTTGAATAATCAAGGATGTCATTGATAATTCCAAGAAGGGATTTGGCGGATGACGACACTTTTCCCAAACAATCCAACCGCTTGGCGTTTGATTCGGTTCCCAGTGCCAGTTCGCTCAAACCGATGATGGCATTCATGGGCGTTCGAATCTCATGGCTCATATTTGCCAGGAACTCGCCCCTGGCTTCATAGGCTCTTTGGAGCTCCATGGTCATTTCATTGGCCTTTTCAATGGCCTGCTTAAGTTGTTCATTGACCCTGACAAGCTTATCGTTGGCGGTTTCGGTTTCCCTCTTGGCCTTTTTAAACGCCGTATCCGCCCGTTTCCGCTCCCTTTCGCTCCGTATCAACCGTCTGGTACCGACAACAATGCCGGAAAGTCCGATCATCCACAACAAAACATGAGCCAATATTAATGAAAAAATATGCTTATGGGATATGGCCCTCAGGGACTTCATGGGGACAGCAACACTGATCCCGCCCCTGATACTTCCCGGTGTATCCCCTTGGCCGCTATGGCATTTCAGACATCCCTGCTCGTTGATCAACGGGCGCATCAAACGCAAATACTCTTTCCCGTCAATAATTTCCAGGGAGCTGATTTCAGTGTTACCCCCCTCAAAGGCTTTCAGTGCTTCGACTTCCCATGGGTCAGGCGCATTTTGCGGACGAATCGGGGCCAGGCTTGTGATGTGCCCGCGGACACCGAATTCTTCCTGGGCCAGTTCATGCACCTGACGTGTCATATAGGCCGGGTTTATGAGGGTCAATAATTTACCAGACGGGGTCGAAATTTCTCTCTCCGGCATGTGGGAGAGATAGGGATTGGGCTGCACCTTATCGCTGACAGGGGCATAAATTTCACCGTAAATGGCATTCCAGCGGCGATACATTACGTCTTTTTCAAAAGCGGACCGTGCCTGGATACATACCTCTTCAAGGGTATTCCGATTCACGAGACTGATGTTCCAGGCCAATGAAGCAACAAGAACAATTGTCCACAGCGTCCCATGAAGCCGGGCATATTTTATAATACCGGGGGAGTGGGAATCCCATGCTTTTCCCCCGGCACTGTTCCCGGAAAAAACCGGCCGGGTATCGTCTGCCGTCATGTCAGCCACCTGCCCCCCTTGAATACAAGTTGATGATTCATCACCAAACCAGACTATCTCCATAAAATCAACAAATAAGATATTATGGGTATGAACTTTCCGGGGATGAGCTTTCAGGGGATGACCGGTCAACCTGTCAGTTGAAGCCGCAGATCATGCTGACGGCTTGGAGAGACCGGGAAAGACTTTCGATCCTCAAATTTTAAATTTTTCAACCATCTCTTTTAACTGTCCGCCTAGTTTTGATAATTCTTCAGAACTGATGTTTACCTGGGAAGCACTGCTGGATATCTCTCCGGCGGCCTGATTGACCTCGTCTATATCCTGGGCAATTTCTCCCGCAACGCTGGAACTTTGAACAACATTCTCATTGACTTCCTGTATTCCCTGTGAAACCTGGGAGATACTGCTTGCGATCTCTCTGGTCGTTGCCGATTGCTCTTCAACAGCTGTTGCTATAACAGATACAATTTCATTTATATCATCGATCACTTTGGTGATTTGCCCAATCTCCTGAACAGTTGTTACGGTGGTATCCTGAATACCCCCTATTCTTTCCTTTATATTCCGGGTCGCTTCTGCTGTTTGCTTGGCAAGCTCCTTGATTTCGTTGGCCACAACAGCAAATCCCTTACCGGCCTCACCGGCTCTTGCCGCCTCGATGGTGGCGTTTAAAGCCAACAGATTTGTCTGCTCGGAAATATCATTTATCGTTTCAACCACTTTTCCTACGTCCTGGGCTGCGGCCCCAAGCTCATTTACCTTACTTGAGGCGCTTTTTGCCTGTGTGACAGCAGATTCGGATATACTCCTTGCTTTTTCCGTGTTTTGGGCAATTTCGCTGATTGTTGCGGTCATCTCCTCGGAAGCAGAGGCAACAGTGCTCAGATTAGTTGACGCTTGTTCCGAAGCCGCGGATACTGAATTCATATTGGAACTCATCTCTTCAGCTGCCGAAGCGACAGTGTTAGACTTGCCGGAAGCCTGGTCAGCGCCATGTGTCATCTGCCGGGATATGGATGACAGTTCCGTGGCTGAAGAAAATATTGTACCGGCGCCATCATCGATGTCTTTAAACATTGAACTGAGACTGGCGGACATGTTATTTAGTGCATCCGCCAAAAGACCGATCTCGTCTTTCTGGTCAATATCAAGCGTATTTGAGAAATCACCTGCCGACATCTGTTTGGCAAAATCCACACTTTTTGCAATTGGCTTTGTAACAACAAGAATTATTAAATAAGAGGCTGCAAGACAGAAAATAATTGAAAAGACTGCTATTACAATAGCTATTCTTTTGTTTTGCGACGCTGTTTTGATTATGTGTTCTATCTGTGAGTTTTTAATTCCCTTTGATTTTTTTGTTATCTCTTCAATTTTCGGTTCAATGTCATGAACCGCATCACGCATTTTCGCTATGAGTGAAACGATATTCCTGTCTTCCTTTACCAATCCTTTAAATGCTTCCGTATAGGATTTTGCCATTTGAAGCGCACTTTCTTTATATTTCCCATCCGAATCAGAACCTGCAATTGCATTTTTGAGCTTTTCAACAGCATCAATAGTTTTTTTAACATATTTTTCATCCCCCCGAAGAAGATAGTCTTTTTCCTGTTTTCGTATATCAAGAAGCAAAGCCAAATACAGATCACTGCCTTTATGAGAATTTACCATGTCTGACCATTTATGTACGATCTCCCTGAATTTACCCTGCAATCCCGACTTATGATCCAGACCTTTAATTTTCCATGACTCAACCAATGCATAAAATGATTTCTCATATTCATCGGCATCCTTAATTATGAGGGATGCCAGGTCTGATGTTTTCCGATTTCCTCCCTTTTCTTTATCAACTATCAATTCCGCTTCTTTTTTTAATGAGGCAATATTCTTTTCAAATTGCGGCAAATATTTCATTTCTCTTCTCAGCAGAAAGTCCTTCTCATTCCTGCGGCACTGCAACATAAATCCGTTAATATTCAATGCATGCTCTGAAATAGCTATTTCATGTTTAATAACACCGTTATAGCCATCAATGGAGGAGTCAACCGTATATCGAAATATAAGCACGACAACTATGAACAAAACCAGCACCACTCCGAGAGTAAGGCCAAACTTTACTGATAGTTTTAAATCTTTCCAGAAAGACCCTTTTGATTCTTCCATTTTTATATCCCTCTTTTTCACGATTTTGAGTCGGACAACCCATAGCCCGATATTTATATCTAAAAAAAGAACACAATGCCTCCCGATACCGCTTGCCTTTTGACAATGGCTTAAGACTATGAATATGTTTGATCAGGGATCTTCCGGGTTGCTTGAACAAAAACTATGATCACAGGAGAAGGGAAATCTTAAAACCATTCTTTTTTCGAAGGCCTGTTTCTTAATATAGCTATGAAAGGGATTTTCATCAAGAAAAAAGTCTTGACGTGGCGTTCAACAAGCCTGAATATGCAAAAAACGCTTTTAATCTTTTTGGAGATCGATCACCATGACCGCGAAATCACCTTATCAACAGTTTGCTGCGAATATGTTTCAGGAAGATTCGATCTGGTTACCCAGGATACTTGAATCCATGATCAATGAAGAACAGGCCGAACTTTTGATCTCTTTACCCGGAAGCCAACATTCCCTGGCGGCGAAATTGAAACGGAGTGAAGAGGAAATCGAGTCGGACCTTGCCGATCTGTTTCACAAAGGGCTGGCGTTTAAAAAAATGAAAGACGGGGTTGAGAGCTTCAGGGCCCCGGCGCATATCGCCCAGTTTCATGATGCAAGCATTGTATGGCCGGAGGCGCCCAAGGCTTTTTATGATCTGTGGAAACAGTATATGGAGGAGGAATGGCCCAAGCTGGCGCCGCTGATCCAGCAATTCATGCCCAAGCCTTTTACCCGGGTGATTCCCGTCAATAAATCCATTGATGCGGGAAAGGTGAAAGTGCTCACCACGGAAGACGTAAAGCAAACCATCGAGAATGCCGGACGTCTGGCGGTCACCAAGTGCACATGCAGACTGACCATGGGTAAATGCGACGCCCCCCTGGAGGTTTGTCTCCAGGTCAACCGTGGGGCGGAATACACCATTGAAAGGGGATCGGGCCGGGAAGTAACCAAGGCGGAAGCCCTTGGGATCATAGAAAGCGCCCAGGAAGCGGGACTTGTCCACGTGACCATGAATAAAGCCGATATCGGCGGGTTCATCTGCAATTGCTGCGGGTGTTGCTGCCAGTCGTTTTCCTTGCTGGTGGCGGAAGGTGTCTCCCTTTGCGATCCAAGCCGCTACGCACCGGCCATCGATGCCGGCAAATGCTCCTCCTGCGGCCTGTGTGAAGAACGTTGCTGGTTTGAAGCGGTTGCCGTCAACAGCTACGGCATCGCGGAAGTGAACCGGCAAAAATGCCTGGGATGCGGTCAATGCGCAACGGTTTGTCCCGAGGAAGCCATCTCCATGACGGAAGTCAGGGAACCTGATTTTATTCCCGGTTATTCCGCCGGGTAATTATCCTTAAACCTCTTTCATAAAAAGAGACAGTGTAAAGACCTCAGGGGAAGGCCGGGATGCTTCAATGGAGATATGGAGCAGACGGCAGCAGGACTTGACAATGGCAAGGCCGAGTCCGCTGTGGGCAAGGTCGGAGCGGGCGTCATCCCTGCGCCAGAAAGGCTCGAACATCCGGGACAGGTCGTCCGGGGAAAGATCTTTGGCAACCTGATTTGAAACCCTGAGGCAATATCCCGTTTCAAGTTCTGATAAAGAGACGGCAGTGGTGGTTCCATCCGGAGAATAGCTTAACGCGTTTGAGATGATGTTTGTAAATACGGTGGTCAGAAGCATGCGGTCCGTACGGATTACCGGCATGCCGCTGCAATTGATAACCGTTTCAAGGTTTCTCGCGCCTTTTTTAGCGTCATACAGCTTTACAATCTTGGAAACAAGGGCCTCCAGGTTCAGATCTTCCATGGACACCGCCATATTCCCGGCATCGATCCGGGCAAGCGTCAGCAGTGATTCAGTCAGCCCCTGCATTTGGATGGCCACGGACAAAGCATCCTGGAAATAGGGACGTATGTTTTCAAAACCGGTCAGATCCTCTTGCAGGCCGACTTCAGCCAAGGCTCTCAATTCCGCAATGGGCGTCCTGAGTTCATGGGCGACATTGGCTGTAAACCGTTTTTCCCGGGAAAACGACTTTTCGAGCCTCCCAAGCATATCATCGAGCCGCTGAGTAATGGGCTTCAGCTCTTCCGGCAGCCGGTTTTCAGTAAAGCGCTGTGCAAGATTGTCACTGTCTATCCCGGCGGTTCTTTCCGCAATCCTATGGAGGGGTGTCAGCCCTTGTTTGACCGATCTTTGAATTATCAATCCGCTTCCTGTAACGATAACGGCCCCCACACCGACCAGGCAGACAAGGATAACCATGAGAATTTCGTCAAGGTTTTCACGGGAATGGGCAAGCATGATGACAAGCGTGTTATGGGTTTCCTGAAAAGTGTAAACCGGGGGCAATGACTCATCCATCCTGTGATTCACATAGGAAAATACCACCCCTCTTCCCTGGACACCGCCAGGAAGGTTGATATCCAGGAATCCGTATTCATGAAGTCCCACATGATTAAAGGGCAGCACATGGGATTCAAGGGAGAGGCTTTTAGATACCGTAGTTCCTTTATCAGTCCAGACCTGATAATATTTTTTATCGCTTAACCGGTACTGGTTATCAAAAATCGTATTTTGAAATTCATCATCGGTTGCCCCCTCTTCAAAATCGAACATTTCGGAAATATTATTTACCCATGCGGTAAGTTGGTCATCAAACTGGTCCGTCAAAAATGACTTGGCAATCTGATAAAAGGCGACGCCCGCACACAGATACATCACCATCAGCCCTGCCACCAGGCTGAAAGTCAGCCGTCCTTTGATTGATTGAAAAAAGATCATCCTTTGATGATATACCCCATGCCCCTTCGTGTCTCGATAACGTTTTTTTCCCCCGGAGTGCCGATTTTTTTCCGGATTGAGCAGATGGCGGAATCCACCACGTTACTCATAATATCGACCTGGTCATTGTAGAGGTGCTCCTCGATTTCAGTACGGGATACGACCCGGTCTCTGTTCAGGGCAAGATATTCAAGGAGTGCATATTCCCGTGGCCGAAGATCGATTTTGCTTCCGGAACGGCTGACAGCCCTTCCCGCCGTATCGATCACAAGGCCGCCGATTTGAATTACGGGGGTTTTGGTATTGTGCGAGCGCCTTGCCAGCACCTGCACCCTGGCAACCAGTTCCTCCACCGCAAATGGTTTTACAAGATAATCATCCGCGCCCTGCCGGAGACCGGCAACACGGTCCGCAACCGTATCCTTTGCCGTAAGAACAAGAATGTGGACCGGGTTTCCTTTTTCCCTCAGTTTTCTAAGGATGCTCAACCCGTCAAGTTTCGGCAGCATGAGGTCGAGAATCAGCACATCATAATTGATATTCTCGGCAAGATAGAGTCCTTCTTCGCCATCCCCTGTGGAATCAACCGCATAACCGGCATATTTTAAAGCCTTGCCAATGTAAGTCTGCAATTTTTCAGAATCTTCAATCAAAAGGATACGCATGGCACAATCCTGCAATATTGGTAAAATTTGTAATCTAACCCAAAACCGGACAAAAGAAAACGCTCAATTTTCCAGGCCGTTGATCACCCGGGTCGCATCCCGCAGCCGTTCTCCTAGGATCTTGACCATGTTGGCAAGGATGGTGTTGGCGATATGGGGAAACCGGCGGCTTAATTGTTCAAAATCCGCCGGGGTCAGAACGAAGCAGGTGCTTTCGATGAGGGATACGGCGCCGGCCGGACGGGGCCGCCCGTCAAGCAGGGTAAGATCACCAATGATATCCCCCAGCAAAGGTGTGCACAGGCGTATGCCCGGGTCTTCCGGGCTGCGCTTATGCACCACCTCCACATGCCCCCGTTCGAGCAGAAACAGGCTGTGCCCGGAATCCCCCTGTTTGAAGAGATACTCTCCGGCCTCAAAGGTGCATCGTACCAGAACCGATCGAAACCGGGCCAGCTCTTCCGGGGTGAGCCCATGGGTCAGCAGGCAGCAGGAAATGGGAACGGAGACAGATACGGGATCGGGCCGCTCGCTCCAAAGCAAACGGTTCTCACACCACCTCAAGGCATGGTCGGTATCGCCAAAGACACCTCCCTTGCCCAGGGCATCCATAAACCCTTCCATGAGAAGGGTCCCATAGATATGGCCATGGGAATCCAGGTGGGACAGGGAAAGGAGAATTTCCCGCTGTTTGAGTGACCGTGCCAGCTTGACCATAACTTTGGCGCCGGTGGTGTCGATATCCGTCATCCGTTTACAGTCCAGGATCACATATTTGCATCCCTGCTCGACCCGCTGTTCGATTCTGGACAGCAATCCTTCGGCCGAACCAAAGAAAAGCGTCCCTTCCAGTTCCAGCACATGGATACGATCGCCTTTCCCGGCCAGCAGACGCTTTTCCCTGGCCGTTCGCTGCAGCCGGGACCGGATGGACCGGCCCGACAGTTCACGGCGAATCAGGGACCTGCTGGACCGGACCAGAAAAAACAGGATCGAAAACAGGATACCCGCGGCCACCGCCATCATGATATTCACCAGAAAACCGACACCCACCACCACGGACATTGTCAGGTAATCGGAACCGCCCGCCCGCAGCTGCCTGATATCCAGACGAATAACCGACCACATGAGTCTCCCGGCCAGTTCATCGAAAAAACCAACGGCAATGGGTACCACCATGCCGGAGAGAACGCAGACCGGGATATAGCCGATAAGCGGAGCCAGCACCAGCAGGATAAGCAGATAAATCAGCGCCGTGATACACCCCGACACCCTCGAATCCGCCCCGCTCCGTATGGCAAGAAGGGAGGCCCCGGGTTTTCCCGCCCCGGGCAATCCTCCGAAAAGAGCCGATAAGATATTACCCGCCCCATGGGCCAGGAGTTCCCGGTTGGGATCGCTGCGCTGTCCTGCCACGCCATCTATGCCCGCCATACATAAAAGAGTGGAAAGGGAAGAGAGAACGGCGATGGACAGGCCCGCCGACAGGATCGTGTGCCAGTGGGCCACCAGGAAATTTTCCGGCAACAGCCCGGGCACCGCTATCATATCATCCAGGAAAAAGCCTCCGTAACCGGCAACCGCCAGGGTCGATCCGGCATCGAAACCGGGAATCGCTCCCCCCAGGGTATGAAACAGGATGGTTCCCGCCAGCAACCCCGCCAGGGGAGCCGGACCCCTTTTGAACTTTCTCCTTGCGGCCACCACGGCGCACCCTGTAAAGAATGCGATGACGACGCTCATCACCCTGATCTCATCCAGGCTGCCGAGCAGTGTCCCCAATGACCTCTCCCGGGGAATCCCCAGGATTCCCCGGACCTGCCCCAAAAGAATCATCAACGCCGTGGTATTGATAAATCCCGACATGACGGGCCATGGCAGGTACTTGACAAATCTTCCCACTTTAAAAAGAGCAAGAAGCACCTGAAACACCCCCCCTGCCGCAGCCGTCACCATCCCCAGGGCAATCAAGACAAGAAAAGTACCCTGCCCGCCCTGAAGCAACTGTCCCGAAGGGGCCAGGGTGGTAAAAACAGAGGCCAGGATAATGGCGTTGTAAGATCGAGGCCCCGCAACCATAAGCCGGCTCGCACCTACCAGGGCCACCATGCCGCCCAGGATCACCGCCCCCGTCAGGCTTGCGGCAATTCCCTTTGAAACAAAGTCATCCCCCAGGGGAGCAAATGCCACGGTTCCAAAGACGATGGTTCCCGGCAGGGATGTGACTGCGGCCATGACACCGCTGCCAAGGTTTTCCCGCCAGCGCACAGCCGGTTCCGATAGCCCGGACCGGCGTTTCAATACCCCATCAAATCGTTTCATCTGATTTACTGTTTTTTTTAGTGATCTGTGGGTATAAAAAAAAGACTCAAAGGATTTTCAAGCTGAAATCCGATTTCCCCAAGTTATCATAAACACGTGGGGTTTTATAGATCGAAAATCCATGGAAAGGATTGACAAGGATACCATGGGGGCCTGTCCCGCAATCCGGAGAACAGGCCGCCCCAGTGGAGTTCCCCTTTTTATCGCCGTGGAGATGATCAGCGAATGAGATCCGCCAGTTCCTCTTCCGTAAAGGGTTTTGCCCCATCCCCGTCCCCATCACCCACGACAGCCTGAACCATCGCCGTTTTTTTCTTCTGGAGCAGCGCCACCTTCTCTTCGATGGACCCCTTGGTGATGAACCTGTAAACGGTTACGGGATTGTCCTGCCCGATCCTGTGACTCCGGTCCACGGCCTGGTTTTCCGCCGAAGGATTCCACCAGGGGTCCAGGAGAAACACATAGCCGGCTTCCGTCAGGTTCAGCCCCACCCCTCCGGCCTTCAGGGAAATAAAAAACACGCAAGGGCCTTTGCTGGTCTTGAACCCGTCTATCACGTTTTTCCGGTCTTTTGTGCCGCCATCCAGGTAAAAGCTCAGGATGCCCTCTGCGTCAAAACGTTCCCGCACCATTTTCAAATGTCCCGTAAACTGGGAAAACACAAGGATCTTATACCCGCCTTCAATGATCCCAAGGCCGGTGTCCAACACCCGTGACAGTTTTCCGCTTGGAAGATCCACCGGGACATCCCCCCCCAGGAGGGCCGGATGACAGGCGATCTGGCGAAGCCTCAAAAGCGCGGTAAGGATATGAACAGCTCCGGATTGTGCGCCGTCATTCTCCCCGGCCCCGCCATGGAAAAGCCGGTCCCTCTCGATGCCAAGCACTTTCTCGTAAAGCGCTTTCTGCTCGTCTTCAAAATCACAATAAAGAATTTCCTCTGTTTTCGGCGGAAGTTCCCTGCACACCTGGCTTTTCAGCCTTCGAAGCAAAAAAGGGCGCACCAGGGCCTTGAGGGCATCCGGGCGCTCCCCGGTTTCATAAAGCCCCCTGAATTCTTCCCGGGTTCCAAGGAATCCGGGCATGAGAAAATCGAACTGGCTCCATAAATCCCTGGGCCGGTTCTCCACCGGGGTTCCGGAAAGGGACAGCCTAAAACCGGCTTCCAGGGTTTTAATTTCCCGGGTTATCCGGGCATCCGGATTTTTGATGGCATGGGCTTCGTCCAGGATAAGGTTGTTCCAGACGATTCCTTTGAACAGATCCGCATCCTGCCGGGCAAGGGCATAGGAAGTGATCACCAGATCGCAAGACGCGAGATCTTTTGTTTCCCGGGTTCTGCCGACGCCGGTATGCAGCCTGAACCCCAGGTCCGGTGTGAATTTCAGGATCTCGGACTCCCAGTTCCAGATCAGGGTTTTAGGAACGATCAGAAGTGATGGCCCGGTTTCACCGGCTTCCTTGAGCCCTTTTAGGAACGCCAGCACCTGGAGGGTTTTACCCAACCCCATATCATCCGCCAGGATGCCGCAAAGCCCTTTTTGCTTCAGTCCGTAAAGCCAGCCCGTCCCCAGTTTCTGGTACGGTCGTAAAATGGAGTCAAGGCTGCCGGGAATTTTAATGGGATCGTCCGTTTGCCGGGCATCACCAAAATTCTTCAGCTCCTGAAATCCGGCATCCCGGGCCAAATGTTCAGCTCCGGCCATCACCTCCGCCACATGGGCAAAGTCAAACCGGCTGAACAGCACCTCCTCATCCTTGAAATCCCCCCGGATCTCAAGATCCTTCAACACCCCGCCCACGCCTTGCCCCATGAAACCTCGGGAACCGTCCGGCAGCTCAAACCATGACTGTCCGCACAGGAAACCGTCAAACAACCCTTCTAAACCGGTCTGATTCTTTCCGAAATAGATCTCTCCGCCCACACAGATCCGGTCTTCCATAACCGACAGGCGCCAGGCAATTTTTGCGTCCATGCGCAAGGCCCCGCCCTCCACCAGGAGCCGAAAGCCCCGACGTTTCAAGTCCATGAGCATTGGTTCCAGCCCCATGGCCGAAAAGAACCAGTCCCCCCGGGATGCCCCCCGGAATGCCGCGCCAGCTTCTTTCAGGACCTTTTTGTAATAATCCTCCCGAACCTGGTTTCTGTGGAGTTCCAGATGCTTTTCACGGTCAAATATGATTTCACGGGTTTCCGATTTCGTGACATGGATTCCCTCGGGATACTCAAATTCCAGGTCCGCAAACCGAAGGTCCGCATCAAAGGAGAGCACAGGTTGAACCTCCTCCGGGCGAATCACCCGCATCTCCTTTTTCTCCGGAAGAATGATCGCAATGTGATCGGAAAAGCCGGCAAGGGTATCCGCAACCCGGTCGTAATCCTGGATGGGGAACCGCTTTCCGCAGGGAAACTGCTTGAAAAGATCCGTTGGGAAACCGGGCTTAAGGGTGATCACGGTTTTTCCGAACACCGACGCCATATGGGGCCCTGAAAGCACATAGTCCGCATGGGACATCCTTTTGCCGTTCAAAATCACGGAAACCGTAAATTCTCCGTCCTCCTCCTCCAGGGCCACACCGGGCATCGCCTCCCGGATCACCTTGAATCCAAAAGGAGAGCCTTTGGTATCACAGAGCGCCCTTGACTTTGCGGCTTTTTTTATGAATCCCGGAACCTCGGCCGTGGAAATCCGAAGCAGGGTAAACTCCTCGTCTCCTGAAAAAAAGCGACCTTCGGCACTCCTGAATTCCGATTCACTCCTGAAGGCCGTGGCAAACAGGCTTTTATCCACCATGCGGCTGCCTAAACGCTTGAGACAGGACACGGTAAAAACCCGGCCATCGTTTTTGGCACACCACCGTTTCCCGTTCCAACTCCTCTCCTCGAGCCTTACGGTAAAACAACTGTTTTTCGCGGCCACCTCGGGATCATAAACAAAAACGATTCCCTGCATAAAATTCACTTCTCCTTTAACTCGGGGCAATCCCTGTATCCATGTAACTTGTCCGTTGTATGGCACTTCCCCTAAAAGGTGGTATACTACATGTTTTTTTTCAAAAAATCTTGTCCAGAATACACCCGGATTTGAACAGGAGAATTCCCTCCCGCTCACCACTTAAAAACAATGATCAACAGCGCTTTCATCGGACGAATGGAATTCCTGATTCCCCACCCGCCCCATCTGCACCCATACTTTTTAAACGATCCGGCCCTTTTCAAGGACCCGGAGGTGTTGTAGTGTCCGTAACCGAAAACCATGACAACAAAAAGAAAGGACAGATTATGTTCAGAGAGATGAGACGGAAAGAAAAACAGCTCCCCATGGAAGAAACCCTGGAAATCATAAAAAAGGGGGATTACGGCGTCCTGTCCACCGTGGGGACGGACGGACGGCCCTATGCCGTACCCATCAACTATGCCTGCCACGACGGCAAAATCTATTTTCATTGCGCCATGGACGGCCACAAGGTGGACAATATGGAAGTCGACCCACGGGTATCCTTCTGTGTGGTGGGGGATACGGAAATCGTTCCCAAAAAATTCAGCACCTTTTTCAGGAGTGCCGTTTTGTTCGGAACCGCCAAAGAAGTATTTGATGAAGAGAAAGAAACAGGTTTTCTGGCGCTACTCAACAGGTATTGCAAAGAGAATATGGAAAATGGAAAAAGATACATGACCAACGCCTGGAACAAAACCAGAATTTATAAAATCGAAATCGAGCATATGACGGGAAAAGCCGGGAGCTGATCCTTCCGGCTAAACCTGCGGGGATCTTCCACAGGACCGTAATGGAAACATCGATTTCGTGGCACATCTTCCGGGTCTTGACATGGACATAGAAGGCTGCGGGGGTGGCGTTGTCGCCGGAAGCCGATTTGCCGGGGTTAGAGAGTTGCCCCGGAAGAGGTGTTGATTGAAAACCTGAGGGTTTTATTGTGCTGAAAAGATTTTATGAGTCCTTTTTCCAGAAGATGGTCAAGGGTGAGCAGTACCCAGCCCTCGGCCAGGAATCTCTTATCCATTCCCTGCCCCCTGTAAAGGATTTTCAGCAGGTTTGCCAGGGTGACTCCCCCGGACCCGCTTTGGCCAATGATATCCAGTACGTCGGAGACGCGCTGTTGCCGCCACCCGATAAGCTCCCGGATTCTTTGTTTGGGTTCGGTCACGGGACTGCCGTGGGCGGGAAGAATCAGCTTGAGTCCCGGAAGCCCGAGCAGCTTTTCAAGGGAATTGACATATTGTGTGAGGCTCGACCGGGGAGGCCCCAGCCAGGGGGTTACGGTTCGTAAGACATTGTCTCCCGAAAATAGTATTCCGGCCTCGGGATCATACAGGGAAATATGGTCTTCGCTGTGGCCGGGTGACGGGAATACTTGCCACTGCCGCTGATTGATCCGGATGGTTGTGCGGGATTTAATAACCATGTCTGGGTCGGGTATGAACCCGGAGAAGTAGAAATTGTCAAATACCTGCTCAACAAATTGTGCGGAAAAATCCGCAAGGACTCTTTTCAGCGGGGAGACGGGAAAATAAAACTTTCCCGATCCCTGGTACCGATAGGTTCTGCCATAGCTTTTTTTTGAACGAAGTATCCCGGCCATCTCCTCCGTGAGGACGATTGCCGTGCCGAATCTTTTTCTGATCTTCACAAGACCGGAAAAATGGTCGGGGTGGGTATGGCTGGGAATGATTCGGGTAAAGTTAAACGGGACAGACCGCTTCCGGCACATAGCTTTTATCCGGCCCAGAGCGGCCGCAAGCAGATCAAGGGCGGCCCGGTTGCCGTACCCGGCATCATAGATAAGGCCGTTCTCACCCGGAATCACATAAAGATTCACCGGCGGCATCGCCTTGAAAAGGCCTCTCTGGCGGACCATGAATATTCCGGGGGCAGGTTCGCTGATCAAAATTCCTCGCATCTGGGTTGGTGACAAAAATCAGACTTTAACAGATTGATCGCCGGTCTTCAAGTCGCCTTTCGGGCCTGATGGATCTTTGGATCTGCCCATGCCTCCTCCATTGCCAATATCTCCGGGCCTGGCAGGGGATATTATTTGATTTCGATCGGCTATCGGGGTATATTATTTTTAACATAGTTCATTTAAAATTAATTCGTTCAACAGCATCAACACCATTATAAAAAGTTAAGGATGACCATGAGCAAACGACAGATAAACTTTGAAGAAAGTGCCGGGTTATTGCAACGCTATAATATACAGGCGCAAGGCAGGCAGGTATATGACACGGCAGATGCGGTCAAGGCTGCCGGTGAAATATCCTATCCGGTGGTAGTGAAGCCTGTTTCAAAAAAGATTATTCATAAATCCGACGAAGGAGCGGTTTTTCTGGACATAAAAAACCAGACCCAGCTGGAAGAGGCCTGTCTTGCCATTGAAAATAAAATCGGCGAATTTTCCAGGGAAGAGAAGGAAGGGCTGCTGATCCAGAAGATGGCGGACAAGGGGTTTGAACTGCTTGTGGGGGCGAAACAGGACCCCGGATTCGGTCCTGTCACCATGATCGGCCTGGGCGGCGTCTTTGTGGAATTATACTCCGATGCGGCCATGGGAATCGGGGTGTTGTCCGTACATGATGTGGAACGGATGCTGTCCAAAACACGGGCTGGAAAAGTCCTTGACGGATTCCGGGGGCAGCAGTATGACCGGAACGGCATTATTGAGCTGGTGATCAATGTGTCACGGCTCATGGCCGAAAATCCGGACATCTGTGAACTGGATCTCAATCCCGTGATTGTCTATGAAAACGGGTACGCCGTTGTGGATGCAAGACTGATCCGGGATACAGATGTCGTCCCCCCCCTGCCCAGGGATGTCAGGGACTGGAAACTCGATAGCGTCAATGCCATTTTCAACGCCCGGTCGGTCGCTGTCATCGGTGCGTCCCGTCCGGGCACCCAGGGCGGCGTGATCCTAAAAAACTGCATGGGCATCAAGAACCTCTATCCCGTGCATCCCAAACTGAAAAAAATACACGGGCTCACCTGCTATCCCTCCCTTTCCGCCCTGCCTGAAGTACCGGAAGTCTGTGTGTTTGCCGTCAGTTCCGAAAGAACGGTCACTATTTTTGAGGAATTCTGCAAGCTTGGGGGAAAAGGGGCCATCATATTCAGCGACGGTTTTGCCGAAATGGGCCGGAAAGACCTTGAAGACAAACTCATCCGTCTCTGTGAGACTTATAAAGTCGCGTTTATCGGCCCCAACTGCATGGGGGTGATTGACAACTTCTCCGGGCTGAATACCAACTACATACCGGTTCAGCGTTCCGTACCAGCCGCAATGCCCAATTGTGTCGGCGTCATCTCCCAAAGCGGCGGAATCGGCCTTGAACTCCTTGAGATGTTCGGTGCGGACCACCAGAACCTGGGCAAGTGGGTATCCATTGGGAATGCCGGCAGTGTGGGCGTTCCGGAAATCCTGGCCCACATGGGGGATGATCCGAAAATAAAAATCATCGCCATTTACCTGGAGGGGGTGGCGGACGGCCTGAAACTCATGAAAGTAGGGAAAGAGGTGGCCCGCAAAAAGCCCGTCCTGATCATCAAGGGCGGAATGGGCGGCGGCGCGGAAGCGGCCCTTTCCCACACGGCATCCCTTGCCGGCAGCCATGAGGCCTTTAAATCCTGCTGCGATCAAGCCGGGTTCTACCTGGTGGAAGAACTGACGGAGGACCCGAAAATCCTGGTCAATGTTCTTTCCATCCTCACAAGCCAACCAAAGACAGACGGCAAGCGCATTGCTGTTGTCAGCGTTGGAGGCGGGGCCGGTATTTTGTTGGCGGACCAGGTCACGGAAGAAGGCATGACCCTGGCCGAGTTTGCCCCTGAAACCAGAAAACGGATGCAGGACTTGATTGAAAAGGACCTGAAACCCGAACAGAAAGCGATCAGTGATAAAATTTTAAAGAATGTGGGGAATAACCCCATTGATCTCTTTGGCAACTGTGGTGATGACAGGCTCCTGGAATCCATCCGCATTGTGGATAAAGATCCCCATACAGACGTGATCATAGCCGCCATCTACCTTCAGGTGCCGCTGCTTTCGGAATACCTGCCCGAACGACTTGTGGAATTGAAAGAAGAGCTGACCAAACCCCTGATCATTTCCCCACGGGGATTCTCATCCTATGTGGACCGCTGCAGGACCTATATGGCCGAAAAAAAGCTTCATACCTACACGGTGCCCATGATGAAACCCCTGCGCATCGCCCTTGACATCTGGAAAAAATACGGCCAATCTTTCATGGAATAAAAAAAAGGGGTCAGAGTGAATTTGATAATTCATTCTGACCCCATTGAGTTCGGTGGTGCCGAAGGGGAGATTCGAACTCCCACAGACATACGCCCGCCAGTCCCTGAAACTGGTGCGTCTACCAATTCCGCCACTTCGGCACGGATGAAAGCCGTCCATTCGGAACAGCTCCCTGAAACGAGGAGAACTTATATCCCCATTAGAAAGGCTTGTCAACCATAAAAAAAGTCTCCGGGCGAATATTATGGCGGCATTATGCCCCCCGGCATTTACAAGACTCTGGAATTTAAAACCAATCGGGTCCAGGGCTCAGGACAGGCTGTTCCAGAAATCCTCGGCCTGTGATTTCATTCCGCCGCTCCTGTCCGGGCTACTCCCCGGGGGACGGAGCTTCCGCAGGCGGGCGATTCTTTCAGTCAGGGGCGGATGGGTGGAAAACAGGTTCATCAGGCTACTCCCGCTCAGCGGATTGGAAATAAACATATGGGCCGTGGCCGGCTCGGCGTCCATGGGCGCCTTTCCAGAACTGGCCTGAATCTTTTCAAGCGCCCTGGCCAGTCCTTCGGGATTGCCGGAAAAACCGGTACCCGATGCATCGGCCAGGTATTCCCGGGACCGGGAGATGGCCATCTGGATAATCATGGCCGCCAGGGGGGCGACCACCGACATGATAATAAGGCCGAGGACTCCGCCGCCCTCCCCTTCGTCATCCTGGCTGAAACCGCCGAAAATCGCCGACCAGCGGGCCATGTTCGCCAGCATCATGATGGCCCCCGCCATGGTCGCCGCAATGGTCCCGATGAGAATATCCCGGTTCTTCACATGGGCCAGTTCATGGGCCAGCACCCCCTCCAGCTCTTCCCTTTCCATAATGTTCAACAGTCCCTCGGTTACCGCAACAGCGGCATGTTCCGGGTTTCTGCCGGTGGCAAAGGCGTTGGGAGCCCCCTGGGGGATCACATAGAGCCTGGGCATGGGAAGCCCGGCCCGTTGGGAAAGCCGTTCCACAATCCCGTAAAACTCCGGCGCATCATGGGGCCCCACCTCCCGGGCGTTGTACATGCGTAGGACCACCCGGTCCGAATACCAGTAACTGAAAAAATTCATCCCGCCCGCCAGCACAAGGGCCACGATCATCCCCATGGATCCACCAAGGATGTTCCCTACCCACATGATAAACACCGTCATGAGTGTCAGCAGGATTGTCGTCTTTATCTGATTTCCCATGGTAAGCATACTCCAATTTACAGCCAGATAAAAATACATCCCCCCCGGCCATAGCCAAATTTTCGGAATACATTCTGGTAACGGGTGAAGATCCCCCGGTAAAAGACCCGAAAGGGAATCTCATAGGGATGGGGTTGGGAGGGGTCCACATCCAGAATCTTCACCCGGTCTGCAACCGGATCATAGCCCCCCACCGGAGAGATGTGGGGGATATTCATTTCCCGGATAAAGCTGCCCTGGTCAAAATGGGTCAGGACCAGGCAATCACCCCGGGTTTCAAACGCCACAAGGCGTTCCCGCAAGCCCTGTTGTGATCCGGCTGCCGCCGGGGAGCTGGGGCCCGGTGTCCGGAATATCTCCACGGATTTGTGGGCAATGCCGTGAACTTCAAGGCTTTCCCTCACCACCTCCCCCAGAACCTCCAAGGGCAATCCCCTGCGCCCGTTATAGCCATTGACTCCCATGCGTTCCTTCCAATGGGCGGCGGTGACGGTATTCAACAGATCCTGCTGGCTCAGGGGAAAGTGTTCATGGGAGTTCAAACCCTGGCGCCGGGCCAGGGTATTCACGGCCGAAGCCACCGTGGCCACGGAACAGGATGATTCATGGAACTGCTTGACATGATAGCGGTGGAGCCCGTCCTTGACGGGATTTCCCGCATTTTTGTAGGGGCCTGTCAGATACCGGCAATCGTGGCGGGGGCTGAAGGAACCCGTTCGGCTGATCCTGTGGAAATAATATCGAAGAAAAAGATATGACCGAATGAAATATTTAAGCAGTATCATGGTGTCATCCATTAATTTTGAGTGATCTGCCGGACGACGGCAGTTATGTCAAAATAGACGCGAGCAACGGTAAAATGGCTCCTGTGCATTATTTGTATAATTACAACACTATTCTAAAGAACGCACTAATAGAACTGCGTTTGCTTCATCTTTATTTATGTAATCAGGATCACTGTCATCTCCCAGTTTGACCGCCCACGCAAACATGAGGCCCTTTTCATCTCCCGACCAGTACCATGGATTTTCATCGGGAAAATAGCCGGGGTATTTTTTGACAATTTTCCTTAGAGCAAGCAGTTCATTTTTATGGGGTAGCCTCCAGTTCCTGAAGGCGCTGGACTTCTTCCCATTGATCTTGTCCCGATATTTTCTTGCATCACTTAGATTCATGTATCCCGCTTTGGATCTTTGCCACATGACATTTGCCCTTAAATCTGTAATATAATTTTTATCCATATTGATGTAGTCAGGGAGAGCGGACGTTCCAGCAGAAAACAGATATAATAGGACTGCGACTGCGCAAATTGCAAGCAGGCTCAAGACTTTTACGCCCTTTTTCCCATGAGAGGTTGGAAGGGAAGGTTCTTCTTCAGCGACTGCTTCTTCAACACGCTCTTCTTCAGCATTTTTCATTTTCTCCGACATATAATTTACAAAATCAACTATGCTTTCCTTGGTTAGGTCAAAATAGGCGGTATTTTTCTTAGATTCCAAGGAACCAGTCCATTTTGCATTATCTAATCTTATGGGGATAATACATTTTTCTTTTGTCCGTAACTCTCTTTTCACGGCACAATCAAATTCGTCATTTGGCCACTTTTTGTTAATATAGTTTTTTGATATGAATATCAGACAGAACCGTGCAGATTCTCCATATATTTCCTCAGTAACCTCATTCAAATCCCTCCCCAGAAGAGATGCTTTCTCATTTTTATCATAATACACTCCAATCTTACTTTCTTCCGCTTTTTTAACGAATTCTTCGACAATTTCGTTATCCTCGCTTGCATAAGAAACGGCGATATCATATTTTTTATCAATATCATTTTTCATGATAGCATCCTCCCAATAATTAAAACAAGATGGAGTTTAAGCATATTAGTAGTCCCGAGACCAGCATCCCCCCCATAATTAAATGGGAGGGATGAAAGACTTACAAATGCAAATTCCAAGGAACAGGGTTATTGAATCTTGGATCTATAATCTTCATAATCTGATATGACTCTGTCCTTAACCACGCTGTCGATATCCTTAATCCACTCGATAACACCATTTTTATTGAGTATTCGAGCGTTAATTCTCATGCTCGCAGTTCTCTCAATCATCTCTTTATTATATTTAGGATCAAAATAAATAGATTTGGTTTTTACGAGGTTAAGATCTTTAAGAATGTAAATAACCGTTAAATAATCGGCCGTATCGAAACTGGCGACTAAAAGGGGCCTGCTGCTTTTTACCGTTCTCTTTTCACTTTGTTCAGTATCGGAATGTTTCTCTGTACTCACCTTTTCTTTAACCGACTTTGTAACCGAGGCGAAGAGACCACTATTTTTAGAGCTGGATTTCTGATCTCGTTCAGAATCGTTTTTTGAACTCACACCACTGACTATTTGGTAATCATCTACACCCTCTATTTTTGCACCATAAAAGAATGGCATGGAAGCGCCCTGGTACTCGGTCATTAATCCATATTCCAACCGTTTAAGAGGTTTGGTCGATTTTTTACCATTTTTACCTATCTGAGTGACTGATTCATGCGCTAGACGAACCAATGCCGCCGGAGATTTTTCAAGAACCGTAACCTTGTTATTTACAAGGCTTTTAGTTATTGTCTGAATCAACTTGAAGACCTTCTCATCGCCGGTATATTCAAAATTAGCATTGTCAAGCATGGACAAGGCAAGCTTAGCTCTTTTCTTATTTTTCTTCTTTAAAAACGAACAAATATCATTTGTGAGTTTAGCTGCAAGCAATTCTTCGGCTTTATCTTTTAATTCAGCATCAGACTCGACCTTTGGGGTAATGAAGATTGTATGAACGTTAAGTTTATGAACATCCTTTAAATCACTTTTAGCAATTTCGACGGCAACAGTGTAGTTCCCCTCTTTTTTATAAGAGTGAGGGACATAAACTTTAGTGGTCCCCTTTGGATCAAAAGCGAGATCTATATATTTTGAAGCAGTGTTATCATCAAAATCCATGATCAGTTTATTGTATTTCGGATTATCGACCTTAAGAATAATTTCAAATGTGACTTCTTCGTTCGGGAATACGGGAATTCTATCCATATTTGGATAGGAGGTTATTTTTGAAGAACCTTTAAACCCAGAATTCACAACCTGTTGTGTTTGAGAAGGAATATTTAGTTGAGGTGAGACCCCGTTACATGAAGTTAAAATACAAGAAATAGCCAGCAATCCGATTAACCTTTTCATAAAATCTCCTTTTGACAGTTCCAGTTTGAGCAGGAATATCCTATTCCACATAACAAAAGCTTTTAAGCACAACAAAATATGTGCGTGAGATAATAAGTATACTTTTTTGAAATATGCAAGCTATTTTCTTTATGGCTAATCTAACAGGTGAGTTGAGTGAGAGCAATAAGATTACTCTGTTCTTTTAAACCAGGTATTGGAACCGACCTTATCATGATGGTCAAACTCAACAAGCTGGCCCCGGGGGACAGAATAAATCAAAGGGTTACCTGAAATAATCGCCTCCCCGGCGGCCATGGGACTTCCAGACCCGCCGTTCCAGGTCAATCCTTTTTCTTCAGAAACCCGGCCTGCACAAGTTTAGCGGCCACGGACTCCATGGTAAAGGGCTTGATGATGTAGGCCTTGATTCCAAGTTTCATGATCGCGAGGATCGTGTCTTTGGTGTTGATGCTCGTCACCATTATAAAGGGGGTATCCTTCAGGCTCTTATCTCCCCTTACGGCCTTCAGCAGGTCCAGGCCCGACATCTCGGGCATCTCCATGTCGGAGATGACGAGATCGAACTTTTCAGGCATCACCCCTTCAAACTCCGCCTTTAACTTGAACCAGGCATCACCGCCGTCCGCGGCCTCCGTCACATCCTTGAATCCGAGTCCGGCCAGGATATCCACCATGGCTGAACGGACAGACGCCTTGTCATCCACAACAAGAAACTTCATGCACGCCTCCTTATGGTTCAGGCATTCCCTATAGTCCTTATTTACATGTAACCGGCCGCCTTTACCAGTATTTCCATCCGCCTGGAAATTTGGGCCATGTCCAGGAACCGTACCCGTTTCTTTCCGATAACGGCCGAACCCCTGATTCCGGGGGACGGGGCGGGGACGGTGTCCACACTTTCACAAAACGCCACGGTATCCATGACCGGTCCCACCACAATGCCTGCGGAGGCGGCAGGCCCCCTGGGAACGATCACATGCAGCTGATCGCCGGTGAAATCACAGGATGCCGCCGTGATGATTTCATCCAGAAAAAAGAGGAGCATGGGTCTTCCCTTGTAATCCATGAACCGGAGTTGCCCACGGGTGCGGATATCAAGGGGCCGGATCGCTTCAAGCCGTGCCAGGGCCTCCAGGGGAACGGCAAACCAGTCGTCGGGAGCAAAGGAGAAAAGCATGAAGTTCACAGGGCATGGCCCCTGTTCTTCCTCCCCCTCCTTTTCCGCCATACGCCGCTTTTCCTCCCGGGTCACCGCTTCAAATTCCAGGCCGGCATGGCCTGCCATGCCCGGGGCGTCCAGGATCATGATCACTCCCCTGTCTCCGAGGAAGGTGGAACCGCTGAAACAGGGGCAATTTTCCAGGCCCGGCCCCAAAGGGGTGACAACAATCTCCTCGGTGTCGAAAAGCTCTTCCACTAACAGCCCGAAACGGTTGGTCCCCTGTTTGAGCACGAATACAAAAACGGCTCCCCACGGCTGCCTGCGCCGATCCCTTCCCTTTCCGGGATTGAAAATGGCGGACCGGCGCTCCCTTTGCTCCCTCCGGGTACCGGCATCAAAATATCGTGTCTCCATCTCCAAAAGAGTCCTGAGCCTCACCACCGGCAACAGCCTGCCCCTGAAACCTATGACATCGGCACCGGCAACCCTTTCCACGCATGTTTTAAGCTCCCCCGGCTTTAGATGAAAAACCTCCTGGATCTGCATCTGGGGAATGGCGAACCTGAGCCCGCCGGTTCCGACGGCCAAGGCGGAAACTATGACAAGGGTCAGGGGAATGGTGATCCGGACCTGGGTGCCCTGGCCGGGGGTCGACTCGATCCCGATCCGCCCCCTGAGGTTCTCGATATTGGTCTTGACCACATCCAATCCCACCCCCCGGCCTGACAGGTCGGTGATGGTCTTTGAGGTGGAGAAACCAGGTGTAAACACCAGGCTGATCTTCTCCTTATCCGTCATGGCGAGGACCGCCTCCCGGGTGACAAGGCCCTTGTCAACGGCAGCGGCCCCAATGGCATCAGGATCGATGCCCCGGCCGTCGTCCTGGATACAGACATGAATATGCCCCCCCTGCTGATGCACCCTTATCCGGATGGTTCCCCTGGGCGGCTTGCCTGCCCCTGTCCTGGAATAGGGCGTTTCAATGCCGTGGTCGACACAATTTCTCACCAAATGGGTAAAGGGATTGGCAAGGCCCTCCAATACGCCCTTGTCCAGCTCTACCTCCCCGCCCTCCACCAGAAGATCCACCTCTTTGCCAAGGCTTTTTGCAAGGTCCCGGACGATCCTCCTGAACCTTGAAACAAGCTTGCCAAAAGGCTGCATCCGCAACCGCATGATATCTTCCTGAATCAGGGAACTCACCGTGTTAAGGGACTGCATCACCTGGCTGACCCCGGCATCCTGCAGGGCAAGCCCCTCCACCAGGGGCCGAAGCCGGTTCCGGCTCAGCACGAGCTCTCCGGCAAGGTTCATCAACCGGGTGATCAGTTCCACATTGACCCGGATGGTGGCGGCGGGGAGGGCCTGGGGCTCCCCATTCGGCACAGCGGGCCCGGCCATGGTATTCCCTGTGGCTTCGGGCAGGGCCGCGGCCTGGGTATCGGGTTCCGGTGATACCATGGCGTCCGGGTCAAGGGGGATGATCCGGCCGGTTTCCACCTCAAGCACCTGGGCAAGGAACTCAGTATCCAGGATGGTGGCAATCACCGCCGTAAACGGCCCATGGCCCGGGTCAAGATCCCCGGGTGCCGTGGCCTGATCGAAATCGGCAAAAACAAGCTCTCCAATGCCCTCGATATCCGTCAACAGATCCCGGACCTTCCGGTTTTTCTCCACAAAATCCTGTTGGGGATCGAATTCAACGGCATGGATCAGCATTCCCCGGGCCACGGCCTCCCTGAGAACGCCCGGATCAAGCAGATGTCCCATTCGCTCCGCCAGGGAAGAATCGGATCGCCCGGGACGGACAGCGCCGCCAGGAGATGGATTCAAGGCTTCCAGTGCCCGTTTTTCCTTTTCACATGAGGGCTGTATGCCGGAATCCAGGCCGGCCACCATGGCTTTCATCCTGTCGAGTCCGGCCAGCAAAACGTCCGGAACGGGAAAAACCAGGGAAATCCGGTTATCCCTCACCGCCATGAGCACGTTTTCCATGGAATGGGCAAGGTCGCCAAGGCTGGTGAGCCCGGAAAACCCGGCCCCTCCCTTGATGCTGTGAACAGCCCTGAAAGCGTTGTTCACAAGGTCACAGCTTACATGCCCCCCCAACTCCTCCATGGCCAGAAGGTCCGGTTCCAGCCTCTCCAGGTCGTCCCGTATATCGGCGATGAACTCCCTGGCAACGTCCGGGGTCAAATCCTGGGTACCAGCCATGGTCACTCCCCTGCCCCCCCGGAGGTCTTTGCCATGGCATCCAGAAGCCGCACCGGGAAGACGATGTACATGGGCTCATGCTCCAGCTTGACAACACCGTCAATGACGTCAATATTCGTAAGATCCATGTTGGAAGGCAAAGGTTCGATCCCCCCCACGGGCACGGGAACGATATCCCCGATGGTGTCAACCAGTATCCCCACATGGGCTTTTTTCAGGACAATGACATGGGTGTGTCCGGTCAAGGTTCTTCCGGGGCTGACGGATTTCACGCCAAGGTCCACCACCGTCACCGGCTGCCCCCTGAGGTTGATCAGTCCCCGGACAAAGGAAGGCGCATGCTGGACCGGGGTGATCCCGGGAATGACGGCCACCTCCCTGACCCCCAGGATATCGATCCCCATGGAAAGCCCGCCGACGGTGAACCGGACAAACTGCCCCCCACTTGTATCTGAACCGTTGTTACCCCCCATCACCGGTTTCGTCCTCCTCCTCCTCCTGCTGTGTATCAGATCTTGAACTCCGCCATCACGGCTTCAAGATTCCGGGCGATCACGGAAAGATCCCCCGCCTGCCTTTTGGTGGTCTCGGAACTCTGGGCCGTGCTCTCCACATTGAGGCTCAGGGTCTCCATGGTCTTCAGGATTTGATCACTGTCGTCGGAGGCCTTGGCAAGCTGCCGGGCAATGGCTTTGGACGCCTGGGCCACCTCCCCCACCGCCCGGCTCACCTCTTCCTCGAACCGGACAAGCTCCTCCATGTTTTCCGCCACGGTTTCCGAATCCCCGGCTGTCTTTGAAATGGTTTTGGAAATGTCATTGACGATTTTTGTCTGCTCCCCAACGGCCATGGCAATGGAGCCCATGATCCCGTCGACTTCCCGGACAACCCCGGCAATGGCCTGGATTGCCGCAATCGCCGTGTTGGTGCTGGTCTGCATGAATTTCACCTTTGCCCTGATATCGCTGCTGGCCTTTGCGGTCTGCTTGGAAAGGGCCTTTACCTCGTTGGCGACCACGGCAAACCCCCTGCCCGCCTCCCCTGCCCCGGCAGCTTCGATGGAGGCGTTCAGGGCAAGCAGGTTGGTCTGAAAGGCAATATCCTGGATAAGCTCGATCACATCACCAATTTCAGAAGCCGAGGTACCCATGACGGTGACGATGGCGTTGGTATCCTCCGCCTTTGTTGCGGCGTCCGAGGTGATGGCGGAACCCTGGGATGCGTTGACGGTCACCTCATTGAGGGTCGCGTAAATCTCTTCCATGGCACAGGCCAGGGATGTCACGGCCGAGGAGAGACTGTCCACCGCTGTCCTGCTGTTGTCAAGCTTCCGGCAAACCGTGGCCGAGGACTGGGCCACCGAGTCGATCCTGTCGCTCACCTCGGCGGTGGATGTCCCCATGGCCTTGAACCTCCCCACGGTCTTCTGTATCAGCCCCACCGTTGTCACTGCCTGGCGGTCCATGCCCGACGCCCGCTCCTCCAGCTGCCGGGAGATGGAGAGAAGATCCGAAGAAGCGCCTCCCAGTACCCGGACGTTGTCGCTGATCCGGGTCACAAGCTCCCTCAGCTTTTGGATAAACGCATTGAACCAGGTGGCAAGCGCCCCGATCTCGTCATCCGCGCCCACCGCAAGACTCTGGGTCAGATCCCCTTTGCCCTGGGCAATATTCTTCAGCCCAAGGGCCGCCTTGCGGATGGGATCCAGAACCGCTGTCAGTGTCAGGGAGCCCCCGATCAAGAGGATCAAAACGACCATGCCGAAAACTGCAAGGTTGACCAGGAACAGCATCCGCTCCTGCTCCTTTTCCTGGGCCCTGGCGTTTTTCGAGATAAGGTTGAGGTACCCCACCATCTTTTTTCTTGAATCGTCCAGGTTAACCAGCTGCTTGGAGCGTCCGGGCCAGAGATCGATCAGGGCCCGGACTTGCCCCGGCAGAAAATCCGCCGTTTCCATGAACCGGTCGATATCCCCATGGAGATCCTCCCGCCCCTCGGCCGCAAGACGGCTCTTCAGGGAGTCCGTAACCGGCTTCACCTTCTCCAGAATTTCAAACACGGCCTTGGTGGTCTTATAAAAACCCATCATGTCCTGGTTGACCATCAGATCCCGGTTCACGCTCACAACGACCCTGCTCACCAGGATCACCCCCTGTTTTTCAAGGATTTCCCACGCCTTTACACCGGGGGAGGATTGGCCGGCATTGACCGGGTCACCCGGGGAGCCGTTGCGTTCCATGAACCCTGTGTTGAATTTGTCCACCTGTTGTTCGATCTCCCGGTGAATCTCCTGAACCCGGCTCTCCAGATCAAACAGGGAAAAAAGGGTGGTTCGGTAATTCTCAACGGTTTTAGAAAGGGAATCCACCTCATCACGGTCAAAAAACACCTCCTGCTTCACCAGGTAGATAGATTCCCGGATGGTGTCAAAATGTTCTTCTGCCCTGCGGGTGTTCTCAAGGTCATGATCAATGAAAAACTCCTTTTCCCGGACAATGGCCTTGAACATGGCAAGGTTGATGACGGCAAGGATTTCAAGGTCGGAATCAAGGCGGGCTTTTGCCGACATGGAATACCAGCTAACCCCGAAAAGGATGCTGGTGGCAAGGAGGCTCAACAGCCCCAGGGACATCAATTTGGCTCTTACGGTCATGGCATGCCTCTTTGGTTAAAAAAAACATTCCGACCGGACGCGTCGTCAGAACAAGCCGGTTGACTTCAGGTTGATCCGTACCTATGTTATGCCATTATTTTGTTAAAGAGGTCATCTACCCTCCATCCAAGGACACCCAATAGACACACCAGGAAAACACCATGGAAAATCGAGAGATCAAACCCTGCAATTGCAACTGCTTTGAACCTGAACCCGGAACCAGGATCTGTTACCACAGCATCTCCTTGTTTCTGAACAACTGCCTTCCGGAAAAAAACGGCTGGCACAATTTCCAGGTAAAAAGAAACCGGTTGTTTAAAGAAGAGGATTTCCGGACAGTTTTTCTCTCCCCCGGAGAGATTGAGATGGTGAACAGGTTCAAGAGCCTCAAAAAACAGGTCGAATGGATGGCCGGACGGTTTCTTGTCAAGACCATGGTGCAAAAAGCCCTGAACAACGAAATGCCCATGACCGAAATCACGGTCATGCACCAGGACGAGGGTGCACCTTTTATTAAAGATCTTCCAGGGATCAGGATCTCCATATCCCATTCGGGTGACTATGCTGCCGTGGCCCTCACCACAAGGGAGGGAACAGACATCGGGCTTGACATAGAAGAGATCGGAAAAGCACCCGACAGCGCATTCATGAAAACCGCCTTTTCCCAAAACGAACTGGCCTCCATGGGGACCATGCCCCGGGATATCTTCCAACAGTGGACAACCAAGGAGGCATTTTTAAAATACATCAAAAAGGGATTTAATGAAAGCCTTTACCGGGTGGAAGTGATTAACGGCAGAATTTATCACCATGGCATGGAAGCCCCTGTATCGATTCTCACCAGGACCATCGGAACCAACTACTCCCTCAGCCTGGTGACCGGAGCGATCCATGGCTAATGATCAAAGATGTATCCTACGGAACGTCGGCTCTTGAAATAAACGGGTTTTTTAGAATTCTTTTCAAAATACTTCCTGAACCTCACCATGAAATTGTCAACGGTCCGGGTGGTGGTGGTGCCTGAATATCCCCACCCGGCCTCCAGGAGTTTCCGCCGGGGCACGGGCTTGCCCCGGTTGGCGATGAACACCTTGAGCAGCTTGATCTCCTGCTCGGTAAGGGTGATGGTCCCGGCCATGGACTCTGCCTGGCAGGTGGTGAAGTTGACCGTATTCTCGCCAAACCGGTAGACTTCCCCGGGAAAGGGAGGCTCTTCGGGTGCGGGTGCGGGGGCTTCATCAACATACCACGATTTTCTGGCAAGGAGCCGCTCAACCCGTAAAAGGAACTCATCCAGGTCAAAGGGTTTGGCAAGGTAGTCGTCCACGCCGCAGCGCAGTCCCTTCACCCTGTCTTCGGCACTTCCCTTGGCCGAAAGGATGAGCACGGGCAGCTTTTCATCCTCATTGCGGATGCTTTTCAGAACGGACAGCCCGTCGATCATGGGCAGCATGATATCGAGGATGATCAGGTCAGGGCGCCACTGGCGCCACAGGTCGAGGCCTGCGATCCCGTCCGGGGCGATCCTCACCCCATATCCCTGCATGGTGAGATTGAGCTTGATCCCTTCGGCAATATGCTCTTCATCCTCGATTACCAGGATACGCTTTTTTTCAGCATCTTCCATAAATTTCTCCCATTGATGTCGCCAAAATCCTCCCTGGGCGAGGTAAGGATAAAGGTTGCCCCTTCTCCCTTGCCCTGACTCTTTGCCGTGACCCTCCATCCGTGTATCTTTGCAATGCTGAACACCAGATAGAGCCCCAGGCCGCTGCCCTTGACATAGGTTTCCTCCTGCCTGGCGGTCTGGTAGAATTTCCTGAAAATCTTGTTGATCTCTTTTGTCTCGATCCCGATGCCGTTGTCCGAGAATTCGATGGAAAGCCGCTGCTTGTGGAAATTGAACAGGATCTCCAGGGCGGGCTTTCCACAGTTGTTATACTTTTCCGCATTGGATAGGATATTCATCAGGAGCATCTCGAACAAAAGCAGGTTGACCGGATAAACAAACCGCCGGTTCCCTGGATTGGTGATGGTGATGTCAAGATTGCGAAACAGGGTCTGGTTTTTGTCGCAAAAATTCCGGGTCACCTCAACCAGGTCCGCCCTTGTCAGTTCAGCCCCGTAGCTGCGGCTCTCGATCCTGGCAAGATTGAGGATGGAGTTGATATTTTCGATGAGGCGGCTCACGTCTTCCAGCATGTATCCGGAATACTTCCTGATATCCTCCGGCTCCAGGGTATGGCGCATGAAGGTCTCAAGGTATATCTTGAGGGAGGTGACCGGCGTCTTGAGTTCATGGGTGAAATTGTAGATAAAGTTATGCTGGAGCCTGAAAAGCCTTACCGTGCGCTGATAATAGATGAAAGCCAGGAGGATTCCGGCCATGACCACGGTGATGAGCAGGGTCAGGACCAGGAAGATCATCCCGCTCTTTGAAGGAAAGATCTGGCCCGGATCGATATGGAACTTCTTGATGATGATCTCGAGGGCCGCGGTGATTTCCATGTACCAGGAGACGGTGATGACAAGGGAACCTGCAAGGGCCAGAATCGAACAGGCAAAGATGAAAACAGGATGAAGATACCATTTGGATGTAGTTTGTATTTGCACGATTATGTCGTTCTCAGACCGGTAATTTCATAATAAATTCCACACCCTTGCCCCCGGTGTTACTGCACTGGATGCCTCCCTCGAGGGTCTGGGTCACGAGATTGAAGACGATGGACATCCCAAGCCCGGTCCCCCCCTTGCCCCGCTTGGTGGTATAAAAGGGGTCGAAAACCTTTGCAATCTGATCTTGAGCCATGCCCACGCCGGTATCCCGGTAAACAAACACGACTGTTTCATCCTTCCGGCTGATGTCAAAGATCATCTTCCCTTTTTCCACCCCCTCAAACCCGTGTACCAGGGAATTGATCACAAGATTGCTCACAATCTGGGAATAGGCGCCGGGATAGGAGAAGATCTCCAGGTCTCCGGAGCAGTTGACCTCGATGCCATGGCCGGTCTTCTTGTACCTGGGCCTGAGGCTCAGGAGCACCTCGCCGATATAGTCCTTGAGATTGAAAAAGCGCTTCTCTTCACTGGACTGGTCAACGGCCACCTGCTTGAAGCTGGAGATCAGCTCGGCTGCCCGCTCCATGTTGATCAGGATCGAACGGGCCACCTCGTCAATGGTGGAAAGATAGACTTCAAGGTTGCTTCGCTTCAGCTCGTCTGCGTGGTAGAGCTTCTGAAGCTCCTCTGTCTTTGTCTGGAGGAACGATGCGGCGGTCACGCCAACCCCGATGGGGGTGTTGATCTCATGGGCGACCCCTGCGACAAGTCCTCCCAGGGCCGCCATCTTCTCGGACTGCACCAGCTGGTCCCGAGTTCGCTTAAGGTCGTCCAGGGAAGCTTGCAACCGGTCATTGGCGTCTTCAAGATCCTGCTGGTACTTATTCTTCTCCCGGATGAGCCGGGCCCGCTCAAGCCCCTTGTTCACCGAATGGTAGAGCACATTCATGTCCTGGATGGGTTTGATGATGTAGTCCCATGCCCCAAGGCGCAGGGCCTGGACGGTATCCCCGATATTTCCGGCGCCGGAAACAACGATGATGGGCGTATCAGGGGATCGCTCGGTGACGGCCGCCAGTACCTCCAGGCCGTCCATTTCAGGCATCCGAAGGTCGCACAGCACAAGATCGGGCTTTTGTTGTTGAAACGCCTCAAGCCCCTGCCGGCCGTCTCCGGCCTCGATCACCTCAAATTCGTAGTCTTCCAGGAAACTCTTAACGCTGTCCCTGATATAAGGTTCATCATCAATGGTCAGAATTTTAATGCGGCTGTTGTCATCCATGGCGTTCTCCTGAAAAATTAGAAGGGCTTTAAAGCCGTGATCAGGACTTTCAGATCGTGAACAGGTTTGATAAAAACTGCCTCGACACACACTCCTTCAGACTTCAAAGAGTCAGGCAGCACATAATCCGCAGAGCCCGTGTGTACCACGAACCGTATGGTTGAATCAATTTCACAGGCCTTGGTCATAAAAGCATTGCCGTCCATTCCCGGAAGCCTGATATCGACAATGGCCGCATCCACACTCCTGGATTGTAACAGAACCAGGGCATCCTCTCCGCTGGCCGCCTCAAACACGGTAAATCCCTCATCTTCAAAATAAGCTGCAATGCTGTGGCGGATGCTCTCCTCATCGTCCAACACAAGAACATTTACCGTTTTTTCAGGCATGGTCTCTCCTTTACCATACGACACGACATGATCAACTGTCTTCAACGTTCAGGACCTGCTGGATCTCCCTTGAAAGGTCATCGACCGTAACGGGCTTCAGGACAAAGCGGCGGATCCCAGCGTCCGCGACGCTCTTTTCAGTGACGTCCCCGGTGTAACCGCTGCAGAGGATCACGGGAATGTTATCCCTGATGGCCAGCATCTCCCGGGCAAGCTCAAACCCGGTCATGTGCAGCATGGTCTGGTCGGTGACCACAAGATCGATATTCCCGTGGTTCTTTTTAAAGTGGTCCAGGGCATCGACACCGGAATAGAAGGCAGCCACCTCATACCCCAGGGCCTCAAACCCCTCCTTGCACATATCGGCAATTTCCCTGTCATCATCCACCACAACAAGCCGCTCACCATGCCCCCGCTCGGGATAGTCCCCCTTAGTCTTCCGGGTATCGCTCCCGGATGCCGCCCCAACCACGGGAAGCATGACCTTGAAGCAGGAACCCTGCCCCGGGGTGCTCTTCACGATGATCTCCCCCTGACAGCTCTTGACGATGCTATAGACGGTGGCAAGCCCGAGCCCGGTTCCCTTTCCCTCCTCCTTGGTTGTAAAGTAGGGATCGAAAATCCTCTCCAGCACCTCTTCAGGCATGCCGCATCCGGTATCCTCGACACTGAGACAAAGGAAATGTCCGGGGGCAAGACCAGGGTAATCTGAGGAACCATCCACGGGGATCTCCACCGGGAACAGCGACACCAGAAGCTCCCCCCCAGTCGATTGCATGGCATGGTAGGAATTGGTGCACAGGTTCATGATCACCTGATGGATCTGGGTCGGATCGGCCTCCACAAGACCGCAAGTCCTGTCGATCTGGTCGATGATCCTGATGGTGGACGGAATGGTTCCCCTCAGCAGCCTGACGGCTTCGTTAAGAACGGGATAAATCTTCACGGCCCGTTTTCCCTCCTCTGTCCTGCGGCTGAAGGACAGGATCTGGCTGACCAGGTCAGCGGCGCGAAGGGCGGCTTTTTGAATTTTCTCACTCCGTTCAAAGGTTATTCCTCCGGGCTCGGAGGATCTCATGATCATATCGGCATAACCGAGCACCGGACTCAGGATGTTGTTCAGGTCGTGGGCGATGCCGCCGGCAAGGGTACCGATGGCCTCCATCTTCTGGGATTTCCTGAGCTGCTTTTCAAGACTCCGCCCCCGCTGTTCCGCCTTTTTCCTTTTGGTTATATCCAGGAGGGAGGCAACGGAACGATCCGTGCCCGGAATCACGCCCACATCCACCAGGACATAGCGCTCCTCTCCACTGCTCCTGACAAACATGAACTCATACTGTTCCGGCGGCAGGTCATGGGGGGCTTTGCTTCTACGCAGTTCATGATAGCGTTTCATCTTTTCCAGATCGGCAGGAGTGACAAAATCCGTCCATTTTTTCCTGCCGATAATCTGTTCCCGAGGCAATCCGGATAACCGCTCAAATCTTGTATTTACCATGGAAATGGTCTGATCGTTTTCCAGTATGGCGGTGGCCGTGCCGGTGCACTCGAAAACAGCCTTGTATTCCTGCTCGCTCGCCTTAAGCTTCCGGGTCCTCTCCCGAACCAGATCTTCCAGACGGTCCTGGTACTCCTTGTTCTCCTTCTGAAGCCGGCTCTCCTTAAGACATTTGGTCACAGAATGGTAAAGGACGCTCATGTCCTGGACAGGCTTCAGGATATAGTCCCATGCCCCAAGGTGAAGCGCCTCAACCACGGCCCGGATGTTACCCGTCCCGGACGCAACAATAAGGGGAGTGTCCGGGGAACGTTTCCGGAGAATCTCCAGAACCTGCAACCCGTCCATCTCCGGCATCCTGAGGTCCAAAAGGACCAGGTCCGGCTCTTCCCTGTCAAAAACATCGATACCGGTTCTTCCGGTGTCAGCCTCAACGACCTGAAAGCCGTAGTCTTCCAGGTAAGTCCTTATACTGTTTCTAATGTAGGCTTCATCGTCAATAGTTAGAATCTTGCTGCTGTTTTTAAGATCCAAGTTGCGGACTCCTGAGACGTTCCATGATCCCATCCACGGTTGGGAGGCGGTTGAGATTCAATTTTCCAATATAATGGTCATGGGTGGAAGGATATTCTGAAACAAGGCTTGCTGTCAAGAAAATAAGCCTGAAATGCAGCAGGGCCTTGGGATTCATCCCCAAGGCCCTGCAATATATCCAGACTCTTAACGAGTTATTTGTTTGTGGCTCCCCAGCACGGATTTGAACCGCGGACAAAGTGGTTAACAGCCACTCGCTCTGCCGACTGAGCTACTGGGGAACAGAATTTCTAACTTGACAGGGCCTGAGTTTTACGGCCTCGAGATCCCGTCTTTATAACAATCTCTAAAAGAGATATTGATTTTTGTGGCTCCCCAGCACGGATTTGAACCGCGGACAAAGTGGTTAACAGCCACTCGCTCTGCCAACTGAGCTACTGGGGAACAGAGCTTCTAACTTGACAAGGCCCTGAGCTTACAGCCTCAAGGCCCCGCCTTTATCATAACCCTCAATGAGGGATTTTCAACTTGGTGGCTCCCCAGCACGGATTTGAACCGCGGACAAAGTGGTTAACAGCCACTCGCTCTGCCGACTGAGCTACTGGGGAGCAGAGCGCCTCTCGATCTCCGAAAGACTCGAGACTTATACCCCGACACCACCCCTTTGTCAACATAAAAAATAAAAAAATTGACTTTGACAAGTTCAAGGGTATATTCTCTATATAAATGAAGCAACCGAGAATTTGGGAGGTTAATAATGAATATCAACAGCGTAAGCGGCTCACATCATTATTTCCAGGCACAGAATCTTGAAGCGGCACCCCCGGCCACCCCCCCGGCAAGGGAGCAGACCCCGGAAACACCCACACCGGCCAGGGAGCAGAGAGATGTCAATCTTTCAAACGAGGCGTACCAGGTTTCCATCACCAACCAGGGACGGGAAGCGCTTCGGGCAGAGCAGGCAAACCAGGAGCCCCCGCCTGCAAATGAGTCACCACCGACTCCCGATGTCACTCCCAGGCAGGACCAGGGTTCCACAAGATTAGTTGACCTGGTGGCCTGACCTCCGGAGATTTAGAACAAGGAGGAGAGAACAATGCCGACTGTAGTATCCGGCACGGCAGCATCACGATTCAATAAGTACAATAGAGTGCAGACGACACCCCCTCTCACCTCCGTTGCGCAGAAGAAGGAGAGTTCAACCGAAGAATCGAGCTACAACATTAAACTTTCCCAGAAGGCCCGGACTCTTCAAAGGGATTATGCCGGCAAACAGGAGAAACTGGAACAGCAGCACAACACGAGAAAGCAGGAACTGGAAAGAGAATACCAGCAGGAACGCCGGCAACTTGACCGGGAATATGAACAGAAGAAGAGATCCATGGGCATCAGCCTATATGCTTGACCGCACTTGAACCTGAAATCCGTCACGGTTTTCATCTGATTTTAATTTTAGAATTGAAAGATCTAACTATGTTTACAGAAGAAGGTATTATCACCGGCACCAACAGTTCAATGGCATGGGTAAAAACAGTACGCTCCAAAGCGTGTGAGTCATGCGATGCATGCGACTCATGCGAATCAAACGACAACGGCAAGGGAATGATTGTCCAGGTGAGCAACACGATCAACGCCTGCGAAGGCGATCGTGTCGTTATCGGGTTCAAGACCGCTCCCCTGCTCAAACTAACCTTCATGCTCTACATTTTTCCCATCATTCTTTTAATTGCAGGGGCAGCCACAGGCCAGTCCCTTGCCCCCCGATTCGGGACAGACCCGTCCCTCACATCCCTTTTGGCAGGCCTTGCATCCTTTGCCCTGTCCTTTATCATCATACGGACAATCAGCAACCGCCTATCCAACAACAAGGAATTCAAGCCTTTTCTTATCAGAATTTCTAGACAGAAGGATTCCTAACCATCTCCTTTTAACTGATATTCATTAAAAAAATTTAATTTTTGCTTGTAACTTGACTGGTTCTGCGATAAATGAATCAAAGTTTTTTTTTCGTTTTATCGTTCGATTATTACTAACGATTTTTAGACGATGAGGGCAAAACACCATGACCCCGAAGAAAGACCTGAAGATCACCCTGCTCCTTGCGATCGTACTTCTAATCACCGGCATAGTCTGCTATGCCTCATTTCCCCCGCCAGCACCGGATGAACCCGTCCGGCTGATGTTTCCAAATGCCGCCGGAAAGGTTCTGTTTGGTCACATGACCCACAAGGCAGATTATGACCTGTCTTGTGTGGATTGTCACCACAACATCGAGGATGATGAGGTATACAACTGCAGCGAGTGCCACGAAGCTACCGGCGATGAAGATATGCCCGGAAGGGCGGACGCATTCCACGCCCAGTGCAAGGGATGCCACGAAGATGCAGGAGCCGGCCCCGTGGAGTGCAACTCATGCCATGCAATATAGTCGGCAACCGGCCTGACCGCTGATTGACCGACTCAATGCATGAACCATTATTACCAGGTAAAGGTTTGTTATGATTAAGAGATCATTTATCAAATTAACTGGCCCCAGGCTCTTGTGCGATCGGGTTGAGCCCGATCCCAAGAAACCGGAAACAATTCCAATCCCACCCAGATTAGTGCTCCTGCTCCACGAGCCCCTGGACAGCACCCGGGAAACCCTGATCAAGAAGGGAGACACGGTCAAGAGGGGAGAGCGGCTCTTTCTCTACAAAGAGAGCACGGAATACGCCGTATCCCCCGTTTCCGGCACCATAACCTCCATCGCCTCCTACACAGGGGACTTCGGCACCATTGCTACCTATTTCATCGTCGAACGGGATGAGAAAGACACGGCAGTCAACGGGTTCTCGGAATTTGCCGACACACCCAGCCTGAAGACCGCCGACGACTTCCTTCGCTCCCTGCCCGGGGCCCCGCCCCTGTCACACTTCACCGATCCGGACCGTAAGATCAACACCCTTGTGATTGAGGGAACAGACTCGGACCTCATGTCCACCACCCGGCAGTACCTGCTGAAAACAGCAAAAGACGAGATCTCCCAGGGAATACATATTCTCAGGCAGATGACCGGTATCCCCAAAATCGCCATCACCGTTCCCGAGGACGCAGGCGACGGTTTTTCCGCCGAGGGGGTGCAGGTTCTCAAAATCTCCCAGGTTTACCCCAAGGCCCTGCCCCATATGGTCATGAAGGACCACCTGGAGATCATACCGGACCCGGGCGCCACCTGTGAGGATTGCGGGGTCACATTCGTGAGCGTGGAAGGGATCATCTCCCTGGCCAGGGCCTTTGCCAAAAAAGAGCTTGTTTACGATAAAACCCTTACGGTTATTGCCAAGGACGGAACCAGACATCTGGTACAGGCGGTCATCGGCACCCCACTCCACCGGATTTTCAAGCAGTTCAACCTCCAGACCAATGAGAAGGACAGGATCATCATCGGCGGCCCCATGACGGGACACGCGGCCTACACCCTTTACCATCCGGTGACCCCCGACATGGATACCGTCCAGATCCAGGACAGGGAACAGATTCCCTATGTATCCGATTACCCCTGTATCAACTGCGGGAAATGCGTCCGGGTATGCCCCGCCAATGTACCTGTCAACCTGCTGGTTCGCTACCTTGAAGCGGACTTGTATGAAGAGGCTGCCGACAGTTTTGATCTTACGTCGTGCATCGAATGCGGCCTGTGCAGCTACGTCTGCACCGCAAGAATTCCTCTGTTTCAATACATTCGACTTGGAAAGCACCAGCTGATAGAACTGGAAACGGAGGCTACCAATGAATAAACAGAACAAATACACCGTATCCCATGCCCCGTTCTGGCACGATGGCGACACCATCGCGGCAATGAACCTGAACTTCATCCTGGCGGCACTGCCTGCGGCGCTTTTCGGCGTTCTCAAGTTCGGCGCCCCCGCCCTTGGCGTGCTTTCCCTGGCGGTTTCCGCGGCCATACTCTGGGAACTTGCCTTTAACTTCATCTCAAAGCGGGATATCACCATCACCGACTACGACGCAGCCGCCATCGGCCTGCTGGTCGGGATGATGCTTCCCGCCACGGCCCCCTGGTGGATCGTCCTGCTCGGCACCTTTATCGCGGTTGTGGTAGGCAAAATGATCTACGGCGGCATCGGGGGCAATCCCTTTAACCCCGCAGTTGTCGGTATCGCGGTGCTCCTGGTCTCCTGGAAGAGCGTCTTCGACTTTGACGCAGCCCTGCTCAACTACGAATTCGACTTCACCGCCCTGGCCCCCCTGGCAGCCCTCAAGCACCAGGGAGTTGCTGCCACGGACCTGTTCCAGGTCAAGGAATTAGCCATGGGAAGCCAGGTAGGCTCCATCGGCACCGTCTTTGGCGCGGGCATCATCCTCGGCGGCATCTACCTCATACTGAGGGGCTACATCCGGTGGGAGATCTCCCTGTCCTATGTGGCAGGCCTGCTGCTCACCGCCTGGATTTTCAGGCTCGTCAACCCGGATCTCTATGCATGTCCCCTGTTCCATCTTTTTACAGGGTATACGCTTCTGGCCGCCTTTTTCCTTGCAACGGAGAACTCATCTTCACCGGTCAACCTGGTGCCCATGATCATCTACGGAGCCATGGGAGGGATCATGACGATTCTCATCAGGAACATCGGTTCCTATCCCGACGGCACCGTGTTTGCGGTTCTCCTGATAAACCTTATTAACCCACTCATCGACAGGATCAGGCCCAAAGCTCTGGGAAAGGGTGTGAACAATGCGTGAAATGATAAGCATGGTTGTTGTCCTGACGGTTCTTAGCGCCTTTTCAGGCGGTCTGCTTGCCACCGTCAGAAGCAACACACAGGTTCAAATTGAAAATCAGGTTCTCAAGTTTCAGAAAGCGCCGGCGATCAAGGCCATTCTCAGCGACGTTTCAAACGATCCCTTACAGGACCGTTTCAAACTGACAGGCGACGACGGCACGGAAAACACTTTCTTTGTAGGCAAACAGGACGGAAATCCCTATGCCGTCGCCTTTGAGACAAAAGGCAAGGGATTTGAGGGTGAAATCGGCCTCATGGTCGGCATCAACCTTGAGGACGACACCGTCATCGGGGTGCGGGTAACAACCCACAGCGAAACACCAGGCGTGGGTTCCAGGGCCAAGGATGACCCATCCTTTGCCGGCCAGTTTGAAGGCCTGGCCCTTGGAAATGGCTTTTCAGTCAAGAGCGACGGCGGCGATATCGATGCCATGTCCGGCGCCACCATCACCTCCAAGGGTGTCTGCATTGCGGCAACAAAGGCCCGGGAGCTCTATGCGAAGCTGAAACCCGAGATCAACAACCAGATCACCAATTTGGCCAATTAGGAGATAATAGTTATGGCTCAATCATTGGCAAAAGAATTCACTAAAGGACTCTGGGCCGAGCTTCCCCCGTTCAGGCTGGTCCTGGGACTCTGTCCCGTGCTCGCTGTAACCCAGAGCGTTGAAAACGGAATCGGAATGGGGATGGCAACGACCTTTGTACTTATCTGTTCAAACTTCCTTGTCAGCCTGTTGAGAAATATCATTCCCGCAAAGGTGAGGATCGCCTGCTACATCGTTATTATCGCCACCTTCGTAACCATCGTGGAGCTGTTGATGCAGGCATTTACCTATGAGCTGTTTCTCAAGCTCGGTATCTTCATCCCCCTCATCGTTGTTAACTGTATCGTGCTGGGCCGCGCAGAAGCGTTTGCCGGCAAGAACGCCCCCCACCTGGCCATTGCCGACGGCCTTGGCATGGGCATCGGATTCACCCTGTCCCTTGGCGCCCTGGGCGCCGTCCGGGAGAGCCTGGGATCCGGAACCATCCTTGGCGCCCCCGTGTTCGGGCCTGATTTTCAACCCTTCACCTTCATGGTTCAGGCGCCCGGCGCCTTTGTATGCCTTGGGCTCATGCTCTGCCTGATGAACCTCATAGGTAAAAAATAAGGAGCCTTGCAATGACTGACTATTTTGTTCTTGCCATAAGCTGCATATTTGTAAACAACATTCTCCTTGCCCAGTTCCTCGGCAACTGTCCCTTTCTCGGCACCTCCAAGAAGATGGAAACCGCCGCGGGCATGAGCATGGCCGTTGTATTCGTACTGGTCATGGCGGGGATCATCACCTGGATCACCGACACCTATCTTTTGAAACCCCTGAACATCGAATACCTGCGGACCCTCTCCTTTATCCTGGTAATCGCCTCCCTGGTGCAGTTTGTGGAGATGTTCCTTAAAAAGAGCATCCCGGCCCTTTACGCGGGCCTGGGCATCTTCCTGCCCCTGATCACGACAAACTGTGCGGTCATGGGTGCCTGCCTCATCAACATCAAGGAGGAGTACACCTTTCTCCAGGCGATCGTGGCTTCCTTCAGCTACGCCATCGGATTCGGCCTTGCCCTGGTGCTTTTTGCAGGTCTCAGGGAGCGAATCAATATCGCAAGGGTGCCCCAGCCCCTCCAGGACACATCCCTGGGGCTTGTTACCGCGGGAATGATCGCCCTTTCGTTCTATGCATTCAAAGGAATGGTTTAAACATTAGTCATCAGATGGTATATATTAAAATAAACCTTTGAGACGAGGTTATTATGACGGAAGCACTAATTTTCATGTTAGGCCTTGGCGGCGCCTGCGGCATCGTTCTCAGCTTTGCCTCCAAGATATTCCATGTATATGAAGATCCCAGGATTGCCCTGGTGGAGGAGAACCTGGCCGGCGCAAACTGCGGCGGATGCGGTTATGCCGGATGCAGCGCCGCCGCCGAAGCCGTGGTCACGGGCAAGGCGGCACCGAGCGTCTGCGTGATCTCAAGCCCCGAAGGCATCGCCAATGTCGCTGCCGTCATGGGAATGGATCCGGGAACAGCGGAACCCCACCAGGCCTACAACATGTGTGAAGGCGGCACCCGGGCCACCAACAAGTACCACTATATGGGCGTCACCTCCTGCAAGGCCATGTCCGTGGTATTTGGCGGCATGCGGGATTGCCACATCGGATGCATCGGACTTGGCGATTGCGTCAAGGCATGCAATTTCGACGCTGTCACCATGGGCAGCGACGGACACCCGGTGGTGGACGACAACAAGTGCGTTGGCTGCGGCGCCTGCATGAAGGCATGCCCCAAGGATATTATCGAGGTCAGGAGCATGTCTGAAAAGCTGCTCAAGTTCAACCAGAAGCACGACCCCCTGGCCCCCTGCGCCCAGACCTGCCCGGCCGAGATCAACATCCCCATGTACATCTCCCAGATCAAGCGCGGCGATTACCTGGGTGCGGTCCAGACGATCCGCATGCGAAACCCGCTGCTGCTCTCCTGCGGCCGTGTATGCCCCCACCCCTGCGAATCGGAATGCCGCAGGGGCATTGAAGACGAGGCGGTCTCCATCAACCAGCTCAAGCGGTTTGTCGCCGATTACGAGATGCTCTCAGGCGCCCGAATCCCCATCAAGTGCGCACCGGACACCGGTAAAAAGGTGGCCGTCGTGGGCTCCGGTCCCTCGGGCCTGAGCTGTGCCTACTTCCTGAGACGGCTGGGCCATGAGGTTTCCCTCTTCGAGAGCATGCCGAAACTCGGCGGAATGATCCGCTACGGCATCCCGGAGTACAGACTGCCCGACGAGGTACTGGACTGGGAGATCGAAGGGATTCTCAACCTGGGCATCAAGAGTTACAACCACGTGAAATTCGGTGTGGACTTCGGCCTTGGTTCCCTGATGGCGGCAGGCTACAACGCCGTATTCCTCGGTGTCGGCGCATGGCAGGACTATGAGCTGGGCATCCCCGGGGAAGACCTTGAAGGCTGCTTTACCGGTATCGACATGCTTTCCAGAAGGGCCGGCGGCGAACAGCTCCCCCTTGGAAAGACCGCGGCCGTCATCGGCGGCGGCAACACCGCCGTGGACTGCGCCAGGACCATGCTGAGGCTTGGACTTGAAAAGGTATACATGGTCTACAGGCGAACCAGGAAAGAGATGCCGGCCAACGAGGTGGAGATTGTCGCCTCCGAGGAAGAGGGTGTTGAATTTGTCTTCCTTGCCGCCCCCACCAAGGTGGTCGGCAACGATGAAGGCCATGTCACCCACCTGGAATACCTTGAGATGCAGCTTGGCGAACCCGATGCATCAGGCCGTAGAAGGCCCGAGCCCATCGAAGGCTCCGAGACGCTTCTTCGGGTGGACACCATTGTCACGGCCATTGGCCAGTCCCCGGAGGCCAGCTTCAAGCAGGATCCCCATCCCAGGATGGCGGAGCTGGAGCTCACCCGGTGGAACACCATTGAAAACAACCCCGAAACCCTTCAGTCCACCATCCCCTATGTGTTCACGGCGGGAGACGCCGCAACAGGCCCCTCCCTGGTTGTTGACGCAATCGGCGGCGGAAGAAGGGCAGCCCGGTCCATCGATCTCTTTCTCAAGGGCGAGAAGGTCGAACCCGTAATCGATTCCCTCCAGCACCGGAGAATCAAAGAGTCCATCTTCACCACGGTCAAGGGCATCACCCCCAGGAAGCGTGCCAAGATGCCGGAACTCCCGGTTGACAAGCGGCTCGATTCGTTTGTGGAGGTGGATCTCGTACTTCCCGAGAAAGAGGCGCTCAAGGAAGCTAACCGATGTCTCAACTGTTGCAGGCTATGTTACAACCCTGACATCAAAACCGCATAACAGCTGTTTTCAAAAGGAGGTAACACCATGACAAGTCTTGAAACACTCGAAAGCCTTGAGATCTTTAAAGAACTTACCGACGAAGAGCTGGTAAAAATTCAGGAACTCTGCTCCGAAGAGGAGTTTCAGAGGGATGAACGGCTGTTTGCCGAGGGTGAGCCCGCAAGGCACATGTGGATCGTGACCCAGGGAAAGGTAGACCTGAGATTCGAGATGCCCGTGGCAAAGCGTCCCACGGACGAATCCACCATCAGTTCCCATGACCATGTGGTTCCGGAATCCCAGGTTTTCGGCTGGTCATGCTTCATACCTCCCTATAAGATGCGGCTGTCCGCCTTTTGCACCTCAAGGAAGTGCACCATCATAAAGATCAACAGAACCGCGCTTACCAACCTCATGGAGAGCGACACCGCCATCGGCCACAAGCTGATGAAATATTTGCTCCAGGTGGTTGGTTTCCGCATGAAACAATTCCAGGACCAGGTTGTCAAGTTCATGGGCATCGAAATGATGAACTCCTGGTAACACGTCTATGGATGTTCGCACTTGAATTTACGCCTGCTTGCCTGTAAACAGGAGCCAGGCTCCGTTCAAATGCGGGGAACTATAAAACGTATCGGCAAATCAAGGCAGAGGACCTGTTCTTTCAGGTTCTCTGCCTCCTTATTTATGGACCTGTAACAAAGATAGAAGATTTCATGACCCACTTAAAAAAATTCCTGCTTACCCTTGTTTTTCTGTCTGCCTTTCCCCTTCTTACGGTCGAAGCTTCCGCCAAGGCCGGTTCCCTTCAAAAGCACCGGATCACCGGCTTTACCATGGGAACCACCTATTCCGTCACGGTGATGGGGGACCGGAGCGTTGACGCCGGCCTGTTGAAAAAGCGCATCGACTCAAGGCTTGCCATGGTCAACCAGAGCATGTCCATGTTCTCACCCACAAGTGAACTTTCACGGTTCAACAGGTCCGAAAAGAATGTACGGTTCACCATATCCCCTGATTTTGCCCTGGTCATTGGCCAGGCAAGCCGCCTGTACGATTTGACCTGCGGCGCCTGGGACGGCACCCTGAAACCCCTGGTGGACTTCTGGGGCTTTGGCACAAAGGAGGCGCGCACCACACTGCCGGCCCCGGGAGAGATCACCGCCCTGTTGAAACAGACCGGATTTCACAAGATCGACATCCTTGACAACGCCCTTCAGAAAAAAGAGACCCGGGTCACACTGGATCTTGGCTCCATAGCCAAGGGGTTCGGGGTCGATGCCGTGGCCCGGCTGATTGAAGAGTCCGGCTTCGACAGTTTTATCGTTGAAATCGGAGGAGAGGTATTTGCCAGGGGCGCCAAGCCCGGCAACCTGCCCTGGACCGTGGGGATCTCACGACCGGAAAAAGGCTCCTCCGTCCGCAGCCTCTACCGGTCGATCCGGCTCAGGGACAAGGCCCTTGCCACCAGCGGAGATTACCGGAACTTTGTCACCATCGACAACAAGTCCTACTCCCACATCATCGATCCCACCACCGGATATCCGGTTGACACAGGGGTGGTGAGCGCCTCGGTCATTGCAGCGGACTGCACCTTTGCGGACGGGCTGGCCACCGCACTGATGGTGATGCCCCCGGAAAAGGGCATCCGGATCGTCAACAGCCTCGACACGGTGGAATGCCTCATCGTTGTCAGAAAAGCAGACGGCGCCTTCCAGGACTGGACCTCGGACCATTTTCCCAATCATTAAGCTCTCCATTTTTCCGGTAGCGAACCGGCATCCCCTGCCGGTTCCGCAAATGCGCATCGAATTTTGTGTTTGACACACTCCCGGCCCCATAATAAGTTTATAAAAGCTTATTTTTTCAGGAAGAATAAATCGGCAGGGGAGATATTTAACCGGCCGCAACCCCATGGCACCGGATAATTGATGAAACATTTCAGATACTGGATACTGACGCTGACACTGATTCTCTTCACGGGCCAACTCCACGCCCGGGTCAACGTCACCGTATATTGCGATGAAAGCTACCCCCCTTACAGTTACCAGGAAAAGAACCGGATCAAGGGAATCTACACCCGGATTCTGACCCGGGCATTTGACCGCATGACCGGCTACACCGTCACCATCAAGGCCGTTCCCTGGAAACGGGGGCTCAATATGCTGGAGACCGGCAAGGGATTTGCCATCTACCCGCCCTACTTCCATCCCGGCAAGAGGCCTTACATGGACTATTCCGTCCCGATCCTGGAGGAACGGCTCACCGCCTTTACCACCCCCAGGGTCACCGGACAGCGGGGTCTATCCCAATGGCCCCGGGACTTCCTGGGCCTGCGGATAGGGAAAAACCGCGGGTTTGTGATTTCAAAGGACCCCGCCTATGTCCTGGCGGTCAAGGCCGGGACCATCCAGGTCGAAGAGGCAAAGGGTAACCGGCAGAACCTCCTGAAACTTGCCACGGGACGCATCGATGTCTATGTCAACGACAACCACTCCATCCTCTGGGAATTAGCCAAACTGCGTAAATGCGGTATATATGATCCGGCAAAGGGCCACCTGCCCATTATTAAGGGCCCCACCATTTCCATTCAACACGGCTTTCTCGGATTCACCAACAGAAACGGGGGACGCTTTTTCTACAAGAAAGATTTCAAGCAACAGTTGAACACCATCATCAAATCCATGCAGGAGAGCGGAGAGATCCACCGGCTGGTCAGGGAGACGCTTGCCGCAATTTCGTGCCCGGATTAGGGGCGGCCTATTTTGAAAACAGTTTGCCCTGGAACGAGTCCCTTGCCACCATGGTATCCTGGATCATCTTAAAGGTTTCATTTCTCTCCACGGACCATGCAGGCGCCGCAAGCTCTTCAGGGTGCGGATCCCCTGTAACACGCTGGATGATCACCTCTTTGGGAAGAAGCTCCAGGAAATCACACAGGATATCCACATACTCCCGTTGTTCAAGGCAGCGGTATTCTCCCCTTTTCCACATCTCCTCGAGGGGGGTGCCCTTGACGACATAGAGGAGATGAAGCTTGACCCCGTCGATGCCAAGATCGCCCAGCACCTTTGCCGTTTCAAGCATCATGGCGCGGTCCTCCCCGGGCAGCCCCAGGATCACATGGGCGCATACATTGACGCCCCTTTCCCGGGTCATGGCAGCCGCCTGCTTGAAACATTCAAAATCGTGGCCCCGGTTGATCCGTTTCAGGGTTGAATCGTGGACCGACTGCAGCCCGTACTCCACCCAGACAAGATATTCCGAGGCATAGGAGGCAATGAGGTCCAGTTTTTCATCATCAACACAGTCGGGCCGGGTGCCGATGGCCATGCCGACCATTCCGGGTACCGAAAGGGCCTCGTCATACATCCGTTTCATGTTGGCACAACTGGTATAGGTGTTGGTATAGGACTGGAAGTAGACAAGGAACTTGCTCGCCTTGTAGCGCCGTATCATGGCCCTTCTGCCCCTCTCAATCTGCTCATTGATGGACAGTCCCTTGCTGAAGAGTCCGGAACCGGATCCCTTGGAGTTACAGTATATACATCCCCCCGAGGCAATGGTTCCGTCCCGGTTGGGACATCCCAGTCCCGTATCCACGGTAATCTTCTGAACCCGCTGGCCGAAGATCGACCGAAGATAGCCGTTATAGTCTGAATAGCGCCGCTTGATGCTCATCTAAAAATCTTCCCCTTGTTATCGCCCGCGCTCTTCTTGTCTTGACCCGGACGGAAACCGGATATATATTACATTCCCATGAAATTTTACAGAAAAAAATATGATGTCATTGTTGTAGGAGCAGGCCATGCCGGATGCGAAGCGGCCCTTGCCGCAGCCAACATGGGCTGTCGGACCCTGCTTGCCGCCATCGATCTCGACAAGGTGGCGGCCATGCCCTGCAGCCCCTCCATCGGGGGCATGGCAAAGGGCCAGCTTGTCAAGGAGATTGATGCCCTGGGCGGCTATATGGCCAAGGTTTCGGATGCCTCGGCCATCCAGTACCGCACCCTGAACACGCGAAAAGGCCCGGCCGTCCACTCGACCCGGACCCAGAACGATAAGCTGCGCTACCACCGGGCCATGAAAACGATCATAGAAACCACTTCCGGGCTCGATTTCAAGCAGATGATGGTGGAAGAGCTGGTCATTGAGAACAACCGGGTCGTTGGAATCGTCGAAGCCACCGGATTCGGGTATTCAGCAGACGCGGTGGTCCTTGCCACGGGCACCTTTCTCAAGGGCGTGGTTCACATCGGCTCCTCCAGGATCGATGCGGGAAGGGCCGGGGAGTTTGCTTCCATCGGCCTTGCAGCCTCCCTTGCCAAGGCGGGTTTTACCCTGGGCAGAATGAAGACCGGCACCCCGCCGAGGCTTGCCCGGGCAACCATCGATTTTTCCCAATTTGCCAACCAGGATTCCGACCCGGATCCGACCCCCTTTTCCTATTCCACCGGAGAGGTCACACGCCCCATGCTGCCGAGTTATATCGGGCACACCAGCAAACAGGCCCACGACCTTGTAAAGCGCAACCTGAAACACTCCGCCCTCTACGGCGGCAGCATCATCGGCCAATCAGCCCGGTACTGCCCTTCCTTTGAGGACAAGATCGTCAAGTTCCCGGACCGGGAGCAGCACCAGATCATCCTCGAGCACGAAGGAATCGACACCGAGGAGATCTACGCCTCGGGCCTTGGAAACTCCCTTCCCGTGGATATCCAGATCGATTTCGTCCGGTCGGTCAAAGGACTGGAGCAGGCCGAGATCATGCGGCCCGGCTATGCCATCGAATATGACTACATCAATCCCCTGGAGCTCAATCCGACCCTGGAGACAAAACGCCTCAATGGCCTCTACCTGGCCGGCCAGATCAACGGCACCTCGGGCTATGAGGAGGCTGCCGCCCAGGGAATGTGGGCGGGAATCAACGCAGCCTGCATGATCCAGAAGCGCAAGCCGTTCATCCTGGACCGCTCGGAAGCATACATGGGTGTAATGATCGACGATCTCGTAACCAGGGGAACAAGGGAACCTTACCGGATGTTCACCTCCCGGGCCGAGTACAGGCTGATGCTCAGGGAAGACAATGCGGACCTGAGGCTTGCCGAAAAAGGACATGAACTCGGCCTGGTGGACGATGATACCCTTGCCCGGGCCCGGGAAATCAAGGCCGGCACCGAAAGCGAGATCTCAAGGATACGAACCGTTATCGTCAAACCCGGCACCCATACCAACGACTGGCTCGGCGCTGCCGGTTCCCCCCCCATCACCACCGGGCTCAAGCTTGACCAGATGCTCAAGCGCGCCGGTATCGGCTACTCGGCCGTGGAGCGTTTTGCCCCGGCAGAGCCCCCGGTATCACCGAGGATACGGCAGCAGGTGGAGATCGAAGTCAAGTACGAGGGGTATATCGCCCGCCAGCTCAACGAAATCAAGAAGTTCAAGGACATGGAAAGAATCAGGATCCCGAAAAGCATGGACTTTCGAACCATCCACGGGCTCTCCAACGAGCTGAAGGAAAAGCTTGCCAATGTGATGCCCGAATCCCTGGGCCAGGCGTCGAGAATCGACGGCATGACCCCCGCCGCCCTGTCCGTGATCATGGTGGCCATAACGGCCCTGGAGCGCAAGTCCGCCACTTGACTTTGATGGGATGTTAGTTATTTTTTATACCATGAAATACCGGGACACGAATTTTAACAAAGGAACAACGATATAATGCCAGAAACCGACTACTATAAAATCCTCGGGGTCGAGAAAACGGCCTCAGACGCTGAAATAAAAAAAGCCTACCGAAAATTAGCCCTCAAATACCACCCTGACAAGGCCAACGGCAACAAGGCCTTTGAGGCCAAATTCAAAGAGATCAGCGAAGCCTATGCCGTATTGAGCGACAAGGAGAAACGCCGCCAGTACGACACTTACGGGTCTGCGGATTTCCAGCAGCGATTCTCCCAGGAGGATATTTTCAGCAACTTCGACATCGGCGACATCCTCAAGGAGTTCGGCTTTGGCGGCGGCGGCAGCAGGGGCTTTGGCGGCCGGGGAGGAATGGGCGGCAGCCCGTTTGGCCAGGGCATGGGAGGCCGCCAGGCCAGGCCCCGGCAGATGAAGGGAAGCGATCTCGAGTACGAAGCAGCCCTGACCCTGGAAGAGATGATCACGGGTACCAGCAAGACCATCACCATCAACCGCGGCAACACCACCGACACCATTAATGTCAAGATTCCCAAAGGCATGATCCAGGGCAAAAAGATACGGGTTGCCGGCAAGGGTGAGGCCAGCCCATACGGCGGCCAGCAGGGAGATCTGTTCATCAAGTCAAGACCCATGCCCACACCGGGATTTAGAATCGACGGCAACGATGTTCACACGACAAAGGAGATCAAGCTGACCCAGGCACTTCTGGGAACAAAGATAGAAATCAGAACCCCACGGGGAAAAAACATCAGCCTCAACGTCCCCCAGGGAACGAGGCACAAGGCAAAAATGCGTCTTGCAGACCAGGGCATTCCCCTTATAAACGGAGGGGGCTGCGGTGATCTCTTTGTCGAAATTCAGGTCAACATGCCCGGGAAGCTCGATGACGCCCAGAAAAAATTAGTTGAAAAAATGGCTCAAACCGGATTATAAATCATTTTATGACACAACTTATCCCCATGATCTCCGAAGAGGAGATACGAACCCAGGTAAAAGAGACAGGACACCGGATATCAAGTGATTACGAAGGTAAGAATCTTGTGCTTGCAGGTGTCCTCAAAGGTGCCTTTGTTTTTCTTGCCGACCTGACAAGAGCAATCACCATCGACCATGAGATAGACCTGATCGGTGTCTCCAGCTATTCCGGCACAACGTCAACAAGAGAGATGACATTCACCAAAAAACCCGACATAGACCTTGAAGGCAAGGATGTGCTGCTGGTTGAAGACATTGTTGATACGGGAAACACACTTTCTGCGCTCCTGGAATATATCAAGACCCTGAACCCCGCTTCCGTAAAAATATGCACCCTGATCAACAAGCATGAACGCCGGGAAACAGAAATCGATGTGACGTACTCATGTTTCACACTTGAAAAAGGATTCATTGTCGGCTACGGACTTGACTACAACGAACTCTACAGGAATCTTCCAGCAATATTTGATCTGAAACTATAGCAAACAAGGGGAAAACCATGATTATCACATGTGAAAAGTGCTCAATACGGTTCAATCTTGATGAATCCCTTCTACAAAAAGAAGGGTCCAAGGTTCGCTGCAGCCAGTGCAAACATGTGTTCACGGCCTACCCCCCCGCCCCTTCCATCAAACCCCTTGATCTTGGTGATGACATTGACAAGGCCATTGAGCCCGAGGATCTCGGGCTTGAAAAAGACCTTGATGAAACCGAGGAACTGGAAGAGTTCCGGCTCGATGATGACTTGAAAGAAGAGCTGGAACCGGGCGAGCTTGACCTCGAGGACGACCTTAAATCGGAACTTGAGGAGAAACCTGCCGTCCCGGAAGCCCCCGAACACCTTGACCTTGAAGAAGAGCCTGAACCGGGGGACCTTGACCTGGAATTCGACCTCGGTGACGACCTGGAACTCGATCTCGAGGAGGAGCCGCCCGCCCCGGAACCGGCCAAAGATCTTGAACTTGAAGAAGAGCCGGAAGCCGGGGATCTCGATCTGGAATTCGACCTCGGGGACGACCTTGAGCTAAACCTCGAGGAGGAACCGGCCGAAGATCTTGAACTTGAAGAAGACCCGGAACTCCGGGATCTCGACCTGGAATTCGACCTCGGGGACGACCTTGAGCTAAACCTCGTAGAGGAACCGGCCCTCCCGGAGCCGGCCGAAGACCTTGAAATTGAAGAAGAGCCGGAGCCCCGGGATCTCGACCTGGAATTCGACCTTGGGGAAGAACTTGAGTTCGACCTCGAGGAGGAACCGCCCGCCCCGGAGCCGGCCGAAGACCTTGAAATTGAAGAAGATCCGGAGCCCCGGGATCTCGACCTGGAATTCGACCTTGGGGAAGACCTTGAGTTCGACCTCGAGGAGGAACCGCCCGCCCCGGCACCCGACAAAGAGCTTGAACCGGAAAAAGAGACGGAACCGGGGGAGCTCGACCTGGAACTCGATCTCGGGGAAGAACTTGAGTTCGACCTCGAGGAGGAACCGCCCGCCCCGGCACCCGACAAAGAGCTTGAACCGGAAAAAGAGACGGGAACTGGGGATCTCGACCTGGAACTCGATCTCGGGGACGACACCCAACCGGCCGAACCGGAACGGGATGACGACCTTGAACTCTATGACGAGCTCGAATTCGAACTGGAAGATGACGATCTGGATCTCTCCAGCCTTGAAGGGCCTGACGAAGAGGAAGCCAAGGAAGGGGATACGGAGTTCAACCTCGAACTCGACGTGGACCTGGACCTGAACCTGGACATGGACACCCAGGAACCCGACATAACCGAGCCTGCGGCTGCGGCAGAGACAGCCGAACCGGAGGAAGAGGAAGAGATCGATCTCTCCGAGTTTGACGAGATGCTTGAAGAGCAGGAAGAGCTGATAGAACCCGAAGAGCAGGAAGAACCCTTGAAATTGGAAGTCCCGGAGGAAGAGGCAATAGAACCGGAACCGGATCTTCCCGCCGACACCGGTGTTCCGGAGGCGGACACGGAAGAGGTTTTCGAACTTGCGCCCCCCGTGGAGGAGCAAGCGCAAGAGCCGGAGCCGGAGCAAGCCCCCCCTGCCGAGGAGCCGGAACCCAGGAAAGAGGTAGCCATTGAGCCGCCACCGCCCATTGATTACGGTATTGACGAGGAGTTCAAGAAACCCGTAAAAATCGGAAAGCCCGTGCTGATCATTCTATTACTGGCCATTATAGCACTGGGAGGCTACAGTGCCTGCCTCATGTACGGTATAGAGATCCCCTACCTCTCAACAATCAAAATTCCCTATTTGAGCGACTATCTGAAGCCACAGCCTCCGCCGCCCGCGCCCATACGGCTCGCCCCTGAAAAAAAGAGCGTCAACGGCCGATTTGTGACCAACACATCCGCCGGAACCCTCTTTGTCATTACTGGCAGGGTGGTAAACACCTCGGAGGTCCTCTGCAGCCATATCAAAATCAAGGGAACCCTTATTACCAAGGACAAGGTCAAGGCAAAGGAAAAAACGGTCTACTCCGGCAACCTCATTCCCGAGGAAGAGCTGAAAAGCCTTGAAATGGCCGCAATGGACGCCCAATTTGCAAATTTATCGGGAAACAATCAATCCAACGTCAACATCAAACCGGACCGGTCGGTCCCGTTCATGATCGTGTTCTCGGATCTGCCCGACAATCTTGAGAATTTCACGGTCAATGTAGCCGGCTTTGAAAGAAAAATACAACAAAAGTGATTTTCTTGTTGACAGGGCATTAATTTCGGTGCTATATAGTCCTGGTTTTTATGGCGATGTAGCTCAGATGGTTAGAGCATGCGGCTCATATCCGCAGTGTCCGGGGTTCGATTCCCTGCATCGCTACCAGATTTTGCGAGAGCCCCCTGTTTTCAGGGGGCTTTTTTGTTTTTAAAGGCTTGTTTCTGCCCCAGCGACCAACCCAGGGGACTGATTGCCTGAAAGAAGCCTTTTTGTTCTGCCGGCACATCACCCCCTCCATTGCCGCTGCCGCTGCCGTTGCCGTTGCATTTTCTTTGCAGGAGACTTGAGAAAGGACATCAATGAAACGATTCAGCAGCTCAAACGAATTCCAGGATATGACTTTTGACAAAGCAGACCCGGAAAATCAAAAGATTGCCAACAAACTATTCTTTGACTGCGAATTTCAAAATTGCAACTTTTCATATACGGATTTTGAATCATCCCTTTTTGAAGACTGCTCCTTTTACAATTGCAATTTTTCCCTGTCCGGACTTCTTAACACACAGATCAGGGGTGTTGTTTTTACCAATTGCAAAATCATGGGGATCGATTTTACAAAATGCGACACACTGATGATCGATTTCTCCCTGGAGGAATGCAATGTAAAAAGCTGTATTTTTTCCAGCCTCACCCTCAAAAAATGCAGCCTTTACAAATCAGCGTTAATTGAGTGCGATTTTGTCAATACGGATCGTTCCGAAGCCAACATGTCCAAATCGGATTTTTCAGGCTCACTCTTCCATAACACCAACCTGTTTAAGGCCGATTTAACAAATTGTACCAACTACACCATCGATCCGCTTAAGAACAATATAAGGAAGGCGGAATTCTCCCTGCCTGAAGCGTTAACATTGCTCAATGCCTTCGAAATAAAAATTGAATAGACAAAAAGAGAGAGTGCCCCCCCCCTGTCAACAACTTATGCCAACAAGAATTACCATAGGGGCCCTATCGAAGCATTATCATACTTCGATACGATTCCTGCCACCCTCCTTGGCCCTATAGAGCAATTCATCTGCTGTACGAACCAATGCTTCATATGTGGATGCATCATCCGGGATCATTGTACTTACACCCAAGCTAAGAGTTACACTGGAGCAAACTTCCGATTTTTCATGGGGGATCTGCATATCAACAACAGCATTTCTTATTGATTCGGCGACATGACGCGCGCCCTCGCTATCAGTATCGGGAAGAAGCACTACAAACTCTTCTCCACCATATCGGGCAACTAAATCAGCAGGCCTCATTGCATGCCTTGCAATTGCATCAGCAACCGATCTTAAACAATCATCACCTGCGACGTGACCATAAGTGTCATTATAAAACTTAAAGAAGTCGATATCACATAGTATCAAAGAGATCGATTTCCCATGCCTGAACATCAATTTCCATTGTTGCTCAAGGGTGATGTCGAATTGGCGACGATTTGCAATACCCGTCAGTCCTGGAAAGGCTTTGAAGTTCCGCGTTAGCCTTTTGCAGCTCACGCTCCTTTTGCACAAGAATGCTGATAAAAACAAAAGATCCCGCAAAGATAATTAAAAGAACCACAGACGTTGATGCAAACTTGCGGAAAGCCTCTTTCTCTATTTCATCAATGGGGATTTCTATCACCACCATCGCCCTGATCCATCCAACCTCCTCGCCAAAACCTGCTACAGCCCCATACATATCTACCAGATCTTTAGGCGCTCTATCAGGAGAACCGTGACATTTCATACAACTTTCACCGGTTCTCTCAAGGGGCATGTAACTCCGGTAAAATCTATTTGATTCCTTATCAACTACTTCAGAATACGTCTTTATTTCATTTCTTCCGAATTTTTCAAGGATTTCCGCCTCATATTCAGTAGCTTTATTGACAGGGTTACGGGGATTTGTCGATGCAAGACTGTAATAATACGGGATAATGCCGTTCGCCAGCTCCTCCTTCTCATACCGTCGCTGTATCTCACGTGAGATAAATGTAAACGAAAGTATATGGGGATCAAAAAAGTCCTTATCGAGAATTCCTTTCCTTTGAAATTCATAAATGACCTTTTTCTGCTCAGCTTCAACATAATCAAACAAAGCCTTCCATTTTTTCATAAAAATATCCATTCTCTTCTCAGCTTCATGTATCGTGTTTTCTTTTTCCTGATGATACAGCAGTGAAGTGACAATTATGAATATCAATAGAAACAGGAACGCTAAAGTTTTCAGTCTAATTTTGCCCACCAAACATCCCCGGTAAAATCAGTTCATGTACCCCTCATCCTCCAGCATAACATCTCCCCCCTGGGCGGCGCCATTGGCCAGATCATCGGCTCTTTCGTTGAGGGGATCTCCGGCATGCCCCTTGACCCATTTAAAGGTCAATTTGGGCAACCCTTCGGTGAGTTCAAGCATCCGTTTCCACAAATCAGGGTTCAGGGCCGGTTTGCCATCTGCCTTTTTCCACCCCTTTTTACGCCAGTTCCTTGCCCATCCCTTGGTGATGCCGTTGATGGTATACTGGGAGTCGGAATGGACCACGATGGGCCGTTTCCTGTCCTCCCCCTTGATCCCCTCCAATGCCGTTATGACGGCCATCATCTCCATCCGGTTATTGGTGGTATGCCGGTACCCCTGGGCAAACTCGGTGTATTCACCGTCTATCATCAAGATCACCCCATACCCCCCGGGCCCCGGGTTGTTCAGGGCGGAGCCGTCGGTATAGATCCGGATGCCATCAGACGATGTTGCAACAGACATCTTTACGGCGGCGGGTTTCCCTGCTTCAACAGCCCCCAGGGGAGGGATCTTTGCGGGTATCCGGTCAAAGACCTGATAGGTGCTGCCGGGATGGTTCTTCCGGTACTCCTTTGCGTCCCCGGCATTGGTAAAGATGGCTCCATGGCCTGATTTTGATATTGATACGGTATGGTATTTCATATATTCCCTTGCGTGTTTAAATGATAGCGTTGGTTCGTTTTAATAAGGGTCTCACTCCCCGGATCTTGCCTTATAGCAATCGAGCACAAAGGTGATGTGCTCTTTCATTTCCATATAGGCCTTATGTGGATCCCGTCCCTTGATGGCATTCACGATACGCCCATGCTGGTGAAAGATCTGCTCGATGTTGGCCATGTCTTCATACAAAAAGGCAAGGCTCTCCCGGATACCGTGGGAAAGGTAATCGTGGAAATTATGCATGATGATCACCTGGAGGGGATTTTTCGCCCCATAGGCAACGGCCATGTGAAAGGAGACATCCGCCTCGGTTCCGAGCCGGCCCGAGGCGATCTCGTGCTTCATCTCTTCGATGCTCTGCTCCATGGCGGCAAGATCGGCGCTATCAGCCCGCTGGGCGGCAAGGGCCGCGGCATTGCATTCAAGGCCCATCCTCACCTCGAGAAGATCCTCGATGGAGGCGTCCTGGACCCTCATGGCCTTGGCAAAGGGATTATCATCCGTGCCGCCGTCATAGGTTTTGACAAAGGTGCCCTGGCCCTGCTTCTGGACAATCATCCCCATGGCCGCAAGGCGCTGGATGGCGTCCCGGATGGTCGTCCTGCTCACGGACATGGCCTCGGCAAGCTCCCGCTCGGGCATGAGCTTCTCCCCCGGCTTGAGCTTGCCTTTGAAGATAAGTTCCCTGATCTGGTCAAACACCTGGTCCGATATTCGCTTGGGTTTTATTGGTTTTATGGGTAAAGTCATATTTCTCGCATTCTGGTGATTTTTTTAACTCCTCGCATATGAATCGAGCCGGTTTCTCAATGCAGGCATCCGTTGACGCCTTGCTTCAACGACTCGGCATAGATCTCGATGGGATGCTTTACGTTCATCTCAACCCCGTTTTTAGCCAGCATGTCGGAGATCTGCATCATGCAGGCGGGACAGCCGGTCGCCACGGTTGAGCAACCCGTATCGACAATGGCCTGCTGCTTCGCATTACCGATCCTCGAGGAGATGTCATAGTGAAACAGATTGAAGCTGCCGCCCATGCCGCAGCACTTGTCCGCCCCCTCCATCTCCACCACGGTGCTGCCGGAACAAGCAAGGAGTTTTCTTGGCTCCACGGTCACCCCAAGGGATTTTTTGAGATGGCAGGGATCGTGGTAGGTCACCTGACCGCCCTCCCCTGCCGCAAGTTCCGGGTCAAGCCCGATTCGGTTCACCAGGAACTCGCTGATATCGAAGGTCTTTTCGGAAAGCTCCCGGAGATATTGGGTCAAACTGCTGGCCCCGGGCCGGTAAAGGGTTGGCCAGAGCTTTTTGACGGTGGAGGTGCAGGTGGCGCAGGCCGTGACAACGGCGTCAACCCGTTCCCGCCTCAATAGATCAATGTTGTGGGCAACCAGGGCGTCAAAGGTTTTGGCGTCCCCGGAGGCAAGGGCCGGGATGCCGCAGCAGCCCAGGCTTTCCGGAATGTAGACCCCCACCCCGTGATGTTCAAACACCTCCAGGGCGGCAAAGCCGATACCCGGAAAGATCTTGTCCACCAGGCAGCCGGTAAAAAAGGCCACCTTCAGGCCGGACCTGCCGGGGGCTGTATTGAGTTTTGGAACTTCCCTGTGAAACGGCTTGTCTGCCATGGGCAGGAAATGACGGTCCCGGAGCAGCGGAGAGATCACCCGGGCACAGGCGGTACCCTGGGAATTGTCATCTTTCCTGGTGAAGAGACCCTGGAAACGGCCCGCCCACTGGGTAAGCCGGTCAAAGGTGGCGGGCTTTGCCAGCATTCCCCTGAACACCGCTTTTTTCAAGGGGGAAAGCCCCTGGAATTCCGTGAGAATGGCCCGTGCCCGGATAAAAATTTCAAGGGCATTGACGCCGCTGGGGCAGTTTGCCGCGCAGGAACCGCAAAGCAGGCAGCGGTTGATACGTTCGGCCACCCCGTGGGCATCTTCAAACATGTTCTTTGTCAGGCCGTCCAGCAAGGCAAGCTTCCCCCTTGCCACATCAGCCTCTTTTCCGGTCTGCCCAAACAAAGGGCAGACAGCCTGACACATGCCGCAGCGAATGCAGATCACAAGCTGCTCTTCAAGTTCGTTTACGCGGTGTGCCAGCGCTTTCATTCCAACCATCCTATCCAACTCCTGTTATCCAACCCGGGTGGTGTATATTCTCTGGGATCAAGGTTTTTTCCGGACCTCGTCAACCCGTTTCCATTTCTGATTGATTCCTGCAAAGGGCCGTTTTGGACTATTTTCCTTGACCCAAGGCAGAATGTTCCCCCACTTTTATAGGAAGAAGCCCCACCGCGTCAACAGGAACTCCCGTATTGGAGCAGCCTTTTTAATGGTAATACCAATCACTTCAACCATGCCATACCCAATACGCCACCATAGGTAATACCATCCAGATCTCAGGTTGAACATCAATCGCCCTGCATGGCCTTTCAATCAAATAGTTTGTCACTATTCGAAGAAAAATTCAAATGCTTTTAATCATTTTTTCCTTGACAAAGCCTCCGCCCTTTCCTATTACACATTGGTATGACCATTAAAAAATGGACAAAAAAATTTTCCTGACAACCTTAAACAGCAACAGGTGAGCCATAAAACGACACAAGCGTCACTGAACAATTCATTGAAACAGCCGAATCCAAAGCCGCCCGCATCCACCGGGCAATCCCCTGGAAGAGGCAGCCCAGGCGACCCTGAACCTTTGTATTTCCTCCACGAAATCAGAACAACCGGTCATTGAAGCGCCTGGGCCGCGTAGAGAACCAGGCAAGCATCTCAAATGCTGCATTTTGCCGGGATCATGTCAAACCAGGGGTAGCCGGCGGATGACGGGTGACACCGTCTGAAATGTTCCGGCAACGGGTTTCCGTGACGCACACGGCCCCCATCACCCCGATGATACCGAAAAAGAGCATCATGAACAGTGCGTTCTGGTAATCGGGCGGGGAGTAGACCCGGGCGTTGTTGACCATCTTCCCGTCCCACCCCATATCCAGGACAAAACCGAACAGGGGCTGCATCAGGCATGTGCCGATGAAAGCCCCTGTATTTACAACGCTCACCGCCATACCTGAAAGCTGGGGATGGATCACCTCCTTGGCGCAGGCAAAGGTGAGTACAAAGGAAGACCCGGAAAAACCAAGCAGAAAGAAGTAAAGGTAGATCACGGACGAGCCGGACCAGGGAAAGGCGATCATGGCACCCCACACAAGGGCATAGATTATGGTGCCGCAGACAAGGATGGGTTTACGACGGCCCATGAGGTCGGACAGCCAGCCAAGGACCAGGCAGCCGACGGCAAATGCCACCAGCATCAGGCCAAGGTACCGGGCGGCCCAGACCCGGTCAAAGTAGTACATGTCCCGAAGGTAGGGGATGGACCAGAGCCCCATGAAGGCGTAAAGGCTTCCGATCATCCCGAACTGGACCCAGAAGCCGGGCCAGAGCCTGGGAACCGTGACAACCCCCACAAGCTCCCTGATCCAGTGCTGCTTTCTGCGTTCCATGGACCGCCATCCATCCATCTCCCGCATGGAAGGGAATCCGGCATCCTCCGGCCGGTTCCTGACAAATAGGAAGCCTGCACCGGCAAGGGCAAGGGAGACACCCCCCAGGGTGACAAACACGGTCCGCCACAAAAAAAGACCGAGCAGGGAGGCCAGGGGCCCTGCCGCCAGCACCGATCCCATGTTGCCCACAAAGAGCGTCAGCCCGCTCATGATTCCGTAGCGCCGTTCGCTGAACCACATGGCATTGCTCTTCATGATACTCACAAACACCACAGAGACCCCGAGGCCCACAAGAAGCCTGCCGCAGCTTGCCGTTGCAAAGGTCGGGGCCATGCCGAAGAGGATGGAGCCGACCCCTGCCAGGGTGTTGCCGAGGATAATGGCGGTCCGGGTGCCCAGGGTGTCCGCGATCACCCCGGAAGGGACCTGCATCACGGCGTAGACCGCAAAATAGGTGGCGGCAAGAATCCCCAGGGCCGCCCCGTCGGCATCAAAGGTGGCCATGAGTTCATCGGCCATGGTACCGGGGGACATGCGGTGAAAATAAACCAGGATGTACGACAATACGAGGATGAGAAAAATGAGCCATCGTGTGAATTCAAAACGCCGGGACGAAAACTGGGTCATGCAACGATCTCCTGCTTGATTTTAACGGTACTTCCCTGCTCCTGTGATGTTATCAAATACCATATCACCACCCCGGGAGCAACCGCCGCAGAAAACAATAGCCTTTCTTGCTATCCACCGGACCCGAGCCTCAGACCGCCGTGGATAAAAAAGGTGTCCCCTGCCAGGGCCTCGTTTCGATAGATCTCTCCCACCAGGGAGGTAACCTCTTCAGGCTCGATGAGTCTTTTAATGGGAACATTGCTGAGTATCTTGTCAAGGGCCTTCTGGTTCATATTCTTGACCATGGGAGTCCCCACATATCCCGGCGCAATAGCAGCACACCGGATGCGGTGGGCAAGCCCCCTGCGGAAGAACTCCGCCGTGATCACCTTGGGCATCACAGACATGGCAGCCTTGGTGGATGAGTAGTTGATCTGGCCTGCGGTGCCAAGGGAACCCGTGGACGAAACAAGGCAGATCAGTCCCTTGCAATTGTGGTTGATCATCCGCTCCGAGCACTCCCTAACGGTGAGGAACACCCCGGTGAGGTTGATGTCGACCACCTTCCGGAACGCCTCAAGGGACATCTTTTTCACAACCTTTCCCGTCTCCCGGTCCGGGGCCACCATGAGTCCGTCCATGATGATTCCGGCAAAAGGAGCCACGAGGTTGATCTTTCCAAAGGTATTGATGGCCGTGTCCGCCAGCACGGCACAATCGTTTTCATCCGTTACATTGCACTCAACCGTGATAACATCACCCTCGAGCTGTTGTTTCGCTTTTTCAAGGGCCTCCGTTACGATGTCGGCCAGCACCACCTTGCCCCCCCTGGCTGTCCAATACTCCGCAAGTGCATAACCGATGCCGCCGCTACCGCCTGTGATCACAGCGACACTATCCTTGATCTCCAACATGATATCGTCTCCTAAGGTTGTTATGGGGTTGAAAAAAACCGGTAGCTAAATGGAATAGCTACGCAAATAACGAACCATGAAAACCACTTCCTTAATCATCCGCATAGGTTGGCACCATACCTCCGTCAAAAAGAAGATCTCCGCCCACAAGATAGTTTGCAAAACGTGAAAAACCAAACATAAAGAGATTTGCAACCTCGATGGGAGCCATCATCTCTTTTTTCCGTGAAAATCCCATCATCACATCGGTTACCACCTGCTCCTCGGTGATCCCCAGCTGTTTCGCCTGGGAGGGAATCTGCTTCAGCGCAAGGGCGGTTTTGACAAATCCCGTGCTCACGGAAAACCCTCTGATCCTGCCTTTTCCTTCGGCCGATATGGATTGGGTCAACCCCCGAAGCCCGAACTTGGCGATATTATAGGAGACTTTGTTGAGTGTACATATGTGGGCATGGACGGAGGCCATATTCCCGATAACCCCGGTGCCGTCACTGCTGTTTCTCATGTGGGGTATTGTAAGCTTTGACATATAGAGGGGGGCACGGACCATGAGCCTTTGCATGTAGTCATATTTCTCCATGGGGAAATCTTCAATGGGATCAATGTGCTGAATTCCTGCGATGTTGGCAAGATACTTGACGGTTCCCAGGGTTGCAGCCTCGGACACAGCCTCGTCCATATCACTGTCCCTGGTAAGATCCGCCCTGACAAACCGCATCCTCCCCCCCATGTCCCCAACCATCTTGCGGGTCATCTCCCCGTCTTCCTCGCTGACATCTAACCCCACCACCGTGAGATTGTTTGCACCTGCCGCAATGGCTGTGGCCCTTCCGATCCCGCTTCCCGCACCTGTTACGATACAGACGTTACCGGGATTGAAGTTGTCGTCATTGAGAAAGTGTATCTCCTGTTTCTTGATTTCAGGTTCCATGATTTCCATTTTCACCCTCCTTATTTTTCCTAATGATAAAACCTTGTTCTCTTTTTCAGATCATTGATGAATGATTAAACACATCTTCAAAACAATGTATCATCCTTTCCCAAGCAGAACGGGTAGAGCATCTGGTGAAAAATAGTGTAAGAGTCTTTTTGTAAATTCGTTTGAACAGTCTGAACCTGAAGTCTGAGGCCAGCCTCCGAAGGATTGAGGCTTGAAAAAGACTGGGTCATAACTAAATTCTCTTTTTCAGCGGACAAACCCAAATAGAATAAAAAGGAGTAGGAGGCATAACCCAGTTCCAATAGAATACAACAATAATCAAATTTTGGGAATAATAAATATAAATGGACTTGATGGTCCCGGAGATGCCGTAACCATCTCACAGTATAGAACTCTTGCCTATTTCCTTCACAACCCCTCTGTAATCGCACGCAATTCTACACATGTTAACAGATTGCGTTCCTAAGGCATATTCTCAACATGTTTATCAAGCCCAATGGCATGGCATAAATAAGTCTGATTTTTAAATTTATAAATATCATTATGCTGATTTTTCAGCGGCACGGTAAAACGGGAGTTCATCCCGGTATCACGAATTTCATTAACCCAGTTCCATGCCTGACTTGCCGACAATCCTCCGTCAATCAAAGACTCCTGGAGAAGTGCATATTCTCTTCGCAAACATGTTGCAAAAGTAAGGGGATCATCAGAACCGATACAAAGAGCGACCGGTTGTGAATTATTTCCTAGTACCGGAGAGTTAAGTTGCCAAAAAGGATGATGCTTCAAATCCGCAAGATTTCCGATAAGCAGGTTGGAAGTTGGATTTACCTCCACAACAAGTCCAAGATTTAAAAAAATCTGCCTGATATGATTCTGTAGAATTCTCATAGGTTCTATTTCCGGCTGAATATTAATCCATTCGGTTTCATGCCCGTTAATAAAAATTTGCGGATCTGAAAGATAATCATACAATAATTTATAGCGTTCTATCTCTTCCTTCATTCTGCCATCCCTGTCACTATTAGGAAATGGGGGTAATTTACAATCAGGAAAACCGATTCTTTTCAATCTGGCTTCATCATGTAGATCCGCAACAAGGTGTTCCAGCTGATACGGCAAAAGAATTCTTGAAAATATTATATTTGACAACCGTGATATCTCACGTTCGATAAAAGCCTTGCGACCCGCTACACAAGGAATAACATGACTGCAATACTGCTTCCATTCCCATACAAGGTCAAAAAGCCGATGCTCCCTTGTCATGGCAACACGGTTCTTTTTCCTTGCCCATTCTCCCGGATCTGTTCCCAATGCCATTCCATGCCCAATACGGTCACCCGGTCCCAGCTTAAAATAACGAACCGACTCTTCAATCCGCCTAAGACCACCCAGAAGATGTATGTAATCCTCACCTGTATGCACTGTCATTTGCAAAGGAGGAACTTCTTCACCAAACCTGCTCAAAAGATACTTGGAAGCTGCGTTTCCCGCATCCCTGATATACCGGAAGAATGGAACAAAAACCCATGAAGGAACCCCCAATTCATCAGTACAGACATCAAGCCCCCGAATAATGCGTATTGAACCCGGAAAATTAAAAATTGTCTGTGCGAGTACCTGGGCACCTCTTTTTTGCTTACGGTAATACCCCGCATACCTGCTTCCGCCTTTACCACTATGCAAAGGGTCGGCATTTGTATCTTTCCATCTGGGATGGCTGTTTCCTTTAACTACTTCCTTCCCTCGTATCTTGGCAAAATGAATTATCCATCCAAATTCTATTTTATTATGCTCATCGCCGCCACCGCAATCAGATAGATCATTCAACATGCTATTATTTTTATTATCGTTTCTAAGAGCATCCATACTGTCTTTCACCTGTTTCAATATTTCGGAAACAGAATTCCCGGGAGTATTCCGAACTTCAAGAGATCGCAGCCCGTTATCAATGCCGGATGTACGGGCTGCGCCTCTTACCAGAAGTTTAGTACTTAATTTTTCCCTTCCGGGTTTATTTCTGTCATAATGACGCACAAACCACAAAAGGCCCGGAGTCATAGGGCGCTGGGTAACATGACGATAATATATGCAACGGATGCGGGTCACCTGCCAGAAAAAACTGGAAAAGAGAAGATCTCCTTTGCTTTGTTCTATATATGAAAGCCCTTTACTAACAAATTGAATCTCCGGAGAAGGTTGTCTACCCGGACCATTCCTGACAAGAAACGCTATGGGATCATTGATATGAATCTGATCCGGCGAGTCAACTAATTCAGGAGGATTTCCCATCCAGCCCTGTTCACGATAAACAATCCTTAAATATGGCGAGATTGGACTATTGCTTATTTTCTTTCCTGCAAGAATTTCCTTTAACGCCATCTTTACCTGTAGCAGTACGGTGGAACCATGCCACTCGAGAATTTCCTTAAAAAAAGTTCCTTTTAACCACAAATGAAAAGTTTCATTTCGTTCTTTTCGTGTAAAAAGAAACCGTGCCAGAAGACACCGCGTTAAAGCTGCCCGTAGCAGCCATGGCCCTAAATCTCTGCCTTCATTAAATACAGCCCCCGGACTTTGGAATTCATCGTCTTTTAATTTTGTATCGGCAAGACGGCAAAGAGTTGTAACCCAGAATTCAGGAAATTCCAGAGCAGCCCCTATATGGAAATGAGGTTCAGCAAAACCTTTGTCATTCAAATTCCTGAAAAGCTGTGGAGACAGATAGTCAATGTCCACAGGCGGCCCGCAAGGATTACCAAGGGCACCCAGAAAAAGATCCATTGGAAGTGAAAAGGAAAACCAGCGAAGAGTATTGTTACGTCTTGTCACCGGGGCTATCTGGTGTTCTCTCTTTATTAATGAATCATCCCCCACAACTTTAGGAACAGCAAATGCCCCCCGAACCTCAAGAAACTCCCCGGCTACACGCTTAAGAAAGCTGGAAATTTCTTCACATTTTTCGAGATTTTTTCCGAACCAGAACTGATCACGTATTGCCAGAACCATATCGATAGAAATATCAGGGATCGTCTGCACAATATGACTCTCGGCATTTCTCCACAACAACTTCATTGTATCGCCTTGAAAATCGGGATATAACTTTGTAATTGGATTTTCATAAGTATAAACAGAAGCTAACGGAAACGCGATGATTTCCGCCACGAGGAATTCAATGGGAATTCCTGCATTTGTAAGCGTTCCATATAATTCCATTTGATTTTCCATTTATCATAAGTCCTGCCAGTGGTGGTGGTGCTGTATTTTTCTCCCATACCACCTATTTTTTTTTAACAACTACTTCTCTCTTATTTACTCCCACCTGCCCCTAACTACTTTTCCGGATAAGTAAAGCATGTAATTTTTTTTCAAGATCCTTCTTTTTCGTTCGAGGGAGTTCCGACAATGCAACGATGTCTTCCATATATGGACGTAATTCATGCATGGTATTTACCCCATCACCACCATCATCATCTAACAGCTTTTTTTCTTGTGTCTCAGTTAAGGAAAGCGTGGTTGTTTCGCGACATCTTGGTTTATACAATTCATAAAGCTTATCAATAACGCCGTCATTAAAAAATTTCACAGCTGACATTGCCCTTAACCGTCTTATTTCATGAGCCACATCATGTTTTTCCCAAAATCCCTTTATTTCTTTTTCATTTACAAACCACTTAACAACATTTTTTGGAAGATCTGATTCAGGCGCCATAAGACAAGCGATACTAGCCATCCAACCCCGAAGAAGATTTTCACTTCGAGCACCGGAAGTAGCATCCTTCTTGATTAAATCAAGAATATCACTTATCAACCAAAACCATGAATCGTTCATATTGATTGCACCATTCTCTATCGAAGGTACAAAAGGCCAACATCCTTTATTCTTTTCACTCATAGGCAGATGTAACAATTTAAACGGTATTGTGTTGTAATATAAAAGACATGCTACTAAGTTTTGCTTTTCTTTTTTTCCACCATTAAGCATTTCTTCAATTTTTGCAATCTCTTCTATTATTGCATCCTCAAGATCGTCCTTTTTAATATCCATCAATCTTTTTTTAATATCCATCAATCTTTTTTTAATATCCATCAATCTTTTTTTAATATCGTCCAACTTATCTTTTTTCTTTCCCGCCTCCCGAATTTTCTCATCAACTCCTCCTCCCTCCACACTAAGTGGTTTTATTAAGCCTCTGATTTCCGTCTTCAACCCATTGAACTTTTCACTTTCTTCATTGCACGTTTTATCGTGTTTTTGTTTTGCCTTTTCTATTAAGATTTCAATTCCAGGAGTATCCTTAAAAACCCCAGTTCCGGTTTTAATCCAGTAATATGCCATTAATTCTGATAAAGCATCTGCCTCTGTTTTTTTATCCATATGCTTATTTAACCATTCCCAGACCTTGATCCAGCAACGTCTCATAAAATCATGAGCCCACAAGCTCCGCCATGGAGGTGTGAGCCATAGCACATCAATTCCACCAGAAGGTCCAACCGGCCAAAGAGTATATGCCCAGCATGGACCACCATGTTTCTTCATCAAACTCGGGCCAATTGTTCCATTCGGTTTTGATAAAATAATAAGATCATGAAGCAGCATCATTGCAACAGAGCTATCTTCCGAAATTTTCACCCATCGGGCTGGTTCGCTATGTTTTTGCGATTCAATTTTAATTTTGCAAATCCAGTCCTTTGGAAGTCGTATAGTAATAGTGCTCTTTCGTTTCTCTTTCTCGTTTTTGTTTTTGTTAATGCGAAGCCCCGGACCAGACAGGCTTTCCAGAAGCATATGCTCAGTATCGAGCTGGACATGACCAGAAAAGTCCTTTCTCACAGAATTTAAAAGTTCATCGCTTATTTCCAGAGAAAGCTTTCTGTCTTCACTTGCCGTTTGTTTGAAAAATTTTAACGCAAACTCTTTTCCAAATCTGTATTTATCCTTATCGTTTCCATCATCATTTTTTTGTTTCAAATATCGCCAAAGGTCCTGAACATGGCGGGGATACATGCTAAGTAAAGCAGGACCATTATAGACCATATCTTTAAGTTTGTATTCTTTAGCAGAACCAGATTCTGATTCTGATTCTGATTCGCACTCAACAATGTCTTCAATTTTAATATCCAAAAAATCCTTTAGAGATTGAATATGCTGGCCGGCCACATACTGATTGTCATATTCTTTCCTAGTATTGATAGCGACATGCATCGTGTCCAACAAATCTTTAACGGACTCGTCTTTACCCTTCGGTTTAAAATCTAAAACCTCTTTCCATGTCATTGGTTTCAATTCAACTATATGCGACATAGGAAAAAGTTTTCTCATTGCATTGGCTGAACTTTCATGGGCAATTCGATTATTTAATGGAACATGCAAAAAAGCAGCATCGTTCCCAGCGGAGGAGAGATATTTCTTAATATTTTGATTAAAAATATTTCTCGTAATATCGATATCACCAAGGATTACGGTAAACAGATACGGAACAGAGGTCAGATGAATCAACTTTACAAGATGCTCACTTCGATGAGGACTCGAGTCAAAATCATCTATTGGCAGAACAAAGATCGATTTTTTGTTATTTTCATTAGGTATAAGGTGTTCATTAAGACCGTCAAGGATTTTTATAAGCTTTTCATCTAATTTAAAGCGGTTTCTCTCAACCCTCAAAACCTCGACAGCATATGTATCCGGGTCCATACTTGCGGCATGCTGCTCCAGATTACCATCCCATGCCATTGCAACATCTCTCTGAAGACGTTCAAAATCCGACAAAGTTTTTTGTACATCCTGATTTAATGCAAAAGGATCCGCCTTATACCCATGATTATCCCCCAATCCAGCTCCGAGCCTGTCAATAGCATCATTTATTCGGGATAATATCGCTACAAGTAAATTAGTGGAATTGGGAAGGGTTTCCATCTGAATAGGGCGAAGCCATATAACTCTTTTTTTGATTTCTTTAAGTTTTTCTTCAATTTTGTTTTTTTCACTTTCTTTACTTTCTTTTAAATATGCTCCTGAATCAGATCCCAGAAGTTTTATTAATGTATGAAGAACAGACGTTTTACCACTACCTCTCCCACCGGACAAAAATGCTATTCGATTATGATTTTTTTTACTAATAGGAATTTCGAAACTTGGTTTTTCACATTTCCTGTCTTCTCCCCATTCATCGAGAGCTTTAACCGCCTCGTTCAATTTCTTCAACAACTCCTTAACAGCTTTTGTCTGATTTTGAGACAACCTGTTGAATTCAAACGGCTGTGCTTCAGGTCTGAGCCCAGAAGATTTATCATTGGTCATCAGTACTCCTCCTTTTTTCTATCTCCATTAATTAGCATTGACTATCTATGATCCACCTTTTACCAAAAAATATTAAAAACCCGTTTTTTTTTGTATCATCTCTTGGCATTGCCCCCGAACGAATCAATAAAACCGGATTTTTCACAGTCCTCAAGCAAATAAAAACTAAGATAGCAAACTCTCTATTATGGAATTTGGATTATCTGTTTTGCTAAACCCCGGATTTCGTTTTTCATCCTCTAATGAAACAACCACTCAATAACGTTCTATACAATGTTTGATATGGCGAACATTCAAAATCCTGATTTCACAAGGCATTTAGAACACAACACACGAATTTACAGCTTTTATTAGATATAATTTTAATAGCTCGCGAACTGTTTCTTGTCAAGAACAAACATTACCAGGATTGAATCGCCAAACGGATCAAGGACTATCACTTTTTTTCAAGGCTCTTGGCCTTTGAGATGACGCCCTTGTAACGTTCCATAGCAGGTATGATAAAAAGGCGGAAAAACGCATAAATCTCCTAAATTGAATAAAAGGGCTGGTTCGATAAAAAGAGCTATCAACGGTTGACACATAAAGAGTTATAAGTTTATATCAATAACATCGTTAAAAAAACAAACAGACCGACAAGCCGACACAAACGGAAGAACCATGCAGGCAGCAGCCGAAGCTGCACAACCTGGCAAAAGAGGCATAAACCATAAAAGGATATCCCATGACACGTCAAATTATCGATCTTTCCATTCCCATAGAAGCGGATCTGCCAAGTGATCCCGAAATGATGATTCCAAGGATTGAATATGTCAGCCATGAGCAGGGGGCGGATCAGATGGAACTCTTTTTTCCGGGCCTGAAAAAGGAACAGTTGCCGGAAGGGTTGGGCTGGGCGGTGGAAAGCATCAACCTGACGACGCATTCAGGGACACATATGGATGCACCTTATCACTACCATCCTTTTATGGATAAAGGCCATCCGGCAACCACCATTGACGAAGTCCCCCTGGAGTGGTGCTTTCAGGATGGCGTCCTGCTGGATTTTTCCCATAAGGATGATGGTGAGCGGATCACCGCAGCTGACGTGGAATCCTGCCTGGACAAGATCGGATACACCATAAAACCCCTTGATATCGTACTAGTTCGCACCGGTGCGGATGCGGCATGGGGAACGCCGGAATACCTTGTCAAAGGGGCCGGCATGACAAGGGAGTCTACACTCTATCTATTGGATCAAGGTGTCAGGGTCGTGGGCATCGACGCCTGGTCATGGGATCGTCCCCTTCCCTTCCTCGCAAAGGAGTTCCGGGAGACGGGAGATCCGTCCGTGATCTGGGAAGCCCATTTTGCCGGTATTGAGAAGGGATACTGCCACATGGAGAAACTGGCGAACCTGGATAAGATACCGCATCCTTTTGGATTTAAAGTGGCGTGTTTTCCAGTCAAGATCAAGGCGGCGTCGGCCGGATGGGTGCGGGCGGTGGCAATTATTGAATAATCAGTGTGAAGGAGCTGCAATGAAAAAGTTTATTCTCAACTGTGCGGTAACCGGCGCGATTCATACGCCGACAATGGCCCCCTATCTTCCGATCAAACCCCGGGATATCGCTCAACAGGCGATTGATGCAGTAAATGCGGGCGCGTCAACTGTTCATGTTCATGCCCGTGATCCTGAAACCGGCATCCCCACCGGTGATATTAACATTATGGGGGAGATTGTATCCCGTATCCATTCAAAGTGTGACGGGGTTATTTGCATCACCACCGGCGGTGGTATGAATATGACGGTGGAACAGCGGATCGCGTCCGTTCCTGAATTCAAACCGGAGCTGGCTTCATGCAACCTGGGCTCCATGAATTTTGCCCTGTTTCCGGTGGTGGAAAAGTTCAAGGAATGGAAACATGACTGGGAGCCCGCCTACCTGGAAGGATCAAAGGAGTTTATTTTCCGGAACACCTTCAAGGATCTTGAAACGATATTTCAGGTGATGAAAGACAGCGGCACAAAACCGGAGCTGGAAGCGTATGATGTGGGGCACCTTCACAACGCCTTTTTCTGCTTTGACCGGCAATTACTGACAGAACCGGTATATATACAGTTTGTGATGGGTATTCTCGGGGGAATTGACGCGACGATTCCACACCTGCTCCATATGAAACAGACCGCAGACGCCCTTTTCAAGGACAAATATCTTTTTTCCACAATTGCCGCGGGCCGCAATGAATTCGCCCTTGGCACGACCTCCATGCTTTTGGGAGGCGGGGCCCGGGTCGGCCTTGAAGACAATCTCTGGCTGGAAAAGGGAAAAATGGCCAAGTCCAATGCAGAACTTGTGGATAAGATGGTGCGCATCGCCCGTGAGTTCGGCTATGAACCCGCATCCCCCGACGAGACCCGTGAGATATTGAACCTGAAGGGGAGAAATCAGGTGAACATGTAATGATATGACCAAGCCCGGTACGTGCTCAACATGTTGTGTACGTACCGGGCTTGATGCATATTTCAGCGTTTGGAATTTTCGTTATACTTTTGTTGACAAAAAGACAACTTCATATCGGACACTGCCGGAGTCGGAATCGCCGTTGCCGGATGAACCCCATCATAGGGGACAGAGCTCACCGCCTTTCAGGCTGAACCCTGAAAGCACCTCGAAATCACCACTGACAAGGCCCGGACCGATTGGTTTAGAGCAGCTGGTGTGAATCTTTGTATTGAGTCGCCAACCCACATAGATGTAAATCTCGGTTCCCAGGGTGCCATTTTTGTCCTTACCGGTTATAGTGAACGTGTCGCCCGGGTCTAATTTCCTCCAAAATATGGTCCCTTCATTTCTCTGCTCCACCTTGACCACAGCAGCGTCGTCGCCGTTGTATTTCAGGGTCAGTTCCGTCACCTTGCCTTCACAACCGCACTCATCATCCGGTGGGGGCAAGTTCACGGGACACAGTTCCCCGCCTTCCCGGCTGAACCCTGAAAGCACCTCGAAATCACCGCTTACAAGGCCCGGACCGATTGGTTTAGAGCAGCTGGTGTGAATCTTTGTATTGAGTCGCCAACCCACATAGATGTAAATCTCGGTTCCCAGGGTGCC
>JAAEMK010000271.1 GCA_024225635.1 Desulfobacteraceae bacterium | reverse complement strand
TCACGGGCCCGAGGCGAAGACCGACCCCTGAGTGGATGTGGCGACGTATAGCGGAGATCAAGAGGGAGATCGAGCTCATCCAACTACGAGAGTGGGTAAAGGGGCTCTCGCCGACTGGGACCCTGGAGGTACGAACCAAGAGTCACGCGGGGCGTATCGTACATTGGAGAGCATCCGTACCACAGTGGCATGTAGAGACCGGCATGGACAGACAACAGCAGGTGTACAGGAAGGCGCAGCTCTCCCCGCCTGAGCCGCCTGGCCGGGTGGGCTCGGATGGAGGAGCTGTTGCCGTCGTCCAGGCTGACCATTAATGAAGAATGTAGAGTAAACCTGAGAGCTTGCCACCTGCACGCATGGTGAGTCGACTGGAATAAGGGTTCGGCCAGGGGAAGGTGCACCTAACCCCGAGCTGGCCCGACGCCATGCCAACGAAATGCCCCGACTACGCGCAGTGAGGATTCCTGGCGGAGGAAGAGGCTAAAGCCGTGCGTGAAGGGCCACTG
>JAAEMK010000270.1 GCA_024225635.1 Desulfobacteraceae bacterium | reverse complement strand
CATTAGATATCTAAGAGACAATGGTTATTGATATAATATGTGACAAATCCAATTGGATGCAGATGCACTGTGTCTGCAGAATGACACTGCCATCAGATATATAAGGGACAACGGTTATTGATAAAATATGTGACAAATCCACTGGGATGCAGATGCACTCTGTCTGAAGAATGACACTGCCATTAGATATCTAAGGGACAATGGTTATTGATAAAATATATGACAAATCCAGTGGGATGCAGGTGCACTCTGTCTGCAGAATGACACTGCCATTAGATAGAAGAAAGCTTGGATAAGCCAGAAAGATTGGAGAAGCCCAATTTTTCTGGCTTTTCCAAGCTTTCTTCTATTGGATTTGCACCCCCCTCATCTTCCTCCATCAACTTTTGGATTTTACTGCCATTAGATATATAAGGGACAATGGTTATTGATTAAATATGTGACAAATCCAGTTGGAAGCAGATGCACTGTGTCTGAAGAATGACACTGCCATTTGATGTGTAAGGGACAATGGTTATTGATAAAATATGTGACAAATCCAGTGGGATGCAGATGCACTGTGT
>JAAEMK010000269.1 GCA_024225635.1 Desulfobacteraceae bacterium | reverse complement strand
CTGAATATGTTGTACACAGAAAACAATGAACACACATGGTACACCATTACTGCTATGCCCACACCGTGTACATGACCACTACTCACACACTATGTACAAACCATCACCATTATCATAGCACTACTAGTCTGGCACTACACCCGCTTGACAGTACAGTCATTGCTGCAGGACAGCTTGACATCATTCATCAGTGATGTCATCAAGAGAAATCACAGACAACACTCCGATCAACTGGCAACCCAAAACCACCTGCTGTGATTCATCACAACACAAATCTCCTTGCTACAGCAGTAAATCCCTGTTGCATACTTCTATCAAAAATTTTGAATGTAATTACAGCACCTGAAACACATGAAAACATTTATGACAAACGCAGCAAATTACGTACACAAAAAATGTGGAAATTTTTGAAAAATACAAAACTTTCTTCACATTAGAATACCATATAATCCCAGTATGCAACAGCAAGGAATTTATGTCGTCGCTCCAGCAAGTGACAGATAGTTGCCAGTGTTCAAGAGTGCGTCGGGCGAAGAGAGAAGTGAGGTACGCAGAATCAGCTAGTGCACCCCAGAACAATGCTGTTCCAGGCTCGCGAGTAT
>JAAEMK010000268.1 GCA_024225635.1 Desulfobacteraceae bacterium | reverse complement strand
TGACAGTTGTCACACGGCCAATTGCGGCAGTAATTATTGATATTGACAATGAGACTTGCGTGTTCATTCGTCCAGTCAACATGCATTGTGCCGTGTTTCTTTGGTTTGAATGGTGACGAACGGAGCAGCGTGCCAAGTATCTGACCATTGTCAAGCTGCTTTGACTCGTAGAGAGCAACACGTACCAAGAACGTGGATTCGAACTTGATCAGCTGACTCATCCGAATTCGGCCATCATATGATAATGGGAGACCCCAGTTGGCGGCAAATTTTCTCTTGAGAAGTGCCAGTCGGCCACGTGATGCTTGTGGCAGCTTGCCTGAATTTGTGTGTGCCAGAAAACAACGGAACAAGCAATCTGGCTGCGTGAACTCCCTTCCTTTGTTGTCAACTCTCAGACACTTGACCGCCCTGCTCCTCAGTAGATACCCTGGCAACTGAATTAGCTTGCCAATCTGGCCTTGGTGGTCTAACAAACTGTATATTTTCACCCTCATGTTCATAACCCTTACGATCCTGTACTTAGTGTCCGGACGTCTCTGAAGAAGCACCGCTAGGGTATCGTCAATCTCCATTGCCTCTATTATTCGCTCCCCATCCTCCGCGCTAGCGATGATCTTGGGATGTGGGAAGATCTGG
>JAAEMK010000267.1 GCA_024225635.1 Desulfobacteraceae bacterium | reverse complement strand
TTTCCGTACTTTTTCCGTTTCCCCACATTTTTTTGCCGCTCGAACTCTACAGACATTCAAATCCTACTAGAACGCCTTCTTGACAAAATCGAAATTATAATACGCACTATGGCACATAATCGCCACGTTTAGTTGAAGAAACAGACCATTAAACGTAAATGAAATGATATTACAGCAATTCAATTAGACTGTGCCTGCAGCTGCAGGTTATGGTAGACAGTATGTACTGTTATATGTATGTTTGCGGAAGGTACTGTAGATGTGGACATTGGTAGGTACAGAAGGATACAATGGTACGTCTGTAGGTATACCGTAGACTAGGCTATTGCAGGGTTATTTAGGTTATCACATCTGAAATCGAAACTCTAATAACTTTGGCACTTTCCAACCGATTTTGCTGAAATTTGGCACGAAGATAGACACACATGTGTACCGTTTGTATACCATAAACTGGATCGGTCAACGCGTGACCGAGTAACGACCGATCGCGCGAGGTCTAGTCAAAATCGTCGGTCGGCGAAGGGAGACGACAACAAATCTGGCGCAACGCAGGAAAACTTGCACTAATCGCGCAAATTTTGACCGATCGGGGTGAAAATTGGAACAGAGATACCTTGTCA
>JAAEMK010000266.1 GCA_024225635.1 Desulfobacteraceae bacterium | reverse complement strand
TAAAAGTTCATATGGTAACCCATAAGGGACCCTAGTAGGGTACTGCGCAGGTTCCCTTTCTCAAAAATCTTAAAAGTTACCCCCCTAAAAAGTCAATTTAATATATAAGAGAATGGAATAAGGATATTGGAAACTCTTAAGTGCAAAATACAAGAAAGCCCCCTGGGGGTATCAATTTTGAGCAGATTGTGATAAAGATGGGGAAAAGGGGGGGGGGTGAAGAAGCTAGGTTTAGGGCATAAGTCCCAGCTGACTCCTATAGACTTGTGCCCACCCTAGGCCAAAAAATGCCAGTTTCAAAATCAACTTATGCAAAAAGAGCATACAAAGTCCTTTGAAAATAGAATAAAAATCATTTGACGAGGGCACAATCTTCTCAAATTATGTTAGGTAGGAGCTTAATTATATTTCCTAAATAAAAATAAAATTTGGTGCTTTTCAGTTCACTAATTTGAAAGTAATTAGGAAAATAAAATTTCAATGCAGCGCCATCTATGTTTGTTTCTTTAAACTTTATGTTCATAGCGAAAGGAAAAGAATATGTCTTGGTTACTCATACATACTTGAAAGGATGGTAAGCTATAAATGTAAGGAAAAAAGAAAAATATAAACAATAAATATAAAAAGCTTATTTACTATCTTTCCTCTGAGTTCGGCTTCGGCTCACTCAGAGATGTCTCTTTTTGTCTAGACCCTATGCAGACCCCCCCCCCCCCCCAAAAAAAGAACAAAACATCGTTGAGTGAGCCGAAGGCGAACTCAGAGGAAAGACAGCAAAGATTTGATTTCTATGATTTCTATAATCTTCATCTCTCACCACCCTTTTTTTGGGG
>JAAEMK010000265.1 GCA_024225635.1 Desulfobacteraceae bacterium | reverse complement strand
TATTCACTCGCCTACTCCGACCACGGGAACAAAGCCTTCCTCTTTGTGATCGGCAAAGATGCAAAGCTGCTAAAGATTGACTCCGATTTTCTTGATGGCGAATCCCTCAAGCGCATCGCTGAAGACCTTTAATTCCAGCAATAAATAAATCAAGGAAGATCATGAAACTATCTCCCCTTCCCCTCCTCGTTCTCTGCCTGTTCATGGGTTTTACTTTCTGGGTAATGGCCGGAGCTGAGCAATCGCTCTTGGCCTTCGGTGCCCAACTGATGTCCAGCCCCGATACCGCACAGGTTGTTATTGATCTCTACATTCTCGCGGTATTGGCTTGCATCTGGATGTACCAGGATGCCAAACGTCGAGGCAAAGGATTGAGTTACCTGATTCCGTTTTTCGTTCTGACAGCAGTGTTTGTCTCCGCAGGGCCCTTGCTGTATCTGGTTCTTCGAGGTGGGCCCGAGACTGAAACTGGTAGGCTTTGACTCTTCACATCAGCCAAATCAGCGTCGGCCATCTTTGAGCACCCGAGCTACAATGCTAACGTTGAGTGGTTTCAGTCAGCCAGACTTCGGAGGGCCCCATGGCAGGCGGATGGTCTCGTGATGGTGCGGTTCAGGAACAGATCGACGC
>JAAEMK010000264.1 GCA_024225635.1 Desulfobacteraceae bacterium | reverse complement strand
ATTCATACTAATAGATAAATATTATTAGGTTTACTAATAATTATTAAACTATAAGTAATTATATATTTAGTTCCATTAATATATTACTTATCTATAATCTCTATTGAATTATATCTTTAATATCTATACATATATCTTATATAATATCTTATATCTTATCTTATATTAATAATATATTGATAATAATATAATAAGTAGAGGAAGTAATATTATAATTAGATAAGTAATATATTAATGGAACTAAATATATAATTACTTATAGTTTAATAATTATTAGTAAACCTAATAATATTTATCTATTAGTATGAATTACTATTGATATAGGTGTAGGACTTTCTATTGCATTAACTAATTATAAATAATCATTATATTATGATGACTTAGATATAGATCTAGATATAATTAATAAAGTAAACTATAATTCAATATTAATATTAATAATAATATACATTAACATATGTTAGATTAATAATATTACTTATACATATAAATGTAATTATTAATGAACTATTATTTAATCTATTATTAAGTATTGATTTAATCGAGGATCTAATAGATTATAATCTAGAATATATAATATTATTAATACCTATACATATAATACTATTAATATTAATAAGATAAGATATATTAAATATAATATTATTAATACCTATACATATATATTACTTTATCTATTACTTTATTAATAACTTATATATTATTATCAATATATTATTAATATTAATAAGATAAGATATATTAAATATAATAAGACTATTACTTTATCTATTACTTTATTAATAACTTATATATTATTATCAATACTATTAATATTAATAAGATAAGATATATTAAATATAATATTACTAATACCTATACATATATATTATTAATAACATTACTTTATCTATTACTTTATTATTATTATCAATAGCTATAGCTACTATGTATATATTATATTTAATATATCTTATCTTATTAATATATTATATAAGATATATGTATAGATATTAAAGATATAATTCAATAGAGATTATCATTAATTCTCTATTAAATATTCTAATAGTAATTCATTAATATATGTATAGGTATTAATACTATTTATAATATATCTTATCTAATATTATTAATATATATTGATTAATGATTAAATATAATATACTTTATCTATTACTTTAT
>JAAEMK010000263.1 GCA_024225635.1 Desulfobacteraceae bacterium | reverse complement strand
ACTTCCGGCATCTATGCACGAATTCTGCCTTGTCGCCTTCGTTTTGGCATTCCGGCGATCGACATAGGAGGCAACTGGCTTGCTCACATTGATGTTTAACTCGCCAATGGGTCAGGTAACACCGCTTGCAGAAAAATCGTTTGCCTAGCACTGCACGCGGCGATTTCATCTGTAAATATAGGAGTACATATGTATGAAGAAGTTAGACGTACATACGTATGTCACGTACCATAAAGAAATGCTGGCAGCAGATTGCAATGAAAATGTGGCCGTCATGTCTCCCTTCCTTGCCTGTGCCGTGGAACTTGTTTCCCCTTTCGGTATAGGCTATAATGCGGTATTTCTGTAGCGTGACGGTTTGAGCGAATGCCTCGATTTCTTGCTGGCCCATCGCAATCGTCGGCGTCAGGCCCGCTTCCTGGCATAGGTCCGTTGCCAGACGACGCAGACGGCCACGAGCATGGCAAAGTTGTTGGGTTTCCTGTTGGCCTTGCGAGGCGAAAGTCATCCCAATAATCAATGCACAAGGAAGGCACATATTGATGTTCTCGTT
>JAAEMK010000262.1 GCA_024225635.1 Desulfobacteraceae bacterium | reverse complement strand
ACAGGAGGGAAGGGGCCCTTGTAATCCTGAGTGTCGTTCTTGAAGGCCAGGTAAGGGAAGTATCCCTTCTGGCCAGGGAAGTCGAACGCCTTCGGCAGGGCGGCGAGCGCCATCGGCAGGAAGTTGAAACTGTCGAGAATTGTGATGCCGCCCACCTCCAGCTTCATCACCTTCATCCCTTGATTGATCGTCTCAGGGGCGACGCCTTGCTCCAGGAGATGCTTCACCAGGAAGATGCAGTCGAATCCTTTTCCGTAGTGAGCAAGGACGACTGCTCCCTTGTGCTGCTCTGAGAAGAGCCAGGCGCAAAAGTCGGGCAGGCAGTTGTCTCCCCTGAACACCTTCTGGTGTTCGCCACAGCTGGGGCAGTTCTTCTCGTCTCGATTCCAGTTGTCCTTGCACTGGTCGGACGCCTTCTGCGCCCCCGCCAACTTGACGTCGTGGCCATAGATTGTGCCACGGGCGTTCTCGCCAATTTCAGTGTCCTGGGTTGTCTCAAAGTCGAAGAAGATGATGGTGCTGATCTCCTTCGTGGGCGGCTCTCTAATGGGTTGGATGAAGCAGAGGTGGTTCTCGCCCATGGGCACCTGGCACTTGCACTT
>JAAEMK010000261.1 GCA_024225635.1 Desulfobacteraceae bacterium | reverse complement strand
GAAACCGAGCGCAAAGAGGAGTCTGATCTGTATCAGACCGCGCTACTGTTGAGTACGCACTAGTAGAGGACCCCGCCTTGTCCAGGATAAGAGGTAAGGAGTGATCCTTAAGCTAGAAGTACGAGACAGAACTCGAGCTGTTAGCTGACAGTGTCTGACTGTCAGTGGCTTTCTCTAAGCGACAGCCTATTCCCTCATAACATCCAAGACTGGGTGGTCTGAGTTCCTTTCACATGTATGTACGTACCTGATGTATCTGTGCACGTAGTACATGACCCACACCGTGGGGTTCTTGACCTTGCTGCCATTGTCTTTTCGCATCTCTTTGAACCACAAGTAGGCGAGGAGAAATCCGCTGAATGACAAGGCCCAAATGAGAACGGGTACATGATTCGAATTCTCTCACCGAGCGGATACGATATTGAACTGCATCAGGTGCACTGCTCTTTCATTTGAACTTCTCTCATTTGAAAAGAGAATTTCTCTCATCTCTTCATGCACTGCTAAACACCGATATTGAGCTGATGTCTATGTCAGCCCACCTGAGAAAGAGAAATGTGTCGACGGCCACCCAAGCGTTGGTTATGAGAGCGGAGAAGAAGTATTCTGGCACGTCGAGCAGTTGAAGGAGATTGTCTGAAGCAGATGTCTGTCTGTCTGTCTGTCCATCCTCCTCTACCGATGGGACAAGACAACCAAAGACCACGTCGCACTACCATCACCACCACGTATATGACAACCAATCAATCACGATTCACGCTACCAG
>JAAEMK010000260.1 GCA_024225635.1 Desulfobacteraceae bacterium | reverse complement strand
CGTCGGGCCCTGAAGAGGGCCGTTGGGATGACCGCTGTCCGCCGCCGCCGATCGAGTGACTGCGCCGCCATCTTGTGTCTCGACCGCCGCTCTCTTGGGTGAGGAGCTGCATTCGTCGCCGGCGCGCTTGGTTGGTTGGCTGTCGAAGAAGTCGTCTGCTTCGTCGCCCAACAGGAAAGTCCAGAACTCGGTATCACCGAGCCGATCGCTGGGAATGGCGACCTTGGCGAACTGGTTGACGATGCAGTTGGCGAGACCCGGCAGCTGGAGGTAGAGGCGAGAGCGAACCAACACATTCAAGTCAGCAACCACGAAACAAGAGAGATCCATAATTGAGAAATCTCAGACTGAAGAAAATCGCGGTTGAGTGTCGTATTTGTAGACTCGTTTTGGCGGATAGGTAGGATATGAGTGTAGTAGTTTCGTCGAGCCTAGGCAACGCGATTTCGTAATAATACCAACGTTTTTGTTTATATGACTGCAGTAGTTTCGTCGAGCCTAGGCAACGCGATTTCGTCATAATGCTGACATTTTGGCAGATATGAGCGCAGTAGTTTCGTCGAGCCTAGGTAACGCGATTTCGTCATAATGCTGACTTAGTAGTTTCGTCGAGCCTAGGCAACGCGATTTCGTCATAATGCCGACGTAGTAGTTTCGTCGAGCCTAGGCAACGCGATTTCGTCACAATTAGTGGACAATTCCATTTTGAGTCATTCAAACACCCGCGCAACCCCTGATTCTCAAGACGTGTGGGCGTTATGTGCTGGGCAGAGCAACTCAAGCTGTTACGGCCATTCTGCTCTTTGCTTGCGCGCAACGCATCGATTGTACTGAAAGCTGCCCAGTTGCGCGAAATGATTTCCATTGCGT
>JAAEMK010000259.1 GCA_024225635.1 Desulfobacteraceae bacterium | reverse complement strand
CTTATTATATACCAAACACAAAAATATTTAAAAAGCACGCAACAACCACCCGTTTCGATTTGATTTGTAGAACACGTATTGTGCTAAAGAATGATGAAAACCGAAAGCGCAGAGATTGATGATGAAAGATCGTTGTTAAAGTAGGGGTAGCGGCGCCGGCCCTTGATGCAGCTGAAGCATGTGTGGGTCACGAGCCGGCACTGGGGAATCCAGACCTCTGGGCGAGTCGGCACCTCCATGGTCTCGTGGTGAACCACGCCCACGCCCTCTGGGGCCCTTGGCGAAGCTGCTGTACAGGATCTGAAATTAAGTAGGTCAAACGATTCGTTGCACTAACCAGTCCCTTCGTGTGCCACGTCTTGTTGTCAAGGGCCAATGGCAAAAACACCATTTCCTTCAGCTTCGGTTCTGTGGCATTCTCTTTGTACATTTTCATTAGTTTCCAGTTTCGACGTCCACTTCACGCCAGGCAAGATGGTTCCCTTTTTGTCTACCCGAGTGGGGTAACACCATCGATCAATTGCCGGTAAGAATGTCATGTCAACTTTGGAACATCCTGGGAACACTCCGATTATGAATTTTTGACTAGTTGGACTTTACCGGTTTGTTATCAGAAAACAGGATTCTAACAGGAATCCTTCTGTCTCGCTCTGATCCTGATATCTTAGTGTTAACGAGTAT
>JAAEMK010000258.1 GCA_024225635.1 Desulfobacteraceae bacterium | reverse complement strand
TTATCCAACCCGCACTTGATAAGAAAATCCAAACCGTGTGTATTGATGAGGCGATGGGGCGACGTGTTGCCCGTTTGATTGGATTAACGTTGACGGGTTCACTCGGAATTTTGATCCGAGCCAAGAAAGAAGGCTATCCAATCATCTTGCTCGAGGCAATCAACCAAATGCAAGCTCGTGGAGTTCGTTTGAGTGAGAGAGTCATCAACTTCGCAGTAAGTCAAGCTGGTGAATAAAGCGAACGACGCTAACAAATCGTTTCGTGTGTCCAGAATAAATCCGAGGCGTTGGGATAAGAGAGTATTCTTTGAAATTCGCTATATCAGCCAGTGGGTGTAAGTCCCACCTACCCAAAGCGTCCGTCCGCAGGGTAGTAGAGAACTCCACATGCGTCGTCGCGAGGCGGGGTTTGAAGCTGGAGGGATCAAGTAAGCAGGCCGCGCTATTGAGCCCCGAAATTTGTATAGTTGCCGGGAAGCCGACGGCTTGGAACGGTTCGGAAGGCAGTATTCCAAGTCATCGAGTGGCGGTGATGGTTTGGACAGGGCCGGGGTCTGAGAACGGGGCATGTTTACATAGGGTTGGTTCGGGAACTGGAGAGGTCTGTCATCTTCCTCGGGAAGAAAGCGGCTATAGGGGAGTCGCGCCAAAATTCTCCTGGTCATACCAGGTTTGCATCCTTTTCCTGCGTATGGAGCGAAGAAAAGGTTGTCCCATGAGGTATTGGCCTGCCACCGAAAAGGCAAGCAGGTCAAGAAGGGATGACAGAAGTCAGAGTCCATTCATTGTACCGCTGGTAGGTGGCGAACTGCGCCTGAAGGAGCCACTGTAGGGAAGGGATGGATCGGAGGCAGCGACTCGTAACGGGCAACTTGAAAGGTACTCTGAGACCACAAATCAAGTCAACGTAAGGTTACGAATAGCATGAGCAGTCGTAAGACTGTGGGGCACGCGAATCGTTGACTCTGAGGAGCCGGATGTGATAATTCCACAAGTCCGGATCTGTGGGGGAGTGGGGTAGAGTAATCTCCCCGCTTATCCCGATAGGCGACGCAAAAAACGCGCGCCTGAACTCAGTGCTATTTTTGAATGAAAGGCAAGCAGCTTTTCGAGTATGATTTGGTCT
>JAAEMK010000257.1 GCA_024225635.1 Desulfobacteraceae bacterium | reverse complement strand
AATGAAAATCAATGAAAATCAATGAAAATCCATTGAAAATCAATGAAAATGAACGATTTCTGACAAGAAACTGTACGAAATCAACAGCTGACATTGTGTGGGTGGGTGCAAAGTGATTGTGCTTGGTTTTGGTGAGACTGTTGGTGTTTTTTAGCAAAATTTTGAGCAAATTTGATGTAAAAAGCATGCATTTTGGCTGCAAATGAGGTGATTCAAGCGGTGTTTCGACACAAGGGAGGCGTCAGGACCGCCACAACCGGATATTGCTTCGCTGTGCGAAGCAAGATCCGGTTGTGGCGTGGGAGACAGCAAGAAGCAGAAAGGCGTGTTATGTCGATGTGAAGAAGGCGAAGATATCGCGCATGCGCAACACTGGAGTCATCGAAGTTCATGGTTGCGTTTAATAGTTGTGCTGTGACGTTGCTGAATACGGTGGAACAGCATACCTGGTGCTGTGTAAGGGCAAGAGGGTATGATATTGTGTGTGTGGGGTATTAATGGGAATTTGCAAGGGTGTGTGTGTTATGAGGCAGGCATTTGGTGAAAGTTTAAAAAACAAAAAGAGAGTGCGCCGCAAGGCACAATCTCGAACCTTCCGTACGTTTTTGAATTGGCTATAACTCCTTCGATCTTTGACTTTGGTCAAAAATTCTTGCTATGGTGAATCCAGTTTTTTCCAGTGATTGAAAAACGCTACTATAATCCGCGTGAAGTCGAAAATCGAAGCCGCTAGGGGGGTCCCGGTCTAAGGGGGGGTTGCACATTAATTAGCAGGTAAGGGTCCCAAATCCTAAGGGGGGTTGCACATTAATTAGCAGGTCGGGATCCTAAGGGGGTTTGCACATTAATTAGCAGGTCGGGATCCTAGGGGGGTTGCACATTAATTAGCAGGGCGGGTT
>JAAEMK010000256.1 GCA_024225635.1 Desulfobacteraceae bacterium | reverse complement strand
GATAGATAGATAGATAGATAGATAGATAGATAGATAGATAGATAGATAGATAGATAGATAGATAGATAGATAAATAGATAGATAGATAGTTAGATAGATAGATAGATAGATAGATAAATAGATAGATAGATAGATAGTTAAATAGATAGATAGATAGATAGATAGATAGATAGATATATAGATAGATAATATGTAAAGATATATTTGCAAGTATTGTTAAGTAGCCATCCCATGGTTAGATAAAGTTGTGTGTGCGCGTATCCGCCCTAATTAAGATAAAATCTACTAACAAGAGGAATGGGAATTTTGGGCTAAAGATCAATACATCCAGGTGTTTTAAGCGATGCTTTTCTATAATTAGAATCAGTCCGTACGTCTGTAAGTAACAGATAGAACTTTTTGCTAGTTTAGGTATTTTATAATTGTCCTATCAATTTCAAACTTTCAGGAATTACCAGTTAGGGCTCATACCCTGTGAAACCATTCTAACCTATACTTAATCTAATCTAACCCAAAATAAACATCCTTCCTTTTTAGTTATATAAAGGGAAAGGGAGCGGGGATTTCAGTGGTCGCAAGCAAAGCAAAATATGGGAAACCATTCATTATCTATAACGTTACAAGAGCCAACACTTGTCAATGTTAGCGTCGAAATTAAAGATTCAAATCTTAAGGAACAAAGTTATGAAAAAGTATTATTTTTACAAAAACTCAGTGTAAAATAGTTTCTTTTCAGGTAATGGTTATAGACTTGCTGCTTTCT
>JAAEMK010000255.1 GCA_024225635.1 Desulfobacteraceae bacterium | reverse complement strand
TCTAGCACTTTCAGATCGATCGGAGAAAGTTATCAAGTAGAAAACGACTCGCGAAGTTCGCGGATACCCAATTTTGGCCGAAATCGGCGGCATTTGTCAAGAGTTACAGGTCGATAGACTCAACCGATTTTGACGTTGTCTATCTCATTCGATAGGAAATCGATAGCTCTTTGTCGCAAATAGCACGAGAAGGTTCCGGCTGCTATGAAAATGAAGTTACGATTTGTTCCGACAAAGATCTGTTACAGATCTATTACTGTTGTACTACTGTTACTGCGTGGTTTTATGAGTTATCATCATTTTGCGTGCTTAGGTGCCGCCACAAAAGTGCGAGATTGCATGTTTAACCTTGCTGTGCACTTGGGTTCATCTACCTAAGTCGAAAATTTCATTCCCATTCTGTTTCTGTAAATTGTAGGCGATTCCTCTCTGGTAAATGGCATACTCGGAGCTGCAACGCCTCCCCCTTTAGTGTGCTATGTTTCGTTCTGCATATAACATGTTTAGTTGGTGCGAAAAATACATTACGCAATGCGCGACGTGCAATCCGTCGCGCATCGCGCGTCGCGCATTTTAGTAGTAGTCGTTGATGATTCGAT
>JAAEMK010000254.1 GCA_024225635.1 Desulfobacteraceae bacterium | reverse complement strand
TAAAATGGTACGCGAGCTGGGTTCAGAACGTCGTGAGACAGTTTGGTCCCTATCTACCATCTTATTAAAATTGAGAGGCTCTGACTTTAGTACGAGAGGACCAAGTTGGACTAACCTATGGTGTATCAATTGTTTTAAAAAAGCATTGTTGATAAGCTACGTTAGGAAAGAATAATTACTGAAAGCATATAAATAAGAAATCTTCCTCAATATTTATTTTTTTAAACGTATAAGACCAGTACGTTAATAGGCTTTAAATATTTAAAATTAATTTTTTTGTTTTAAAGTACTAATGTTTATATAAAATTTGTAAAACTGTATAAAAGTGTTATACAGTAACAAAAAAATATTTTTTATATTAAAAAACTTGATTTAAGATTTAAAAAACAAATTTTGATAACAAATTTTAATCTATTTAAATTCTCAAAAGAATTTTTTGTATATATACTATTCTTTTTAGTTTTATATTTTTATTTTTTTATATCCAATACATATTTTAATTTATTTAATTTATTTATTATTTTACTTTTTTGTCAATTATTATTATTTTTTTTTTATTATAAAAAAAATAATTATAACTTGTTACACAAATATATTACTGATATAAGTCAATGTCAGTTTATTTTATCAATAATTTTTGGCTTATGTTTATATGATTCTTTAAATTTGGATATAAGTAATAAACAATATTATTTTTATAATATGTATTTTTTTTTTCCAATTTTATCTGCTGATAATCCTATTTTAATATCTTTTAAAATAGATTGAATTTCTTTTTTTTTTTTTATCTTAACAAACTTATTTATTTTTTTTTGTTTAATTAGTATTTCTAAAGAACAAGAATTTTTTAAAGAGACTTTATTTTTTTTGATATTTTTACAATGAGGTTTATTATTAGCTTTTATAACTGTAGATATTTTAGGATTTTTCATTTTTTTTTAAAGTACATTAATTCCTATTTTTTTTATAGTTTTATTATTAGGTTCACGTGAGCGTAGAATTAGAGCAAGTTATTTAATATCTATTTATACTTTATTTGGATCTATATTTATGCTTTTCACTATACTATATTTATACAATAAGATAGGTACAAGTTCTTATTTAGTATTAAGCACTATAGATTTTTCTCTTACAGATCAATATTGACTTTGATTATTTTTTTTTTTAGCATTTGCAGCAAAAATACCTACATTTCCATTACACATATGATTACCAGAAGCTCACGTTGAAGCACCTACAATAGGTTCTGTTTTATTAGCAGCTTTACTATTAAAATTAGGTACATATGGTTTAATACGTTTTGGTATATTTTTATTTCCTTACGGTACCATAAATTTTAGTGCATTTGTAAGTTTATTAGCAATGATTAGTATAGTTTATACAAGCATGATTGCTATACGTCAAATTGATTTAAAAAAAATTATTGCTTATTCTTCAGTAGGCCATATGAACGTAGTTTTATTAGGTATAATTCTAATAAATGTCGATAATTTAGAAGGAGCTATTTTTCAAATGTTAAGTCATGGCGTAGTTTCTGGTGCATTATTTTTTTGTGTAGGTGCTTTATATAAAAGATATAAAGTAAGATCTCTTAAATATTTTGGAGGTTTAATGCAAACTAATCCGTTATTATGTGTAATGTTTTTAATATTTTTTATGGGTAATATAAGTTTTCCAGGAACAAGTAGTTTCGTAGGAGAATTTGTTTTATTTATGGGAATGTTTAATTATACAAGTACTTTAGTTTTTATAGCTGCTACTAGTATGGTTTTAGGAGCAATTTATAGTTTATGAACTTTCAATAGATTAAGTTTTGGAAATTTACGTAATTTAACTTTACGTAATCATACTGATTTAAACAAAAATGAAATTTATATTTTCGCAGTTTTATTATATTTTTTATTTTTATTAGGTTTACAGCCTTCTATTATATTTGAAAATTTACATTTTGAATGTTTAAACATTATAGAACATATAAAATTACAAATTATATAAAGTTTCATATAAATACAATTATGAATATGTAGCTCAGTCGGTAGAGCACCGGACTTTTAATCCGTTGGTCCCGGGTTCGATTCCCGGCGTGTTCATTTTCAATATAAAAATGACATTAAAGAATAATTTTTATTTAATTCAAAAACAAAAAAATATATCTTGTGTTATAGGTTCAAATGGTGATATTATTGACTTATTTTCTTTAAATAAGTTATTTAATGTTGATAATAATTCTTTAAATCTTATATATGATGATAATATTTCTTCATCTTTTATAGATTTTCCTTGTTTTTATAGATCAACTTTTTCAATAAATAAAAACAAAAATTTTAATAATATTTTTATATTAGGTACAAATCCTAGATTTGAAAATAGTGCTGTACAATTATATTTAAGAAATATGACAAATGAAAATACTACAAATATTTTTATTTTAAATAATTATAATAGACTTACTTTTAGAAATAAACTTATTGGTACAAGTAATAATTTTTTTATTAATATTTTTGAAGGTAAAGAAAAATTTTTATTAAATTTTTTCAAAAAATCAAAAAATTTATTTATAAATGGTTATAATAGTACAAATTTAAAAAAAAAAAATTGTAATGAATTTCAAAAACAGTTTTTAAATTTAAAATTATATAGTTTTACTAATGATAAAAATCAATTTTTAGACTTATCTAATAATTTAACTTTATTAGCTAATAATGAATTTAATAGTTTTATAAGTTCCAAAAATATAATCAATTTTAATGTTAAAAACAAGTTAGAAAAAACTAATAATATTATATTATTTCAGACTAATAATTTAAATAATTTAGCTAAAAATATATCAACTTTATATAATTTTTGTAATAATAAATTAAATAATATTTCTTTTAAAAATAATATAAAAAAAAAAAATACTAAATATATCTATAATAATTTTCAAAAAAAAAATTTTGTAATAAATTTTTCAGGTTTATTATTAAAAAGTAACAAAATAGTTCAAAATCAAGATTTAAATAAAAATAATTTATTTTATTTATATAAAAAATCTTTTTTAAAAAAAACTTTAAATAAAATTTTTTTAAATGAATTTACTTCTTTATACAAATATAATTTAACTTCAAAAAATAAAAATTTAAATAATATATGATTTTCAAAATTATTTAATAATAAAAAAAATTATATAAATAATATATTTAATCAAAGTTCATTAAATAATTTTTTTATAAGAAATTTAAATAAAAAATATTTTACTTTTTGATGATTTATAAATAATGTTTTAACTAGTAATAAAATATTTTTTTATAATTATACAAATAGTATAAAAAATTATTACTTAAATGATTCTTTATGTAAAAATTCTTATAATATGCTTTTATTAAGTTTATTAAAAAATAGACACAATAATCCTTTTTAATTATATACTTATTATGAAATATCAAAAAACTTTAATTATCCAAAAAGATGGATCAACTTATTATAAAAATTGAAAAATAAAAAAAAAAAATTTTTTTTTATTAAATAATTATAATTTTAACTTAAATTGAAAAATAAAGAAATATACAAAAATTTTCAATAAACAAATTATTGAAACTAAATAATTTTAGATGATCAAGTAACATAATTGGCTAATGTGTGAGATTGCAAATCTTTAAATAGGGGTTCAAATCCCCTCTTGATCTTTTTTACATTATGGAAAAATTTTCAATAAGTAAACGTTATTTAAAACACCCGTTTCATATCGTAGATCCAAGTCCATGACCTTTTTTTAGTTCATTTGGAGCATTTAGTACTGTAGTAGGTTTTGTAATGACCGCACATTTTTATGATAAAGGTTCTTTATTAATGAAATTAGGATTTTTATTTTTATTATTATGTTCTATATTTTGATGAAGAGATGTTATTCGTGAAAGTACTTTTGAAGGACAACATACTTTTTATGTACGTCAAGGTTTAAGAATGGGTATGATTTTATTTATAGTATCTGAAGCTATGTTATTTTTTGCTTTTTTTTGAGCATTTTTTCATTCTAGCTTAAACCCTACTCCTGAATTAGGAGCAGTTTGACCTCCTAAAGGAATTGAAGCATTAAATCCATTTCATGTTCCGTTATTAAATACTTTTGTATTATTAAATTCTGGAGCTTTTGTTACTTGAGCTCATTATAGTTTATTAGCAGGCTATAGAAAACAAACTATAAATAGTTTATTATTTACTATAATTCTTGCGTTATTTTTTACTTGTTTACAAGCTGTAGAATATACTCAAGCATCTTTTAATATTTCTGATAGTGTTTATGGTTCTGTTTTTTACATGACAACAGGTTTACATGGTTCTCATGTTTTAATTGGTACTATATTTTTATTAGTATGTTTAGTTAGATTAATTCAACACCATTTTACTAAAAAACATCATATAGGTTTAGAAAATGCAATTTGATACTGACATTTCGTGGATGTTGTATGAATTTTTGTTTATTTATTTATTTATTGATGAGGATATGGTACAAATTAAATTATTATAAAAATTATTTAAAATTTTTATAAAAGTAAAGTGACAGGTGTTAATATGGGCTCATGATCCACTATTTGTAGGTTCGATTCCTACCTTTATTAAAAAACTTTTATGTTATTTAAAAAATTAAAAACTCAAAAAAACTTATCTAGTAACAATTTTTGTACACAACCTGAAATTAAAAAATTAATTTTTAATGCAAAACATTTTGGTAAAGTTATAAAAGTTAAAGATGGTGTTGCTTTTGTTATAAATTTACGTAATGTTACTTTTGGTGAATTAGTATTATTTATACCT
>JAAEMK010000253.1 GCA_024225635.1 Desulfobacteraceae bacterium | reverse complement strand
CGACTTAGAATGCAAAAACGACAGATCGAATCAGAATTATAGGTTGATTTGAACAATTTACACACTTCAATCAACCAGATACAAGTGAGCACAGTGTTGGTACACAGTGTTGGTACACAGAGAATGAAAACACGCACAGAACAGCAATACCCAACAAAAATTGTAGCGAACTTGTCCTCAGTACTACAACGAACCACAATCTCATCTTGTAGATTACCTACCTACTCACGAGCGGCGGCGGCTTTTTGATGAAACATTGCGGCGCCACTAAAGCGAAACGGCCACTAAAGCTACTAAAGCGATCGCGTGGGTGGTCGCTGTCCAAAACTAGGTGCCAGCGTGCACGTACCTACCTAACCTAACACGTGTACTTTGCAATTCAGTCAATTTCATGCCCAAGGGCTCGTCATGTCGTTCTGTTCTTTGTCTGCCACTTCTGCTCAACAAGTAGTTCAAAGCTCAAGTGCATAAGAACATTCCAATCAATCTCCAACTCTAGATTTTGCAGCATTCCTT
>JAAEMK010000252.1 GCA_024225635.1 Desulfobacteraceae bacterium | reverse complement strand
ATGAAGCCGGCGATACAACCGAAGAAACCCCTGCTGATGCGCTAGTTGAAGAAAGCGATGACTTTGATTTAGACGACATAGACAGCTTAATTGATGAAGCCGGCGATACAACCGAAGAAACACCTACTGACGCGCTAGTTGAAGAAAGCGATGACTTTGATTTAGACGACATAGATAGCCTAATCGATGAAGTTGAAGATTCACCTGCCGCTCAAGTAGCAACAGATAATGATACAGAGCGAGATATTGATAGCGCATTAGCTGATTCAGTCGAAGATCTAGCTGATGCACAGCAAGATTTTGACGAAGATGATATTGAAACCTTAGCGTCTTCACTTATTGATGAGCCAGAGCTTGCAGAAGAACCAGAGCTTCTCGAGGAACCAGAGCTTGTAGAAGAACCAGAGCTTGAAGAGGAGCCTGAGCTTGTAGAAGAACCAGAGCTTGCAGAAGAACCAAAGCTTGTAGAAGAGCCTGAGCTTGTAGAAGAGCCTGAGCTTGAAGAGGAGCCTGAGCTTCTCGAGGAACCAGAGCTTGTAGAAGAGCCTGAGCTTGCAGACGAGCCAGAACTTCTCGAGGAACCAGAGCTTGAAGAAGAACCCGAGCTTGCAGATGAGCCAGAGCTCGAAGAAGAGCCTGAACTTCTCGAGGAACCAGAGCTTAATGCTGACTTGCTTGAAAACACTGACTTTACAGATAGTTCAGAAACGTTACTCGACCCAGAAGATGCACAGGAAGAGTACACTGACGATACCCTAAAAAGTGTTGATGAATTACTCAACGAGCTACAGCAGGCTACAGACGAAGACTATGTTGAAAACCCTGATTGGGCGTTAGATGATCTTGATGATGACATTGAAGAGGT
>JAAEMK010000251.1 GCA_024225635.1 Desulfobacteraceae bacterium | reverse complement strand
TGCGAATACAGTAATCACAGGCCCAAGCCATGAAAGAATAACATCTCCAATCCCAAACATATTACCCAAAGATTGCATCTGAGCACCTGCAAAGTAAATCATAACGATAGAGATAGCCGTCTGTACGATGATCCTAAACTTAACGCTTAAGTCATATTTATCATCAAGCATACCGATCGCTGTAAGTGCAGTGATACAAAGCATAAAGAGGTTTTCGTGGTTGATCATTCCGGGGTGTGAATAAATATAATGTACAATAGTAATACATATCGCCACGCCACCCACTAAAGGGATATTACCGGTATGGGCCTTTCTACCAGAGGGTATGTCTACAAGGCCAATATTACGCGCCACTTTACGCATCAGAAATAGCATTGCGAATGCAATAACAAATGTGAATAGAAGATCTAAAATCATATAAATTTCCGTGTTAACTAGCTAATAGTTAACTTAATCTGTGTTATTTCAGTTAATTAAAGCACCTTCCAACTTAAAAGTGTGCTTTCTG
>JAAEMK010000250.1 GCA_024225635.1 Desulfobacteraceae bacterium | reverse complement strand
TTGTCGAGATAATCACAAATTAAATTTTGGTATAGCTACACGGGAGACACAGGAGTCTGCCGTTATGCAATAGTTGCGAGCAAAATCCTGATTAAAAACACTGTAAGGCACTTCTGGGGTCATATGAAGGATGCCGAAATTTAAATCAGATCGTCAAGGAAAAAAGGTTGTTGTTTTTTTCCTGGTACTCGTCTCTGAATCTTTAAAAGATCTGAAATAATAATCTAACCGTTTCCTGCAATGGCGATTTTTGGAGTTTTGACCCGGTAAATTTCACCTGTCCGGAAGTGATGTCGGTTCAAAAGGGGATAGGGTTGTCAAGAGTGTAGACCTGACCCTAAAAGGGGAGGGTGAATAGTGGGAGGGTTGCGGGATGTTTCAGGTCTTGTTCAAGGGATTGGAGGGTTTGTTGGCGAAGGTTGCGGTTGTATTTGTGGGCGCTGGATATGGCGCCGTAGATGTTGCCGGTGTAGAAGCCGGCCTCCACAAAGCTGATCACCCCGCCAAGGGCCTCATGGCCTTCATCAAAGGATTCATGGGCTGCCATGATCAGGGCCGCGTTGAGAAGGAACGAGATGGCCGCATCCCTGTAGCGTTCGCAGTAGAGAAAGCCCATGCCCGGTATCACGGCGGCTGCGCCTGCTATTTTGGGGCTCTTTCCCTTTTCCTGTTTTATGGTGGTGATGGTTTCTTTCAGCCGTTTTTTGCCGTAGGTTTGGGCACCCGATGGGGTGAGCCGGTCGATGTTTGTTTCCGCTGTTTTTAGGGCGGTCGGGTCCATCTCCAGGGTGCGCTTCAGGTGGGTCCATCCCAGGGTCGCGTGGATGCGGTCCTTGGTTTTGGTGTCGTCGGTCAGGAGGAGCAGGTTCTGGAGAACGGTTTCCGCCCGTCCGCTTTTGCCCATCTTCCCATAGGTGCTGCCCAGCATGAAATAGGCTTCCACAACCAGAGGCTCCTCGGAAAAGGGGTAGAGAAAGGTGTCAAACACCTGTTTGGCTGCGTTATAGTCCTTGAGATGGTAGAGGGCCTTGCCGGTGAGGAACTTTGCCTGCCTGGCCCGTGGGTCCCCTGGAAAGAAGTGGGCAAACCGTTTGAACTCCACCAGGGCCGTGGAATAGTCTTTATCCCCAAAGCATTTTTGGGCATACTCATACTGCATGTCAGGGGTGATATAGAGGCCCTTTTCTTCGGCGGCCCAGAGCTGGTGTGCCGCTGTAAACACCAAAAGAGAGATCGTGATTCGAACCAGGCGTTGAATGGTTTTCATGGTCGTCATGGCTTTTAGGGTCGGCATGGTTTGTCGTACCACCAGAAATCGTTGGCTGAAACCGGATCAAGGGTCAACCGGGTGTTGCCTTTTTTGATGGTGGGAGAGAGGCGGGTTTCGTCCCTGCCGCACCGGACCAGCCTGTCACAGGTCATGATCCATCCCATGAGGGGGCCGTGTTTCCGGAATGCCTCGCCTGCGTAGGCGGAGCAGGAGGGGGCCATGGCGCAGCGGTCCCCGTCCGCGGGCGAGATGTATTTTCCGTAGAATTTCAGGATCGGATGGCTGTTCTCCCGGCAATCCGCCGTATGGGGGAAGCCTGCAAGGAGGAGGGTTGCACAAACGGCCATCACACAAAAAGCGCTACTCCTGGGTGACACGCAGCACCTCTTCCACCGTGGTGATACCGGCCAGGACCTTGTCAACGCCGTTCTGGCGAAGGGTCTGCATGCCGTGTTTCAGGGCCAGGGCCTTGATCTGGTTGGAGTCGGAGGTGGTGAGGATCATGGATTTGAGTTCTTCATCCACTTCCATGATCTCCAGGATCGCCTGCCTGCCCGTGTATCCCGTGTCAAAGCAGTTGGGGCATCCCTTGGCCTTGAACGCATTGCATTGCTCGGATTTGCGGTCCCGGATATTGAGGTACCCCATTTCCGCCTCGCTCAGGCAGTAGGCCTCTTTGCAATCTTCGCAGAGGACCCGCACCAGGCGCTGGGCGATCACCGCCTTGACCGAGGAGGTGATGAGATAGGGCTCCACCCCAAGGTCCGTGAGCCGGGTCACGGCCCCTGCCGCATCGTTGGTGTGGAGGGTGGAAAAGACCAGATGGCCGGTGAGGGCGGATTGGATGGCGATTTCCGCGGTCTCGAGGTCCCGGATCTCTCCCACGAGGATCACATCCGGGTCCTGGCGTACCACGGACCTCAATCCAGCCGCAAAGGTCACCCCTGTTTTCCGGTTGACCTGAATCTGGCCGATGCCCATGAGGTTGTACTCCACGGGGTCCTCGATGGTGATGATGTTCTTGTCCGGGGAGTTGATGGCCGACAGGGCCGCATAGAGGGTGGTGGTCTTGCCGCTTCCCGTGGGGCCGGTGACAAGCACGATGCCGTTGTTGAGGCTGATCAGCTCCTTGATGAGGGTGAGGTCCTTGTTTGAGAAACCAAACTCTGTGAGTTCCAGCAGGGAGCCGGATTTGTTCAAAAGCCGCATTACCAGGCGTTCCCCAAAGGAGGTGGGCACCGTGGACACACGGATGTCGATCTTTTGCTCACCGATCCTCACTTCGAGCCTGCCGTCCTGGGGGGCGCGTTTTTCGGCGATGTTCATCTTGGCCATTACCTTGATCCTGGAGATCAGGGCCGACTGGATCCATTTCGGGGGGGTGAGCAGCTCATAGAGGATGCCGTCGATGCGGTACCTCACCTTGAGGCTTTCCTGGAAGGGTTCGATATGGATGTCGCTGGCATTGGCCTTGACGGATCTTGAGATGATGTGGTTCACCAGGCGTATGACCGGGGCGTCACTGGTGTCGTCCAGCAGATCCGCCGTTTTTTCGATCTCCATGATGATGTTGGAGCTGTTGCCCTCCATGTCCTCCACCAGCTGCTGGACGTTGTCCTGGCTCTGGTTGTACATGGCGTTGATTGCCGAGAGGATCTCCCCCTTTGACGAGAGCACCAGGCTGTAGTCGTCAAGGCCGAGGATGGCGGCAACATCGTCCACGGCCTGGAGGTCGCAGGGATCGTGGATGGCGATGACGGTCCGGCCGTTCTCCGTCTTCAGGGGGACCAGGAGGAACTTTTTCAGGAAATGGATGGACACCTTTTCCGTGAAGCCGGTCCCGCTGGCGGCGGGAGAAAGCTCGGGTTTAAAGGGGATGGCGTAGGTTGCCCCCAGGGCATGGAGCATGGCCTCCTCCGGCACGAGCTTTGTCGACAGCAGGGCCTCGGAGAAGTTGTCTCCCTGGTGCTGGTAAAGATCTTTGATGGTTTCCAGGGCATCGTCATCCACAAAGGTCTTCCGGGAGAGATGTTCTAAAAATGCTTCAACGCTCATTTTTTTTCCTCGGTGCCGTTATAGAGCTTTACATCCCCCTGGCGCACTTCATCGATCTCATCCCTCTTGACCTTATAGAGATTGGCGGCCTCAAGGGGATTTTTAATCACCCTGGGGGTCAGGAATACGTAGAGATTGGTCTTGTCATTTCCATTGGAGATGTTTTTAAACAGATAGGAAAGCCCGGGAATATCCCCGAGGCAGGGTACCTTGTATTCCATTTGGGAGAGGGTCTCGTCGATGAGCCCTCCGATCACAACGGTGTTGCCGTCTTCCACGATCAAGGTGGTCTCGATTTTGCGCTTCAGGGTGGTGGGGCGGTCGTTGGCTGACGTGTTGGCGCTGTCAAGGGCTGTGATCTCCTGGAACACGGTCAGGCGAACCAGCCTGTCCTTGCTGATCTGGGGGGTGATTTTCAGGGTGATGCCCACGTCCTTGTATTCATAGGAGCTGTAGGTGTCGGTACCGCTCTCGGCCGCCGACCGGGTCTGGTAGGGCACGTTTTTACCAATGGTGAGGGTGGCCTCTTCGTTGTCCGTGGTAAGGACCTGGGGGGTTGAGAGGATGTGGGTGTTTTTGTCGGTTTCATAGGCCTGTATCACAGCTCCTATGGTGGGAAATTCGACACCGCCGATGTTGATGCTCCTTCCCATCACTCCTGCGGAAAAACCCTTGGGAAGATTTAATTGCTTTTTAGTTACGTCAACGGATGGAAAATTGCCATAACCTTCTCCTCCGAATCCTCCCAAAAAGGCGCCCTGGTCGTTGTCAAAGCTTTCGCCCACCTTCCACTGGGTGCCGAGGTCCAGTCCGGCGTTGACCTTCACCTCCATGATAAGGCATTCGATATAAACCATGGACCTGGGGATGTCGAGCTTCTGGATCACCTCTTCGAGAACGGGATAATCCTCTTTTTCCGCCATGATGATCAGGCTGTTGGTGGCCTTGTCAGCTGTGATCTTCACCTTTTCCGAGAGCACCGGTGTGGTCTTTTTTCCCTTTTGGGACTGGGCTCCCATTTTTTCCGGCATCTCCTGGAGTACTTTGGCAAGGGTTTCAGCCGATGCGTGTTCCAGGTAGTAGACCCGGATTTTCTCATCACCCCTGGGAATCTTTTTGTCCAGCAGGGCCACAAGCTGCTTGACCCGTTCAGTCTCGATATCGCTTGCCAGCACCACAATGGAGTTGGTGCGTTCGTCGGCCACGAATTTCACCATCATCTCCGGGGACTGCTTGCTTTTGGTGGCTTTGATCCGGGCCATGAAGATGGTGGAGAGGTTTTTGACAAGCTTGACCGCATCGGCGTTTTCGACGGGAATCACGGAGATCCGTTTTCCGATGCCCATGACATCCACGCTGTTGATGATGGTCAACAGCCGCTCGATGTTGGAGAGAAAATCGGTGATGATGAGGGTGTTGGTGGCGGAATAGGCAAGGATAACGCTTCCCTTGGAAATAAGGGGCGTGAAGAGCTTCTTGAGCTCATTGGCCTCGGCAAACTTCAAGGGGATGATCCGGGTGACGATCCTGTCCATGGGTGATTCGGCGCCCTTGGAGATCCGGGTATCGACGCTTTTGGACCGGGCCTCGGGGGAGGGGAGGATCTTGGTCACCTGTCCCGCCTCAACCGTGGTGAACCCGTGGATGGACAGTACGGATTCAAACACCCCATAGGCTTCGTCCACGGATATCTTGGACGGAGAGATGATGGTGACGTTGCCCTTGACCCGTTTATCCACCACAAAATTCTTTCCGGTCAGTTCGCTTATGAACTTGATAAACACATTGATATCCACATTGTTGAAATCAATGGATATGAATTTTCCAGCAACCTTGGATTCAGCGGGTTGTGCTTGGGCAACTGCTGGTGGAAGGGGTGAAAAAAAGTTGATAATCAGCATTGCCAAAAGGGGCAGTACCCATAATTTATTGCTGGACATGGTAGTTGATCTCCTTTATCTTACCTCGCCTTTTCAGTTTTATGTTGGCTTCGGACGCCTGCCGCAGTCCCTGGTACAGGGAGAGGGCGTCGTCGATGGAGGTGATCTCTTTGCCGTCAACCCCCATGATGATATCTCCGTTTCTTAATCCCATTTTCTTGAAAAGGGCATTGTTCTTTATTCCGTATAGCAATAGGCCGTCGGGCTTGCCCTTGGAAAAATGGGGCCTTACCCTAACCTGTTTCATCAGGCTTTCCATGTCCCCCATGGCTTCATCTATGGCGGACCGTTGTATGGTCATGCTGGAAGAGCTGATTTTGGGGGATCGCAGTGTGGACGACCGCCGTCGTCCCTTTGGGGCGGTGGTTTCCATCTCCAGGATCTGGTTCTTGCCTTTGTAGTTGAGGATTACGCTGGACCGCCGGATCTTTCTGATCTCGGCGCCGGAAACGCTGTCCCCCTCGTGGTACAGGGCCTGGGTTCTGCTTGATCTTTCCTGGATCACGGCAAAGGACCGGCTGCCGACGCCTGACACGGTTCCCCACAGCTTCAGGTTGAGTTTGGTTTTTTCAAACTCCTCCAGGTTTTCAAGATCGAGATCAGGGGCGGTCTTCTCCTCCTTGCCCGGGTCCACCGATGCCTTGAAAAGATTGCGGGCCGTGATCGACCTGGATTGGGCGGCGGAAAGCTTTTTTCCGTCCCGGGTCTGGCGTTCCTGACCCCCTTTGTCCTCATGCCGGGAAAGATCGGGAGGGCTGTATGTCGCGGTCTCGATTCGCTTGTACATGATCCCGGTGCAAAAATAGAGGGCAACCGTCAAACAGATGAGATTTAAACATGTAAAGAGAGTTTTCATAATCTGAAAATGGGTTTCTCCACGGTTCCTGAAATGGTAAAGGGGATGCCCCCTTTTTTTGAATCGTCAAACAGCATTGCAACGGATGATAGCCCGGCAAAGCTGGTAAGATAGGCGGTATCGGGTCGAATCTCTCCCTTGAGGTTCAATCTGGTTTTTTCAACCGGAGCGTTCAGCACGCCCGAGCCGGTCAGGGTTATGGTTGCCTCGTTTCCCAGGGCCTTGAAACTTTGGATCTCCATCCGGTTCTTCTTTATGGTGTAGGCCAGGTCAACGGTGGTGAAATGAAATTCTGAGATGCCCAGCTTTTCAAGCAGGGGGTTGCTGACCTCGGTAACAAGATTTGAAAGGCGAAGGGTTCCTTTGGCATTGCCCGGGGCCTGTCCGGCTCCGTAATCAAAGGTGCCGTCCAGGGTGAAACGGGACCGCAGGCCGGTCTCTCCTGTGTTGAATTCGATGGGGGCGATGTCAAGGGCTGAAAAGGTCGATGTGAGCGTGAGCCCGGATTGGCCTGGGGATCTTGGCGCCGACACATGGCCTTTGACGACCCCGTTGAGGAGCGCGGCTGTGAAATCCGCCGAGCTTTCTGATTTCAACAGGGAAAAGAGGTTCGGGGTGACAAGGAGTGAATCCAGGGTGACCCTAGTGGTGTCGAACAGGGTGACCTCCGGGTTCAAGGTCTTTAATCCCAGGGGCAGCACCGGGGTCACCGGGTTGAGATCCACCTTCATTTCCCGGTTGATATGGTTCAGCCTGTCGGCCAGGAGAAGGCCGGCCTGTTTTCCCGGAAAGAGCAGGTAGGTAAACACGAGAAAGGCCAGGACGGCGTAGGCCAGGTATAGAAATACGGTTTTTGCGTTCATCATGCGGCGCCTCCTTTTACCAGGGTTTCCGCCTCGACAATGGCGTCGAGCATGGTCTGGTCCTTTCCTGTCTTGGACAGGGACAGGGATCTTATGTGCACGCCGTTCCGGGAGCTTTCAACGCTGTATAGAAAATCCACCAGCTCCTTGAGGTAGAGGGTGTTCAGTTTTATCTTGACCATGGAGATGGCGTAGTTCTTGTCGTTGAAGGTCCTGGAGGAGGGCTTCATGTAGGCCACGTTGTCCTTGACGCCGCTCTTTTCGGCCAGGGTGTCCAGAAAGGAGAACAGGCTGAACCCTTTGGCCCGTCTGGACAGGATATCTGTTTCGGCCATGTTCATCCTGGAGAGCCCGGCATACTCCCGCTGGAGCGAGAGGATTTCTCCCAGGGCGGTTTCCTTGGCCGCAATACTGTCCGCCAGTTCCTGTTTCCGGTCCAGGGCCGGCACCAGGATAAACTGCAAAGCGACAAAGACTATCAGAAAGCCGGCGCAGATGATCAATGCCTTTTTGTCTCGTTGTGAAAGGGTCATACGCAAATTATCCTATAGGGTAATGACAAATTTAAATCGAACCCGTTTGCCTGTTTTATCTGCCGCGGCGCTCTGGATCTCCACCTGCTTGAAAAGATCCGATCCTTCAAGCAGTCCCTTTATTTTGTCCACATCGTTGAAGTTTGCCGTGGACCCGGACAGGAGAATGCGGCCCGGGTTCAGTATAAACCGGTTGGTTTCAACGTCTATGGACATGGGTATCTTTTGTGACAACTCAGCTAAAATATCAACGCAGCTGTGGTGGAGTCCTTCCTGGGGGGCGCTTCCCTCCCCCGAAAGACCCGAGGTCTCCTTAAGCTGTTTGAGCTCTATCTTCATCTGCATCAGGGGATCAACGATCTTTTTTACCTTTGGAAAGCTCTTTTTGAACACGGCGATGGTGGCCTTGTCAAGTTCGGAAGCGTTGTTCTCCATGTAGGAGATGTCGGCATGGACCTTGAGGAGAAAGGCTGAAAACGCCATGACAACAAAGATGAGCAGCACAACGATATTGGCCGTATGGCGTTTCAGGATGGAATCCTCGGAGTAGTCTCCCTGGCAGAAATTGAAGACAGGCCTGGATGTCACATTGGCAAGGGCGGCCGAAACCGCATTGAGCGGTTGAGGACTGGTGCCGGCACAGCCTGCCGGATATCCCAGGGCCTCTTCAAGGGGGCCGCACAGGGCTTCATCATCCGCTTCCCGGGAGGTGATGATGCATCTTTGGGGCATGAACCCATCCTGGGACCGCTGGTGTTCGCCTCGAACGGTCTGCTGAATGGCCCTTGCCAGGGCGGTTACGGAAAGGTTTGCTCCCAGGGACCGGACCTGGACGATGGTTCCATTGACCCCAAGGCACAGGGTGGTGTGATCTTCGGCCCGGTCGATCAACAGGGTGTGCTCCTCGCCGTTGCCGGACTCAAGCAGGTGGTCGGCGGCGATGTAGCCCTGGACCGTGATGAGGGAGGGTCTCAGGTCTGCTGCTTCCAGGACGGAAAACCAGGACCCGAGGACAGCGTCCGGAACCGATGCCGTCAACAACGGGGGAAAATCATTTGCGCCGGTTCGTTCGGGCCGGGTGAAATCCGATATATAGGTTTCGTCCGCCAGGGGAAGACGGGAGGCCAGCTCAAACCCAAGGACCTGCCGTATCTTTTTGGCGGAGCGGAACGGAAGGGAGATGTTCCTGAACGATACGGAGGAGGAGGGGATGGCCACGGCCACGGAGGAGACGCCCTTGCAGTCGATCTTTTCCAAAAGAAGGGAAACGGCCCGCTCAAAAGGAGTGGCTTCCGTCTCATCTGTGTTGGAATTCTCCTGGTTCTCAAGGTCGTCAAAGGGGATGGTCACGCTCTCCTTGATGGAAAATCCCTTTAACGGCTTTTCAACGATAACGGCCGTCAAAGAGTTGGTGCCTATGTCAAGTCCAAGGATCGTTCTGTTCATAAAATGCCTCTAATTCCTCAACAACCGGATGGTTTCGCAGGTCCATCTTTTGGTTTTTTTGTCCTTTTTCCTGTTAATGCAGGCGATGATCGTCTTTTCCGTCTTGCCCACCGTTGCCGAGCACTCTGCCTTGAAAATATGGCTTGAGTAGCGTATCAGGCGGTCAAACCGTTTTTTTTCCTTTTCCGACAGGTCGATTACCGTTTTGTACCACCCCTTGTCAAGGGTGTTTACAAAATTGCCGGTCTCCTCCTGCTTCTCAACCCGGTATTCCGCAAGCTCCCCGGCCTGGTCTTCCATGCCCGAAGGAAGCAGGGCCGCCAGAATCGTTTCATTGGCGGTGTTGATGTTGATGGTCCCAGGAAACCGGTAGCGCCCTTTTTCAGGTACAATATCATCCATTCCGAATACGGTAAAGGCTTCTGAAAAACCCAGGGGTTCATTCTCCTCCTCCTCGAATCCCTCAATGGCTTCATGGGTAAGCATATCCTTTGACACGCCCTTGACCAGAAAAATTTCATCCAGGATATCAAAGGGGCCGTTGGCGCAGGCGTAGGGCGGGTCAAGAGCCTGGTAATAGGCGGATTCCGCACCGGAGAGACCTGTTTCAAGATCATCGTCCTTTGAGTCCAGCCAGTCCTTGATGCAGTTGATGATCTCCACGGGACTCCGGGTATCCTCGGACTTGTCGGCCGAGATGAGCAGGGCCAGAAAGCGTTCCCAGAACTGCTGCTGGTCCGTGTTGAAGTCGTGCCCGGGAAATTCGTTCAACAGGGCGTTTATCTGGATCTTTCCCAGTTCATCCGTAATGGAGAGGGTCATATTGCCGGTGTCGTACCCCAGGGAGGCGATTGCCGATCCAAGTTCTTCAGGGTCGGCCCAGGTTTCCTGGACGGAATCGGTCTCATTGGCGTTTGCGTCCTCTTCCAGGAGGAGCATGGCAAGGTTGATGCCTGCCAGGGCCATCTCCTCGGCCCGGAAGCTGTCCTGGAGAACAATGGCATGGTCGGTCGCGCTCCTTACCCTTTTTCCCAGTTCAAGGCCGGCCGCGGCAAGCACGGCGATGATGGCAAGGCAGATCAGGAGGGCCATGCCGTTTTTATTATTGGCAACCCGTATCAATCCAGGGCCTCCCTTGAGACGGGAATCGGTATCTGTGTCTCGATGATCCGTGGGGTATCGCCTGTGTCGAGGGTGATCTTGAATTTTATGGAAACGGGCAAGGTATACTTGACGGTGCCCGATTCAGAGTCCCAGGAGGTGTGCTCATCCCCATCTTCATCCACATAGGTCAGGTCAAACCCCGATATGTCACGGACGAGAACGGGATCACAGGCCCGCTCCCGTGGTTCCTCAAAGGGTCTCAATGTGTCGGCCCTGCAAAGATCCATGCCGTTGTCGTCATTGGACCTTACACGGTAGATGATCCTTGCCACGCCGGGGATATCCGCGCCGCCCAGGGAAAGGTGGTTGAGGGAGGCGAAACCAAGTTTTGAAACCTGGGTGCCGCCAGCGCTCTCCCGGGTGCCGTGGAACCTGAACGGGTCCGGGTCGGAAGTGGTTGCCGGCTTTTTGTACCGGGGGGGGCGGGTGATGTACAGGGCGCCAAGGTCCCTTTCCAGGTGGCCCAGGAGGGTTCTGATCCGTTCGTCCTGGGCAAGCCCGTCCCCCACCACCGTTGAAGAGGTGATGAAAGACTGGAACGAGGTGAACAGGGTGGTCATCAACACCCCGAAGATCAGGACTGCGATCAGGATCTCTATCAGCGTGAATCCCCTATTCATTGCCAAGATATCTCCAGGTATTCAGGGTGAACCGGTTCTCTCCCCGCAGGATTTCGATCTCCACCCGCTTGAGCCGTTTTGCGGCCGATTCCGGAATAATTGCGGAATCATAGGTCTGGTAGTCGGTTATCCGCGCCTCCCATTGGTATCCTGGGAAACCGTCCCCAAAATCACCCGAGGGGGAGGCATCATCGTCAAGATCCCCTTCGATTTGGGTGAGGGTCTGCCGCGCAAGAAAGGGGGCGGTTGAATGAAATTTGCCGTATCCGGCAAGCAGGATGCTCGAGGACTGCATCTTGAACAGGGATACAAAGACGATGGCGACAATGGAGAGGCTCACCATTATTTCAAGAAGGGTAAAGCCTTCAACCGTTCCCGCATTCCATGGTTTACATGCACTGGTCAAAGGAGACACTCCTGTTCTCAAGTTCAACCCTTGAAAGAAAGGGTTCTATTTTCAGGGTGACATCGTTCTCCTCCTCCTGGAGATGAATCAATGCCATGTCCGAATACCCCTGCCTGCGGAACCGTATCCGGATGTCCTCCGAGGCAAGGGGCATGGCGCCGGGGAATTCCACGTCAAGGAGCAGGGTGTCGCCCGAGAATCGAATCCCTTTTTCCCGGGCGGCTTTCATTGTCTTCTGGTCCATGTCCATGGCATCGTCGGAAACCCATATGAGGCCTGCGGCAATGTCCACATGCATCACATAATCCCTGTTGTCTGTCATTGCCTTTCTTTTTAGCGAGTCTATCAATTGAATCGTTTTGCCAAGGGCGTTTTCAGGGTCTGAAAAAAAGTGTACGTCCTGGAACGTCGGCAGGGCGAAAAACAGGAGAACACCTGCTATTACTAGAACAATAACAAGTTCTATGATGGTAAAACCGTTTTCTCCCGAGCGCTTTTTATTCAAGTTCCCAGCTCTTTATGTCCCTGTTCTTTCCCTCGCCGCCGGGGGCCCCGTCGCCGCCGTAGGAAATGATGTCAAAGTCTCCGTGGATGCCGGGGCAGAGATATAGGTACTCCCTGTTCCATGGGTCCTTGGGTGTCTTGCCCTTTTCAAGGTAGCCTCCTTCATGCCATTTGACCGGCATGGGGTCGGAGGCGGGTTTCTCCACAAGGGCCATGAGCCCCTGTTCCGTGGGCGGGTAGAAGCCGTTGTCCAGGCGGTAGAGCTTCAACGCCGTCTCGATGGCGGCAATATCCACCTGGGCCTTGACCTGTTTAGCCTCGTCGGTTCTTCCCATGAGTCTCGGCACGATGAGTCCGGCCAGGACTCCCAGAATTACCACGACAACCATCAGTTCGATCAGGGTGAATCCTTTTTCATTTTTTGCGGACAGTGTCATATCAATCCTTCTTTTATTATGTTGTCCATGGATTAAATAAGTCCAGGAATGCTTTTTATACGATAGATTTCATATATTTGCTATTAATTTATTGCCGAATAGTGGGATTTGTTTGCGCATTTTGTTTTTGTTTTCACTAATGACGTTACCTGTCATGATCTGTCCTCCTCAACCTGTATTGATAACGTTTTTATGATAAATTACAAGGGAAATTGTGAAGGCGCACTGTTTTTTGATGACAGGGGCTTTAAATGACAATGAGACTTCGGTTACTCTTTGCGTACACTGGTCATTGGGCTGGCTTTTGTTTTGTGTGTGGGAGTAATTTTAATGCTTGACTTTTTTTGCGATTATTTTTATCTCATTGGCGATAGTAACGCCTGACATTGTCTGGGCCGGTCTTCGGACTTCTTTACCACCCCCTATGGTGTCAGTAAAAATTATAGAATGCAGGTGCTCTAACTATAGAGCATGGGAACATCGTGAAAATCGATGACGGGCCCGCCGCTGTGAACGGGGATGAACGTCGCAATTATGTCACTGTTTTTTTAAACGGGAAGGCGCGACTAGTAAGTTGATCCGTAAGTCAGAAGACCGACCTGCATGAATTGACTATCCTTACGGACAAAGGACGTCGAGACCTTAAGTGGATTTAAAAACGTAAATCCCGGCAATATTCTTGCCGGGATTTTTGTTTTTAGGAGCTTGAGAATGACAAATTGTGATCTGCTACAGCACATCCCCCCCTTCAGCACCCTTGACCCGGGGACAAGGAACAAAATTGAATCATTGTTTCAATTGCGCTCTTTCCCCGAAGGAACCCTTCTCTTACAGGAAAACCAGGAGATAACCCGGATAGGTTATGTGGTCTCCGGCCACCTTTCCGTTGAACGCTGTTCCGAGGAGGGCTTTTCCCGCCCGAGCGGTTCGCTGGCGGTCGGAGAGTATTACGGCCTCATGGCCCTTGTGGGCAAGGGGCGCTCCATTGTTGATATGGTGGCGGCGGAGCCCACAACCTGCTACACCATTGACAAGGTCGATTTTGTTGAGATGCTCGAAACCTATCCCGAGATCAAGGTTTTTTTTGAGAACATCGCGTTAAGCCGCATCGGCAGCTTTTATTTCAAGACCCATTCCCCACCCGTGGCCGGGCCTGAACCGTCCATGTCCAAGGGCAGGAAAAAATTGCAGCCATCCCTTGAGTATATGAGCAGTAATTATATGTTCCCCATCACCCTGGACGATGTCGCAGCCATCAACGGATTGAGCAGGTATCATTATTCCCGCCTGTTTAAAAAAACGGTGGGATGCTCGTTCAAGGAGTATCTTAATCTCTCCCGGATCAAGGCGGCCAAACGGATGATGGGAAATCAGAATAAGAACGTTTCCCAGATCTGCTTTGCAGTGGGGTTTAACGATGTTTCCTATTTTGCCCGGGTGTTTAAGAAGATCGAGGGCACAAGTCCCTCCGTGTACCGTAAATCTCTTTTAGCGAAAAAACGGTCTGTTCCCGTTGGTGTGGAGGAGGTTCCGGATTTTTGCCTCAACAGCCTTCACTGGAATATTGACGGCTGCGGACAGGCCGCTCAAATCAGCCTTGCCGTATGATAAATCCGGTCGGGCGGAAAATAAAGCAATGTTCTTTGGCTGAATAGCAAAAAAGTCCGGTTTTTCAGCAATAAAATCCAAGCATTGAATCGATTGATCGGGTATTACTTGCTATGGATAACGGTGAATGAAAACAGGCCGGGGATTCCTACATGGAATCCCCGCCACAACCCAAAGTCAGGTGAAACTATGAAACGATTGTTAACAAAACTATGGAAAGATGAATCTGGTGCAACAGCCATTGAGTACGGTTTGATTGCAGGGATCATGGCGGCACTTCTTGTAACTGTACTGGGCGGTTTCAGCGATAAGCTGGGCGATCTTTTTGATGCCATCACAACGAAGCTTGAAGAGACAACCCAAATAATAACCGACGCGGATCAGGATAAGTAGGCGGAGGCCCGGTGATCGTGGTACAGGCTCCCTTTGCAGCGGCTTTGGTGCTGATTTGCGTTGCGGTTTATACCGATCTGTTGTGGATGAAGATCCCCAACTGTTTGACCATGCCCTTCATCTTTCTGGGCTTCTGGCTGAGCGCGGTTCAGCTGGGAATGGGGCCGGGCGTTCTTTTTGCCTTCAAAGGATTGACGGCGGGACTGCTGTTTTTTATCGTCCCGTTTATGCTGGGCGGGGCTGGAGGCGGGGATGTGAAGCTTCTGGGCGCGATCGGTTCCCTTGTCGGCGCCCATGCCGTTCTCTGGGTTTTTCTCTACGGAGCAATGGCCGGTGGCGTTGTTTCGCTTTTCCTGTTGGTTAAAAAAAGGAAATTAGGCGATTTGGCCGGTGTTGTTGGAGATTTAAAGCTGCTGGTCTTCGATCTGTCGCCTGTCTTGGCCGTGGAAAAGAGGGAGAATATTCCCTATTCGGTCCCGATATTTACAGGATATATTGCCTATGTCCTTGCAGGGGGAGCGGTTTGAAAAAATTCAAAGCACGGTTTCTCAATAACAGGGGCACGGCCGCAGTGGAATTTGCGATCCTCCTGCCCATCTGGCTCATGATCTTTTTCGGACTCCTGGATTATTCCTGGTACCTGACCAATGTGATGGTCATGGAAAATGCCGTCTCCTCCGGCGCCAGGGCGGGGGTCAAGGTGAAATACTGGCTTGACCCCGATGAGAACGATCCTTTTCAGGTTGCGAAGGATGCCGTAAAGCATGCCTTTTGGCTTGACGACGCCAAAAAAGACGATACCCGGGCAGGGGGGGGCCAAGGAGAGGACGGTCAGGAGCTGGAGGTAGAGGTGAAATTAAAGGACGTCGATAATAAGGAATTGTCAAATGGTGCAGCTGTTAATGAGTGGAAATACCTGGAAGTCAAGGTGGTTGGCTATAAGTATACTCCCTTGACCGGCTATCTGCCGGAGGCAATGATGCCCTCTAAGATAAGCGCCGTATCACTGATGGCATTCCCCTGACCATGCCGGGTTTATCCACCCTGATTCAAGGAATAACTGCCTGGAGAATCCAATTGATGGAGAGACGATAATCTATGTTTAAAGCAAAAACCGTTATTGCACTGCTTGTTTCAATTTTCATGGGGCTCCTGGCCGTAAAAGCGGTGTCCATGCTGAAAAAAGAGCCTGTCCAGGCGGCTCCCGTCGTTATGGCCGTTCCTGTTCAAAAACCGGAAACCAAAATCCATGAACCCGCTGTTGACAAGGGACAGGCGTTTTCCAAGGCCATACCCGACGGCATGAGGATTGTCACCATCGGAGTGGATGAGATCTCGGGGGTGACCCGGGAGCTTGAAAAGGGCGACCGGGTGGATGTCCTGGCTGTCAGCCCCTGCAAAGGAGTCTCCAATGGTAAGATCTCCCGTATCGTTCTCCAGAATATAAAGATTTATGACCTGGAGGAGACCTCCTTTAAAAAGAAACTTACGGATAAAATTGTCAGGAAAAAGAAAACATGGACCATTCATCTGCTGGTGACACCTGAACAGGGTGCCGTCACTGCTTCCATCAGCGAGTCCACCAAACTGAGGCTTCTTTTAAGAAACGCCGACGACAATGAAATCCTTGAAACCATGCCCACCATATATACAAGCGATACGGGGGTTGTCACCGTTGACCGTTCCGCATCCAATCCCGCAACCCTTATTAAAGCCGGCATGCGGGCCATAACACTTCAGATAGACAACACCGACGGGGTTTGCGGCACCCTGAAGCCCGGGGACAGGGTGGATGTGATCTTTTCGAGCAAGGCTTCGGTATTTTCCACCCAGGGCGGCAACCAGGCCGTGGGGACAAAGGGAGAGATCTTCAATGTCAGGAAATCCTCGAAAACCCTGCTCCAGGATGTAGAGGTCCTGACAACGGAGCAGCTCCTTAAAAACGTTTTTGATAAGAGTAAAGCCGCCTCCTGCGTTACCCTGGTCGTAACTCCGGTCCAGGCGGAAAAACTGGCCGTAATAGCGGACGCCTCCAAAAAGGGAGATCTCAGGATCGTAACAAGAAATCCCGAGGACAGGGAGCGGATCACAACCAGGGGAGAACTCTTGAGCGACCTGTTCTTAAAAGACAAAAGAGCATTTAGAATCATTGAAGTACTTAAAGGTTCTACAACCCACCCGATAAAATTCTATGTTGATTAAAAAAGAGCGCATGTGATTTCATAAGGAGATTTGTATTGAAGAACCTGATAAGAATTGTTTTTGTCCCAATGATCCTGATTTGCATCTTCCTGTCGGATAATGCCATGGCGGATGGCGCTGAAAAGGGGGAACCCGTCAGGATTCAGCTCCACCACTCCTATCTCATGAAAACCCGGTCCCCCATTATCCGGGCTGCCGTAGCCGATAGCAACATTGCCGATGTAAGTGTGATAACACCCACCCAGGTGCTTATTGTCGCCAAGTCAAAGAAGTCGGCCTCCACCACCCTGATCCTGTGGAAGGATGAAAACAGGGCGGAGACATTTCATATAGAGGTGTATACACCCATGCCGCCGTCTATCCTGGGACTCATGAAAGCAAGGGTAAATGATATTGCACCGGCGGTTGAAATCGAGATTTTACCGGTCCGGCAATCCAGCGGGAAACGGTCTATTATCCTCAAGGGTGAGGTGCCCAGCCCGGCCATTCTAGAAAAAGTCCTTACCGTGGTGAAAAGTTTCGATATCAAATTTTTTAACCTGATAAATCTGACCGGCCCCCAGCAGGTACAGCTCAAGGTTGTGATCGCGGAAATCTCAAAGTCCGGGTTAAAGCAGATGGGCGTCAATTTCCTGAGTACCGGCGACAACTCCAGGCTGGGAATCTTCAAAGGCGGCACAAACGAGGGCATCTCCGAATTTACAACCGAAGAAAACATCGGAACCAATTCTCCGGGAACAGAGCGCACAGCCACCATGGAAAGTACCCACACCATCACCTCCCCATTTGCCTCGGCATTCCAGATAGCCATGAACTCATCTAAAAACAACTGGCTTGGCATGATCAGCCTGCTTAAAAACCAGGGGCTTGCAAAATCCCTTGCCTCTCCCACCCTGGTCACCATGAACGGTCAAAGAGCAAGCTTCCAGGTGGGGGGCTCCTACCCCATTCCCGTCCAGACCGATAAAGGCGGAATTTCCATTGAGTACAACTCCTACGGCATAAAGCTCAACTTCACGCCCTTTATTCTCGATCAGGAGACCATCACCCTCGAGGTGACCCCCGAGGTGAGCGCCCCTGATTTTTCCCTTGGCGTCACCGCGGCCGGTGTGACGGTGCCCGGGCTGAAGGAGAGAAAGGTTACCACCACCATTCAGATGAAAAACGGACAGACATTCGCCCTTGCCGGTCTTTTAAAAGAGGAAGCGTTTTTAACAACAAACAAGATCCCCTTTGTCGGGGATATTCCCTACCTTGGCACATTATTCACAAGCAAGGAGACCCAGCACCAGGAAACCGAACTGGTTATCATCGTGACCCCCCGGATCGTAAGGCCGTTGAACAAAGGCGAGGTGCCGATCCTGCCCGGCCAGGAGCTTGGGAATATGATCGGTGATTTCGATTTTTTCATAAACAACGATCTTGACCTGACTAAAAAACCGGAAAAAAGCGTTCCCGTATTTAAGGGGAAAAACGGTTTTTCAAAATAGGATTTGATTGAAACGCTTTTAAGGAAAACAGGGTATATGAAGGAAAAATCAAGCGGTATTCTAATCAGTGAAAACAGGAAACTCCGGCAGGAACTTGCCGGTGAACTCATGCCCATTGTTGATATTACCGATAGAATCTCCGATATCTCCAAGGGGTACGCGACCATAAGGGAGAAAAAGACGGATCTTGTTTTTCTCGATGTTTCAAGGCAGGAAAATGATATCCTGAATCTTGCCGGGCGCATCAAAAAGATCCAGCCCCAAACCGATCTGTTCATGATAAATTCAAGGAAAGATCCCGACCTCCTTCTCCGGGGATTCAGGATGGGAATCACCGATTTTTTAACATACCCCTTTGACAATGCAGAGCTTGCAGGGTCCGTAAGAAGAGCCCTGGACGGTTCCGGCGGTATCTCCAAGAGTGCTGATATTTTTCCGGTATTCAGCCTCAAGGGTGGAATCGGTGTCACCAGCACGGCCATCAACCTTGCGGATCATATCCATGATCTCACACGGGACCGGGTGCTTCTCCTGGATCTGAACCTGTTCATGGGGGATATATCCGGCTACCTCAACATCGATATCACCTATACCCCCTATGACCTTATAAAGGATATGGAGAGAATGGATGAGAACCTGCTCTTCTCCTCTCTTTTTCAACATCCGAACGGTTTTTACATCCTGACGACCCCGGAGGAGATAAGCGATTCTGACCAGGTCACCGCCAACGACATCATGCATATGCTTTCCCTGCTGGAGCAGCACTTTGACTATATTGTCATCGACTGCCCCCATGATTTCTCGGACCGGACCCTGGAGGTCTGCACCCGGGCGGACAGGGTGCTTGTGATGACCCAGCAGAATATTCCCACGGTAAAGAGCGCCCTGAAGGTGATAGAATTCTTCAGGGAGCTCAATTTCGACAAGAAGAAGATCCAGGTCATCATAAACCGGTATTTGAAAAAAAATGATATGGATGACGTTGACCTGGAAAAAATATTCCGGCAGAAAATATTTTCTACCATAGATAACAATTATCCTCTTTTTTCCATGGCTGCAAACCAGGGCAAAACCCTGAACCAGGCGGATAAAAAGGGTAAAATCAATAATGAAATGAAGGCGCTTGCCGGAAACCTGACAGGAATCAAACCCCATGAAGAAAAGGACTGGAAAAAAATCATTTCAGGAGGCTTGCTAGGATGAAGCTCAGCAGCCGGATAAATTCCAGGGGTGACGGGGTTGCCAATGATTCAAAAACCGGTCTTCCCAAGATCATAAACCGTAAAATGTACAACAAGGTAAAGTCCAAGATTCATCTTTTGCTTGTTGAGCGCCTCGATCTTGCAACCGTCACCGATCTTTCAGCCGAAGAGCTTGAAATTGCAATCAGAAACATGCTCAATGAGATAACCCTCAACGAAGACCTTCCCCTGAACTCGGACGAACGCGCCATGCTTATCTCGGATCTGATTAACGAGATAACAGGGTTTGGTCCCCTGGAAGAGTATCTTAACGACGAGTCCGTACAGGATATCCTGGTGAACGGCCATGGACAGGTGCTGGTGGAAAAGAATGGCGTACTCTATCCAACCCAGAGCCAGTTCCGGGATGACAAGCACCTCATGCATGTGATTGACAAGATCGTATCCGGGGTGGGAAGACGGGTGGATGAATCTTCCCCCATGGTTGATGCAAGGCTCCCGGACGGCTCCAGGGTGAACGTGATCATCCCTCCCCTGGCCCTGGACGGCCCCACCATGTCCATCAGAAAGTTCGGAAAACACAGGCTCACCGGGGAAGATCTCATGGCAAAAGGGGCCATGGGACAAGGAATGTTTGATTTTTTAGCGGCTGCCATAAAATCCAAGCTCAACATCCTTGTATCCGGGGGAACAGGCGCCGGAAAGACAACCCTGCTCAACGTACTTGGGGAGAACATCCCGGATAATGAGCGGGTGATCACCATCGAGGACAGTGCCGAGCTGCGGCTGAACCTGCCCCATGTGGTAAGGCTTGAATCCCGTCCCCCCAATATTGAGAGCAGGGGCGAGGTTACCCTCACCGATCTTGTGAAAAACAGCCTGCGAATGCGGCCGGACAGGATCATCGTGGGGGAGACCCGGGGGGGCGAGGTCATGGACATGCTCCAGGCCATGAACACGGGCCATCCCGGCTCCATGTCCACGGTCCATGCAAACTCTCCCAAGGATGCACTTTCACGGATCGAGGTGATGGCAACCATGTCCAGTGTCGCCATTTCCGAAAAAGCCCTGCAAACCCTGGTTGCCAGCGCCCTTGACATTCTGGTCCAGCTTTCAAGGCTCTCCGACGGGAAGCGCAGGGTCGTATCCATATCCGAGATAACAGGTGTGAAGGACGATCTTGTAACCGTGAAGGAGATATTCGTCTTTGAGCAAAGCGGGGTCGATGAAGACGGAAACGTGCTTGGGTGTTTCAAGGCCACATCGGTCATACCCAAAAGCGTTAAACATATCCTATCCTCGGGTATTGAGCTTGATCAAGGCATATTCAACAAAACATGGGAGATCGCCTGATCCATGGAATTCATGATCTTTTCAGTCGTTTTCACCGCGGTTTTTTTTCTGGTTCTCCTTGCCATGGAAATAATAAAATTCCTGGACAGAAGGAAAAAAAAGAAGATCCTAAAAAGAAATTTCGGCATCACAGCCAAATCGGGATTGAAAAAAGAGCTTCGCTCCTTTAAGCCGCCCAGGAAAAATCTCAACGGTAACCCCAGGAACAGGAAAATCACACTCATCCAGTCCCTTGAGTACCTTCTCATTGCGGCGGAGATTTCGCTTTCACCTAAAAATTTCATGCTGATCTTCTTTGCCGTGGGAGCCGTCTGCTCCTTTGCGGCTTTGTTGTTTTTAAACAATATCATTGCGGCGGCAGTGCTTTTCCTCGTCTGCCAGGTGTTGCCTCTCCTCTATCTCTATTTTAAAAAAAAGCAGATCCAGGGGGCCCTTGTCATGCAGATGCCCGATGCCCTTGGCATGATCGTGCGGGCCATCAAGGTCGGCCAGTCGGTTGATGGGTCATTGAAGGATGTGGCGGCATCCATGCCCCCGCCCTTCGGCACTGAAATGCGGATCATATATGAAGAGATAAAGATGGGCATTCCATTTGACCAGGCCCTGCAGAACTTTGAAAACCGCTATCCCGACCTTACGGATGTGAAAATATTCTGCACCTCATTCATCATTCAGAGGGAGACCGGAGGCAACCTGTCCCTTATTCTGGAAGGGCTTGCCGATACCATCAAAAAGCGGTTTCACTTTGCAAGGCAGGTGAAAACCTTCAGCGCGGAAGCCAGGATGAGTTCCATTGTCATCGGCCTTTTACCCCTTTTGTTTGTATTGGTAACATCCATTTTCAATCCCCAGTATATTGCACGGCTGACCGACAATCCCATGGGTCGGATACTTATCTATTCGGCATTTGCTCTTGAATTTTGCGGTTTTATCCTGATGAGGCGCATGGCGCAGATAAAGGTATGATCACTTTGCAGACAATAATGGACAGCATCGTTTTTTTTACGGTTTCAGGGCTCACTTTCCTGGTTTGCCAGTATATTGAACAGCGTTATAGGAAATATGTCCTGGCAAAGAGATTTGCCGGTTCTGAACCGTTGATAATCAATAATGGAAAAACAGCCGTATCTCCGAGATTAAACAAGCTGGCCCAATCCCTTGGCCGGGTGGCCGCCCCGAAAAACGGCAAGGACATTTCGAGAATCACGGAACAGCTCTCCCTTGCCGGTTACAGGGATGAGGACTCTGTTACACTCTTTTACGGGTTTAAACTCGGTTTTGGACTTATCCTTGCCTCTCTTGTCTTTGCCGAGCTTGCCCTGACCGCGAATTTTACTACAAAAAGTCCTTTAATGCTCTTTATCCCCTTTGGAATGGGTTATTTCCTGCCGGACACGGTTCTTAAAAAGAGGGTGAAGGCACGGCTTGAGAAAATCTTCCAGGAACTTCCGGACACCCTGGATCTCCTTGTCGTCTGCCTCCATGCGGGACTCGGGCTTGACTATGCGCTTTTCAGGGTTTGCAACGAGCTGAAGGAGATCGCCCCCACACTCTCCCAGGAATTTGAAAGATATTTCCTTGAGACAAAAAGCGGGATCGAAAGAAACACCGCTTTTGAGAACCTTGCCCGCCGTAACGGTTCAGAGCCCCTTAAAAGCGTGGTCAACGTGCTGCTGCAATCGGCCAAAATAGGAACGGACATGGCCCAGGCGTTAAAAAACCATACCGATACAATGCGCAGGGAGAGGCAACAGATGGCCGAAGAGCAGGGAGCAAAGCTTGCCACCAAGCTCACCCTTCCCCTGGTTATTTTCATACTTCCGGCCCTGATGCTCATCATCCTCGGGCCTGTAATCATCAACTTCATCTCACTTGTCAATGACGGATTTTAAGGAGAAAATCAATACCATGGGCATTAAGCGGTTTGTTTTAAAAGCATGCGGAACAGTCACCCCCCTTTTTATGTGTGCGCTCATCTGCAGCGGCTGTATCGGTTCGGTAAAGAATAATAACAACCAGCTCCGGCAACTGGAATCGGAAGAGCCGGTGACGGCAAGGCCGCCCATATGGGATACCGAAAAACTGAAGCCCAACCACCTGGCCCTGGCGGAGGATCTCATGGAAAAAGGCTTCCATGACGTGGCACTGGTCCAGCTCAACCTTGCCATGGAGCAGAACGGCAAAAGCTCGAAAATCTACAATCTCAGGGGCGTATGCCACCGGGAGAACGAAAATTTCACCAAGGCCGAGGCAGACTTTAAAAAAGCGGTCTCAATGGACGAAAAAAATGCTTCCGCGTTTAACAACCTCGGTATCCTGTTTTCAATGACCCAAAAAAACGACCCCGCCCTTGCTTGTCTTAAGCAAGCCGTGGCCCTCGATCCCGCAAGGACCGAGTTCTTCAACAACCTCGGCGTGCAGCAGATGAACATGGAAAAATATGCCCATGCGGAAGAGAGTTTTAACAAATCCCTTGCCCTGGAACCGGGGGATGAAAACGCCGTCAACAACCTCGCCATCTGTCTCGGCCTCGAAAAAAAAGATGACAGGGCCATGGAACTCCTGCTGAGGCATCACGCCCCGGATTCCGCTTTCTACAACATGGGCTGCATCTATGAAATGCGAAACGAGCATGAAAAAGCGGAAAAAATGTTCAACCTTGCCAGTGAGAGAAAAAAGATTCGGGAAAGGGTGGTGGAAAAGCCGTTTGCCGCCCAGGTCCTCAACCCCCGGGCCCCTTTGGATCCCACACCTCCGGATGGCCTGACAGGAGAGCTTGCGGATGCTATCTACACCCAGAAGTATGAAAAGAAAATGAAGACAAGCTCCGGCGGCGGGGGAAAGAAAAAAAAGTAGGATAAAGGAGGAGCATTGAAGACAAAGCAGACCCATGCCCGGTCAACCCCGGCACTGACCCAGTTAAAATCGGAAACCGGCAGTTTTGCCGTTGTCATGGCCCTCTGCCTCATGCTGATGATATCGGCCCTGGCATTTGCCCTGGACATTGGCTATTTCGCCAAGGAAAAGAGCAGCTACCAGGCATGCGCGGAGGCGGCAGCCATGTCGGCGGCTGAAAACTTCTGCTACGGCAGGGCCGTTGAAGCCGCCGAAACCGTGGCATACGCCAGCAATGTACTGCTGCCTGAAGATTCGGTAACGGTTCAGTTCGGGTTTTATGACGCCTATGGTGAACATCTGAAATTCAGTACCTATCGGGATTTTGCCGCTGAACCGGATGAGGATGATGCTTCAGATTCGGATTATCCTGCTGACGAAACCAACAACGCCGTCATGGTGACCATCGAGAACACGGTCCAAAGCCTCACGGGATTTAATAAGGAAAAAAAGATTATGGCCCGGGCCGTGGCATATGTTCCCCGGGTGAGTATCGTGTCAGGAAGGTACCTCAGCATAACATCTTCCAATTTGGAACCAGTCAAAGTAAACAATGGAAATATCTACGCTAAGAAAAAAATTCTGCTATATGGACCTGGTGTTGGTGAAAACGTTAAAGCCGCATCAGGAAAAATATATCTTTTTCAAGAGTCCGGGACTACTTTTAGTAAAATAGGTCTAATACCATCGGACGATCTGCCTGAGATGGACATCATCGTTAACCATATACTACCATTGGAAGAGTATGTGGAAAAGATGAAACAGGTTGCAGATATTACCTACACCCCGGATGACAGCGGTAAAAAATACTTTTATGGAACAGTTCATGATACTTCAGGCGGCGGAAATACCAGAGATTGCTATTTCGATTTTTCGGAGGATCACGATGAGCATATAGTGGTTTTCTTTGATACCACAGGGTTTGGAGGCACCATAAATGCTCGTATAACCCCGCATGCCTGCCTTGGTTTTGGTGACGGATGGTCAGATCCAACGTTGCCATGTATGCAGCAGATCGGCCCCACAGAGGCAAAGGGCAGTTCTATGAAAAACGTCACTTTTATTGCCAATTGTCCCATCACCATTGATCGGAACCATGCCCTCAAGCCTCAGGTCCCCTTGGGCGGTTTTGGTGATGATCAGCTGAATCTTGTCTCAACGAAGGACATAGGTGTTTTTTCAGGAAATAACCCCCTGAAGGGTGTCAACTTTTATTGCCAAAGGTTAAGGTTTGTCGAAAGTACCTTGACTACGAAGTACTCGGAACAAGATACGGAATACTATATCCGGGCTATAACTTCAACGCATAATATTGAGCTAAAAAAAACTATTGGTTCTGCCGAAGATGACTTTACATTGAATTTCAAGTTCGGCCCTCCATGCCCAGCCGTGGTCCCCCCCACCCTGGGGCGGTTGGTGCTTTCAGCTGAATGATGTCAAGATACACAAGGGACTCAAGACCTGAATGAACCTCAAGGTTTGCATTGAGCCTTCCCAAAAACATTCTGCTGTTTTTCCCTGATCCTGGAATATACCGGAATTGTAACAAACGGGCGTTCTTTTATATCAGTTTTTAAGATCACCCTGCCCCGGCAGGTTTCCGGTGCTGCAGCCCTGTTCTTAAATATTATATTGTATGAATTGTCGAATTTTGATTTTTCAATGGAAAAAGTCACTTGGCCCGTAAGCATGTTCTCTTCGAGCTTCAGGTCGAACACCCTGTTTTCTGGGGCGGATATCCTGATTGTTTTCTCCAGGGCAACCCCTGTCAGCCCGTTTAAAAATATCCGGTCAGGCTTCACGGTTAAAGCCTCCAGCACAAGGGCCGCTATCTCAACCTTGACAACGGGGGTTGCCGGATCATTGGAGTATATCTTTACGCCTTTAATCTGCTCGCCAGCCTCGTCTTCGGTTCTGAAGGTCGCACGCAGGGAACCTTTTTTTCCGGGCGGAATGAGTTCATCAAATTTTACGTCCGTGCAACTGCATGCAGGCTTTACCCTTGTGATCTTAAGGGGGGCCATGCCGCTGTTCTTTATAGTAAAGGTGTGGCTGATCTTTACCCCCTCCACAACTGTTCCGGCATAAAAGACCTTTTCCTCAATTGACAGAACAGGCGTATTGGGTGTATCCTCTCCGGCAAATGTAGCCCCTGCACCTGTAAGAATGAACACCAATATCAAACCCGATACAAATTCTGAAATTCTGAGCATGTTTTTTCCTCCTTAAATTATATGGTTAAACCAGAAAAAACACCGGATGCAGATATAGTCTGCGAATCCGGTGTCTCATCTGTTAATCAATCACATTTTTGCAGGATCTTGCTTAGGCGTTCTTTCTTCTGATGCCCATAAGACCCAAAAGACCTGAACCAAGGAGCCATACGGCAGCAGGCACCGGAACCGCTGAGGTTCCGCCAACATCTGTCATGAAAGTCAAGGAGCCATCTATACTGACAGGGCCGAGAGCAGTAGTGCCGCTGATTTTCGTTCCATCCTTTTGAAGATTCATGTATGTAACTTTATCCATTTTGAAATCTGTAGTTCCGTCCAGGATTGTATTTTCGGTTAATGAGAATCTAAAAGACCCAAGCTTAGTTGTTCCAGCTTCAAGGGTGTCTTGATCATATTGATGCCTTGCACCAAACCAATTTAGAGATCCCGGACTACTACGTCTCTTTAATAGATCGTCGTAAGTAGCAAAACCTGAAAAGACGGATGTAGCTAAATTCTCATGGGACTCGAACACCAGTTCGTTTTCATCATATTTAAAGTCGAACGTATACCCAATGACTTGTACGTCCGTATCTGTCGTACAAAGAAAGTCAAAGGTTACAGTGTCGTCTCCAATCGTATAGTCGCTTGTGATATCAAAACTGATATTAGCTGCATAAGCATTCCCTAAAAGGCAGAATACTGAGGCTATTATACAAATGATATATTTTTTCATTGTTTTTATTTGCTCCTTTAATGGTGATTCTATATCCTCATTTATAGAGCATCGAATCCAGCAGGATAGATGGATTCGATGCTCTTTTGTTAAACTAATTGTTAATGATTGAAATCAATAATCATATTTTTTTCTAAACAGGTACAATCCTTTTTCCTAAAAGGTTGTGTCGTAAAATGGTTTAGTGCAACCAAGCAGATTCCTTTGAATGTCCTGATCGTCTCCATTTACTACACCATCTCCATTAAGATCTGCTGCAAGGTTATTTCCTGTGTTTCCAAGCGCGGCTCGCATAAGATCCTGATCGTCTCCAGTTACTGCACCATCATTATTAAGATCGGCGTCGATGATATTGCCATACCCGTCGTTGTCTGAATCCAGATTGTCGTGGCTATGGCCAGTCCAGGGAGAGTGGTCATTTACATCTGTATAACCGTCACTGTCACCATCCCTTGTGGTGTTAATTCTGTAGGTTGTAAGCTTTGATGTTACCGCTGGTCCCCAAGAATCTGTACATCCGCCAGTGGTGCAGGCGCCTGTTCCGTCAATCCAGTTTAGCGTAATGGATCTTCCGTAGCTGAAAACACCTGTTGCGGTGTCGTTCCTGCACGAATCAGCAGCGATCTCCCTGTACTGGGTTGCATCTGATTCATCAATGACACCTGCCGTAGAACTTGCTGCAGTATCCGTGATTATTTTTTTATTGATTAATACTGCATATCCGTTTTCTGTGTTTGGGTTTGGTGCATTCCAGTATTGACCACCACCCACGTGGAGATTTCCCTCCTGATCAAAACCAAGGTGGGCTGCACTCAAAACTCTGTCTGCAAATGTTCGGCCTGTTGAATAAGCCACTGGCATACCCGAGGTCTTGGGAGCACTTGTCGCCCACCAGTCACTAACCGGCAGCATCTTTAGTTCTCCAGTTGCGCTGACAGCACTATTATAAGTATAACCGTTTCCAAAGATCAGGTTTTTGCTACCATCAACGGCAATACCCGATGATGCTCCTGGACACGAGTTGATAATATTTACGGGAGTATTCATATCATCGGTGATATCAAGGCATGAGATACCCACACTGGAGGCTGTCTTGGTTGTCTCGTCCCAATTTCCTCCGTTGATGACCAGATGATTGTTATCAACCCAGGCTGCATCATAGTATTTGACGATATTGGTGCTAAAAGTTGTTGTGTCGGTATGGCCGTCAAGGTCTGAGACAGTGCTCCCGGTCAGGAGGGAGGTGGGAAACACCAGCAGATCTTTGCCGTATCCCATGCCCAAGGCAACCTTTGTGCCGTCCGGTGATACTTTAATGAAACTTGCATCCATTATATTTGCAGCATCAACCTCTCCAACCTGGGTCCAGGAGCCTGAATCAACCGCATCCTGTAAAAAAACCTTTGTTCCGTTGGCTGCAATCAACCTGCCCCTTAAGGTTGTGCTGGTGGTAGCGGGCAGATAGCACATTGCAACACTCCAGGTGCTAGCCGCGATTGTTTCAGCATTGTAGGTGGTTTTATCATTGGTACCCTGCTTGTCGTAGTGATAATAATCTTTGGCTGCCCAGCCCGATGTCGTAATAAAGAGCAGACCTATGGCAAGCGCTACGATCTTGTGAAGTTGAGCTTTTCCTGGTAATCTTCTCATGGTTTGTTAACCTCTTCTTTTTGATTGGTTAAATGAAAAATAAAAACGACTCCATCAACGATCTCTTTTTCACCTCCTTTTCATGTTTTTCCTAATGCATCGTTTGCTATTAGCAAGCCAACCCATTGAAGGGTGACCCGAATACCTTTGATTAATTGATCTGACCATCTGGAGCGTATGATGTCCTGGCATAGGGCCGTGCTCCGACCCAGTGCATGATTGTTATCTCCTCCCCGTATTCAGCCGCGGTTTCCCGGTAAAGATCCGCCACTTGAGCCATGATCTCATTCATCTCCCTGGCGTTTTCCGGTTTGATGCGTATCCACACCTCTCCCTTTGGCGGGCCATAAGCTTTGGGGTCCTTAGGATTATGGGTCTGGACCGTATGAACAGGGAATGTCTCAAGGGCTTCCGCTTCAAACTCCTTGTTCTGCTGATACTCAACCTCAACGTCGTAATCCACGGTATAATCGATTTCCATCGGTTCATCGGTATAATCGGTTTCTACCGGTTCGACGTCATTAAGGAAATTTTCTTCCGTGGGCTTTGCCGTTGAAATTTCCACTGTGGGCTCTACCTTTTGTGGGACGGAGGGGCTTACCTCATTTTCGGGTTGTTCCATGGTTACGTCCGGAGGGGGAAGGGGGGCGGGGCTGGTTTCAGGTTCGGTCGCCCGGGCTTTTTCCGCAATGCTTTCTTGTTCAGCAGGCTTGTCGTCCCGGATAAAGTAATAACCTGCGGCCAATGTCCCTGCGATAATAACAGCTGCAACAACAAATCTGATCCCAACCATGCTTGTTAGTTTTTTCATAAGGCACCTTGCTAAAAGTTAGATCTGCTCGTTATGCGGTTTAGTCATTGTGGAATATATACGCTATATCCCGCATCTTTGCTTTTAATTTATTGCTGAATTTCAGCACTATATTGCGGTTTCTGATTTTTTGAAAACGTGCGGATATGAATGAATCTCATGTAATGAATATGGTTCTTCAGGTGAAGCGAGCCGGGCGATTCCTTTTGTGGATAACTTGTTTTTACGGTGTAGCAAAATAATGTTTAAAAAGAGCAAAAGAATGCTTGCAATGAGCAAAAAAGTCAGAGCATGATTTTTTTTTAAGGGGTATGATCGGTTTAATTTGAAAAGCCACACCCGTTGTGAAGCGGGGCCGGAAAGCCACGGGTCTTAAGAGATTAAGAAAGCCGGGTTGCCATAATAAGGCAACCCGGCTTTTGTTTTTTTGGGCGATGGCGTCAAAGATCGGCCGGGAGAGAAAAACTTAAAACTTTTACTGCTTTAAAAAAGGAGGTTAGCAAAGACCATATTCAATGAGGTGTACCAGGATCAATTCAATTCAATTTTAAACGTAAGGAGAAATACAATGAGAAAAGCAATACCTTTTATACTTGGTTTTTTACTGTTGTCCGTATCCTTTGCAAGTGCCGATGTTGTAAGCTTTGACAATCTTTCCCTGGCTTCAGGCTCCTATTGGAACGGTGCCGATGAAACCGGCATGTTTATGAGCGGCGATGCCGTCTTAATGAACGGTTACAATACAAACTACGGCAGCTGGGACGGATGGTCGTACTCCAACATGAAAGACACCACCACTGCAGGCTGGGGAAATCAGTTCAGCGCCGTCACGGGATCAGGCGTAAACGGATCAGCCAACTATGGCGTGGCCTATGATGCCGGAAGCTATGGTGCTGCTTCCCCCGCCAACCTCTCCTTTGGAGCTGTTACAGGTAATGATTATAACACCATCATCTCCGGCGCCTATTTCACAAACACAACCTATGCCTACCTCTCCATGAAGGATGGGGACGGCTATGTAAGCGCCTTTGGAGATGGCGACTGGCAGAAGCTTTCAGTCAAGGGAGTAAAAGAAGACGGTACATATTCCTCTGGCTCTGTAGATTTTTACCTCGCCGATTTCAGAGACGGAAAAAGCGAACTGGTAAATGAGTGGACCTGGGTCGATTTCACGAGCCTTGGAAATGTTGTTGGTCTTGAATTCGCCTTTTCCGGCTCCCAGGTGGGCGTGGTGCCCAAATATGTCGCCATGGATGACTTGAACGCAGCCGCTCCGGTTCCTGTTCCTGCCGCCGTATGGCTGCTGGGTTCCGGCCTTGTCGGATTGGTCGGTCTTAAAAGAAGGGCGTGATGTATTTATTCACGATGAATCATAAAGGACATGAAATAATGAAAATCAAAGCAGTTGTCTTATCTTTTGTTACCTTGTTTTTATTATCCGGAATTTCTTTTGCCGGCAGTTATGCCCCTGCTGCGGGCCAGCCCGGTTCCACCGCAATATTCAAGGACGACCCCTCCTTTGCCGCCTGGGCAACCGGGGTTGATCTTGTCCGAGGGCTTCAGGATATCTCCAACCCCTCAGGGCCCTATGCCTCCTACGGGACTCCCGAAGTTGCCCTGGGTAAGGCCGGTGACGGCGTTGTCAGTCTTGGGGACGGCGGTTCTGCGACCCTGACCTTTGATGCCCCCATTGCCAATGGCGATGGATATGATTTTGCCGTGTTTGAGAACTCTTTCAGCGACACCTTTCTTGAGCTTGGGTTTGTCGAGGTCAGTTCCGACGGTGAAAATTTTTTCAGGTTCGACGCCGTTTCCGAAACCCAGACCGGTACACAGGTCGGTGGGTTTGGAAATCTTGATACCACCAACCTCAATAATTTCGCCGGTAAGTACAAGGCAAACTACGGAACAGGGTTTGACCTCGAGGAGCTTTCCGGAATCAGAGGGCTTGATATCTTTAACATCGGCTGGGTCCGTATCATCGATGTTGTCGGTAGCATTGACGATGCCTATGCCACCTGCGACTCCTTTGGAAACAAGGTGAATGATCCCTGGAAAACACCTTTCGGGTCTTCCGGATTTGACCTCGATGCCGTGGGTGTCATCAACCAGGGCTCTCCCGTTCCTGTTCCTGCCGCCGTATGGCTGCTGGGTTCGGGCCTGGTCGGCCTTGTGGGCCTGAGAAGAAAAAACAACTGATGGCAATGCGGTTGCCCGGGGTTGTTTAACAGTTGAAGAAAGATGCAAACCGGCCGCCGGGATTGACTTTCCGGCGGCTTTTCAAATTGAGGTATAAAAGATCATGAAAAAAACGAATATGTTCTCCCTGCTGATTCTGGCTGTGTTTTTATTGGTTGCACCCAATGCGGGTCTTGCAGGCGTCATCTATCAGGACATTGCTGATGTGACCACCCACAATTCCGAGTATTGGGACCTGGATAACAACGGATCTTCAGATGTCGGCATCACCTGGGACTATGAGGAATGGGACGATTCCAACACGGCAAGCGCTGCCAAGCCGTTTGGCGCACCGGATGGGAACGGTTTTGCCGCCTCGGGAGTGCTTAGCCTGAAAATGGCTGCCGGTGATGTTATCGGTGGCTCCCTGGATTTTAAGGGGGATACCACCATGCTCAGCAGGTATTACGATGACCAGGACTGGGAATACTATAAATGGGGAAAATGGGACAACATGGCGGATGGCGACACCGCCTATCTGGGGTTCCGGTTCCAGGGCGCTGACGATGGGGACCACTACGGCTGGATCCAGGCCCGTGTCAATCCGGAGAGCCAGTATATTACCATCTATGACCTGGCCTGGGAATCAGAGGCGGGTAAGGCGATCGCCGCCGGAGATATGGGCTCCCCCGTTCCGGTGCCGGCCGCCGTATGGCTGCTGGGTTCGGGCCTTGCCGGATTGATGGGGATCAGAAAAAAAACGGTTGCATAAAGATAAGCTGAATAAACAACCAAACCGGAATGAAAGCAGGGTGAACTCTGTTTTTATTCCGGTTTTTTATTTTGGCATTGGTATTGATCAATTCTCCTGGCAATGCTAATGAAAGGTGTCAGCCTCCCGAAGGGGAGATATCTGTAACAAAATGAGGAGAACAACGGTGAAATCGATAGCGAAACTTCCAGCCCTTGTTGCGGCTTTTTTGATACTGTTTGCCGGGAGCGCCCTGGCCGAGACGGTTTATGTCAAGGGCGTGATGAAGATCACCATGCGGACCGGCCCGGGGGTGGGGCACAAGATCGTCTCCATGGTTAAATCGGGGGACAGCCTTGAGATCATGGAAAAAAACGAGGACTGGTCCCATGTGCGCTCTTCCAATGGCAGGGAAGGGTGGGTGCTGACCCGTTATGTCACCGCTGAGGTGCCGGTGGTGCTTCTGGTGGACGGGCTCAAGAAGAAGAACACGGAGCTTACCGACCTTGTGGCACGGTTGAAGACCGAGAATGCCGAGCTGTCCGGCACCCGGACAAAGCTGCGGAACCTTGAGAAATCCTATACGTTGCTGAAAAAGGAGTCCGCCGATTTCCTGGCCCTGGAGAAGAAGTACGAGAAGGCCACCAAGGGATTCCAAGAGCAGCAGGAGCACATTGCCGCCCTTGAAAAGACCCTTGGAAACGAGGATATCAAGTGGTTCCTGAGCGGCGCGGGTGTGCTTGTGGCAGGGATCTTGCTGGGCATGAGCGCCAAAAAGAAAAAGAGAAGCTCCCTGTTGTAGTCCCCTTGATCAGGACGCTTTTTTGGTCCCCACAAACAGCGTCACAATTCCCAGGGTCATGGGCTTCCATTGCACATCGGTGAAGCCGGAACGGCCCATGATCCGGGCAAATTCCGTCGGGGAGGGAAACTTCAGCACGGATGCGGGAAGATAGTGGTAGGCTCCGGCGTTCTTTGAAAAAAGGCTGCCGACAGCAGGGAGAATCCGTTTGAAATAGAAGAGGTAGAGCGTTCTGAAGAAACCGTTTTCAGGGGCGGTCAGTTCCAGCACCACGACCTTTCCCCCGGGCTTCAGGGCCCGGTGAAACGCCTTGAGAGCGCCTTGTCTGTCCATGATGTTCCGGATGCCGAAGGCGATGGTAACGGCGTCAAACAGCTCCTGCCTGAAGGGCAGGGCCAGGGCGTTGCCGCAGGCGAGAAGGATGGACCGGTACCGCTTGCTTTTGTCGAGCTTTTTTTTGCCGAGGGTGAGCATGCCCGGGGAAAAATCGGTGCCGATGACGGTGGTGGATTTGCCGGTCTGGTTTCTGACCTCCATTGCAACGTCACAGGTCCCGCAGGCGACATCCAGGACCGCTCCCTGTTTGGGGATTTCGGCCGCCTTGACCATCTCCCGTCTCCAGCGGACATCCTGCCGCAGGCTCAAAAAACGATTTAAAAAATCATATTTCGGGGCAATGCTGTCAAACATATCCCGAATGAAATCAAGTTCCATATTCATCATTGACAACCATAATTTGTGCGTTAAGTTAAGATAATTTTGTAAAGCAGGTATGGGTAACATACTATAATATAATTTTCAATCTTTATAACAGGGGTTGCCATTAACCGTTAACGGCAGCATCTACACATAGGAACTGTATGTCAGAAAAACGTGATTACTATGAAATCCTTGGCGTCTCAAGGGATGCTGCAAAGGATGAGCTGAAGTCCAAATACCGGAAACTCGCCATCAAATTTCATCCGGACAAGAATCCCGGTAACAAGGAGGCTGAAGAAAAGTTCAAGGAGGCCTCGGAGGCCTATGGGGTTCTCTCCGATGACAGCAAGCGCCAGGTCTATGACCAGTACGGTCATCGGGGGCTTGACAACTCCGGTTATTCCGGCGCCGGCAATTTCGATGATGTCTTTTCAAGTTTCGGGGATATTTTCGAGGATTTCTTCGGGTTCAGCGGTAACCGGGGCGGCCGGGGCCAAAGGGTCCAGAGGGGTTCGGATCTCAGGTACGACATGAACCTTGATTTTATGGAGGCGGCCTTCGGGGTTGAAAAAGAGATCGATGTCCGGAAGCTTGACAACTGTGACGAGTGCCAGGGTACGGGATGCAAGGAAGGCACCGAGCCTGAAACCTGCAGCCACTGCCGGGGAACCGGCCAGTTCATCCAGAGCCAGGGCTTTTTCAAGGTAAAGACCACCTGTCCCTATTGCCGGGGAAAGGGCAAATCAATTCCCCATCCCTGTCCCAAGTGTGTGGGCGCAGGCCGGATGGAGGTCTCCAAGCGGGTTTCCGTCAAGGTGCCGGGCGGTGTGGATACGGGTTCCAAGCTCAGGCTCACGGGCGAGGGCGAGGCCAGTCCCGCAGGCGGTGTCAACGGTGACCTCTACGTATTTATCAACGTGAAACCCCATAAGCGGTTCAAGCGCAGCAACAACGATATCCTGTGCGTGGTCGAGATCTCCTTTGTCCAGGCGGCCCTTGGCGCCGAGATTGTCATTCCGACCCTGGAGAGTGAAAAGGTGCTCACCATTCCCAAGGGCACCCAGTACGGGGACACTTTCAAGTTCAAGGGCCAGGGTATTCCCTCCTTAAGGTCCGGCCGCAGGGGCGATCAGATCATCCAGGTGGATATCAAGACCCCGACCCGGCTGTCCAAAAAACAGGAAAAAATTCTCAAAGAGTTTGACAAGCTCGACTCAAATAAAATATCCAACAGGCTGAGAAATCTCTTCAAGAGTATGTAAGCTAAGTTTGAAACTGCCGGCTCGATGCTGGGAACAGGGGGATGGTAATGTTTGAGTTAAAGGTGAAAACCGATTTTGCGGCGGCCCACAGATTGACCATGGTGGGAGAGAAGTGTGAGAACCTCCACGGCCACAACTGGAATATCGAGGTATATGTTGCAGGTGATAAGCTCAATCCGGCGGGGGTGCTGGTGGATTTCGGGGATATCAAGCGGTATGTGAGGGAGATCATGAAGGATCTCGACCACAAATACCTTAACGAGCATGAGGCGTTTTCCCATGTGCAGCCCTCATCCGAGCAGATTGCCATCTACATTGCCGACAGGCTCCAGGGCTTTCTGGACAAGATGAACGAACCGGTCCGGGTGTCAAGGGTTTCGGCCTGGGAATCGGCCAATGCCTGCGCCACCTACATACCGGAAGCGAAGTAGAATCGGCTCCCGTATCAGGCATTGATACTTTAGCTTATCGCATCTGAATTGAGCCCGGTTCTTATTGCAATCGGCAACGCTGGTATCAATTCGATTGTGAACGTCTATAGCTGGGCAGGGGGCGAACGTCTCCTGCCCTTTTTTTTTGTTTGATTTTATTCATTGATTTTGATTATAAAGCCTTGACTGAAGGAAGAACCTTCACTGAAGGAAGAAGCCGGCATGCGGGATTCAGTGAAGGCTCTCGTGTAAGGAAAACTGTTTTGCAGCACTCCTTGACAATTAAGGGCTTATACCAGTAAATTCAAGCTGAGTCAATTATGTTATGGGACAGGGGCGTGCGCTCCTGGCCTGCTTCTTAACACCTATGCAAAGGATGAGATGGAGCGCCGAGATCCGATAATCAGACTGTTTAACGTATCCAAACGTTATGGCAAAAAATACGCCCTCAAAGACATCAGCATGGATGTGGATGCCGGGGAGTTCATCTTTATCACCGGCTCTTCAGGGGCCGGAAAGTCTACGTTGATGAAGCTGATCTACCTTGCGGAACGGGCCTCCAAGGGCCAAATCATCGTGGACGGCATGAACCTTGACAGGATCTCCCATGCCAGGGTGCCGTTCCTGCGCCGCAGCATCGGTGTGATCTTTCAGGACTTCAAGCTTATTCCGAACAGGACCGTCTACGGCAACGTGGCACTGGTGCTCGAGGCGGCCGGTGAAAAGCCCTCCGGCATCAGAAGGCGGGTGATGCGGGTGCTCGAGACCACGGGAATGGCGGATAAGGTCAATGCTTTTCCTCCCTCCCTCTCAGGCGGCGAACAGCAGCGGGTGGCCGTGGCCCGGGCCGTTGTCGGGAACCCGAAGATCATCCTGGCGGATGAACCCACGGGAAGCCTGGACAGCGAGTCGGCCCAGGCCGTTCTCGATTTTCTAATGCAGTACCATGACCAGGGGGCAACCATTCTCATCGTAAGCCACAACATGCAGCTGATCAACAGCACGGTCAGGGCCCGGAGTATCTCACTGTCTGACGGCGCTTTAGTGGGAACGGCCAGAATGCTTTAAAAATGCGGGGGATCATGTTTCACTATTTCAAGCGGGCTGTTTTAGATATCCTTTCCAACCGGTTCCTGAACGTCATCACCATCGTGACCATCGCCCTGTCGATCCTCGTGGTTTCCACCTTTGCCCTTTTCTTTGAAAACACCAGCCGGGTGATCGATTCCTGGAACCGGGGATTCAGGCTCATGGCCTACCTTGGCGAGGGCTTCACCCCCTCCATGCTGCCCGGGCTCACCGCCGGAATACAGGCCATGGACGAGGCCGGAGAGGTGCGGTTCATCCCGAAAGAGGAGGGCCTGGCCCTGCTCAAACAGGATATGAAGAACCGGAGCGCCTTTCTGGAAACCCTGGAGGAGAACCCCCTTCCCCATGCCCTGGAGATACGGATGAAACGTTCCGCCACGGAATTGGACCGGATCACGGCTTTTGCAAAGGCCATTGAACAGCTGCCCCAGGTAGCGGATGTGGAGTACGGCCAGCGCTGGCTGGGCCGGTTCCTCTCCCTGTTCAACCTCTTCAAGATCACCGGCTATGCCATGAGCAGCCTTTTCTTCCTGATCGCCCTTTTTATCACGGCGAACACCGTGCGCCTGGCCCTCTACTCCAGGCGGCAGGAGGTGGAAATCATGCGCCTTGTGGGGGCGACGGACCGGTTCATCGTCACCCCCTTTTACATCCAGGGGCTGATCCAGGGAACCCTTGGCGGCATTGCGGGATTGTCGATTCTTCTTGTTATTTTTCTTGTCATCTCCTTGAATCTTCAAGAGAGCGTTGCCTCTTATATGCTTTTTGATATACACTTTCTGTCTGTGAAATACTGGGTGACTATAATTCTTGGCAGTGCATTTTTAGGTTGGCTTGGATGCTATCTTTCGTTAAAGCAGTTCTTGAAATATTAGGCCGCGCCTTTCTGGTCTGTTCCCTTGTTCTGGTTGGGGCGGGTGTGTCCCCGGCCCTGGAGGACGGGGTGTGCGGCAAGGGTGTGATTACTGCCTGGCAGCTCAACGTCCGGACCAGGCCCTCCAATGACTCACGGGTCGCCGGAACCTTGAAAAAGGGTGATGCGGTTAGTGTCGTCGACCACCAGGGCGGCGAGGGCGGGTGGCTTGAGATCCGGTCGCCAAAGGTGAACGGATTTATCCGGAACCGGTCCCGGTATATTGAATGGAAGCTTACCCGCGGACCGGCCAAAAAGCGGGGCAAGACCTCCACAAAGCTTACCCGGGGACCGGCTGAAAAGCGGGGCAAGCCCCCTGTAAAACTTACACGCGGACCGGCAAAAAAGCCGGACAAGGCCCCGGCAAAGAAGGCCGAAGTTATTCGCAAACGGATCGCGGCCCAGGAAAACGAGATCCGGGAGTTTACCGAGAAAGAGACGGCAATCATCGAGGGGCTCAACGATATAGAACTCTCCCTGAACCGCATGCGGGCCCGGATATCCGCCTTGAAAGGGGAACTGGAAACGATCCGGCAGGGGATGAACGATGTGGGCCGGAAAAAGGAGGACCTTGCCGTTAACATCGATAAAAACAAAGGCTATGTGGCGGCACGGCTCAACGCCCTTTACCGGGTGAAGATGATCGGGCGGATGGAGCTTATGTCCATGCCGGATTCCATGTTTGATTTTTTTCTTCAGCAGAACGCCCTTGCCCGGATACTTGCCTCGGATCTGGACCTCCTGGAACAACAGATGAACGACCTGAAACGCCTGGCTACCGTTTCCCGGGATCTTGAAACCCTGGCGGTGGAGAAGAAACGGCTGGAGGACTCCCTCAAGGAAGAGGTCCGGGTGAATACAAAGGAGAGCCTGAAGCGGAGCGCCATCCTGAAGGACATACAAAAGAAAAAAGAGCTGGGGCTTGCGGCCGTGGCCTCCCTGAAGCTTGCGGCCAAGGGGCTCGAAAAAAAGATCGCAACCCTCGAACCCCGGAAATCCGACGGCCGTGGGGGCTTTTCCAGGGCCCTGGGGCGCCTTGACATGCCGGTGCAGGGGACGATCATCTCAAGGTACGGGCCTTCACAGAATAGTAATTACTCCTCCTTCACATTTCAGACAGGAATTGATATAAGTGTTGATAAAGGAGAGCCTGTCCGGTCTGTGTTCAAGGGAGAGGTCCTCTATGCCGAATGGCTCAAGGGGTACGGAAACCTGATCATCATCAATCATGGAGAGAGCTTCTACACCCTCTATGCCCATGTTGAAGAGTTTTTCAAGAAAAAGGGAGAACGGGTCGACACCAGCGAGGTGATTGCACTGGCAGGAGACACCGGATCTATTAAGGGGCCTTGCCTTCATTTTGAGGTTCGCCACCATGGGAAACCTGTGGATCCAATGAAATGGCTCAAAAAAGGAGCGTAAAATGGGAAAACGACTGAAAAAAATTACCAGGCGCTGGCTGCCTGTGATCGTATCCGCCCTCATGATAACCGTGGGAGCCGGTTTTTACAGCTGCCCCATGGCAGGGGACGAAACCACATATAAATCACTTAAACTCTTTTCAGATGTTCTGGAGGAGATTGAGTCCAACTACGTGGATGAGGTGGACAGCGAAAAGCTGATCCAGAGCGCCATCAAGGGGATGGTTTCAAGCCTCGATCCCCACTCCACCTTCATGCCGCCCGAGGCCTTTGACGAACTCCAGGATGACACCAAGGGGGAGTTCGGCGGCATCGGCATCGTTATCACCATGAAGGACGGCATCCTCACCGTGATCTCTCCCATCGAGGGCACCCCGGCCTACCGGGCGGGTATTATGGCAGGGGACGTGATCGTGAGCATTGACGGCGACAGCACCCGGGATATGGCCCTGTGGGAGAGCGTGAAGAAGATGAGGGGCCCCAGGGGGGCGGAGGTGGTGCTCACCGTGGTGAGGGAAGGAGAACCCGAACCCCTGGAGTACACCCTGAAACGGGACATCATTCCCATGGAGAGCGTCAGGAGCACCAGTCTCAAACCCGGGTACGGCTATATCTGGATCACCAACTTCAGGGCCAATACCGCGGATGACGTGAGAAATGCCCTTGACGAGCTGGCGTCGGGAGACGTTCCCCTCAAGGGATTGATCATGGATCTGAGGAACAACCCCGGCGGGCTTTTGAACCAGGCGAGCGAGGTGTCCGATATCTTTCTGGATGAGGGATCCATCGTCTCCATCAAGGGGCGGCTGGAACATCACACCGAGGTGTTCGAGGCCCATCCCAACACCGTCGCCCGAGATTACCCCATCGTGGTTTTGATCAACGGCGGAAGCGCCAGCGCATCCGAGATCGTCGCAGGGGCCCTCCAGGACCAGAAGCGGGCCCTGATCCTCGGTACCACCTCGTTTGGCAAGGGGTCGGTCCAGAGCGTCAAGCCCCTGAAAGACGGCTTCGGCCTCAAGTACACCATTGCCAGGTACTACACCCCCAGCGGCAGGTCGATCCAGGCCGAAGGTATCAAGCCCGATATTGAAGTCGAGTTCTCGCTAATCGAGGATAAGAAGGAAAAGCCGTCCGAATCCGTCTTTGACAGGATGCTCAGGGAGAAGGACCTTAAAAATCACCTGGAACCGGAAAACAAGAAATCCGGGGAAAAGAAGAAAGAAGAGAAGAAACCCACCGGGCACGGACTGATCAGCCTCGACAGACTCAATCATGATTCCCAGGTGCAGCGGGCTTTGGATATCCTGGTCAGCTATGGTATTTTTAACAGTCTGGACAAAGGTTGATTCGGGACGGGATGGCAGTAAAAAAGAAGCAGACGGCGAAGACGGCAAAGACGGCAAAGACGGCAAAAAAGACAGCAAAAAAGACGGTAAAAAAAACGGCCAAAAGGTCAACCGGAAAGAAGAGTCCCCAAAAGCAGAAGCCATCCATCACCAGTGAGCTGAAAAAGATCGCCACGGGAATTGTGATCCTTGTGGGTGTGGTGGCGGTGTGTGTCATGGTTGCGGATTATTTTCTGGGCAGGGGCGATTCCGGGAACAAGGTCGCCGTAACCAGGCAGGTAGCCCCGAAGGCCTCGGAAACAGGCCCGGTTATCGTGAAGAAGCGGATCTCTAAAAAGCCCGTGGCAGTGACCAGCCCGGTTGAACATCCGGTGTTTGAGGTGTTTGACGACAAGGCTCACCACGCAATACCGGAGAGAAAGCCCAAGCCCGTACCCGTTCCCAAGGAGTTGACGCCCAGGGTGGCCATCATCATCGATGATATCGGGTTTGACAGGAAAATCTCCTCGGCCCTGGCGGACCTGGACAGGAACATCACCCTGGCCATACTTCCGGGCGCGCCCCATGCAAAGGCCATTGCCGAGTCCCTCCACGCAAGGGGGACCGAGATCATGCTCCACCTTCCCATGGAGCCCATGCAGTATCCCAGGGTTGATCCCGGGCCCGGCGCCTTGCTTTCATCCATGACCCCGGACGAACTTTTGGACCAGCTCAGGCGGGACCTTGCCGCCGTGCCCCATGTCAGGGGGGTGAACAACCACATGGGATCGAGGATCACCTCCCTTTCGCCCCAGATGAACCAGATCTTCACCGTGCTGAAGCAGAAGGATCTTTTCTTCATCGACAGCATGACCTCGAAAAGATCCCTGTGCAAGCAGTCTGCGCGGCTGTTGCAAATTTCCTTCGCCCAGAGGGATGTGTTCCTGGATAATATCCAGGAGTCCGGCTATATCAAAAAGCAGCTCGAGCAGCTGGTCCGGGTGGCCAAACGCCATGGCACGGCCATCGGCATCGGCCACCCCTACAAGACCACCTATGCAACCCTGAAATCTGAATTGGCCGGGCTCAAGTCCAGGATAAAGATCGTTCCGGCATCAAAGCTGGCCGGGATATCGGGTTAGGCCCTCTCTTAGAGGGTAACGGCCATTGCCACCCATTCTCCCCGGGTTTCGGTTTTCAGAACGGTGAAGCCGTTGTTCTCAAGGGCTGCCGTTACCTTGTCCTCCCAGAGGTTGATGATGCCGGAGAGAATGGCGATGCCGCCCGGGGCAAGCCGTAGTTTAATGTCGGGCAGGATGTCGATGATCACCTCGGCAAGGATGTTGGCCGCCACAATATCGAACTTTTTTTCGGGATAGCGGTCAAGGGTGGCGCAGGCTATATCGAATTCCCCGGGGGAGATTCCGTTCTTTTCAAGATTTTCCCGGGCGATGATCACGGCGGCTTCGTCGTTGTCCAGCCCCTCGAGCCTGCCGGCCCCAAGTTTGCCCCCGGCGATCATGAGAATGCCGGAGCCCGTACCCACATCCAGGAATGATAACCCGGGCTTCATATACTCCTCCACCAGGCCGAGACACATGGCCGTTGTCTCATGGGTGCCGGTGCCAAAGGCCATGCCCGGATCGAGATCAATGACAACGTCCTTGGGACCCGGCTCGAACTCACGCCATTCCGGCCGGATCACCAGGGTGTCCGTGATCCGTGTGACAAAGAAGAAATCTTTCCAGGATTCCGCCCAGTCCTCGTCGTCAACGATCCGGGTGGTGATGGTGACGCTGATGCCTTCAAGGGCCAAGGTCCGCTTGCGTATGGTGTCAATGAGGGACTGGGAGGAGTCGATGTCGGGAAAATAGCCCGATACGGAATGGTCTTCAGGCTGTGCCACGGCATTGCTGCCAAACCCTTCGTCAGGCTCGGGAAGCGGCACCTCGCACACCACGCCCTTCAGTCCGAGGTCAAAGAATATTTCCGAGACGAGCTCCTCTGCAAGCTCCATATTGTCCGATTGAAAACAGGCTTTCACATGTATCCATTTCATGGTTATTCACTCTTATCTTGATTTATTGATGGGATTTAGGTAACAAACAGCAAAAAAACGGTTAACTTTATCAGGATCTTTTGTATGAATAAAGGGTTTAACAAAAAAATAGTCGGCATGGCGGTTGTCCTTGCCGTGCTGCTGCCTTTTGGCGCGCTTGCCGCGACCTCCGTCACCATAATCCGGCCGGAATCAAGGGGGGAATCCTCTGTTGTGGTGGGCATGGAAGCCATGAAACCCTTTGCCACGGTTATCGAGACCGTTGATCCCAACTTCAGGGACAACGGCCGGGTGAAATTCGCCGGGATCTCGGTCAAACAGCTGTTTGAGCTTGCGGGTGCTCCCGTCGACAAGGGGGTGACCGTTGTGGGCCGTGACCAGTATGCTGAGTATATCCCGCCCGAGCGGGTGTTGAGGGAACGGGTGGTCCTATCCTGGGCCATGGACGGCCATGGCATCTCCCGGCTGGGTGGAGGCCCCCTGAAGATCATCTACGACGCCTCGGAAAAGGTCCATGGAAGCGGGTATACCTGGTATGTTGAATCCATGTTCAGCGGAACCCTGGAAAATCCGGGACTGATCATCGAGGCGGACAACACCTCTCAAACCTTGTTTCAGGACTCCCTCGCCTCCCAGGCCTGGGAGCTGGACGTTACCAGGGTCTCGATTCCCTCGGGCTTTCGCCATGATTTTCCCGGCCGGTTCACCACGGCGTCGGGCATTCCCTTGAAAGATCTCCTGGGCTCTTGCGGCATCACCAAAGGGAACAGGATTACACTGACCCCCTTTGCCGGTCCGGTCATCACCATGGATATGGCTCTGCTCGACTATCCCGTTGTCCTGGTTACCGCCATGGGAAACGCGCCCCTTCATCCGGTGTTCGGGGGGCCGTTCTCGATCCAGTTCCCCCTGGAGGCGCATCCCGGGCTTCAGGGATCCGTTCCCGAGTCGGGGGCTTTCTTTTTCCTTAAAAAAATTTCCATAAACTGATGTCCCGCCATGAAACAAAAGAAGATTAAATTACAGACCCGGCTCCTTGTGTCGGTTGGCCTGGTGCTGGTTACCGCTTTTTTATCGATCGCCTGGTTTGTCTCCTCCATCGAGGAGAGAGAACTCGAAGCCGGTGAACTGAAACGCATCTATTTGAAGTCCGAGTCCATGACCCGGCGCATGGGCCACCTCATGTACAGTTCCAACTGGCGCTACATGGTGCTGGCCCTCACCAGCGACATGCACAACGACAGTTCCATGCTCTACTTTTATATCACTGATCCGGATGGGGAAATATTGCTCTGTGACGACACCACCAGGGTCGGAACGGTCGAACCCTTGAGGGTTCCCCTTGTGCAGCCCGGGGCCGAGCCTGTTTTAAACGATCTCTTTTATACGGCAACCGGGAATGATGCCTTCCACTTCAATGCCTACAGGACCCGGCTCAAACAGGATGCCAGGTTTAACGGCACGATCCGGGGAGGGCAGGGTGAGGAGATATTCGATACCTTCTGGGATATTCGATATATGGGGGAGAGCCTTGGTTCCTTGAGAATGGGGTTTTCCAGAAAGGCGCTGACAAGTAAGCTGACCCATATCAGGTCGAGCATCCTGGGGGTGGGTTTCCTTGTCCTCGTTGTTGTACTGACCATGATCGTTGCCGTGGTGAAGGCAGGCATGGCGCCCCTTGAGTCCTTTACCCGGTCCATCACCGTTGTCCGGGGCAATGATGGGGCAGAGGACCTGAAACAGCGGCTGGAGGGGGTCTCCATTGATCAAATCCCCCGGTCGACCCTGGAGATGGAAAATCTCAACCTTGCTTTTGGCAATCTGAGGAACATGGTCCTTTCCACTTTGGAGGAGCTGGAGCAGCATCGGGACTCCCTTGAATATATGGTGCTTGAAAGGACCCGGGAGCTTGAAGCGGTGAACCGGGAGCTTGAAAAGCGGATAATCGAGCGCCGGGATATCGAAGAGAAGCTCTTGAACGCCCAGAAGCTCGAGGCCCTGGGAACCCTGGCGGGGGGGGTGGCCCATGATTTCAACAATCTTTTGATGGCGATCCAGGGCAATGCCGGATTGATCCGGCGATGGACCGACCCCGGGGAGATCAGCCACGAAAAGGCCAAAAAGATCAATGATCTCGTGGACACCGGGGCCAGGGTGGTCCGCCAGCTCCTGGGGTTTGCCAGGGGGGGGAAATACGCCCCCGCGCCCCTGAGCATCAACGAGGTCCTGGAGCAAAATCTGGACATGTTCAGCCGGACACGAAAGGATCTTCAAATCCGGAGCCGCTACCAGGAGGAACTCTGGCAGGTGGAAGCCGACAAGTCCCAGATGGAGCAGGTGGTGCTCAACCTTTTTTTAAATGCATCCGAAGCCATGCCCTCAAACAGCCTTCTTTCCGTTGAAACCCGGAACATCATCCTCGATGGTGACGAGCTTGAGCCCAATGGGCTGAATCCCGGACGGTTTGTGAAATTTTCAGTCACCGATACCGGAGCGGGCATGGACGACGAAACCAGAAACAGGGTGTTTGATCCCTTTTTTACAACCAAACAGATGGGCAGGGGCACGGGACTCGGTCTTGCCTCGGTTTACGGCATTGTACGGAACCACGGCGGCGCCGTCACCGTCCATAGCAGCCCGGGGGAGGGATCGACCTTTTCCGTGGTGCTTCCGGCCCTGCCCCATGAGGAGAATTGATGGACCCGACAAGTTTGATCGCCAATCCCTATGAGCAACTTCACATCTACTACCTGGAAGGGACCCCGGAAGCCGTTCCGGACGGGTTTCACGACCTGGGTTACATTGGAAACTGGGAAGAGGAGGGATTCTCGTTTCTATTCTTCTCCTTGGCTGTGGACTATGAGGTGGAGCAGCTTGTAAAGGCCGATGACGGCCTGACCCTGGTGGATTCCTATCAGATGACCTGTGAAGAGTGGCACGGAGATGCCATTGAGTCCTACACCGCCGGAAGCCTGTGCATCTCACCTCCCTGGAAGATCCCTTTTGTGAACCAGCCCGGTATCAAGCACATCCTGCTGGATCCCGGCGTGGTGTTCGGAACGGGCAGGCATCCCACCACCGAGGCCTGCCTTCATTATATCGAGCAGCTCTGCGCAAGGGAAAAGATCGAAACCGTGCTTGATATCGGCACGGGAACGGGACTTCTTGCCATGGGCGCCGCGGCCCTTGGGTGCAGGCGGGTGCTTGCCCTGGATTTCAATCTTCTTGCCGTTAAGACAACCCTCAACAACGTCCGGCTCAATTCCTTTGAGGACCGGATTTTGCCCATACAGGCAAAGGCCCAGGACTACATGGAGTTTGGGGCCGACTTGGTGGTGGCCAACATCCACTTTGACGTGATGAAGGATCTCATCGACAACCCCGGATTTCTTGCAAAGCCGTGGTTCATTCTCTCGGGACTGCTGCGGAGCGAGGCGGAACAGGTGCTTGCCGTCCTCGGGAAGCGGGGAGCCCTTGTCCTTGAAACCACCTGTCCGGACGGTGTGTGGACAACGATCTTCGGAAAAGGCATCCCCGTTTAGGCTTCCTTGAAAAGGCCTGTGTATTAATCAGCGGTGGGCTTTGGGTGAAAAACGCTCCCTGGGGGGATTGAAGTACCCGTGGATGAGATCGGGAAAGAGGGTCTTGAGCTCGTTTATGATGAACTCCATGCCAAGGGCGGGGCTTGGACCGCCGGCAGCCTCCATGGCCTTGCAGTAGGCCCGGGGATCGAAGTTCATGTTCCGCCACTGGATCATCTTTACCGGATGGTCGGACAGGAACTGTTTCAATGCCGTGAATTCCGCCTCTGAATCCGTGACACCCGGGCAGTTCAGGTAGTTGATGGAGACGAATTTTCCCATTCTGCCCGCCGTGTCGATGCTTTTGACCACATCATCATAGGTGAAGCTCTTGGGCCTGAAATAGGCGGTGTAGCAGTCGGGTCTCACCGAGTTCATGCTGGCGCGCATGGAATCAAGGCCTGCCTCGAACAGTTGCTCGAGGCGGTCCGGCATGCCGGCGTTGGTGTTCATGTTGATGGTTCCCTGGTTCGTCTCTTTCCGGATGATTCGAATGGCAGGTTCGATCACGTGGAATGCGGTCAGGGGATCGCCCTCGCATCCCTGGCCAAAGCTGACCACGCTGTTCTCGGTTTTCTTGATATGCTCCAGGGCGACCTGGGCGATCTCCTCCGGGGAGGGGGTGAACGATATCCGCTCCTGGCAGGCCACAAGGTTGTTCTCCTCCTGGAAGGAGATGCAGCCAAGGCAGTTGGCGTTGCAGGTCTTTGACGTGGGCAGCGGGGCCTCGAACCGGCCCAGGAAGAAGTTCTTTGCTGCCGGGCACCCATACTCCAGCCCGCACCGTTCCAGGTGGCGCATGAGCCGGTTTTCAGGGTACAGGCCGCGCATCTTTTCCACGCCCTTGACCACGCCTTCCCGGGGCATGAGCCTCAGGTCCTGGCGCTCTTCCTCGTCCACCAGGATCGCGGCGGACCGGAATCCCTTGCCTCCCCACCCGACGGCTCCGTAGGAGAACAGGGGCAGAAGGTCCTTGTCTTCGTCCGTGTCATAGGCGCAGAAGTGCCGGTTGACATTGCCGGGGGAGTTGAACACGGCAACGGCAAACAGGGGTTCGCCAGGGGCATAGGGGTTTTCACGGAGGGTTTCGAAACTGTCCGTTTCAAGGTTGAATACCATGGGATGCCGGTCCGGCAGCATCATAAGTTCGCTGCCAAAGGGCATGTCGATGGTATTGAGCCTGTTCATGAGCACGGGTTCCTGACCCGCCATTGCAACGGCGACAAAGCCGGGCAGTTCAAAGATCTCGCCCTGGGCGTTGGCCACCACGGGCTCCATCAGCATGGGTTGATTGTTTTGTATTTTCTGTTTTTTAGCCATTGTTTTCCCTCCTTGATTTCAAGGGGGGAGTTATACCAGACCGGACCCGTGATGTCACCCGTTTCTTTTTAGCCTAGGGCTTATCATGAATGTCGCGTCCCAGGGGGCGGACAAAGGTGTAGGCGCCGGGGTCCACGACAAACCTTTTTTTAGCTTCGTTGATTCTCTTCTCGGACCATACTGTAAAGGGAAGGGCTGCGGTGAAGAGCACGCATCCGACGGCTGTGGCCACAAATCCAAGGGGCTTGAGCATGAGTAGGTCCGCAGTCATGGTTTCCATTGGCGGGGGTTCGTCATCGTCCAGGGCAAATGCCTGGATGGGGAGGGTTGCCATGGAAAACAGGGCTGCCACCAGAACTGTGAAAAAAGCTTGTCGAAAAAATTTCATTTTATTCCCCTTTTTTGGGTTTGCTCGATCAACAATACTTAATATTACTCTCCCATTTTTATCACACAATGGCGTTAAAGCAAGCTGAAATATGGCAGCTCCATTCACTGCCGGTATCAATGCCGTCAATGGCCGGGACGCTTCCTATCTGGAATAACGATTTGTCTATTGGGGATGCTTCATGTACAAGCTTGATAAAAGAGTCGTTAACCCGTTGTTGAATCGTTAGGAGTAAGAGATGCATCCCTTTCCAGTAAGGCTCTGACATAATAGTGGAGGCGCTGCCCGTGACCGGCGGCTGCAAGAGTGTCGGGAAGGGCGGAGACGGCTCGTAGACTGAAGCGTTTCATCCTTCCCAGGTCGGCATCGGCTCCGGGCCATGCGCCATTTCAATTCAGTTTGGGAAGGAGATCGCTTATGTTGGACGGAATAACCATCCGAAAAAGAGAAACGGGTATCAGGGAGAGGATCAATGTCCTTGTGCCGAACGGAAATCTAAATGCCTGCCTTACCTGCGGTGCCTGTTCCAGTGGCTGCCCGGCCACGGGCCTCATGGGCATGGATCCCAGAAAATTTGTCAGAATGGCGGTGCTCGGCATGGATGAGGAGCTGGAACGCCACCCCTGGGTGTGGGCCTGCACAATGTGTAAACGGTGCCAGGAGGTCTGCCCCATGGAGCTGAACATCCCCCAGCTAGTCTATTACCTGCGTTCCCAATGGCCCAGAGAGGAGCGGCCCAAGGGTATCCTTGGCTCCTGTGATCATCATCTCAACTCCCGTGGCGGCGCCATGGGGGTACCGTTGGATGATTTCCGGTTTACGGTGGAGGATCTTGCCGAAGAGTGCCGGGAAGAGCAGGAGGGATTCGAAGGGATGACCGTGGATATCGACCGGGAGGGGGCTTATTTCGCCCTGAACCAGAACTCCAGGGAACCGGTGACTGAACCGGATGAGCTGCTTCCCCTGTGGAAGATCCTCCATCGGGTCGGGGCGGACTGGACCTATTACTCAAAGATGTGGGGGGGAGAGAACTACTGCATGTTCCTGGCCGATGACGAGGCCTGGGAGCGGATTGTGAGAATCCAGGCCGAAGAGATTGACAAGCTCGGCTGCAAGGTGTTTGTCAACACCGAGTGCGGTCATTCGTTTTATGCGGTGTACGAGGGCTTGAGGCGGTTTGACATTCCCCATAACTTTGAGTTCAGGAGCATTGTGGAGTATTATGCCCGGTGGATCCGGGAGGGCAAGCTTCCGGTCAATTCGGACTGGAACGTCAACGGCATCAAGTTCACGGTCCAGGACCCCTGTAATGTGGTGAGAAAATCCCTGGGGGAGAGGCTGGCGGACGACCTGAGGTTTGTGGTCAAGCAGGTGGTGGGAGAGGAGAATTTCATCGACATGAGCCCGAACCGTTCCAACAATTTCTGCTGCGGCGGAGGCGGCGGCTCCCTCCAGGCGGGATACAATGAAGAGCGCCGTGATTACGGGAAGATCAAGTTCGACCAGATCATGACCACCGGCGCCGGCTATGTGGTGACCCCCTGCCATAACTGCCACGCCCAGATCGAGGACCTGGCCCATCACTACAAGGCGGATTACCGGACCGTCCATCTCTGGACCCTGATCTGCCTTAGCCTCGGTATCCTTGGCGAGAACGAGCGGACCTATCTGGGACCGGACCTTGCGGAGTACGGACTTTAAAATCATGGGGAGAAGCCAATGATCGAGTATATTCATATCAATCCCAGGATTCTGAAAAAGCTCGAGGAGCTCAAAGAGCTGGAATGCGCCACGGCATTTGCCGCCAAAAAGGCGGATGCCGTCATCCAGGCCCTGTTGAAAGGCAAGAAACCGGCCAGGGCAGGCAGGCTCACCCGGCACGGGGACGCCAGGATCAAGAAATGTTTAAAATACGATCTCGGCCAGGGGTACAGGCTCGTTTGCGTCAAGGACGGCAGGGATCTCTATGTCCTGTTTTCGGGAAGCCACGACAGCTGTGACACCTGGCTGGACAAGAACCGGAACCTCAATCTCTCCAGGGTCAGGGATACCATGGAACGGCTGAAGGTTAAACCGTCTGTCCACGGCGCGCCTGAACCCATGGTTTGTCCGGAGCCGGAGGCGTACGATGATATTCCTTTGGGAGCTATTTCCCAGCGGGATCTGAGGGCGGTATTCCGGGGGCTTGTTAATCCTTGATAAAGGGGTCGCACAGGCCGGGCAGCTCCCTTGAGCGGCTGTACCCGATATCCATGGCCGGGCCGCCAGGAAGGATCTCCGGGTGGGAATCCTTGTGAAAAACGAGAACCGTGCCTGCATTGGAGAGTCTCTCCCTGGTTGTAGCGTCCAGGGGCTCTCCCTGGCTGCAGGGGATGATGACGCTTAACCGCTCCCCTTTCTCCTGGAAGAGAAAGTGGCCGTCCATACAGTCCGGCACAATGGCCATGACCCGGGAGTCATTGCCCAGCACCATTGGCTCCCGGCTGCCGCCGCGAACCTCCACGGTTTCCTCTTTGTTCACGATGGTGATCTTCCGAAGCCGTTTGTCCACAATATAGGGAACCACAAGGCCCCGGGGCAACAGCAGGGCGGGGTTGTCATCCGTGGGCTCGACGCCCCAGAGTTCGGGATTCCTTGTCTGGCCGTGCTTGTTCCATCCCAAAAGCCGGGCCCTTGCAAAGGGGTTGCTCAACTCCATGTTGTAGAGCCAGGCAAGCATATCTTCGTTGTTTTTTCCCCACAACTGCCGAAACGATCGTGTGACAAAAGCCATTGCCCGCTGTTCCCACAGGGGGCGTTCCAGGGTGTCTGTTGTATTCATTTTATGTTCACTCTAATGGGTTTTTTTTCCTTCCATGGGCAGGGGACTATAGCAGGTGATAAGATCAAAGTAAACATCCGGACATGGAACGATTAATTCCTTGATCATATGGGACATGCTGTTATAATCACGGATTGCGTAGTGATTTGAATGAACGTTAGCTTAGCAGATAGGAAAAACAGTATGTGCCTTGCAGTTCCATCGAGGATAGTCGAGATTAAGGATCAGGTTGCAACCGTGGATGTGGACGGGGTAACCCGGGAGGCGAGCCTGATGCTCCTGGATAATGTCAGTGTCGGGGATTACGTGATCGTTCACGCCGGGTTTGCCATCGAACGGATCGATGAGGAAGTCGCCGAGCAGACCCTCAAGGATATGCGGGACATGGTTCGGTTCGTCTCCAAGGGCGACGAGGCCTGATCCATCACCATGCTTCATGAAAAATCAGCTGTCAGAATCGAGATCCAAGGGGTAGTCCAGGGCGTGGGGTTCCGGCCCTTTGTTTTCCAGCTTGCAAAACAGTACGGGTTCAGGGGAGAGGTGTTGAACACGCCCCAGGGGGTTACTCTTACCCTCGAAGGCGACCCGGAAAAGATCGACCCCTGTTGCCGGGAGATCCGCGAGAATTGCCCACCCCTGGCAACGGTCACATCCATCGATGCCCGACCGGTCGAGGCCAGGGGGTACGAGGACTTCAGGATCGTTACCAGCAGCGCCGTTGACGCCTCAAGGTCCGCCCTGATTCCCCCGGATGTCTGTGTGTGCCGGGATTGCCTTGACGAGATGAACGATCCCGCCAACCGGCGTTTCGGTTATCCTTTTATTAACTGCACCAATTGCGGGCCCCGCTACACCATCATCCAGGACGTTCCCTATGACAGGGCCAAGACCTCCATGTCCGTGTTTCCCATGTGCCCCGAGTGCCGGAAAGAGTATGATGATCCGGAAGACCGGCGGTTCCATGCCCAGCCCAATGCCTGTGAACGGTGCGGGCCAGGGGTGGTTCTTGTGGACAACCGGGGCGTGTCCCTTGATGGGGAGGAACCCATACAGGCCGCAGGCCGCCTTTTGAAACAGGGGGCCATTGTCGGGGTAAAGGGGCTTGGGGGATTCCACCTTGCCGCAAATGCCTTTGACCCGGCAGCGGTTGAAGCCCTTCGAACCCGGAAGAAAAGGCCCGATAAACCCTTTGCCCTCATGGCCGGGGATATTGAATTAATCAGACCCCATGTGAAAATCTCGGAACCCGAGGAGGCCTTGCTGACCTCCCTTCACAGGCCCATCGTGCTCCTTGAAAAGCACGAAGCGCCGGATACTGATCGCGTCCCCCTTGCCCGGGCCGTCTCTTTCAACAACCGGCGTCTCGGTGTCATGCTGCCCTACACCCCCCTGCACCACCTGCTGCTGGAAAACGGGCCCGGCATCCTGGTGATGACCAGCGGCAACCGGAGCGGGGAACCCCTTTCCATCGACAACGACGATGCCCTTGACGCCTTTGCCGACATTGCCGATTATTTTCTTCTCCACAACAGGGACATCTATTTCCGGGCCGATGACAGCATTGTCCAGTATCAGGATGGAACCCGGTTCCTGCGGCGTTCCCGGGGGTATGCCCCCCTTCCCGTGATGCTGAAAAAAAAGTTTCCCCCCATGCTTGCCTGCGGCGGCGGGCTCAAGAGCACGGTTTGCCTTGTCAAGGAGAACCGGGCCTTTTTGAGCCAGCATATCGGGGACCTGGACAACCAAAAGACCTTTGGGTTCTATAAAAAGAGTGTGGAGCACCTTGAGAACATTCTTGATATCGAGCCAGGGATCGTGGCCCATGATCTCCATCCCGGCTACATGAGTACCGGTTTTGCCGGAGATCAACAGGGGGTTGAGACCGTGGCGGTCCAGCACCACCACGCCCACGCCGTCTCCTGCATGGCCGAAAACGGCCTTGAGGAAGAGGTGATCGCCATCACCCTTGACGGAACCGGGCTTGGCACGGACAACACCATCTGGGGCGGTGAGATTCTCACCTGCACGGAAGAGGGGTTTGAGCGGCAGGCCCATCTGACCCAGGTGCCCATGCCGGGGTCGGACGCCGCCGTGAAAGAGCCCTGGCGCATGGGGATCTCCTGGCTCTACCATGCCATGGGAGCGGATTTTCTCGATCTTGATATTCCCTTTGTCAGGGGGATTGACCCGTCAAAAATTGAGTTTTTGATCCGGATGATGGACAAGGGGCTCAACTCGCCAATGACCTCCAGCTGCGGCAGGCTCTTTGATGCCGTGGCCGCCATTACCGGTATCAGGAACCGGGTCTCCTATGAGGGCCAGGCCGCCATGGAACTTGAGGCGGTTTCCGGACCCATGCCTGAAAAAGGGTATGGTGTGGATATGGCAACCAATGAAAGCGGCATGGTCACCATGGATTTTTCACCCTGTCTTCAAAGGGTGGTTGCCGATCTTGGGGATGGCGAGCCCATATCGGCCGTTGGCGGCCGTTTTCACAGGACCGTCGTCCAAAGCTTTGTTGAGGCGGCAAGCCGGGTCCGGGAGCGCACCCGGATCAGCAAGGCCGTCCTGAGCGGCGGCGTTTTTAACAACCGGACTATTTTAGGCGGGATCTCCCTTGGGCTTGAACAACGGGAATTTACCGTATACACCCACACCCGGGTTCCCTGCGGAGACGGTGGCATCTCCCTTGGCCAGGCTGTGATTGCAGGAGCGATGAAGAGGAGTCGTAAATGAGTATCAAACATGTTCAGGAGTACAGGGACGGGGAGCTTGCAAGGGAACTTGCCGCGGCAATCCGAAGTGTCACCACCCGGAAAATCAGGCTGATGGAGGTGTGCGGAACCCACACCATGTCCATTTTCCGCCATGGAATACGAACGGTTCTGCCGGAGGAGATCTCGTTGCTGTCGGGGCCGGGATGTCCCGTATGCGTTACCTCCCAGAGGGATATCGACTGCTTTATCGCCCTTGCCTCCCTTGAGAACGTCATCGTCGCCACCTTTGGAGACCTCATGCGGGTGCCGGGAACGGTTTCGTCCCTTCAGAAAGAGAAGGCAAAGGGGTGTGATGTCAGGATCGTTTATTCGGTGTTCGACGCCGTGGAGATCGCGGCCCAAAACCCGGACAAGGAAGTGGTTTTCTGCGCCGTCGGGTTTGAGACCACCACCCCCACGGTGGCGGCCTCCATTCTCATGGCCCGGGAGAGGAAGATTCCCAATTTTTCCGTCCATTCGGCTCACAAGACAACCCCTGCGGCCCTTGGAGCCCTCATGGAGACCCCCGGGGTTGCCATTGACGGGTTTATCCTGCCGGGCCACGTGTCGGTGATCACCGGCACCGATGGCTACCGTGAGGTGTTTGAGCGCTACCAGGTGCCGTCGGTCATCACCGGGTTTGAGCCGGTGGACATTCTCACCGCCGTTCTCATGCTGGCAAAGCAGGCGGCGGCAGGAACGCCCGCCCTTGAAAATGCCTATCCCAGGGCCGTTACCCAGGAAGGCAACACCAAGGCGATACAGATCATGGGCCAGGTCTTCGAGCCCTGTGACGCCACCTGGCGGGGCATCGGCGTCATCCCGGAAAGCGGCATGGCCCTGAAACCCGGATTTCGTTCCTTTGATGCGCTGGAACGCTTTGACCTTACGGTGCCCGACGGGGGAGAGCCAAAGGGTTGTGCCTGCGGCGAGATTCTCATGGGCCTGAAAACCCCGGAGCAGTGCCCCCTTTACAAGCGCACCTGCACCCCGGCCCATCCCGTGGGGCCCTGCATGGTCTCCAGCGAAGGGTCCTGCGCCGCCTATTACCGCTACAGCTAAAAAACATGATATACGTATACGGGGTCAGGCTTAGCTTATTACGCTTTTTTCAAAAAAGCGTAATAAGCTAAGCCTGACCCCACAACAAAGAGGTTTTGAAATTAAGATGAAACAGGAAACAGTAGTACTGGACCACGGAAGCGGAGGCAAGATCTCCCACTCCATGGTCTCGGAGATGATTCTCCCGGCATTTGACAATCCCCTGCTGGCAAAGCTTGACGACGGGGCAGAGCTTGATATCGAGGGCAAGAGGCTTGCCTTTTCCACGGATTCCTATGTGGTGGACCCCATCTTCTTCCCCGGGGGCAACATCGGTGACCTTGCCGTCAACGGCACGGTCAACGACATTTCCATGTGCGGGGCAAAGCCCCTTTTTCTCAGTGTCGGACTCATCATCGAGGAAGGGTTTCCCACTGAGGATTTAAAAACCATCCTCGCCACCATGGGAGAGGCCGCCCAAAAGGCCGGGGTAAAGGTGGTGACCGGTGATACCAAGGTCGTTCCAAAGGGCAAGGCCGACAAGATCTTCATCAATACCTCCGGGGTGGGCGTCATTCCTCCCGGCATCAACGTGTCCGGCCAGATGGCGAAGCCCGGTGACAAAATCATCGTCAGCGGCACCATTGCCGACCACGGCGTCACCGTTCTGAGCTCCAGGGAGGGGCTGAAGTTCGGTTCCGATATCAAGACGGACAGCGCTCCCCTGAACGCCATGGTGGAGAATATCATCGGGTCTGGTGCCGACGTCCATGTGCTTCGGGATCCCACCCGGGGCGGGGTTGGAACCACCCTGAACGAGATCGCCTCCCAGTCGGGCGTGGGCATGCGGATCATGGAAGATTCCCTTCCTGTGAAGGGCGCCGTTGCAGGCATGTGCGAGCTGTTGGGATTTGATCCCCTCTACCTTGCCAACGAGGGCAAGCTCCTTGCCATTGTGGCAGCCGGGGATGCCGACAAGGTGCTTGAGACCATACGGCAGGATGAGTTCGGCGCAGATGCCGCCATCATCGGTGAGGTGGTTGCCGACGACCCCGGAAAGGTTTTTCTTAAGACAACCATCGGCGGATCGAGGATCATCGACATGTTGACGGGAGAGCAGCTGCCAAGAATCTGTTAAGCAAGGAGGGACCATTGGAGACAATCACCTTCAGACCCATCGGTTACGTGGAAACCCGGGCCGCCACGATTCCCCGGCACTGGTCTGTTTCAGACGAAGAGGGGACGCTTCACATTGATCGGCAGTATCAGGAGGGCCTCAGGGATATCCGGGCGGGCCGGAAGATCGTCGTGTTTTTCTGGTTCAACAAGAGCCCCGGGTTTGAGCCCGAGTATCTTGTGCAGACGCCTCCCAAAACCGGGGAAAGGACAGGTGTGTTCAGCACCTGTTCCCCAAAGCGGCCCAATCCTTTGGGGATGAGCGTTGTTCAGGTGTTGGAGGTTGACGGCTGCTCGATCCGGGTAAGGGGGATCGACATGCTGGACGGAACCCCGATCCTGGACATCAAGCCCCATGTGGAGGCTGACCGGGGCTGACCCCTGTATTATGGCCATGTAAGGGTTCATGGTGGAAACAGGCATGAACCTTTACATGGGGTTATACTTTGAACCGGCCCACGATGTCGCTGAGCTGGGTGGACATCTCGTTCAAATGTTCCGCACTGAGTTCCACCTGGCTGCTGTTGTTGGACATATCTCCGGCCTCGGTGTTCACCTGGGTGATGTCCCGGGTGATCTCTTCCGCCACGGATGAGCTCTGGCTGATGTTTTCGTTGACCTCCTGTATGCCCTGGGAGGCCTGGCTGATGTTGTTTGCGATCTCCTCCGTTGCCGATGACTGCTCTTCAACAGCCGCGGCAATGGTGGCCACGATGTCGTTGACCCCGGTGATCACATTGGAGATCTCCTCGATCTCGGTGAGGGATTGAGCGGTGGATTGCTGCACCCCTTCTATCTGGGTCTTGATGTCCAGGGTTGCCTTGGCCGTCTGAAGCGCCAGGGCCTTGATTTCGTTTGCCACCACGGCAAATCCCCTGCCTGCCTCCCCGGCCCGTGCCGCCTCGATGGTCGCGTTCAGGGCCAGCAGGTTCGTCTGCTCGGAGATATCGGTGATGGTTTCGGTCACCTTGCCGATGGCCTGGGCCGCCTTGCCAAGTTCCGCCATCCTGCCGGAGGCGCTGGTGGATTTATCCACCGCGTCCGTGGAGATGGCTCTTGCCTTTTCCGCATTCTGGGCGATCTCGTTGATGGTGGAGGTCATCTCTTCCGATGCCGCCGCCACCATGGTGGTGTTGGTTGACGACTCCTCCATGGCTGCCGCCACGGAGCCCAGGTTGGCGCTCATTTCCTCTGCCGCGCCGGCCACACTGGTGGCCCGGCTGGCCGTGTTATCCGCCCCTGTGGACATCTGGCCCGCAATGGCCGAGAGTTCGGTGGAGGACTCGCTCACGCTTGCGGCATTTTCTCCGATCTGCCTGATGATCTCCTGGAGCTTATCGATAAAGGTGTTGAACCAGGTGGCAAGCGCCCCGATCTCGTCCTGGCTTGTCACCGGAAGGCGCATGGTGAGATCCCCTTCGCCTTCCGCAATGTCCTTGAGCCCCTCCACCGCCTTGTTGAGGGGGCTGACAATGGCCCGGGAGAGAACGAGAATCACCGCAATGGTGATGGCGATGGCGATGGCCCCGATGAGAAGGGATGAGTTGCGGATGGCGTGGGCCGCAGCCAGGAATTCATTGGCGTCCTGGGTGGTGGCGATATACCAGTCATTGATTCCCACGGGAGCGTACCCGGCGATTTTGTCCACATTGTTAAAGGTGTACTCTTCCACCCCTCTTCGGCCGGAGAGCATCTTTTTGACAAAGCCCTCCATTCCCTTGAGATTATTCATGTTGAGGGTCAGAATGTGCTTTTCAACGGGGTGGGCCACGATCATGCCGTTATTGTCGGCCATGAATCCATAGCCGGCGGTGCCGATCTTCCGGTTTTTGATCAGGTTTGTAAAGGATTTTGCCTTGGTGACGACGGCAACCGTTCCAACCAGGTCCCCTTGGGAGGAGCGGAGGGGGGCACAGGCAACGGTGATCAATTTACCCGTGGATTTGGAGCGAACCATATTCCCCATGGCGGCCCTGCCCGAACCCACCGCTTTTTTGAAGTAGTCCCGGTCCGCCACATTAAAGCCTTTATATTCGGCGCCTCCCTCCTTAACCCCGGTGAGGCCGTTTCCCTTTGAATCTGTCACAAAGATCCCGAAATAGTTGCCTCCCATGTGGCTGAATTTGGTTTGGAAACTCTGGTACAGCCCGGAAAGAAGTTGGGAGGGGTTTTCTGCATCCCCCCGGTCTATCCGGGCCACTGTCTCAACAATCATTTTCTCTTCCGAAAAGAGCTTCACCTGGGTGAGGTTGGCGGCCAGGATGTTGTAGGTGAGTTGTCCCAGGTCCTTGGCCGCATCCTGCACCTTGGTTTTTGACAGGGCTGTCAGGGCGTTGGAAGCTTTGTTGACGGAAACAAGGCCCACGATAAGGAGGGGGATCAGGACAACCAGGATGCCTCCGGCCACAAGTTTGAAACCAATGGATTTGTACCGTTTCATCTTTTTTTTCTCCTCACTTTGGCGGCGATTTTTTTCCTGTCCATGAGCGGTTGCGGGTTTCATGGGAAAGAGTGGCGGGAGAGGAGGAGAGAATCAGTTGCAGGCGGCCGTAGCGGCCACTCCCGTTTCCATGGAATCCCCTTTGATTTTGACGAATGATTTACTATATCAGCGTTATGCCGATAAAGTCAACGTTCCCGGGGCCGGTTAAAGGTCAAGCCGCCATCCCAGATGAACTCCGAAATCCGGGCTGTTGTCCATGGTGATGATGTTTTCGATGATGGAGAGATCGATCACGCTTCTTTTCCCGACCCTGAATTTCAGGCCCAGGTGCACCTCATGGGAGGGCTCGTCAAGTCCCCGGATCGTTTCAACCACCGAGGTGGAGTAGAGGTATTGTGCCAGGATGGCGGTGTCAGGGGACAGGGTGTATGAGATGGCGAAGAGACCGGTGAACTGGTTCCTTTTTAACTCGATGGCGGTTTTTTGGGTTTCGTCCTGATCATCGTACAGGGTGTAGCCGGCGATACCGTAGGTGTAGAAATTGGGGGTCCACCGTTTGGCGAGGCCAATGCCTGCTCCCAGGTCCAGTCCGTCTTCCTGGGTGACGATATCCGCGCTTTCAAAGGCATACCGGGCCACACAATAGAGATTGACCGCGGGCAGCACCCTGTTGTCATGAATGAAGTTGTAGTTTACCAGAAGGTTCAGGCCGCTGTTGTTGAGGTCATGGGCGGAGTTTTGGCCGATCAGGGCGCCTGTCGCGGGATCGAATTCGCTGATGACGGCCCTTCCCTTCGGGTAGTTGTTCCGGTTGTTCTGGCCGATGCCTAAAAGATCGTGGAATCCCTGGATAAAGCCGTCCATCTCACCGCCGAAATAGGAGCGGGAGTCCACCACGACACTCATCCCCAGCCGCTGGTTGAATCCATAGCTGAACCCCAGGGAGGAGTCGAGCATCTCATAGTCGAGAAGGTAATTTTTCTCCTGGGCCCAGACATTGGTCCAGGTCGCCTGGGCAAAGGTTTGCCATCCCGGCTTGATATCTCCCGGGACAAGCAGCGGCAGTGTCAGCCGGAAGCTCTGGCCCACGGACTGGGACCGGATGTTGAGGATTCCCATTCCGTAGTTCAACTTTTGGGAATTTTCGGCGCCAAAGGCCGCGGAAGCGGCCATGGCCAGGAAAAAAACGATAAACCGGGCAATAGATGGGACTTGCTGTTTCACAATCAACCTTATTCACGTACTGTTACAAAACTTATTCATGGAACTGTTCCTCCCTGTTTATCCCATAATCTTTCTTAAAAAGGAAAGTTTATTTTTGTAGGGGGGGTAGAACAGGGGCAGGTCGATCCAGGTGTCGGACTTGAGAATGGATTTTTTGTGGGAGAACCGTTCGAACCCCGCAAAACCGTGGTAGGCGCCTATCCCGCTTTCCCCGACACCCCCAAAGGGAAGGTAAGGATTGGCAAGGTGCATCAGGCTGTTGTTGATGCAGCCGCCGCCGAACCGGATCGTGGATGTCAACGCCTCCTGAACTGATTTGCTTCCACTGAAGAGATAGAGGGCCAGGGGGTGCTGGGGCAGGGCTTCAACGGTTCTGTAAATATCATCCAGGTTTTCATATTCGATCACCGGCAGTACCGGTCCGAAGATTTCCTCTTTCATGACCGGGTCGTCAAGGGTGACGTTGTCCATCACGGTGGGGGCGATGAACCGCTCAGCTTCAAGGGCCTTGCCTCCCACCACCACCTTTGTGGGGTCGATCAGCGCCATGATTCTTTTCAGGTGGGCGTGGTTGACGATTCTGCCGTAGTCCGGGCTTTCGCTTGCGTCTTTTCCGAAACAGTCGAGGATTCGGCTGGTCAGCTTGGTGAGAAAGGCTTTTTTGATGCTCTTGTGAACAAGGAGGTAATCCGGGGCTACACAGGTCTGGCCCGCATTGATGAATTTGCCCCTGACGATTCTCCTGACGGCGATATCAAGGTTGGCATCGTGGTGGACGATGCAGGGGCTTTTTCCGCCCAACTCAAGGGTGACCGGGGTAAGGTGCCGGGCTGCGGCCTGCATGACGATGCTGCCCACCCGGGTGCTGCCCGTGAAAAAGATGTGGTCGAATTTTTGGGACAAAAGTGCGGTTGTCTGCTCCACTTCCCCCGGTACGGCCGCCACAAGTGAAGGGTCAAAGGTCTCCCCAATGATTTTGCAGATGATGTCGCTTACGTTGGGGGTCATTTCCGAGGGCTTGAGCACCACGGTGTTTCCCGCGGCAATGGCCGCCGTCAACGGGGCCATGGCAAGCTGGAACGGGTAATTGTAGGGGGCGATGATGAGGTTGACCCCGAGGGGGGTGTAGAGAACCCGGCTTTTGCCCGGCTGGACAAGGATGGAGGTCGGGACCCGTTTGGGGCGCATCCAGCGTTTGAGATGCTTCAGGGTCTGGGTGATATCATGGATGCTGATGCCGGTCTCGGTGCCATAGGCTTCGAACTCGGGTTTGCCAAGATCCTGTTTCAGGGCCCTGTGAATCGCTCCTTCCCGGGTCTTGATGGCGCTTCGAAGCCGTTCCAGGCTGTCTTTCCGGGCGTCATGGCCCAGGGTCTTGCCGGAGTTGAAAAAATGGTGCTGGTTCCGGACAAGGAGTTCGATCTGGGGGCGCGGTGTTGGTGTCATGGTTTTACCTCGTGATCGTTTTTAATGGTGGAGGATTATAAGTTTGCCCCTTTATTGATAGTTTGAATTTTGAATAAGATCAAGAAAATAAGGAACACTGTTTTGAAAATTTAACGTTTTTACAATATAAAATGAAAAAGTCCTTGGGTTGAAACAAAATTTATGTAAGTTTATTCTGAGATAAATTCTTAACCCCTTACATTGAGGTGATTATGAGAAACAGGCTGTGTTTGGCGGTGATCCTCTGTCTTGTAGCGATTTCTCCCTGGCCGGGGCCTTTGGCTGCCGCAGAGCAGGTTGCCTCGGATGTCTGGATCGAGCCCGCCACCGGCATGGAGTTCGTCGCGATTCCCGGCGGCTGCTTCATGATGGGAAACGATTCGGGTGGGGACGACGAAAGGCCCTGCCATGAGGTGTGTCTCTACGATTTCTGGATTGGCCGCTACGAGGTGACCCAGGGACAGTGGAAGGCGGTCATGGGGTCCAATCCCGCAAAGTTCAAGAACGGTGACGATTATCCCGTGGAGACCGTTTCCTGGAATGATGCAAAGGAGTTTGTGAAACAGTTGAACCAGAAATCCACCGGAACGTTCCGTTTGCCCACGGAAGCCGAATGGGAGTATGCGGCCACCGGCGGAGGGCGGGATTATCCCTATGCAGGCGGGGAGGACATCGATGCCGTGGCCTGGTATGACGGCAACAGCAAGGGAACCACCCATGGGGTGGGGAGCAAGGCGCCCAACAGCTATGCCCTCTACGACATGAGCGGAAACGTATGGGAGTGGTGCGAGGATGTTCATGCATGGAACGCTTATTCCTCCACCGGGCGTACGAATCCCCTGTTCCAGGGCCACGGGTTTCGCAAGGTCGATCGCGGAGGAAGCTGGTTCACTTTTAAGGGTGATGTCCGCGTAACCCGGCGGGACCGCTACAATCCCAAGGACAAAAGCAGCAACCTGGGCTTTCGCCTTATCCGGGAACCGTGATTGGATGCAATTGGAATCTTTTCGGCTTTCGCACCTCGGCTGTGATGGACCTTGCCCGACAGCCGGCTTCGAAAGTTGAGTCATTTACTAACCGCGACAGGAGTGCTTAATGACGATTTTAGTTAAACGATGGCTGATCTTGATGGCAGGTTTGCTGGTTGTGGCAACCGGGTGTTCCAAAAAAAACGTTTCCTATTCCGAATTTATCGGTAAATACGACTATAAACCGAAGAACGGCGGTTTTTCCTATGTAAAACCCGTTGCCGATTTTTCATCTTATAACAAGGTGATGATGGATTATCTGGTCCTGTTTATGGATGAAGATACCGAGTACAGAGGAATACAGGCCGATGAACTCAATGAGGTGGCCCATGCTTTTCACCAGGCCGTGATCGACGAGTTCCCTTCTTCCATTTCCCTGGTGGAAAAGCCCGGTCCCGGTGTGTTGAGGGTCCGTCCGGCGCTTACGGGCGTCACCTTTTCCAAGCCTGAACCCAATTCAATCACCTCTGTTTATTCCAGGAACCGGTATCCGTCGGTTCGCAAGATTCCGGGCAATCCCCACCTGTCCCTTGAAGACGCTTCCCTGGAATACGAATTCCTTGATTCCCTGACCCGGGAACGATTGGCCGTGGCCGTGGAGCCCTGCCCCGAAGTCGATGCCAAGGGCAGGGTCCGGATGGAGGTCCTGAACGGAACCTTCCAGGCCTGTGCAAAGAGTCTCCGGCAAAAGCTCGAGAACCTCCTGCTCCCCTAAAAAATCAGTATCAGGGGTCAGACTTAGCTTTCTCAATCAGGGGTCAGACTTAGCTTAACGTGACCCCGTTTAACGTTTAGTTGCAATAAGCTAAGTCTGCCCCTGTTAAAGTACGGGGACAGGCTTAAGCCTGTCCCCAAATCCTAAGTCTGTGACCCCGTTGTGTTTGTTTAGAGGTAGAAGAGCCGATAGAGAACCGGGACGAAGATCAAGGTGATCACCGTAGCGAACAAGAGCCCGAAAATGATGGTGATGGCCATGGGCTGCCAGAGGATGCCGCCGCCGACCCACAGGGGCACAAGGCCGAAGGTGGTGGTGGCGGTGGTGAGCAGGATCGGCCTGAACCGCTGAACCCCGGCATTGACGATGGCATCCAGGGGGTTGTCCGGAATGAGATCCGTCTCGAGCTTGATCCTGTCCAGGAGCACGATGGCGTTGTTGATCACGATACCTGAAAGGGAGATGAGCCCGAGGAAGGCCATGAACCCGAAGGTTGCGCCGCAGAGGATCAGTCCCGCACTCACACCGATGAGTCCCAGGGGAATGGTCATGAGTACGATGGACGGCTTTTTGAACGAGTTGAACTGGGCGATGAGGAGCAGCACGATGATGAAGCCCGAGAGGGGCAGGTTGTCCGCCACGGCTCCCATTGCCTTGCTGCTGTTCTCCGCGTCTCCTCCTAGTTCATAGGTGTAGCCTGCGCCCCAGCCCTGCTGTTCCTTTTCGAGCCATGGTTTGATCTCGTCGGTGATCTCCTTTGCCGTGACGTTCTTGCCAAGGTTGCAGCTTACGGTCATGGTTTTGTAGAGATCCCGCCTCAGGATCTTGGGGGCCTGCCAGGTTACCCCGATGTCTGCCACCTGCTTCAGGGGAACGCTGACCTTTTTTGCCTGGGAAAACACGGGCAGGGTCTCCAGGCGCTCCATGGTCATGGTTTCACCCAGCCGGCTTCGCATGACAATGGGGATCTCCTTGTCCCCCTCCCTGAAATAATCCACGGTGGAGCCGGAAAGGGCGGTCTGGAGGGCGGTCGCCACCTCCTGGTTTGTGAGCCCGGCAAGCCTTGTCCGGGTGTTGTCCAGGGTGACCACAAGCTTCTTGCCCCATACGCCCCAGTCGTCCGTGATGTTCCTGGCGCCGGGGATTTTGGTGAGTCTCGCCTTGACCTGCTCCATGATCCGGGAGAGCTTTTCAGGGTCCTTTCCCGTGAGCCTGACGGCCACCGGGGTTGCGGAACCGCCGCCCTCGGCCAGCCTGTCTATGGTGGCCGTGAGATCCGGGAAGTTGTCAAAGCAGAACCTGTCAAGCAAGTCGATGACCCGCTGGTTGGCCGCATCGTCCGTGGTGTTCATGAGAATGTGGGCGGCATTGGGGCTCGATTCCGGCGGGGTGTACCCAAGGTCGTACTTTGGGGCGCCTTCGCCGATATAGGTGGACCAGCTGGTGATGCCTCCCTCTTTACTGTCCTTTGCCAGAAGGCTCTTCTTGATAAAGGCTTCGATCTCCTTTACCACGGCATCGGTCCGCTGGATGTCCGTTCCCAGGGGTAGCTCAAGGTTTGCCGAGACAAGGGGGCGTTCGCTCTGGGGAAAAAAGACAAAGGGGATGCGGGTGAAGGCCGCCACCGATCCAATGAAAAGAACCGCGATGATCAGGCAGACGCTTTTGGGCCGCCTGAGTCCTGTTCGAAGAAGGTTGCTGTAGGATGCCGCCAGGCGGTCGAACATGCCTGTTTTCTGCTTTTTGCCGGGATCTACCCGGATGAAGCGGATGGCCAGCAGGGGAATGATGGTCAGGGAGAGTATCCAGGAGCTGATAAGGGCGATGCCCACCACCACAAATATCTGCCCCATGATCTCCCCCATGGTGGATTCCGCCAGATAGAAGGCCAGGAATGCCGCAATGGTGGTAAGGGATGAGGTGAGCAGCGGCACCATCAGTTCACCGGCGGCTGCGATGGTGGCCTCCACGGACTTGAGACCCGATTCCATCTTCACCATGATCGCTTCGCTCATGACGATGGCGTTGTCCACCAGCATGCCGAGGGCAATGATCAGGGAAGCGAGGGAAACCTTGTTGAGGCCCATACCGAGCTTCGCCATCACAAAGAAGGTGACCACGATGGTGGCCGGGATCAGGGCGGACACCACGACGCCGGTTCTTAAACCCAGGAAGATGAACATGGTGGCAAGCACGATCACCACACTCTGGATGAGATTGCTCAGGAAGTCGTCCACCGATTTTTCCACCACCTGGTCCTGGGAGGCCACCCGGAACAGGTCGATCCCGATGGGATAGGTTTCCAGGTATTCGTTGATCTTCTGTTCCACCTGTTTCCCAAGGGTGATGATGTTGCCCCCTTTTTTCAGGGAGATTCCCAGGACGAGCCCCGGTTCTCCGTTGATCCGGACCAGGGTTTTCGCAGGATCAACATAGGCCCTGTATATGGTGGTCACATCCCCCAGCCGGATGATGTCGTCGCTGTTGTCAGGGGATATGATGGTTTTGCCCAATTCTTCAAGGGATTCGAAACTGCCGGTGGGTTCGAGGATCACCCGTTCGTCCTCAATTCGAATATCCCCGCCGGGAAAGAGGATGTTTGTCTGGGTGATCACCTGCTCCACGCTCTTTTTGGAAAGGCCCAGCTGGGCGAGTTTTGCGTCGTCATACTCGATGAAGACCCGCTCCTCCTGTTCTCCAGCAATCTCCACCTTGGCGGCGTCCGGTATCTTGATCAATCCGTCCCTGATCTCGTCGGCAATGTCCTTGAGCTCGCTTGGGGAGTATCCATCCCCCACAAGGCCCAGGAGGATGCCGAACACATCCCCCATCTCGTCGTCCACCCTGACGCTGGTGCCGGAAGGAAGATCGGGCTCCACCTGCTCCACCTTGCGCCGGATGTTGTCGAATATGGGCCTGAGAACGGTCTCACTGTCTTTGATCATGATTGTCACGATGGAGATGCCGGTCCTGGACTCGCTGTTAATGTAGTCCACTTCGGGGATCTCCTGGATGATCTTTTCGATCTTGTCCGTGACAAGCTCTTCCACCCTTGCCGGGGAGGCCCCGGGAAAGGTGGTCACCACGCTGGCCGCCCGGATCAGGAAAGGAGGCATGTCGTCCCGGGACATTGCGTTGTAGCCGGTGATGCCCATGAACACCGCGGCAACCAGAAGGGCTGCAAAAAGGGGTTTGTTGTTGATTGCGATCTTTGTGATATTCATGGCCGGTTGAACCTCACCTTCTGTTCGTGGGTGATCCGGGTGACCCCGGAGGTCACCACAAGGTCTCCTGCCGCAACACCCTCGAGGATCTCAAATCCCTGGTCGGTGAGGTTGCCGATGGTGACGGGGGTTTTCATGACCCTGGCAAAGCCTTGCTCTTCCAGGGGCTTGACCACAAAGAGATAGTGGCCGTCCGGGTCCTGTCCCACCGAGCTTGCCGGTACAACGAGCCTTTCCTCCTTTTTCTCAAAGCTGAAGGTGACGTCGGCGGGCATGCCGGGCCTGATGCCCTGGTACTCCTTGTCCAGGATAACGATCACCGGGTATACCGAGGCGGCCGACCCCACATAGGAGATTTCCGACACGGTGCCATGGAAGGTCTGGTCCCCCTTTACGGCGAATTTCGCCTCCACCCGGTCACCGGCCTGTATCCGGGTGATGTAGGTTTCGGGCACGTCCACCGAGATCTTGAGTTTTCCGCCTGAGCTGATTTCCGCCACAATGGTTCCCACGGAAACGTTTTCGTCATTTTCCATATGCACCGCCGAGACAACACCGTCCACCGGGGCTGTCAGAACCGTGTAGGCAAGCTGTCGCTTCTGGAGGTCGAGCTGCCGGCTCTTGGCGTTGAGATCCGCCTTTGCGCCCGCATACTGGGAGCGGGCGGTTTCATAATCCTGGAGGGGCAGGTTGTTGTTCTCGTAGAGCTCGCTGACACGTTTCAGGTTGGAGGCGCTGGACTCCTGCTTTACCCGGGCCGCCATGACCGCCGCCTTCAGCTCCTGGAGTTTGAGTTTTGCGTCCCTGTCATCCAGGGCGGCCACAAGGTTTCCTTTTTTGAGCCTGTCCCCGACCTTGACCGGGATTTGGGCCAGAATGCCGCTGATGCGGAAGCTCAGCTTGAGCTCGGTGCCTGAGCGCAGCTTTCCGGAAAAGGTGCGCTGGCTTTCAGGGGCCGCTGTTTTCACCCGGGCATATCGAACCGGCCTGATGAGTTCCGCTTCTTTTTCTTCCGGGGCGCCGGTGCAGGAAAACAGGAGGGATGCCGTTGCCACGGCGGCCATTGCCTGCTTGATGAGGGTGTATCTTTTCATGGTTTATCGTACCTCTTGGTTGGTTTTAAAAAAGGTTTCGATCTCCTCCATGAGCTGTTGCTGCTCATGGGGGGAGGCGAGGGAGATGAAGCGTCCGTTTTTTCTCTCCAGGGTCATGATGCTCATAAGATAGTCGTAGACGGCGTTGGCCGCTGCAAGATCGGCATTGATGGCGGCGTTCTGGGCGTCCAGCAGCTCCACCACCGAGGTTTTGCCCTTGCGGTATTCGTCCTGGCTGATATCAAGGCTCTTGCCTGCGGCCTCGGCGGCCTGCCTGGAAAGCGCCAGCTTTTCAGACCGGGTGAGAAGATCCAGGGCCGCGTCGATGATGCCCGTATCCAGGGTGTTGACAAGGTCCCGGCGCTGTTTGTCGAGTCTTGAGATCTCAAGGAGTTTTATCCTTGTGTTGATCCCGTCGGTTCCGCCGCTGTAGAGGGCCCATGAGGCATTGAGGCTCACCGACCAGTTGCTGTCCTCGGGCTCCGGGGTGAAGTCGGAGCCTGTGCCGCCGGTGTCAAGGGTCTCGTTCCACTCACCGGTGAGGGCCACCGTGGGCAGGAGTTGCTTGCGCTTAAGGGAAGAGAGCAGCCGCTTATTTGCGGCAAAGGAAGCGTCCAGCTGTTTCAGTTCCGGGTGGTTGCGCCTGGCCCGGCTGGTCATGAAGCCGATCAGTTTCTCAAAGGAGTTGTGCCCGTCGATGAGGCGGGTAATGTCCATATCGCCGTAGGTGGAGAAGAAGTCGCTGTCAAGGGTGGTTTCTTTGACATCGAATTCCGTGCCGGGGGAGAGGTTCAACAAGCGCCTCAAACTGTTCTTGGCCTTCAGGACACCGGCATAGGCTTCAATGGCGTCACTTTCCGTGGTGGCAAGCTTGCTTTCCCACCGGAAGACATCGGCCATGCCGGCATAGCCAACCCGGTTCCTTACATGGGCGATCTCGAGGTTCTTTTTGGTCAGGGTGAGGGCTTCCTTTTTGATGCCCATGTTCGTTTTTGCCATGAGGATATTGAAGTAGGCCCCGGCAACCGAGAGAAGGGTGTCCAGCTCCTCCTGGCGCAGCTCCTCGGTTGAAGCGGTCTCAAGGTGCTTTTTTGCCGTGATTTGTGCAAATCCCGGTTCTGAAAACAGGGTCTGGGAGATGCCGCCCGTTGCCATGGAGGTGTTGGCGGCCTGGCCCGCAACTGCCCGCTCGTCGTTAATCCGGGTGTTCCGGAACCGGGCTTCCAGGGTCGGGCGAAAGGTGCTTTGGGCCAACCGTACATCCTCTTTTGCAATGGCCGCCGTGTCCTGGGCGGACGCCAGGGCGAGGTTGTTGGAAAGGGCCGTTTCCATGGCGCTTCTAAGGTCTATCACCTTGTCCGAGGCAAAGGGCTGAAAGTTGATCAGTTCCGCTTCCGACATGGCGTCCCAGCCCGGCTGGAACCCGATGGCATTGGCCGTGGCCATGTTGATGATAAAGGATTCGTCAAAAGAGAGGGCAACGGGAAGCTCGGCAGGGTCGATCCTGTTGGTGATCTTTTCGATCATCAACGCGATCCGCCGCATCACTTTTGTTTCGAGGTTCACAGGCACCATTGCCGCAAGCACCCCCTGGTCGACGGACTTTCGGTCCTTAATGGCGAATGAGGGCAGGGCAAGGCGGTTGATTTCGGCGATCAGCCTGGTTATGGTGGGCTCGTCAATGCGGTAGAGGCCTCCCAGCAGCACGGCGTCCACCCCCGTCTTGTCGATGTCAAAGCGCTCCATGCCAGGGGTTACGGGAATCAGCCGGAAGGGGATCTTTTGTTTCTCCATATAGGTTTTCAGCCGGGAGATATCCGGCTCTGACGTGAGCAGCTTTTCTCCGGCGGCGATTCCCAGGGTTTTGAACCGGACCAGGGATTGAAATCTGGTGATGGCGGCGCCAAGGGGAATGTTGTCCTGGAGGTAGGCAAGATTTCGCTTGCCCGACACCCCCGGCTCCCTGTAGGGGATGCCCTGGATCGCCTTGTCCCAGACTCCCAGGAGGATCAGGGGCTTGGGATAGGTATTTTCATGCCCCAGGGTGTTGGCGGTGAGCATGCCGGCACCGATGATGATGTCAACGGTGTTGTCTTTGACCAGCCGTTGATAGGCCTGTCGAATCTCCCGGGCCTCGCCCGAAGTCCGTAACAGGTTGCGGTCGGCGATCTCGACTGCGGTCCTGGCGGAAAGAAGCGCCCGTGTTTCCTTTTCAACCCCCCTGACAAATGCCTGGGGGGCAAAGGGGGTGTCAAACACCATGCCGATGGAGAGGGTGCCCTGGCCATGGGTCGTTGGAGCCGCGCCCGCAACAAGGAAAAAAATAGCCGTTGTTATCAATGATTTGAAATTCATATACGTTTCCAGGGGTTAAGGTCATATGAAAGGATCTTGTAAAGATCAGAGGTTCGCCGGAATTCTATCTGTTTTGCCGTGAACCGTGTGTGAAACAGGTGTGAAATATATGTGAAATATATCCACGGCTCCGGCTGTCATACCAGTCTCTATGAATAAGAAAAAACCCAATTTTTGTCAAGGCAATCGTCAACTTCAATGGTGCAGGAAATCGTCACGAATTTTCAATGATATGTCTTATAAGCCCGGGTATTCTCTCAAATACGCCGGGCTTGGGGATCGGTTTGAACCGAGGTTGAAGGCTCCATGAACCGGGCAAATATCTGTTCCATTTGATGGGCATCCTCTTTTGTTTGACAGCCCATCGGTCCGACCCTATTATATATGATATCATATCGTGACAGGACAGTCCTTGCCTTGAAATGTGTCGTTTTTTCCGTGCCAATGGAATGCCCGGAACGGGAAAAGGAGGATAAAATGCCAAACAGCGCAATAGTCGTGTGCAGCAGCTGCGGAACGAAAAACAGGATTCCCGTGGCTCGCATCAACGATGGCCCCGTATGCGGCCGCTGCAAGAGTCCCTTGAACACAGAGGGCGTCACCACAGAGCCCGTGATCGTCACGGACCATACCTTTGACCGGGAGGTCCTGGCCCACAAAACCGGGGTTCTCATGGATTGCTGGGCGCCCTGGTGCGGCCATTGCAAACCCATGGAACCCTTGCTGGCGGCCCTTGCCCTCGAGTATGCCGGACGGATCAAGGTCGTGAAGCTCAATGTTGATGAAAATCCCGCAACCACTTCAAGATTCAGGGTGATGAGCCTGCCGAGCCTGCTCTTCTTTAAGGGCGGCAAGGTGGTTGACTCCACGGTGGGGGCCCTCTCCCGCCATGAGATCGAATCACATCTTAAGGTGCTGTTGTAACCGTCCCGGCCCTTGTCCGGGAAAAGGAGGGAATATGAATATCGTGATCACAGGAGGTTGCGGTTTTCGCAATGCCGTATGGGGAAAAAATTGCTATTTGCAGCATTAATTTGCGGTTTTGGGTTTTTCATTTGACTTGATTCTTCTTTTGATAAAAACAAATGACTACAATTATAAAGGTTTGAAAAAGAAAATATCAATATTTTAAAGGGTGTAAAGACTATGAAAGGCTGTTTCCGTTTAGCATTACACATTGGATTACTTCTCATTTTTCTTGTTTGTTCAGGCTGTTCTTCCGGATCCGGAGGCGGCGGATCCGCAGGGGGGAATTATACGCTTTCATTGGAGGTGGTTGACGCCGTCACGGGAGCCGAGGTCGACAGGGTCGGCTTTGATGACACCATCAAAATCAAGGCGAAGGTTACCGGCCCCGATGGTCAGCCGGCACCCGGCCGGAGGATTACCTCCAGGTTTAATAACGAGCAGTGCCGTTTCATCGATTCAAGCGACGGAAGCGGGGTGACCGATGCCAATGGACAGGTGGAAATGTCTTTCAAGCTGGTATCAGGGAGCACCGCAGGATCAGACAAGCTGACCGTCATCTCGGATCTTCCCGTGGACAGGGATGATGAACCTCCCATGGCTGCCAAAAGTTTTGAAATTGACCGGACCACCGCTGCTGCCGGAACCATTGAATTTGTCTCCGCTACCCCCAGCCTCATAGGCCTTTCGGGAATCGGCGTCTCCACTTCACTTCCCTCCCAGTCCCTCCTTGAATTCATCGTAAAGGACGACCAGGCAAATCCGGTTTGCGACCAGACGGTGAACTTTTCCCTGACCACATCCGTCGGCGGCCTGTCACTGGAACCCGCCAGCGCACAAACCGATTCCGAAGGCAAGGTAACGGTGGGCGTAAACTCCGGAAGATTGCCCACCTCCGTCCGGGTGAAGGCCGAGGTTGAATACACCTCCCTGGCCGCCCTGTCCAACAAGCTGATCCTCTCCACGGGTTTTCCCGATCAGAACAGCTTTTCCATCAGCGCGGAAACCTTAACCCCGGAAGGCATGTACTATGACGGTGAAAGGGTCAATATCACCATCCGGGCCGCGGATATGAACAATAACCCGGTTCCCGACGGCACGGCCGTCTACTTCACCACCGAAGGCGGTGCTATCCAGAGCTCGGGCTTTACCAAGAACGGACTCTGCACCGTGGAGTGGAGAAGCCAGGAGCCAAGGCCCGACGACGGCTTGGTGACAATCCTTGCCTATGCCCAAGGTGAGGAGAGCTTCCAGGACATGGACAGTAACGGTTTCTACGAAAGAGATACGGATCGTTTGTTGACCGACATGCCCGAGGCTTTTCTGGATGCGGACTACGACGGGACCAGGGATTACAGTGAAAAATTTATCGATTTCAACAACGACCAGGAATATACCCCGAAGAACGGCATTTACAACGGCACCCTCTGCGATCCGGAATCGACCAATTGTTCCAATGACCTTGTCCATGTCTGGAGTTCCATTGAGATCCTTATGGCTGACAGCTATGCCGATATCGAGTTTTCACCTTCCGGAACCATCTCTTTTACAGATCTCCATGAATCAATACCCATAGACATTCGCGTGTCCGGACGTGAGTCCGGCAAGTCCATGCCCAGCGGAACCAAGGTCAAGGTCACAGCACCCGCCAGCGCTTTAATCAACGGAGGGGAAAATGACGGAGAGACCATGTCTTTTAAAGTGGGATCCGGATTCGATCCCAGCGAGTTCCGGGTCATTCTTGTCCCAAGGGTAGACGATGAAGGCGTATATGTCACAGGCACATCAGGCAGTCTTATGGTGGAGGTTACCACCCCTAATAATTGCTATTCCATGGGATACCTGACTGTCTATGCACCGCCCAATGCACACTGATCCAATTTCCTGGTAAAAGATTAAAAAAGGGCGGGCCTTCCAGGGGGAGGCCCGCCTTTTTTTGGGGTGTGAATCAGCCTTTGTTCAGGTGCTCGATCCACCGGTCCTGAACGGTCTGATCTTCTGGTTTTCGGATTTTTTTTTGTTCGTAAAACCTGCGTCAAATGGGGCTCTTCTCACAGGGGGGGATTTGTTCGCTAAAAAAGAGTTGACCCGGGCTGGGAATGGGGGTATACGCTCCTGCCATCGACGAAATTGGCCAAGCCTGATCAACTTTTTTTATTATGGAATTACCCCCAATGAGCTATTTTAAACAAAGACTAAAATCATCTGTATTGTGGAACCTGGTTCTCCTGACCATCGGGTCTGCCTTTTTTGCCGTGGGACTTACGGCTATCGCCATTCCCCACGGTTTCATCACCGGCGGTATCTCGGGCGTTGGCCTGCTGCTTTACTATGCCACCGATATCCTGTCCCCCGGCATCTGGTATATGATCATCAACATCCCCCTGTTTCTGGTGGGATGGATTTTCATCAGTAAACGCTTCTTCTTTTACAGTCTCTACGGAATGGTTGCCAGTTCTATTTTCATGGATCTTATCACCCTTCCGATCCATATCAAGGACCCGTTCCTGGCGGTGTTAGCCTGCGGATCGCTCTTGGGAGCGGGGGGGGGCATCGCCTTTCACAGCCTGGGAACTCTCGGGGGAATGGACATTGTCAGCATTATTGTCAACCGGAAACTGGGCATCCGGATCGGCACCTTTCTCTTTGTCTTCAACCTGGTCCTGTTTACCTTCAGCTTCGGCTTTCTGGAAACCGATCTTGTGCTTTACTCCATCGCCTTGAGTTTTGTGCTCTCCCAGGTGCTGGAGCAGGTTCTTTCCATGTTCAACCAGCGGAAGATGGTGTTGATCGTGTCCGAGTTGAGTGACCGGATCGCCCCTGTCATCCATGAGCGCCTGAACCGGGGATCCACCTTTTTGAACGGCACGGGCGCCTATTCCGGAAAGGAGAAGAAGATTCTAATGACCGTGGTGCACAACCATCAGCTCAAGCGGCTGGAAGAGGCGGTGCTGACCATCGATAACAACGCCTTCATGATCACGGAAAACACCTTTGACGTTCTTGGGAAGGGGTTTTCAAAGCCAAAGGTGTACTAGGGATAGGCAGTCAACCGAGGAGACGCCGGACTTCCTGGCGGACGATTTCAAGGTATTGGGGAAAGAGCTTTTGCAGTGTGGGGGTCAACTCCATGTCCCAGTCCAGGTCTTCCGGCTCGATGCCGATTACATGGAGTTCGGGCTTGTGCCCCATGAGCTCGGTCATGCTGAGTGAATCCAGGAGATCGATGTCGTGGAGGGAGAGGGTCTGGCTCTCGTCCTTTCTGAGATCGGATTCGCTAAGGCGGTAGATGGTGCCGGGCTCTTTGCCTGCCTTGACAATGTCCAGGACCAGGATGATTTCATATTCCCGGAACAGGTAGAAAATATCCTGGGTAAAGGTGCCGCCGTCGATAAAATCGACATCATCGGGCCAGGTTTCCTTCATGAGCTCATGCACGGCATGGACCCCGATGCCTTCGTCCATTAACAGAATATTTCCAACGCCCAGTACCAAAAGTTTTTTCATGACATGCTGTTCCAAATTGTGTGGTTAAACGTCAAAGAGGGGATGGAATTTCCATCCCCTCTATTATGTTGCGTGGCGGTCAGTTGTTAGAGCGGAAGCTCAACAACATTTTCTTCGCCGGTCTCTGCGTGCAGCACGTGCACGGCACAGCCCAGTCAGGGGTCGTAGGAGCGTATTAAACGCCCCACATTGACCGGATTTTCAGGATCGGGGACCGGAACTCCGATGAGGGCCTCTTCAATGGGGCCCCGCTGGCCCATGTCATCCATGGGGTTGGCGTTCCAGAGGGTCGCCGAAACGATCTGGTAGTTGGCGATCACGCTGTCCTTGATGTTGATGTAGTGGAGAAGAGCGCCACGGGGAGCCTCGGTGAAGCCCGCGCCTTCCGCGCTCTCCGGGATGTCAGCCGGAACAAAGGTCTCTGCGCCCGGTTTGGCTTCATCAAGCCATTTTTCAACCTGCCTGGCCACAAGCAGGGTCTCTTCGGCCCTGGCCACGTGGCGGCCGAGGATAGAGAAGGCGGCGTCGCCGATGTCACGCATGCGCTTGACGCCCAGCGCCTTCTGGCCGGTGACGGAAAGCTCGGGGTTGGTGATCCACATTCTTGCAAGGGGACCGACCTCATGGGGCTTGTCGTCGTAGCGGGTCGCCTTGATGAAGCTGTAACCAGTCTCTTTCTCCGGATTCGGGATGGTCTTGCCCTTGCTGGGGTGGAGACCGGTTGTGGAGTCTTCAAAAAAGGAGTGTTTTACATACTCCTTGATCTTGTCGGAATCAAACTCGGAGAATTTGCCATCGGTGTAGACACCGGGTTTCAGCAGGGTGTTGCCCTCGCCGTCCAGGGGAAATACACCAAAGGAGATGCAGTTTTTGTGGCCCGTTCCGGTCTTGAGAAGATCGCCGTAGGGACCGGCCAGGGTGTAGATGAGGGGAAGATACTTCTCTTCGATGAATTTTCTGACCACCTTGAACCGTTTGGCGTAGTCATTGAGTTTTTCCCGGGTGGGAATCTCAGTGGTGCCGCCAACGACGATGCCCTGGACATGGGGCATTCTTCCGCCGAGAAGGGCGACCATCTCGTGGCAGACCTTCCTGATCTCAAGTGCTTCCAGATACTGGTCAACGCCCACCTGGTTGGTGGCCTTGTCCACACGGACATCGTTGTTTTTGTATCGGGGAACAAAGGGTGCAACGTCAGGGCCATTTACATAGTCCAGGGCTGCCAGGTGATAGAAATGAAGAATATGGGACTGGAGAAAGTTGGCGCCGAGGATGAGGTTCCTTGCCACCCTTCCGTTGTTGGTCAGCGTGACCCCAAAGGCTTCGTCCAGGGCCATACTTGCCGCCGTGGCATGGGCCGTGGGGCAAACGCCGCAGATCCTCTGGACGATCTGGGAGGCGTCCCTGGGATCTCTTCCGGTGAGGATGTTCTCAAAACCGCGGAACATGCCGCCAAAACATCTGGCATCAGCGACCTTGCCGTCCTTTACTTCAACTTCGACTTTCAGGTGACCCTCGATCCTGGTAACGGGATCGATGGCAACCTTTATTTTTTTTCCTTCAGTTTCGGCTTTATGTCCCGCTGCAGCTGCTGCTGGAGCCGCGGCTTTCTCCGGAGCTTCCGAAACCGGTTCAGGTTTACAACCTGCCATATTTAAACCTCCTTGGCTTTATTGGATACTTTGAATTAAGCACTTTCATAGAATGGGGATGCTGAGTCCGGGAAACCAGGCTCGACACAGGCGATGCAGACGGCATTCTCGATGCACCAGTTCAGGCCGCCGTTCCAGCGGCGATTGAAACAGTCCGCATTGGCGTCCGGGCCCTTGCAGCCGATCTCCATTCTGCAACCTTTTTTGTCCGTAAAGGTTTCGCTGAAAATCTCTTCATCAAAGTAGTCAAGGTAGGGACAGTTCTCATGTACGTTCTCTCCGAAAAAGAGGAGGGGACGTCCGTCATCATCCAGTTCCGGCAGGCCCTTGGTGAGAAGGTGGGCAATGGTGCCTACGATCCAGTCCGGATGGGGCGGGCAGCCGGGGACGTTGATAACCGGAGTCTTGATTCCGAATTTCTCGAACAGGGTCGTTACACCGACGGCTTCGGTCACATTGCCTTCTGCGGCGGGGATGCCGCCGTAGGCAGCGCAGGTTCCAACGGCAAGGACGCTTCCGGCCATTTCGCCCAGTTCCTTGGTCATTTCCACCATGGTGATCTCGTGGTGGTCACGCTCGCCGACGATGCAGTATTTTCCGTTGGCGGCCATGGGAATGGCGCCTTCTACTACCAGGGAGAATTTTCCCTTAAACTCGTTAGCAATCCGGTAGAGATTTGCAAGGGCGTCTTCGCCTTCACAGGCCATGACTGTCGGGTGGTACTCCAGGCTGATGACGTCGAGCAGTACGTTGGCAATGCTGGGTTCAACGCTGTTCAGAAGCGAGACCGAACATCCCGTGCAGCCCTGGCCCTGGACCCAGAGAACCGGGTGTTTCTCAAGCCCTTTTTTCAGGGCGGAGACAAGGGCGGGGTTGATCATCTGGGAAAGACCGATTCCGGCAGCTGTTCCGGTCAGGGCTTTTAGAAACCCCCTTCGGGAAACGCCGCCGCTTTCCTGTTCATCTTCAGGTAACTTCAGTTCTTCTTTCAATGGCACCTCCTTGATGCTGTTAAAAGTTCAACTATCTACAAGCAAATAGTAAAATATCAATTCGTTGATATTTTGCTGGTACGTTAGCAGACATACGTAACTTATTTGTAACCTTGGGGGACTATATATTAACGGAATCTTTTCTGTCAACTATATACTATAGAACCTGGCTAAGAGTCTGACAAGATGATAATGATTTTCTCGATATTAATTTGCTGAATGGGATTCGAAATCCTGTTTTTTGTAAAAAACCATAAATTCAGGCGGTTGAGATTATTTGAAAATAAATTTGACAGAAAAATTTGAATTTGCTACTCATATTTCTTTGGGTTTTTTGTGTAGGATTGTATAATTAATAAGGATGATTTACTTGCTGATTTCAATTCAGGCTGTGAAAAAGATTCAGTTTTATTGAAATCCGCTGGGGGCGAAAAGGAAATCTGGTGACAACGGATATTTACACAAAAAAGGTTCTGATCTTCGGATGCGGCAACACCTTGTTTGAAAATGACGGGTTCGGTCCCGCCGTGGTGGAGTACATTCAAGCCAACCATACCCTGCCGGAGACAGTGCTTGTCCTGGATGCCGGCACAGGCATCCGGGATTTCATGTTTGATCTTCTCCTGATGGATGAAAAGCCTGAAACGGTCATTATCATTGACGCCGTTACTGTTCCAGGCCGAAAAATCGGAGATATCTTTGAGATGAATCTCTCCGAGGTACCCCGGGAGAAGCTGAGCGATTTTTCCCTGCACCAGAGTCCCTCCTCCAATCTGCTCAAGGAGTTGCAGGTCGCGGGCGGGGTGGATGTAAAGGTGCTCGGAATGCATACGGATTCCATTCCCAATGTGATCAATCCGGGGCTCTCCCCGGAAGTTGAGGCTGCCGTTCCACGGGCGGCCCAGTGGGTGATGGAACAGGTAAAAGGGAAATAAAGATGTAAACGATAGGGGACCCCTTGTTTGATAGTCTGCAAAGAACCACCTCAGGGGGGATGTTAGGATGTAAGCGATGGGTGTGACGCCTGTTTTTTAGTCTGCATAAGAAACAGGAGTTGTGAAAAGATTAACAAGTAGTTCTAAAAATTAGAAGTGAGGTATTTATGACAAACAAGCCTGTGGGCTCTGTTCTGTTGGCCGGAGGCGGTATATCCGGAATTCAGGCAGCCCTTGATATGGCGGATTCCGGTTATTACGTCTATCTTGTTGAAAAAAGTTCAGGAATTGGTGGTGCCATGTCCCAGTTGGACAAGACATTTCCCACCAATGACTGCGCAATGTGAATTGTCTCACCCAAACTGGTCGAGTGCGGTCGGCACTTGAATATAGAATTACTGACACTTTCCGAAGTCGAAAATGTCACTGGTGAACAGGGCAACTTTACAGTAACCATCAAGAAAAATCCGCGATACGTGGATGAAGACAAATGCATCGCCTGCGGGCTGTGCGCCGAAAAATGTCCGAAAAAGGTTCCGGATGAGTATAACGAGGGGCTCAACAAACGAAAGGCTGCCTATATTAAATACGGTCAGACCGTCCCCCTCAAGTACGCCATCGATCCGAATAACTGCATCTACCTCAACAAGGGCAAATGCGGGGTATGCTCCAAAATCTGTCCCACCGGGGCCATCAACTATGAGATGAAGCCGGAATTTGTCGATATCAATGTGGGCGCCGTGGTGCTTGCCCCGGGTTTCAAGCCCTTCTCTCCCAAGGGTATTGATTACTACGGATATGACGAGATCCCGGATGTTATCACAAGCCTCGAGTACGAGCGGTATCTCTCGGCCTCAGGTCCCACCATCGGGCATATCGCGCGTCCATCCGACGGAGGTGAGCCAAATAAAATCGCCTGGATCCAGTGTGTGGGCTCCAGGAACACCAATTGCGGCAAGAACGGCTACTGCTCCAGTGTATGCTGCATGTATTCCATCAAGCAGGCGGTGATGACAGGCTCCCATCTTTCCTCGGATGACAACGAGCAGGTGATCTTTTACATGGACATCCGAACCGTTGGAAAGGAGTATGAGCGCTATTACGAAGCTTCCAAGGAAAAGGGCGTTTCATATATAAAAGCCCGTCCCCATACCCTGCTGGCCGGCCCGGATGGCGTTGGCGTCACCATGACCTACACCAGCGAAGACGGCGTCCAGCACGACGAGTTCTTTGACATGGTGGTTCTCTCCATCGGCCTCGAGGCCCCTGAAGACGCCATGGTGCTTGCCGATAAGTTCGGTTTTGATCTTACCCGGTACAATTTTGCCAAAACAGACAGTTTTGCACCGGTTTCTACAACCCGTGACGGCGTTTTTGTAACGGGTGCGTTCCACTCTCCCAAGGCCATTCCCAAGTCGGTCATCTATGCGTCGTCCGCAGCGGCAGAGGTGGAGTCGGTTCTCTCCGAGTCAAAGAACACCCTGACCAAAGAGAAAACCTGGCCCGAAGAGACGGACATCTCCGGTGCGGAACCCAAGGTCGGCGTGTTTGTCTGCTCCTGCGGCACCAACATCGCAGGCGTTATCGATGTCAAGGACGTGTCCGAGTATTCAGCCACCCTGCCCGGTGTCGTTTATGTGGAGAACAACCTGTTTACCTGTTCCACCGATACCCAGGACCTCATTGCCGAGAAGATCCGGGAAAAGGGCCTCAACAGGGTGGTTATCGCAGCCTGTACTCCCAGGACCCATGAGCCCCTGTTCCAGGAAACCCTCCAGGGGGTCGGCCTGAACAAGTACATGATCGAGATGGCCAACATCAGGAACCAGAACTCCTGGGTTCATCCCAATGAGCCGGAAAAGGCGACCGCCAAGGCAAAGGATCAGGTTCGCATGGCCGTTGCCAAGGTCATGGGCAACTATCCCCTGGATGATATCGAGGTCAACGTGACTCCCAGGGCCCTGGTCGTGGGCGGCGGATTTGCCGGCATGAACGCGGCTTTGGGGCTTGCCAACAACGGGTATGAGACGGTTCTTCTGGAGAAGAACGACAGCCTCGGCGGTGTTGCCGTGGATCTCTATGAGACCTGGAAGGGCGAGCTGGTAAAACCGGGCCTTGACTCCGTAATTAATGAGGTTGAGAACCACGATCTCATCCGGACCTTTACTAATTCCACCCTGAAATCCGTTACCGGATCCGTGGGAAGCTTCTTTGGGGAGATCGCCAGGGGCGAAGATGTTGAGAACCTTGAGTTCGGCGCCTGTGTCCTCGCCACCGGCGGCCATGGCTACACCCCCAACGAATACCTCTACGGCCAGGATTCAAGGGTCGTGACTGCACTTGAGTTTGATAAATTGCTCGCAAGCGATATGGACCGGACTACAGGGGCCGGCAGCACCGTGTTTGTACAGTGCGTGGGTTCCCGTGACGACCAGCGGCCCTATTGTTCCAGGGTGTGCTGCGCCGGCGCCGTGGTCAATGCCGTGCTGCTGAAAAAGAAGAATCCCGACATGGATGTCTACGTGCTGAACCGGGACATCAGAACCTATGGCGAGCGGGAGGATGTTTTTAAGGAGGCCAGGGATCTTGGCGTTGTTTTCATCTCCTACACCCCGGAGACAAAGCCCGAGGTCGTAAAGGATGGGGAAGAGCTCCTTGTCCGGGTTGATGATCCCATCTCCGCACTGCCCCTTGAGATCTCGGCGGACCGCATCGTTCTTGCAACGGCCATTGTGCCCAATGACACTTCTTCCTTTGTGGATATGTTCAAGTGCGGGGTCAATGCGGACGGGTTCCTTTCCGAGGCCCATCCCAAGCTGAGACCGGTGGATTCCACGGTTGACGGCCTGTTTCTCGCCGGTTTGTGCCATTATCCCAAACCAGTCAACGAGGCTGTCGCCCAGGGCAAGGCTGCCGCGTCAAGGGCCAGCGTTGTTCTGTCCAAGAAGACCATGAAGCTTGATGCCATCAAATCCCATGTAACCCAGAACTGCGACGGCTGTGCCTTGTGCGTGGATGTCTGCCCCTACAACGCCCTTGCGCTTGAGGAGTTTGAAGAGGCAGGGAAGATCCACAAACGGATCAAGGCGGACAAGGCCCTTTGCAAGGGGTGCGGCGTCTGCGCCGCCACCTGTCCCAAGGAGGGTATTGTGGTGGACGGCTTTACCCAGAGCCAGTTAAAGGCCCAGGTTGCAGCGATTCTGGAGCGGGTTTGATCTTAAATACTATGAAGGAGAGCAATAATGTCAGATAATTTCGAACCGACCATCATCGGTTTTCTCTGCAATTGGTGCGCCTATGCCGGAGGTGACCTGGCGGGTGTCTCAAGGTTTGAGTATCCTACGAATATGCGGGCTGTACGGGTAATGTGTTCCGGTATGGTTCATCCGGATCTTGTGGTTGACTCTTTGAAGAAAGGGGCTGACGGCGTCATCGTCATGGGTTGACATCTCGGTGAATGTCATTACCTGGATGGTAATAACAAAGCTTTAGCAAGAACCGCTGTCATCAACATGATTCTCGAGGATGCAGGCATCGATCCCGAACGGTACGCCATTGAGTGGGTATCAGGGGCGGAAGGCCCCCGGTTTGCCCAGAAGGTGACCGAGTTCACGGACAAGATCAAAGCGCTGGGTCCCAACAAATTCAACCTTGAGGAGGTGGCATAATGGCCGTCGACGTAGCCAGCGAATGGCTGAATTCGTGTTCAGGGTGTGAAATCGCCATCTTGAATCTCGGGGAGACTTTGCTCGATCTTCTTCCCCAGATCAATTTTGTCCACATCCCTGTTCTCATGGATCACAAGCACCTGGGACAGCTGGGGGACCAGGAACACATCGACATCCCCAAGGCGACCGTTGGGCTTTTGAGCGGCGGCATCCGGAACGAGGAGCACCTGGAAGTGGCCCTGGAGATGAGGAAAAAGTGCGACATCCTCATTGCCCTCGGCACCTGCGCCACCCACGGCGGCATCCCGGCGCTGATCAACTCCTACACCAATGAGGAGCTCTTTGACCGCTATTACTCAACCGAGAGTACCGATCCCGGCGCAAAGGTGCCCACAAAGGGAATCTCTCCCCTGCTGGACCGCTGCTATGCCCTGGATGAAAAAATAGATGTGGACATCTATCTGCCGGGCTGCCCGCCCCATCCCGACCACATTGCAGCCGCGATTCTTGCCCTGCTCAATGGGGAAACCCCCGAGCTGCCCTTCAAGAGCGTGTGCGACACATGTCCCACCAAGAGAATGGGTAAAGGGGATGTAAAAGGGATCAAACGGGCCGTGGAATGTCCCGAGTTCGATCCGGAGAAACCCATCGACGAGATGCGCTGCCTGCTGGAGCAGGGGTATCTCTGCATGGGCGCGGTCACACGGGCAGGCTGCGCCGGCGCCGACGGGGACGCCCCCCGCTGCATCAGCGCACGGGTTCCCTGCCGGGGCTGCTACGGTCCCGTACAGCAGGACGGCAACCAGCTGCTTGACATGCTCAACGCCCTGGTGAGCAACGGCATCGACATTTCCAATCTGCCGGACAGGGACAACCTGTTGCGATTCTCAGGGGCCCACAACAGGCTTGTGGCAAAACAAGGGAAATAAATCAGGAGATAATAATAGTAATGGGAAAAACGATAAATATACAACCCCTGTCCCGCATCGAGGGCCACGCCAGCATC
>JAAEMK010000249.1 GCA_024225635.1 Desulfobacteraceae bacterium | reverse complement strand
GTTCTCAGGCAGAGCTTGCCGGCGATGCCTTTTGCGCAGCCGCCGCCGCAGCAGCAGCCGCCACCACCGCCGCCGCTACCGCCGCCGCAGCAGTTGCCGCCGCCACCGCCGCCACCGCCTTTGCCTCGAGTGAAACAGAGTACCAGTAGAGTAGCAGACTGGGCCCAAGAGTCAGCAAAAGTGCAGACTCCTATGGAACTGCAACCAAGGGACACGAGCGCAGTACCGCCGCATCCCTCGTCCCAGTACGCGTTATCGTTTTACAAGACCTCATACACGAAACCACTGAGACGACAGCCGCCGCCACTGCCGCAACAAAGTGTTCGCACCGACGTCGCTCTTACTGCGATGTCGGCAGAAAGATTCAAACAGTGGCCAGAAGGAGCCGATTTGGTCGAGTTCAACGGCAGCATTCAGCAGTATTACTACGAATCGCAACAGAACAACCAGGGAACGTATTTCAACAAATACCAAATCGAGTTGAATAAGGCGCCGCACGTTGACGACATTCTCGTGTGGAACGACCAATTGCAGCAGG
>JAAEMK010000248.1 GCA_024225635.1 Desulfobacteraceae bacterium | reverse complement strand
CCCCCCCCCCCCCGACCTCCCCCCCAGAGTCTTTCGGGGTTAACCCCCCCCCCCCCCCAACCTGGTCCAACCCAAACCCGATTCGGGGGGTTGGGGGTAACCCCCCACAATTTATGAAAAAAGTGCAAAATTTTCGCGCTTCGCGCAGTGTTTATGGTCATTTTACCCCTAAATTGCTCTAAAAAGTCATTAATATGGCTATATTTTGGTGAAAAAGGCTAGCATTTGCTAATAAAAGGCCAATTTTTTCAACCAAGCTGAACAACCCCCTCTCCATTTTAGCTCCCCAAACCCCCGATTGGGGTTCGGACGGGTAACCCCCCCCCCCCTCGACGACCAAAAATGTCCGTTAACACCCCCCCGTCGGACCCAAGATGGTATCTTTCAACCCCCCCCCCCCCCCCCAGCCTTGAGCATCGGTGCAGTCGGGGGGGGGGGGGGTTTGGGGGGGGAAACCCCCCCCCCCCCGCCGGGGGGGCCAACAAAGAAGGGATTATGTGG
>JAAEMK010000247.1 GCA_024225635.1 Desulfobacteraceae bacterium | reverse complement strand
GTCGTCGTCGTCGTCGTCGTCGTCGTCGTCGTCGTCGTCGTCGTCGTCGTCGTCGTCGTCGTCGTCGTCGTCGTCGGCGTCGTCGTCGTCGTCGGCGTCGTCGTCGTCGTCGTCGTCGTCGTCGTCGTCGTCGTGGTCGTCGTCGTCGTCGTCGTCGTCGTCGTTCAACCAATCACGCTCACTGGTGTCGTGTGGGACTTCGAAATCGAACAATTGTCCCAAATGGCTCGCCACACTTTTAATCTTTGCCGCCATTTCTGCGTTGGAGTTTCGATTGAGTTTGAGGACAAAGAATTGGTGTTGGTGGAGTGTGTTGGAGAGTTGTTGGAAGAAGGCCTGAGAGAGCCAAGAGTAGAGCATCTTGTCCAGTGCCTGGGCAGACGTGTTCATTGGCGCTGGCCTGTAGCCCACCGCTGGTCCCTGGTCCCCCTGATGGCTCAATGCACCGTTGTAGGCAAAGTCCGCGTACTCCGCTGCCACTCTGAATGAACACAGTGCACAATGTAGCAATGCACACTCTCGACTAGTATTTTGGTGCATATTGTAGATACCGTACTACCTCGATTACAGTAAAACCTTCAATAAGCCCCCCTGGGGGATTATTCTTTCAACCTACCTCCAGGGGAAGTTATTGGAGGGGGACATATTCGAGGGC
>JAAEMK010000246.1 GCA_024225635.1 Desulfobacteraceae bacterium | reverse complement strand
GGTATAGCCATGATGTATGAAAATATTCATAACAAGTCAAATTTACAATAGAGTCAAAACCATTAAGGTTTTTCTTTTAAAGGTTCAAATCTTATTATTTTGGTTACTACAGACCACATGGAAAGTTTCAAAATCATACTTTTTCTCCTTTTGGGTTATTTGAAATTCACCCCCATGTATAGCATAGCGTGAGCTGAATGGTGGTATAATACAATTTTTTAAGGTTCCAATCTTATTCTTTCGGTAACTAAGGACCACATGCAACTCCTTCTATGCTATTTTTGGTTATTGGAAGAAGACGGAGATTAAGAATGTATTGATAACTAGACTATCCAGAGCGGTGATGATTTTACTTTTAATTGTTATTGGTTGCTTTAAAGGTCATCTTCATTTTCAAAAAGGAATTGGTCATCTTCCATTTTAAAAAAATTTCAGTTCGTCTTCCATTTAAAAAAAAATTAAGGTTGTCTTCCATTTTCAAATCTTTTGAGGTCATCTTCCATTTTCAATTTTTTTGGGGCTGTCTCACATTTACAAATTTTTTGAAGTCATCTTCCATTTTCAAATTTTTTGATCTCGTCTTTTATTTCAAACATTTTTAGGTATTTTTCCATTTTCAATTTTTTTGAGGTCATCTTGAATTTTCAAATCTTTTGAGGTTGTCTTCCATATTTCATATAGTTTATTCAGAATAAGGTTGCATAAAAGAATTAGCCTCCTAGGTTGCTTGGAACTGGCTTAAAAAGTAATGAGACCCAGTGTGGTGGTGGTGGTTTTTCAAACGATAATAATACCATACAACAAAGTTGTTTTGTTTTGTTGGTTGCATTGTGGCAATAATAGCTACCTTAGCCAAAGCTTCAGGGGTCTTCAAAAGTACGAATTTTATTC
>JAAEMK010000245.1 GCA_024225635.1 Desulfobacteraceae bacterium | reverse complement strand
GCGGCGCGTTAGCGCAGTTAGTCTCTAATATAGCCTCCCCGCTAGATCTATATGTTTTCAACATTCTGTGAAAATTTCGTGCCGATTCGATGACATTTGCAGAAGTTATGGTAGGCGACCGACCCCTGACTTTTTCCGATTTTCGACCTTTTCAATTTTGAATTTTGAATTTCGCGCCTTAGCCCGGCTTAGCCTGCTTTTGGTCCCGAACGGATTTTTTTAAAATCAGGGAGTTTACTCGGCGTCATTTTGTTGTGAAAGTTCTTTTTGTTGTGAAATTTCTGAAAAAAGAAAAATGGTCGAGAAGGTTCGAAAAGTGGGACTTTTGGCGAAGATTAGCCGAAATGGGCCTCGATAGAGAAGAGATCGAAGTAAGTTCGGTTCAATTTTTTCGGGCGACAATTTTTCGGGCGACAATTTTTCGGGCGAAAACTGCAAATAGCGTGTAGCGAAAACTGCAAATAGCAAATAACTCCAATAGAAGGGTGGCACAGAAAAAATTTCCACGTTCTTTCGAAAGTCAGGGTCGGAAGTCGGATTTTTTTTTTCGAGAGCGAAATG
>JAAEMK010000244.1 GCA_024225635.1 Desulfobacteraceae bacterium | reverse complement strand
GCTAGCCACATATGCTTCTGGACTGTAGCCAGTGCGGTATTCCAAAACAGATGACATGTGATCTCTTCTGGAACAATTGTTTTTGTTTGGTGCCAAAATCGACTCCCACGACAAGGCAACTGATATGGAGTGACGCGTTCTCTGGGGGCGGCTGGAAAATATGTTAGCACATGCTAGCCACATATGCTTCTGGACTGTAGCCAGTGCGGTATTCCAAAACAGATGACATGTGATCTCTTCTGGAACAATTGTTTTTGTTTGGTGCCCAAATCGACTCCCACGAGAAGGCAACAGATATGGAGTGACGCGTTCTCTGGGGGCGGCTCGAAAATGTGTTGGTGCATGCTGTCCACATATGCTTCTGGACTGTAGCCAGTGCGGTATCCCGAAACCGATGACATGTGATCTCTCCTGTAACAATTGTTTTTGTTTGGTGCTCAAATCGACTCCCACGACAAGGCAACAGATATGGAGTGACGCGTTCTCTGGGGGCGGCTCGAAAATGTGTTGGTACATGCTGTCCATATATTCTTCTGGACTGTAGCCAGTGCGGTATTCCAAAACACATGACATGTGATCTCTTCTGTAACAATTGTTTTAGTTTGGTGCCCAAATCGACTCCCACGACAAGGCAACAGATATGGAGTGACACGTTCTCTGGGGGCGGCTCGAAAATATGTTGGCACATGCTGGCCATGTCTGCTTCTGGACTGTGGAGATC
>JAAEMK010000243.1 GCA_024225635.1 Desulfobacteraceae bacterium | reverse complement strand
CCATATTCCAAGAGCCAGGAAAGTTAAAAGATTAACACTGGGAGACATGGAGGCATAGTAAATTGCATCACGCGTCATGCGCACATACCGCCAGGAACATCTGAGATATCTTTCAAAAGCTGACTTGCGTGATTCCAGCAAGGCTCGGGCATCGGGCAATGTCTCGGGCATGGACAAGTATACCATCCGGTTTTAGTTTTTTAGAAGTCCTTGGCCTATTATTTTTTTAAAAAATAGGTAGGCAGGCCTAGACGTTCGCCGAATGTAGAACACTCGTCGAAATATAGAACACTAAAGACGAAGTCTATCTGAAAATTATTGAGACTGGAGGTTTTTTAAGGATAACTTCTGAAATAGGTATCGAATCTCAACAAACTTGGTACCATTCGACTCCTTGGCCCGAGTGGAACATTACGGTACCTACCGTACCCCGCTCCGATTTGATGCTCAGGTTTGGGGTCCCACCACGAAAATTCGACTTTTTACCGTAACCCAAAATCAAAAATTCCTATGCAGGGCTAGATTCCCCAAGCCACCCTGAGTCCAAAAATATATGCATGCTCGGGGGTAAAAACATAATTGCGGGTGGTATGGTCGAAAAACCGGGGACGATTTTGGGTAAAAACGGTCAAAATCGACGATTTTAGGTTTT
>JAAEMK010000242.1 GCA_024225635.1 Desulfobacteraceae bacterium | reverse complement strand
CCTGTCTATAATTATTCTACCCATGTATCCCTGTCTATAATTATCCTATCCATGTATCCCTGTCTATAATTATCCTATCCATGTATCCCTGTCTATAATTATCCTATCCATGTATCCCTGTCTATTAGGGTGGGTCGATTTCCAACTTTTTTGGAATTTTAACTGGAATTTACTTGGAAAAGGATTATTGGGCTAATTAAAACACTGGAAAACTTGAAAGGGTTTCTAAAATCTAAAAACAACGGCCGTTTGGGGGTTCAAAAATATGCCAAATCCCCTTATAAGGCCAAAAATTGACCTCGTCAGAAGTATGGCTTAATGGTGCTTCTAGAAAAGGTCTTGAGGAGTAGAATCAGGAACTTTTGGCCGTTTCAAAATATCTCACTCCTAGCCGGAGAAATTCTCAAGAAACCTCTGAAATATGGCTAATTTCAAGAAACCCCTTAAAAATGCCGAATTTTTGAGGTTTTCTCCGGCTAGGATTGAGATATTTTGAAACGGCCAAAAGTTCCTGATTCTACTCCTCAAGACCTTTTCTAGAAGCACCATTAAGCCATACTTCTGACGAAGTCAATTTTTGGCCT
>JAAEMK010000241.1 GCA_024225635.1 Desulfobacteraceae bacterium | reverse complement strand
TTTTTTTTCTTTGACTTGGAAATTAGATGGTGATTCCAAATCTGATATTGTACTTTACCTCAAATGATTCTCTGAACCACAAAAGTTTGTAATAATGATTGGTTGTAAGATTAATTCAATATTAGTCTGATAATCTGATATCTTGAACTTCGTTTTTATGAATGTTGTCATTCTTGTTTTTATTAGGGCCATATATTTAAAGTCTTCCTTTTAGAAAATAAAAGTATGAGAAAGGATTAAGACTTTTGGGGGGGGAGCAACGATAGGGCAGTGCATGACGTTCCAGCATTGATTATATAGGAGGGGGGGGTTCAAAACTCAGTGAAAATCCACCCCCCCCCCCCCCTCCCTATCCTAAATTTGCTATAATTCCTGTAACCACAATATACTAATATCCCCCCCGGCCCCCCCCCAAATTTTAAATTCTACATGCTTGCAATATGATATGATGAACTATATATAGAATATATAGTAATAATAGCATTGCTTTTCTATATTTAGATGTATGTACATTGTACGTTAGTTAATAATAATTTGTTATTTTGCCTTTAATAATTTGATATATTTGAGAAGCAATTCATAAATATCTTACTGTAAGTAGCGAAGCTACTCAATAACTAATAATGTCCGTATGTCAGGTGTAGTGGCAACCACGATTATCTCAGATAGATGTCTGATTTCTTCAAGCTTCGCAACTTATGGATGTAGTCACCCTTGTATTCTTTGACTTTGAAATTCGATGGGGATTCCAAATCCGATATTGTACTTTACCTCAAATGATTCTCTG
>JAAEMK010000240.1 GCA_024225635.1 Desulfobacteraceae bacterium | reverse complement strand
GTCCGCACTCTTGATGCCCGTGGGTGCTATTTGGGTTACCGGGTGGTACTGTCCCGTATCGTCCTTCCATACCAATCGCATGGTGGGATTGCCCAGCTTTACCGCTTCGAGGCCTCTTTCCCATTTGCCCACATAGGCGATGTTTAATTCTTTATCGATTACCAGGCCCTGGTTGGCCGAGCCTATCACTGCGACTATTCCCAATATACGGTCACGGCTGCTGTCCACAAACGCGTCATCCCACGAAAACGTGATGTCCATGGTGACCAACCCCAGGTTACTATCGGTGAAATACAATACCCGGTCCTCCGCATCTACTTCTATATCGTGTATCCCTTCGACATCGTCAAAACGGATCTCACGGAACAACTGCGGGTATCCCGGGTTGGTGATATCGATGACCAACAACCGCTGCTCCAATACCACCGAGAAAAATACCAGATCCTTTTTGACCTCTATGATCTCACCCGCCGCGTCTTTCTCGGTTACCGGATAATCCGTGACCACTTCTAATCCTCCCAGTATGGGGCTGGGATTCATTGAGGAGGCCGGTGAATGGCTGCTTAAGGTGTTATAAGTCCGGGGTTTGCTTGCCGGCTGCGTTGGGTCGAAGTCGGGGTTATTGACCGTTTGTGTCAAATCCACTAACTTTATGCCGAAACGGTTCACCAACTGTACCCCGATTACCCTCTCTTCGGTCTGCTCCACCGGGTTTCCCTGCTCATCCTCACCCATTACCTGCTCTTTTTTAAGGTAGACTTCCGCATCCATCAGAAAGGTTTCATTATTGAATCCCAGTACACAATTGTTATTGGAGGTGTTTTTCATTAACGCGAGATCCAGCACCGCGTGTCCTTCTCCCGATGCCACTACAAAGGCATAATGATCCAACACCATTACTTTTTTGGGATTCCCCCCCGGTAATCCGGCCCCGCCGGTGAT
>JAAEMK010000239.1 GCA_024225635.1 Desulfobacteraceae bacterium | reverse complement strand
TTTTTAACAGGTGGTAAAGTTAACAATGCTTCAGGTTATACCCGTTGCAGCGCAAGCTGGCATCAGTGGTTTCGAGTCGCCGGCAGCTGAATATAAACAGCTGGCGCTGGATCTCGACGAGCTACTTATAGAACACCCTACAGCTACGTTTATTGGTCAGGCTCAGGGCGACTCGATGACAGGCGTAGGCATATTCGACGGCGATCTGCTGATTGTCGATCGTGCGGCGCATCCCACTTCACTGGATGTGATAGTGGCCAATTTAAACGGTAACTTTGTTTGTAAACTCTACGATCGCAAAGCACAGGTATTGTTATCTCCTGGCCTTGATCACAAGCCCTATGCGCTGGGCGACGGTGATCTGTTTGAGGTGGAGGGGATAGTGGTGCGTTCTGTGCGTATGCACCGTTATGTTAGATGTTTAAGCCAATGTGTGCGTTAGTCGATGCCAATAGCTTTTATGCTTCGGCCGAGAAAGTCTTCGATCCGGCCATTCGCCAACGACCGGTTGTTGTGCTGACCAACAACGACGGCTGTATTTGCGCTCTTTGTG
>JAAEMK010000238.1 GCA_024225635.1 Desulfobacteraceae bacterium | reverse complement strand
TGGATGGAAGGGATGGATGGAAGGGATGATGGAAGGGATGGATGGAAGGGAAGGAAGGATGGATGGAAGAGATGGATGGAAGGGATGAATGGAAGGGATGGATGGAAGGGAAGGAAGGGATGAATGGAAGGGATGGATGGAAGGGAAAGAAGGGACGGATGGAAGGGACGGATGGAAGGGATGGAAGGAATGGATGAAAGGGATGAATGGAAGGGACTGATCGAAGGGAAGGAAGGGATAGTTGACAGGGATAAATGGAAGCGATGGATGGAATGGAAGGAAGGGATGCATGGAAGAGATGGATGGAAGGGATGAATGGAAGGGATGGATGGAAGGGAAGGAAGGGATGGATGGAATGGAAGGGATGGATGGAAGGGATGAATGGAACGGATGAATGGATGGAACAAGAACAAGAAGAGAGAAGAGAGAGAGAAGAGACAAGCATTGGGACGCATAGTCAACCCTTGGGAAGGATCTGCTAGTTACTACTACCACTACTCCTACTACTAGGTACCTACTACTATTCACCATAGACAAATGTGGTGCCGACGTCGGTG
>JAAEMK010000237.1 GCA_024225635.1 Desulfobacteraceae bacterium | reverse complement strand
TTCTTTCCCGTGCACAGGCGGCAGAAGGAGGAGCCAAATCGACAACGCGGTCGGCGTGAAGAACGCCTGGCAAGATCTGTGCGCAGACGACGCGCATGCCACCAGCCTCAAAGACTTGCCGACGGAGCTTCTCATGGCCAGCGACGGGCGGCTGCATCGCGTGGCGTTGGCGGCGGTGACTAGAGAGGAATTGGTCTCCGACGCGGCGAACATCGCGAGAGCGTACGCCATTCGCGACGTCACGTATCTAATTCATCTCTCCTTTTACTGCTACCTCACGTTCCCTCCCGTCGATGACGATCCCGGCTTGCTGACATTGAGAGAGAAGCTGAAGGAATACCTCAAGATCCGGCAGGCGAGAATCGAATCGGTGGAACGCGACGACGACTTCATGGACATGGTCCGGAAGTACGACTCGGAGGGCTCTCTGATGTCCGGCGTGAAGCGGGCGTTGACGACGTTAAAAGGCAAACTCATCGGAAGCTGCGACACCCGCTGGCACACCATCGCTAGTAGGGAAGAGTTGATCGGCACCAACTGGGCCGTCAGGGCCATCGAGACGGCGGCCTCTCTGCTGACTCTCTTCTTTACCTACGTGCACGACAGTAGGGCTCGCGCTTTTCTCGTCGCCG
>JAAEMK010000236.1 GCA_024225635.1 Desulfobacteraceae bacterium | reverse complement strand
CTCTAGTATTGGTATTATGACATGTTCATATTTGTTTGGCACATGCACTGTCTACTGTCCAACTCTCTTTTTTACCAATTTCATCTGCTTCCTCATTTGTGAATACAATTATTGGTACCTGTTTTTTTCTAGCTTCCTCTATCATATTTTGTACATCCTTACTATCTTCTTCTTCTAATAATCCTTCACTATGTGTCAGATTCAGGATAATCAGTCCTGGTGTTATTTCTCTTTTTAATAATTGTATTATTCTTTTTATCCTCCATGCTCTTTTTGTACATATTAATTCTGGCATTATCACTGCTTCCCATACATCTTTTTTCAGGACCTCTTCTAATTTTATTACCAACATCTCCTTCATTCTTATTCCTGTATATACATCCTCCCTGCTACCACTTCTTATACCTTGCAGCATCTTCATTCTGTCCATTGCTTTGTTTATTGCTGCTCCCGTTTCTTTCATACTTTTATCTGTATTCTCATACCATTCTATTAAATGTGCTGGTATGTACATACCTTCCTGCATTATATCCACTTTTGTGTTGTGCAAAAATGTACTCTCTGATACCTCATTAATTCTTTCATATGTCTGTTCATATACCATTTCTTGTGTCTTCCATAATCTGTATCTT
>JAAEMK010000235.1 GCA_024225635.1 Desulfobacteraceae bacterium | reverse complement strand
TGATGAAGAATTTTAGGTGATTTCCCTTGAAATATTCGTTCAAATGTTACTGCAATGAAGTTACTAAGCTTGTTTTGTACAAATAATCGCGCTAAGCGCGAAATTTTTTGACATTTCACTGCCAAAAGTACTAAGAATTTTGTACTTTCTCAGGTTTCACTTGAAAATTACTCCAAGCGTCCCCTATAAATTTCTCGGAAAAGGGGGACGGGACCCCCAGAAAAGGGGACTGTCCCCTTAAATAGGGGACGTCTGGTCACCTTGGAGTCGGATGACATCAGTGAAAATCATAAACAATAAATAGACCTAGACAGCATACCGCGTTACCTTATAATATTAATGTTTTATTAAAAGACTTTAAAATGTTGGGTTTAAAATATTTCTTTCCCAACTCCACCTACGTTATTGGAGACACTCGAGTAGTCCAAATACCGTACCATCTCGATGAATTCCGCTGGGGGAACTATTTTTCGTTACCCCCATTTGAGGGCGGCATTATTCTGCCGGGTGGGGATGGGATGAATCTAGGTAAATACGGAAGGGAAGGTGACGCACCGACGGCGCCGACGATGTGCTCGCCCGACTCCCCGAGGGTGCACTCGACCAGGGGGTCCGCCTTAGACAGCCTCTTCAGGCCCTCCACCTGGCACGAGGACAAGACGACGAGAGATGATGATTCAATTCAACATTTTAGAATTTTTAAAAAAAATTTATTTTCAAATTTGCTTAAACAGGATTCCAAAAG
>JAAEMK010000234.1 GCA_024225635.1 Desulfobacteraceae bacterium | reverse complement strand
CGGGGCGCATCTATGGGGTTTCTTACCATTCTTGGGAAATTGAAGGATGCCTATCACTCGAATCGGGACAAAGTCGCACAAAGCGGACAAGCGCTTGCGGACGTGATTAACAAGATGATGATTCCTGAAGCCGGAAACACCATGCCCATGGCGGACTTCATGCATGATGCGGTAAAATACTACAACAACAGCTTCGATACGAAGGAAGGCGGGTTGATCGGAGCACCGAAATTTCCTAGCAGCTTTCCGATCCGGTTCCTTCTCAGATATTACAGACGCACCGGCAATAAAGAAGTCCTCAAAATGGCGCGGCTTACGTTGGCAAAGATGGCCGGTGGCGGAATGTATGATCATGCAGGCGGCGGTTTCCACCGCTATTCCACGGATAAAAACTGGCTGGTTCCGCATTTCGAGAAAATGCTCTATGACAATGCGCTCTTGACCATGGACTACCTTGAGGGATGGCAGGCTACTGGCGATGAAGACTTCAAACGAATTGCAGAGGAGATCCTTCGCTACGTAAAACGTGATATGACATCTCCT
>JAAEMK010000233.1 GCA_024225635.1 Desulfobacteraceae bacterium | reverse complement strand
TAGGAAGATTATCGTGGAGTCCTTTAGAGGAAGAAAGCATTTTATAAAAAACCAAGGTGACAAAAGACTTATATTTCTGCACACCTCTCTCTTCAGAAGAAATTACAAGTTTTATCTTGTTTTTTGTTGGATTGTTTATCGAGATTAAAAGTGGACCCTCCCAATTTGAATCAAGGGTTGTACGGGCTTGATCATAAGGTCGGCCATTATTACTAAATAGCTAATTTTCTTTTACTTCTCGGTCTTGGCGGCAAATTCATATTCTCAATGAGCCATTCAAACATGTTGATCGGCTTGTTTCCAAAAAATCGTTTTGCTGCGGTTGTGCCATCCGACCTTTTCAGATAAAAATTGTGAATCACTGTCAGGCATTTCAGTTTTCGGTCACTCAGACGGTGCATGCCATGATGTCGTAAAGATAGCTGGGCATTGCGCCCTTCTACACAGGAACTGGACCTTTGGAAAATTCCTGCACAATCTTTGGCCTTTCTCACCATGCGGTTAATTTCCATTTTATCACACCCGAAAAGAGGTCCGCTTTTGTCCGTCAACACCGAAAGCAACTCCAGAGACTTTTGCCGGATCCTCTCTTTTCGTTCAGGGTCTTTCTCCTTCTGAGAAACTTTTTTAAGATAGAAGCCGGGAATCAACCGGTTATACATCAACTCTTGCTTCTCATGGGAAACGTTCATATCCTTGACCAGAGATTCGATCATGCAGAAGAAAAATGCTATAGTTGCGGTCATTTTTTCGGTGACACGCCAAGCCTTCTCGATCCGTTCCTTGCTTTTATCTCCCAAAGAATCGCTTGCGTGCCGGATTTCATCGAAGTTTTTTTCCAGGAGACTGCCCACAGTGGATGCGTCCTGTTTATTCCCGGTGAGAGGGTCATATGGATGATATATCCGGCTGATATTCTTCCTCCCTTCTGAGACGGTTTCCCTGTTATCTATAACCTGTTTCAGAGAAGCTCGTGCTTCCGTCTCCTTTTCCCGGCAGCGGGAGATCCTTTTTTCAAAATCGGGAGCTCTACCGACCGGTCGCTTCTCAAGGTTCTCATAGGCGGTCTTTATATTCAATGCTTCATCAACGGCATTTGCACTGTCTTCATGTGCTTTTTCAGCCTTTCGTACTAATGAGGAGAGGGGAGCTGAGGTCCCCTTGCTGATCTCATACATTACATGGAAGAGATCCGGGGAATGATGCCCTTTCAAGCCTTTGGTCACATGATTGATCAATCCTTTCCCCTCATCACTGGTACCCTGTATGATCTTGACGGGAAGATTCCCAAGAGCCCCGGTAAGCGCCTCGTTCCAAGTTGCCCCGGAACGATCCTTTGCATATTTTTCGAGGATGATATAGTTGGATTCTGGATCGATGGCAACAAGACAGACCTGAGGATGGAAGGTTTCATCTTCACAGATGGTGATGAGCTTCTCTTCCATCAAGATTGATAGACGCGCCTCTTCCTTATCACCGAACTTGCCGATCATGATATCCATTTGATCCGATATTTTTTGATGGGTGCCGTAGGACGGCGCCACAAAGCGTGACAATTGAGTTAACTCCAGGAAATTACATACATTACGAATACTGGCACAACCAACCTTCGTGAATTCAAAATGAAGCGCCAAGGTTAAATTGTGTAAAAAATTAACCCCCACGGGGCTTTCCAAGAAATCAACCAGCTCCGAATCGGCATCAATTTTAGCCTTCCGGTTGACCCAATTTTGAAGAGTCGTGCGGGGGACTCCGGTCTCTTTGGCAAAATCACGCTGACTGAATATGGGATTACGGGTTTCAAAATCGAAAAGCTTCTGGGAAACAGAAGCTCTTGTCCACTTAGTTTTGTCATTTGCATTTTTGGAATTTTCAGAGTATGTAATGGTCACGCCCGGTCTGTTGGTCCTTTCCTTAGAATAGTTTTTGTTTGGCGCAATATCTATTCACAGACCGGGCTAACTTTGTCTACATATTTTTTTCCTGAACTGCATTTTTTTTCAGCATTTTTGAGAGGCCTTGTGGCCGATCTTATGATCAACCCCG
>JAAEMK010000232.1 GCA_024225635.1 Desulfobacteraceae bacterium | reverse complement strand
AAAACGACTCTTGATTTATAAATTAATTGCCGACATTTGAAAATTACTGACTTTGATCGAAAATCATACGGTATTTTCTGTCTTTATATAAAAATAAACGATCAGTGAGTGATACTTACCGACCCATATTGCACAGATTGGCTTCAATTGCGAATTAAAAATAACATATTTGAAAATATCGGTTTTTTCGACTTTAATCGAAATTATTACTGTATTTTTGACTTTTGTAAAAAAATTAACATAACAATGATACTCTCCGACCGAAACTACACACTTTGGCATCAACGCCGATTTCAAAATATTATAGATGAAAATGTCGTTTTTGGCTAATTCCGGACTTTAATCGAAATTATTACGGTATTTTTGTCATTTATAAAAATTTTAAAAATAACAGTTATACTCCCTGCCATCGACAACACACATTGGCATCAATTCCGATTCGAAAATGTCAAAGTTGAAAATGTCGTTTTTGGCCAACTTCGGACTTTAATCGAAATTATTACGGTATTTTTGTCATTTATAAAAATATTAAAAATAACAGTGATACTCCCCGACATCGACTACACACTTTGGCAAAAAATCCGACTTCAAAATAATAAAGTTAAAAATTCAGTAAGAGCAAAAAATACCGTAAATAGTTCGATAAAGACATAAAATTGGCCAAAAAACGACATTTTCAACTTCGACATTTTCGAATCGGAATTGATGCCAATGTGTGTAGTCGATGTCGGGAGTATCACTGTTATTTTT
>JAAEMK010000231.1 GCA_024225635.1 Desulfobacteraceae bacterium | reverse complement strand
AAATTGGTCCTTCGGGACCATCCAAAACACCCAAAAATCGTCATCCTTATGTCAAATCCTTCTATTCGGCTAGGCGAATCCCAAAAAACCCCAAAATTCCAAAAAATGTGCTAATTCAGTATGGAGCCCAGTCAAAACCATTCAAAAATCCCGAAAATCGTCAAAAAACCTCAAAAATCGTCCCTCCGTTTTTGCCAATAAAAATTTCCGAAAAATTCTATTATTCCCATTATAATTAATTTCAAAAATTCCTCAAAATCTCGAAAAAACCGGGATTTCCCTTCTAGCAATTTGCCTTAAAATTCTCAAAAAAATCCTATTATTCCCATTATAATTAATTTCGAAAATTCCTCGAAAATCCCGAAAATCGTCAAAAAACCCCAAAAAAACCGTCTCCTATGGCCCTATATTTTGGGTCATTTTTTTCGTCAAAATTCATGATTTTTCTGAAATTTTAATAAGGATTGGTATTGGGAAATCCAAAAAATTCAAAATGATGGACAAATCCAACCTGAGGCGAATCCCAAAAAACCTCAAAATCCCAAAATTTAATATATGTTTTATATTAGAAAATGTCAAAATTCCTCAAATTGGTCCTTCGGGACCATCCAAAACACCCAAAATCTCAAAATTTAATATATGTTTTACATTAGAAATGTCAAAATTCCTCAAAATTGGTCCTTGGGACCATCCTAAACCCTCCAAATGGGTCCTTCGGGACCCTCCTAATAGACAGATATTGGGTCTAATAGACCCTTCTAAACCCTCCAGGGGGTCCCCTAGACCCCCTTAGTACAGGCGCAGCCGATCCTCCTAAGCTTGCCGTGGAGGGAACAGAGGACCTCGGTCCGGCGAAATATACATATCTTGACACTTTGTGTCTAAACTTCTCCCAAATGGGCCACTGTCACTGGCCCTAACTCTATAATGAAACTCCTTCAAACCTAGTAATCTCTGGGGGGGACCTTGGGTAACCGGGTACTCCTTCGAGTAGATGGAGTAGCTAACGGGATCCATTGCAGCGAAGATTTCTAAGCTGCAGCTATCTTCAGATAGGACATCATGATACATATATCATGATATAGCATTTCTAAAAAATGCGATCCTATAAAAAACTTCACGAAAAAAAAAATTTCCGATTTTTAAAAATTTTCAAAAAAAATTTCCAAAAAAATTTCTGAAAAAATTTCGAAAAAATTTCGAAAAAAAATTTGAAAAATTTTCGGAAATAAAATCTCGTGAAAAAGATCCGGGGGGGTCTTTTAGTGTCAGGTCAGAGGTCGGTGAGGGACAAAATCGTGTCCCGGAAAACTCACAGGTGGTCGGGGGTCCCTTAATAAATATATATTTCGGGGATTTTTTTTTTTTTTTTTCGGGGATTTTCCGAATTCGGGGATTTTCCCAAAAACACCCAAAATGCCACTTTTGCCAAAAAACAGCCTATGCGTCCCCAGGAAATTTGAGCCTTTTTCGGGATTTCCCAAATTCCCGGATTCGGGGATTTCTGTCCCGAAAATCCCGGATCCCGGAAATCCCCGATTTCGGGAAAATCCCCAAATCCGGGATTTTGTGTCCCAAAAATGTCGATTTTCGGGATTTTCGTGAAAAAATGATCAAAAATCATCGGGATTTTGAGCGGTTTTTTTGCCCAATTTCGGTTTTCTAAAAAATTAGGTTGCGTTTTTCGAGAAAAAAGTGTCAAAAAAACCGGTTTTTCGGAAAAATGACGAAAAAAGTGTGGCAAAAACGGAGGGACGATTTTGGACATTTTCGTCAAAAATGACGATTTGGCCCGATTTTTGACCCCAGAAAGTCCACTCGAAATTGCCACATTTTTGAATAGAAGGATTTGACATAGTGTGCCATTTTGGTACCCATAATAAATCATTTTTTCCGGGAAAATTTTTTTTTTCGCTGAAAGCCTACAAACCGGGGCACTTTTCGCGAAAAGTTAGCAAAATCCTGTGAGAGTATAGCAAAACGGTTTTTTGCTGTTTTCCAGGAGCGAGGCAAAAACCTTCCAATTTCGAAAAAAAAGTTCCGAAAACCGTCTCAAGATCCCCCCTAAAAGTCCCCACTAACGGTTTTTTGATGTTTTTTTGTCAAAAAACGTCGTTTTTTCGCTCAGCGAGGTAAAAACCGGGCAAAAAGTGTCGAAAAATGATCGATTTTTGAAAAAAAAATCCCCTCCGATTTTGCCACTAAATCCACTTTTTTGGGGTTTTTTTGGGGTCGGTTTTTTTTGGAATTTTATCGAAAATCCTGAAAATCGACGATTTTTGGGATCCGAAATTTTCAAAATTTTCTGGTTGCGTTTCTTGAGAAAAATTCCAATTTTGTCAAAAATCGACAAAATCGACAAAAAATGTCATTTTTTGACATTTCCGAAAAACCCGAAAATCCCGAAAACTGGAATTTTCCTTCTATCAATTTGCCTTAAAAAAATCGACTTTGTCGGAAAAAAAACGACTTTTTCAAAAAAAAAACACGACTTTTTCGGGATTTTTGACAAAAAAGTCCATAGGGTTTTGCCACACTTTTAAAAATGATGGGAGTTTCCAACGGGACTTTTTTTTTTCCGGGGGTTTTCAGATTTTTTTCGGGGAAATGGAATTTGTCAAAAATCGACAAAAATGACACTTTTTGTGTTTTTTTTCGCTGAAAGCCTACAAACCGGGGCACTTTTTTCGAAAAAAAATCGCTTTTTTAGAAATCGGTCAAAAAATCGGAAATTCAAAATTCGGGAGGCTGATAGGGCCCTGTTTTCCTCGAGATTTTCGATTTTTCGGTAGAAAAGTTGGCGATTTTGGGGTCCAAAAAAACCGGTTTTTGGGACATTTTTTTCGGATTTTGACAAAATCCGTCCCGGAATTTCGTGAAAAACACGAAAAATCCCCGAATTTACGAAAATAATGTGGCAAATTCGAGTGGACTTTTTCGGGCAAAATCGGGGTTTTTGGGGTTCTCAGTTTTTCTCACCATGGGGACCACTTTTTTTTGTCAAATTCGGGGATTTTTTTTTCCCGGAAATTCGGGGTCCCGAAACAGGTCCCACAAAATTCGCAAAAATCGGTTTTTTTGACCCAAATCCTGGTGACTCAGAGGGTGTTTTTTCGCGAAAATGAGGGTTTTTCGGGATTT
>JAAEMK010000230.1 GCA_024225635.1 Desulfobacteraceae bacterium | reverse complement strand
CAAGCAATCCCTTTCTCGTTCGACTTGCATGTGTTAAGCACGCCGCCAGCGTTCATTCTGAGCCAGAATCAAACTCTCCAGTTAAATTCTTTGAATATCTTTTACGTGCTTTCAAAAGCACCCAAAAGACACGCTTCATCTATTGTGTCACTAACCAGTTTTCAAAGATCAAAAAACAATTTCAGATTGCCGCGAGATCAAGAACTGTCTCGCCAAGACTTGATTAATCTACATGAGCCACCCCCCATTGTCAAGATCTTTTTTTAGCTCCATATCATAATTTTGTATATGGTTGAAATCGTAGAATATTATTCAAAAATAACATTAAGGAACCGGTTGCTTCGTTCAAGGGCCGTCTCCTTGTAGCTGCCCACGAACCGGCCTATATCCCGGAGAAAGTCAACCCCCTGGTCGTGGTCTCCCTCAAGAATGGCCCGGGTTCCCTCCTCCAGGGACTCGCAATAGAGATCCAGCACTTCCTTTACATATTTGTTTTCCCCCACCAGGGTGGTATAGAGATCCGGATCCTGGGCAAAAAGCCTGCCCATGATATCCGAATTGAGCCTGAAAATGGGTGTTGAAATGGAAAAGACGTCCTTGGGATGGAGATCCATCTTCTGAAGGGTCCTTGCCATGGTGATGGTCACAAGATGGGTAAGCCCCTGGACAAGGGCCATGTGGCGATCATGATCCCGGGCGCCAAGCTCGGTCACCGTTGCTCCGGCAGCTTCGAAAACCTCGGTTGCCCAGGCAAACCCTTTTTTTCCCCGCCCGGGACAGAGGATGATATTCTGCCCTTCGATTCCCTTGGTAAACGGTCCGAACATTGGATGGGTTCCCACGACTTCGGCCTTGGAGTGCTCTGTCATGGCGGCAACGATCTCCTCCTTCTGGGAGCAGAAATCCATGAAGATCTGTTCTTCACCCATGAGGGGGCCCACCTCGGCCGCTATCTTCACGGCCTGATCCTTTGACGTGCTTAAAATCAGGACATCGCAGCCCAGGGCCAGGTCCTCGTTTGTCAGGGGTGTGTTGAGATCAGATATCAAAACCTCATGTCCAAGGGTTTCAAAAAAGTCCCTGAACCATCTCCCCATGCTTCCTTTTCCGCCTATGATTCCTATGTTCTTTAACTGCATGACACCGCTTTCTGCCGTAATAAAAGGTCTGCAAGCACAATGGCCACCATGGCCTTGCACACCGGGTTAATCCTGGGAATGGCTGAAACATCGTGACGCCCCTTTGTTGACAGGGTTGTCTGCTTGCCGTTTTCATCAACGGTTTTCTGTTCCTTTGTAATGGAGGGAATTGGCTTTACATGTACCCTGGCGATGATTTCATCTCCATTGGAGATTCCGGCAAGAATGCCTCCGCTGTTGTTTGTTTCGAACCGGCCTTCCAGGATCTGGTCGTTGTTTTCAGATCCTGTCATCCGGGCTGCTTCACAGCCCGCACCGATCTCCACCGCCTTGACGGCCCCGATTCCCATGAGCGCCCCCGCAAGCCGGGCATCCAGTTTGTCGAACACCGGCTCACCAAGACCGGCAGGCACATTGACCGCCCGGATCTCAACAACGCCGCCAACGGAGTCCCCCTGCTTTTTAACTTCTTTGACCCTGTTTTCCATTTCTGCCACGACATCCCTGTCAGGGCACTGGAACCGGTTGTTTTCCGTCTCGTTCCAGTCGATCCTCCGGGCCTTCACCCCTCCGAGTTCAAGGGTGCAGGTTTTGATCTCGACACCGGAAGAGTCAAGTACGGCCTGGGCAACGGCGCCTGCCGCAACCCTTGCGGCCGTCTCCCGGGCCGAGGCCCTGCCACCGCCCCGCCAGTCACGGACACCGTACTTGGCAAGATAGGTAATATCCCCGTGCCCCGGACGGAACAACCTGGCAATATCCGAATACGCCCTGGAATCGGCATCCTTGTTTTGTATTTCGATCATGATGGGAGTACCCGTGGTAACCCCCTCAAACACCCCGGAGAGAATTACCGGAATATCCGGTTCCTTTCGCGCCGTGCTTGCGGCGGTCTGCCCGGGTTTCCGTTTGTCCAGGGCCGTCTGAATCAGGGCCTCATCCAGGGGAATTCCCGGAGGACACCCGTCCACCACCACACCGATTGCCTTGCCATGGGACTCTCCCCAGGTGGTTACCCTGAAGCACGTTCCAAAACTGCTACCTGCCATAGTTCATAGTTTCCTTTTTATAATGGCCGCCACTTGGGCTGCATCCTGGTTTGAGGTATCGATCTCCATATGGGCAGCCTTTTCATAGAGGGGCTTTCGCATGGCCATGGTTTCCTTCACTTCATCCTCCAGGCAATGGCTGGTCAAGGCGGGCCTTAACCCGGCGGTGTTGGGATCCTTTGACATCCTGTCCAATATGGTGTCGATTTTTGCTGTCAGCCACACCACGGTTCCACCCGCCTTCATGGCCAGGATATTTTTCTCGTCAAGAACGATGCCGCCGCCGGTAGCAATCACGAGGCCATCGGTTTTCAACAGCCCTTTCAAGATCTGGCTCTCAATTTTCCTGAAGCTCTCCCATCCCTTGCTTTCCACGATGTCGGCAACGGACCCCTTCATGGTTTTTTCAATGAGATCATCGGTATCCACAAAGGGAAGGGAAAGGGAATCGGCCAGTATCCTGCCGGTCTCGCTCTTGCCGGTACAGCGGTATCCTATTAAGATCACGTTCATATCAGGGTTTCAAAGACCTCCCAAAAGGTTGGAAACGATTTTCCAACGCAGGATTCATTTTCAATCAAGACATTCTCAACCTTCAGGCCTGCCACGCCGAAGGCCATGGCGATCCGGTGGTCGTTAAATGTCTCGATGGACGCGCCGTGGGGAGCGCCCCCGGTGACCGTAAGCCAGTCGTCTCCCTGGTCGGCCTCGATGCCCATCTTCCTGAGCTGGGAAACCACCGCCTCGATACGGTCGCACTCCTTTTCCCTTAAATGGGCGATGTTGGTGATGCGGGTGGTGCCTTTTGCAAAGGCCGCCACCACGGCAAGGGTCGGAACCACATCGGGACAGCGTCCCATATCGACATCGATGGCTGTAAGCGCGTTGCCGGAAACGGCGATACCCTCTTCGTCCTCCGTCACCTCACATCCCATTCGCCCTAGGATATCCACAAACTCCAGATCCCCCTGGAGGGATTTCCTGCTGATTCCCGTCACCTTTACCGGGCTTCCCGAAACAGCCCCGGCAGCCCAGAAATAGCTGGCATTGGAAAGATCCGGTTCCACGACGAAATGCCCGGGAACATACGCCTGGCCACCGGGAACCCGGAACTGGGTCTCGGTGATCCGCTGGGCCGTCACCTGGAACCGCTTCATGATATCCAGGGTGAGATCGATATAAGGAGCCGACACCGGGGGCCCGGCCAGGGTGATATGCAGTCCGTTCCTCAAAACCGCACCCATCATCAGCATGGATGACAGGTACTGGCTGCTTGTGGAGCAATCCAGGGTCACAAGGCCACCCCGCCTGATTCCGCCCCGTATGGAAACCGGGGGACAACCGTTGCCATTGACGGAAACGGCATCGATATCAGCCATTCTGAGGCAGGCAAGAAGCGCATCCATGGGCCGCTGGTTCATTCGCTCGTCCCCTGTCAGGATATAAGGGGACTCTCCCAGGGCGGCAATGCCGGCAAGAAGCCGCATGGAGGTGCCGGAATTACCAAGATAGATGGGATCTGAAAAGGGACCGGGCCTTCCGTCAAATCCGGTGATGGTAACCGAGTTATCACCGTTCGGGGTGATGGAAGCCCCCATGTGCCCCAGGGCCGCCATGGTCAATTCAATATCTTCACTCTTTAAAAGATTGTCCACAACGGATTGCCCGCCGGCAAGGGCCGCACAGATCACCATCCTGTGGGAAACGCTTTTAGATCCCGGGACCGTGACGGAGCAGGGTTGAATATTTCGTGCCTTTATCTGTTTCATCTGTTTTCAATTACCTTTATTAACGATTTTTTCATGATCTCTATTGGCGCCTTTATACCTGTGAACAGCTCAAACTGCGCCGCGCCCTGGTTGACAAACATGGACAGTCCATCAATGACTGTACACCCTTTTTCAGTGGCGGCCCGGATCAACGCGGTCCTGACCGGGGTGTAGACGATATCCATCACTATCATGGAGCTTGTCAGAAATCCAGGGTCCAGGGGAATATCATCGATCCCGGGCGCCATTCCAACGGAAGTGGCATTGATTATGATTTCGGGATCAACCTGCTGAAGTTCGTCCTTATATATAAAGGTCGCCCCAATCTCCCGGGCAAGGGCCCTGCCCCGCTCTTCGGAACGGTTGACAATGAAGAGCGCCGCACCCTTTTGTTTCACGCCAAAGGCAACGGCCCTGGCCGCCCCTCCGGCGCCGATGATCACCACCCGCTTTCCGGCAAGGCCGCACACCCTTTCCAGGGGATCCACGGCCCCCCTGGCGTCGGTGTTGTACCCGACAAGTTTCCCTTCCCGGTTTACAATGGTGTTCACCGCCCCCATGTCCCGGGCCAGGTCATCCACTTCGTCTAAAAATGGAATCACCGTTTCCTTATGGGGGATGGTGACCGAGGCGCCGGCTATGTTCAGGGATCCCATGGCCTCAACAGCCTGTTCGATCCTCGAAACCCGGAACGCCAGGTACACGGCATTGATTTTCCTCTCCCCGAACGCGGCATTGTGCATCACCGGCCCCAGGGAGTGGGAGACGGGATCGCCAAAAAGAGCGTAAAGCCTGGTATCTGAATTCAACATTGACCTTCACAACCTTGGTTAGAGTTCACTGAACACGGGGTAAGAGCCCAGGTGCTTGAGGTAGAGGCTGTTGGCCTTCATCTCCTCGATGGTGTCATGTACGATTTTGTCCTCGATGTGGCCTTCGATGTCCATGAAAAAATAGTAGCTCCAGTTCTGGTGGCGGGTGGGCCTGGATTCCAGCTTGACCAGGTTGAGGCCAGCCCGGTTCACCGGCTCCAGCACCTTGAACAAAGCGCCCGGCACATGGGAGGTGGCAAACATGACAGAGGTTTTGTCCTTGCCGGTTTTTTCGACCTTGTCCCTGCCGATCACCAGGAACCGGGTGATGTTCCCGGAGAGATCTTCGATCTTGGACTCCACCACCTGGAGATTGTAGATGTGGGCGGCCCTTGAACTTGCGATTGCCCCGGCATTGGTTTCACCGGCTGCGATCCGCGCGGCCTGGGAGGTGGAGGTCGCCTCCACGACCTTTGCCCCGGGCAGCTTTTTCCGAAGCCAGTTCCGGCACTGGGCAAGGGCCTGGGGATGTGAATAGACCGTTTTGATGGCATCAATGTCTCCGGAAACCGAAAGCAGGTCATGGGAAATATGCTCGTAGTGCTCGGCAACGATGGTGAGGTCGAACTCATAGAAAAGGTCCAGGGTATGGGTCACTGCTCCCTCGATGGAGTTTTCAATGGGAACCACCCCGTAATTGCTCTCTTTTTTCTCCACCTGCTGAAACACTTCCCTGAGGCTTGCCTCATGTACGAATTGTCCCGAATGCCTGAAGTGATTCAAGGAGGCGATATGGCTGTAGCTGGCTTCGGGTCCGAGATAAGAGATCCGGTTAGCGCGCTGGATCTGCCGGGATGCCGTCATGATGACGCTGTAGATGTAGCGAAGCACATCATCCTCGACAGGTCCCTGGTTAATCCTGGCAAGCCGATCCAGGACCTTGTTTTCACGTTGCCGGTCAAGGACTTCCGACCCGATCTCATCCTTGATCTCCCCGATCTTCTTGCCCACGAGGAGCCGCTTGTTGATGAGGGCGACGATCTCCCGGTCGATGTCGTCGATCTCGGCCCTGAACCCGTCAAGCCTTTGTTCCAACTGTTGATTGTCTTTAGTGTTCGTCATTGCTCTAAAATACTCTCCTCTATACTATGGCCGAAATGGCGTGCGTTGGTTTCAAGGGCGACAAGCACGGTATCCCCCGGCTTAAGGTCCACCACTGAGAGGGCTTCTCCCTTGGGCGTTGTCAGGCGGATGGTTTCGGCATTCTGAACCAGAAGGGAGATCTCCTTTTCCTTGGCCCGTGCCTTGACCAGCATCAGGGGACGTTTCTCTATCTTGAGACGCCCGGTGACCGCCTCAAAGGACCGGCCGTCCGCACCGGTGATCAGAATGGGATCCCCGGCTTCAAGCTCGGACAGGTAGCGGGTCCTTCCCCCGGGCACCCGGGTGTAGGCGTGAACCGGCCCGGCATTCACCCGGAAGGGACGGGCGGCCACATAGGGATTCTCCAGGCTCTCGCTGTGGACCAGGAACAACGCCTTGCTGCTGTTTCCGGCAAGGATGCCCTGGCCGGGGGTCATCATGGTGCAGGTGTCGATGCAGACCCGGTCCCCCATTCCTGCCTGGGTGACGCTGACGATCTCGGCGGTTTCCAGAAGGGTGGTTTCCCCTTCAAGGGAGAGATCGGAGAAAAAATTCTTCAACTCCACAAGGGTTTTCGGTTCAAACACGATCTGGTCCACCCCCTGTTCCAGGATCTGGAACGCCGTCTTTGCCTCGGCGGATGTTTCCACCTTGAAGATCACGCTTGCGCCCCTGGCGATGAGATTTTCCAGGGGAATGATCTTCCAGTCACTGGTATCCAGGATCACCGTGCCGGTCTGGGCGGCCCCAAGTATAGCCTCCTCATCCTCCCGGCTCTCTATCCGGATCTCCGTGACATCGGTTCCCGGTACAAGATCCCCGTCCGGAGCCATGATGACGATCTTGCCAAGCTGTCTCACCTCCGCCGCATGGCCTTCAGGGACCATTACGCCAAAGGCGCCGCATTCAAGGGCCGTGGTCACCATCTCCTTGTCCCAGGGTTCCACCCTTATCCATATTTTTCGCATATTTTTCTCCTTAATCAGCGATGAGCGATCAGCGTTCGGTTAAAATGCCAAGGGCTGTGTCAATGGATGCGTTTTCATGGATGATCGCGGCCATGGCCTCCACCATCTTTCTTGGATTATCATGCTGGAACACATTTCGCCCGATGGAAATGCCCGCGCCGCCGGCATCTATGCTCTCCTTTACCATGGTGAGGATATCCCTGTCCGAATCCATCTTTGCGCCGCCCGCGATAACCACGGGAACGGGACATCCCTCAACCACCTCCCGGAATCCTTCAGGGGTGCCGGGGTACGCAACCTTGACCAGGTCGGCGCCCATTTCGCCGCCCACCCTGGCGGCATGTTTGATGGCATCCTTGTCATACTCATTGGGAACCTTCTCCCCCCTTACGTAGATCATCACCAGGAGCGGCATGCCCCATTCCCCGGCAACCCGGCTGATTTTCCCGAAATCGTTGAGCATCCGGGACTCATCCCCGTTGCCAAGGTTCACATGGATGGACACGGCGTCGGCCCCGAGCTTGATCGCCTCCTCAACGGTGCAGACCAGGGTCTTTGCGTTGGGCCGGGTGGACAGGGAGGTGGAGGCTGAAAGGTGGACGATGAGTCCGATATCCGGTCCCTGGCGCCGAAGGCCCTCCCCCACCAGCCCCTTGTGCTCCACAATGGCGTTTGCACCGCCAAGGGCCACTTTCCTCACCGCCTCCTTCATGTCAAGGAGTCCCTTGACAGGACCGATGGTAGTACCGTGATCCATTGGGACGATAATGGTCTTGCCGGTCTCTCTGTTGATAATGCGCTCAAGGCGAATTCTCTTTCCAATGACTGACATTTTTTTCTCCTTGGAAAGGAAAAAGGGCTGCAGTTTTTTACGTCCCCGCAGCCCTTACAAAACACAAAAGCCGCAGCGACCTTTGGTCTGCTGCGGCTTTTTCACTTTTTAGATTAGTATCGTCTCTTTCAGTGCACCACAGGCAGACCGGTATTAAAATAATACCTAAAATAAAAGTAAAAGTTGCCTGCGTTGAGTGTGTTCACTGTAATTCTTTTCCTTGGGAGTCGATACGGTTAATAATTTCGTAACAGCGTATAGACTCTTTTCGTCAAAGTCAAGCCTTTTTTACTTCTTTTTTCAACACAAAGGTTTTTATCCGGTTACCGTCCTTCTCCTTGACCGTGGCCGTATAGGGTTCAATGTCGATGCTTTCTCCCACATCCGGAATCCTTCCGATCCGGTCCAGGATATATCCGGAAAAGGTATCATAATCGTTGGATTCATCGATGGACAGCCCCAGGTTCTTGTTGATCTCGTCGATATCGGCCTTACCAAGGACGATCCAGCGTTTATCCTTGAGCTTGACCAGATGGGGATCAAGCTGGTCGGTTTCGTCCGAGATCTCACCCACGAGCTCCTCCAGGACGTCCTCCATGGTGACCAGGCCTTCAACGCCGCCGTGTTCGTCGATCACGATACCGATATGGTTTTTCAGCTGCTTGAACTCATGGAGCAGGGAATCGATCTTTTTGGAACTCGGAACAAACAGGGGTTCCCGCATAATCGTCCTGACATCAAAGGCTGAATCCTCATCCTTGATGCAGCGCTCATGATAATGGGCAAACAGATCCTTGATGTTCAGGATGCCCACCACGTTGTCGATGTTCTCCTCGATCACGGGAATCCGGGAAAATCCGGAATTGATGATCTCCTTGATATCCAGGGGGTCATCCACATCGATGACATACATGTCGACCCTGGGGGTCATGATCTCGGAGGAGCTGGTGTCGTCAAATTCAAAGATATTGGAGATCAGTTCCCGCTCCTCCTCTTTGATCTCCCCTCCCTCCTCGACCACCTCCACCATGGTCATGAGTTCATCCTCGGTAACGGCGGGCTGTTTTGAATAGCCCCCAAGAATCCTCGGTATGAAATTGAGCACCACGATGATGGGATAAAACAGCTTGGAAAGCCAAAACAACGGAAAAATAACGATCCTGGCCACCAGCACATTGTTCTGGGTGGCGAATGATTTGGGAATAATCTCCCCGAACACGAGGATGAGAAAGGTCATGATACCGGTGGCGATGCCCACTGCGTTGGAATGGAACTGTTCCATGACAATAGCGGTGGCAAGGGCGGAGCCGCCGATGTTCACCAGGTTGTTTCCAATGAGAATGGTTGTTAAAAGGCCGTGGGAGTCTTGTTTCATCCGCATGATGAGGCGGTCGAACCTTGTTCCCTCCTTGGCCAGGTGAAGGGCCCGAATCTTGGATATGGAAAAGAGCGCTGTCTCTGAAGAAGAAAAAAAAGCGGAAAGCAGCAGACAGAGAGCAAGGAGAATCAACTGGGTTGGCATGGTTTCGTGTTTACCTCTTTAACGTGGAATTTGACTGAATATTGATGGTATTAGATCATAGTCCTGAAAAATGTCAAAGGGAAAAAGGGGTTTTTCAGTCACAGGCCTCGGGTTCGGATGAGATCCAGGGCCAGCCGTGCCGTACGCCGGGATGCGCCGCTGCCCCCGAGGAGTTCTCGGATCATCAACAGCCTTGCCCTCATCCGCCTTAGTTTTTCAGGGTTCAGGAGGGATACGGCGGTCCCGGCAATGGTTTCCGGCGTTGCCTGGTCCTGGAGCAGCTCCGGCACCACCTCGTGTCCCGCGATGATGTTGGCAAGCCCCACATGTTTGAGTCTTACAAAGATCTTCCCAATGAAAAATGTCAGGGAGGAGAGCTTGTAGACAATGATCATGGGCACCCCGCAGATGGCGGCCTCCAGGGTTACGGTTCCCGATGCGGCGACCAGCAGGTCGGCCCGGTCAAAAATAGCCTGGGGAGTGCCCTTGACAAGGGTGAACAGGCGGTCCCGGTTGTGGGGAGCGATGATCTCTTCCATCCGCCCATGATCCACGGTGGGGGCTGCGGATACAAGGAACCGGACATTTCCGGTCCGTTCCCTGATCAGGACGGCGGATTCAACCATGGTCTTTAAAAGCGCTGAGATCTCCGTCTCCCTGGACCCGGGAAGCAGGCCGATGGTATATTCCCCATCTTTCCCGGAACGGACGGGAATCATGGTGTCCGGATAGCAGTCCAGCAGGGGGTTGCCCACAAAGGTCGAGGGGATGCCTTCCTTTTGAAATATGGGCGATTCAAAGGGAAAAATCAGTGCGGCATGGTCCACCACCCGTTTGATGGTCTTGAGCCGGGAGCGTTTCCAGGCCCACACCTTGGGTGTGATATAGTAGAGGACCGGAATCCCGGCTTTTTTGGCAAATTCGGCCGCCCGGAGATTGAACCCGGGATAATCGATCAGGATCACAAGATCCGGTTTCGTGGTTCTGACCCGGTCTCTGAAGCAGTAAAAGGCTTGCTTGATTACCCGGAACTGGAGGAGCACCTCTGTGAGCCCCATGACCGAGAGCCGGTTGATGTGGAAAAACAGCTCCATGCCCCGGGCCGCCATCCCATCTCCGCCGATGCCCGTGATCCTGATCCGGGAGTCCGCCTGTTTCAGGCTTTTTACCAGGTTGGCGCCATGGAGATCCCCGGAGGGTTCCCCGGCAAGGATCATGATATGACGGGACTTTTGAACAGGCGTCATGCCGCCTCCCCCTCTTCCATGGCGACAATGGTGATACCGAGTTCGTCGGCAAGGCCGATCATCTCTTCCCTGTCAAAGGAGAGGCTCTTTCCGGCCTCGAGCACAAGCACCGAAACCCCGGAAGCGTGCATGGTCCTGATGGTTTCAACACCCGATGAGGGCAGATCGAACCGCTGGTCCTGTTCAGGCTTGCACAGCTTCACCACCACGGCCCCTCCCTTGCATAGGGAACCTCCCCTGGCAATGGTAGCGTCGGTACCGTCCACCGCCTCAACGGCAAGCACGGTTCCGTTGCTGATCACCAGACATTGGCCGATGTCCAGCCTCCCGATCTCCCTGGCCATGCGCCAGCCGATCCGAATATCCTTTTTTTCCGCCTTGCCGGGTTTACGCTTTGTCCAGCATCCTTTAGGGGATATGAGTTCCGGCAGAAGAAAGGTGGAAGGCCTGATGTTGACCCCTTCCTTTTGAAGGAGATCCGCAAAGGCCCTCAATATGGAATCGTCGTGGGTTTGCGCCCCCATCCTGGCGATGAATGCAAGGGCCTTGAGATCCGGCTTGATGTCGGTAAAAAGCCGTGTTTTTTTGACTGATCCGAGCATGACAGCCTCGGTAACCCCCTGGCGCCGGAAATGCTTCAGCAGACGCCCGACCTGGCCCAGGTGAAGCCACTCAATGGAATCCACATGGTCGCCAAGTTCGGTTGAGGCTTCGTTGACGTAGGCCGCGGCATGGATCTCGTATCCGTTCCGCCTTGCCTTTTCAGCAAAAAGGAGGGGAAACTGGCCCCCTCCTGCAATGAGTCCGATCTTCATAACTTATCTTGTCACGCCCCGGTTGGACTCCTGGATAAAGGTCATGAAATTGACCACCTCGGGAATCTGTTCCACCTCGGCCTTGACCCGCTCTGCCGCCTGCTTTACGGTGAGGCCGATTCGAAATACGATCCGGTACGCCTTTTTCAGCTCCTGGAGGGTGGATTTCGAAAAGTTGTGCCGTTTAAGCCCGACATTGTTGAGACCGTGGAGGGTTGCCCGGTCACCCGCGGCAATCACGTAGGGGGGAATATCCTTGGTAACGGCTGATTTGCCGCCGATATAGGCATAGTCTCCGACTTTGACAAACTGGTGAACCGCCACAAGGCCGCCCACCGTTACGTTATTCCCAAGTTCGATGTGACCGGCCAGGGTGGAGTTGTTGGCAAGGATGACCCTGTTTCCGGTCTTGCAGTCGTGGGCAATATGGGTATAGGCCATGAGGTAGTTTTCCTCCCCCACTTCCGTATAACCGCCTCCGAACTCGGTTCCCCGGTTGATGGTTACAAACTCACGGATGATGGACCCCCGCCCGATCTTGAGATAGGTCTTTTCACCGTGGAACTTCAAATCCTGGGGAGCTCCCCCGATGGAAGCATACTGGAAGATCCTGCAGTCAGGACCGATGGTAACGTATTGATCGATGGTGGCGTGGGGGCCAATCTCCGTGCCGGCTCCGATACGGACATCGCCCTCGATGATGGCATAGGGTCCGATGGTGACGTTGGAATCGATCTCAGCACTTGGATCAATTATTGCCGTGGGATGAATCATATGAAAAACTCCGTTCGTGGTAAAACTGTGAAACAATTTTGATTGTAAATCATGACAACCGGTCTTGCAACGCTTAATCGCGTTTATCCGTTTCCTGGCGTTCGACTCGTTTTTCAAGGGCCGAAAGCCGTTTTCTGAAATCCGGAAGCCTTGGAAGAATCTTCCCCACCTTAAGCCAGAGCTTATGGGGCATAGTGGGAAGCCCGGAGACGATCTCCCCCGGAGGAACACTGGAGAGGACACCGGCGCCCGGCCCTACGATGGCGCCGTCCCCGACGGTAAGATGGCCTGATACCGCCGACTTTCCCGCAAGGATAACATTCTTTCCAATGGCGGCGCTCCCTGCGATGCCCACCTGGGCAACGATGAGGGAATTCTCGCCAATAGTGACATTGTGGGCAATGTGAACAAGATTATCGGTCTTGACACCCTTGCCGATCCATGTAAGGCCCAACGTTCCCCGGTCGATGGTGTTGCAGGCGCCGATTTCCACATCATCGTCAATCCTGACAAAGCCTGCGTGGATCAGCTTCTCATGGCCTCCCTGGTTGGGGGTGAAACCAAACCCGTCGCTGCCGATCACCGTGCCGGAGTGAATGAGGACCCGCCGGCCGATCCGAGTCTTCTCCATCACCGTCACATTGGGTTTGATGGTTGTGTCGCTGCCGATGACAACATTGTCCCCCACATAAACCCCGGGCATGAGGCAGACACGATCCCCTAACGTGACATTGTCGCCCACCGTAACGTTGGGGGCGATGGTGACATCTTTCCCCAGGTCAAGGTTCCTGCCCATGGACGCCATGGGGGAGATTGTACGGTCAGGCTCTTTTGGGGGATGAAATTTTGAGACGATCCTGAAAAAGTGCAGCTTTGGATTCTCGGATTTCACAAGCGTACAGGTAAGGTTGGCGGAACCGGCATCCTGAAAATCCAGGGGCACGATCACGGCCCCGGCCCGGGTTTCGTTCAACCGGTTCAGGAATTTGGGGTCCACGGCAAAGGTGATTTCGTCGGCATTGGCGTCGTCAAAGGAGGAGACCCCGGATATTTCCAGGGCTCCGTCGCCTATAACCTCACCGCCAATGTTTTTAGCCAGGTCATTAATGGTAATTTTCATGTATCAGTCTGCTATTTTGCCTTTACGGAACTCTTGTTGAACTCGGTGATCAGCTCGTCGGTGATATCCAGGGCTTCGGGAAAATACATGACACCCGCGGCATTCCGCTCCAGGATGAGCATATAGCCTCCATCCTTTCCCATTTTTTTGGCAAGCTCCAGGACGTCCCGGTTGATTTTTGAGACAAGCCGGGCTTCAAGGCTCTTGAAGCTATCCTTGTACCTTGCCTGCATGGTCTTGAAATCGTTGACCTTGATCCTGAATTCACGCTCTTTTTCATCACGCTTATCCTTGCTCATCACCAGGGCCTCGCGCTCGATGGTCTTTTTCAGCTCCTCAAGCTCGGTCCCTTTGGCCTTGAGGCTCTCTTCCATCTCTTTTCCCTTCTTGTTTATCTCGGCCTTGGCAATCTTGCCCGGGCTCGAGGTGGCGAGAACCTTCTGGAAATTGACAATCCCGATCTTTGGCAGATCCGCTGCAACAGCCGATGCCGCCCCGAAAATAAAAATAGCCGCTGTTGTCAGCGCCATTCGATTCAATGCTTTCATTGTTTCCTCCTGAATAGGTTTAATAGAGGGCATAGCGCCCAAATCAATCGTTAAAAAGAGCTGCCCATGGAAAACTCCCACCGGCTGTCCCCAGCCGAGGACTCTTCCGTATCATCCAGGGTTATGCCGTACTCAATCCGGATGGGCCCCATGGGCGAATACCAGCGGATGCCTGCGCCATAGCTTGAATAAAGGCTATCAACGGCCAGATCTTCGCCCTTTGCGAACACATCCCCGGTATCATAGAACAGCACCCCGGCAAGCCCGACATCGTCCAGGAGTGGAAAGTTAAGCTCCGCATTGAACTGGACGAACTTCACCCCTCCCGTGATCTTGTCCTTGTCGTCGTTACCGGCGTTGATATCCTGCCAGTCATACCCACGGACGGAATTAATGCCGCCAAGATAAAATTTTTCATAATCGATAACTATGTGTGAGTTGTCGTCCAGGAATCCGGCCTTGCCGTGGATCAGCCCGGTTACCTTCCAGAAAATGGGAAAGTGGATGCCCGATTCCGCAACGTACTTGGTGAAATCGATCTCGCCCCCGAGGGGTCCGCCGGCATACTCCACGGAAAGGCTGTTCAACATACCCTTGGTCGCATTGAAGCGTTTGTTCCTGGAGTCGTATTTCAATGAGGTGGTGATACTGCTCGTAACATAGTGGCCGGCATTAACCGAGGTGTAATCATCCTGGACATTGGTGATATGAAAATCCTCGAACCCGTACTTCAAACCGACGCTGGTAAAATCAAAGATCATGTACCCGAGCCTTAAGGCCCCGCCCCGGCTTTCCTTGTCATAGTAGTCATACTCCTTGTCCCAGTTGTAGACGTCGAAACCCGCGCTCAGGGGAATGTCAAAGAGCCAGGGTTCGGTAAAACTCAAGGTGTATTTGTTGGACGTACCCGAAACTTCCGCCTTTAACGTAAGGATCTGGCCCTTGCCGAAGAGGTTCCTCTCCGTGATGGAAACCATTCCGAAGATGGAGTCCTCACTGGAATAACCGCCGCCGAAGCTGAATGCGCCGGTGGCCTTTTCAGTGATGCCGATGTGAACATTGAGCCGGTCGTCCCGGCTTCCCTTGGAGGTGTTGACCTCCACGTTCTCAAAATAATCGATCCTTCTAAGATTTTTCACGCTCGACTGGAGCTTGGACATGGAGTAGAGTTCCTGCTCGTAAATCCTGAGCTGTCTTCGAATCACCTTGTCCCGGGTCTTTGTATTGCCGCTGATGATGATTCGCTCAAAATAGACAGGGGAGCCTTTTTCCATGTTAAAGATGATGTTTACAAGTTTTGTCTCCTTGTCCCGGGTAATGGACGGAGAGATGTCGGCATTTGCAAACCCCTTGTCCGAGTAGATGTCGGTAAGGGAGATCACGTCGCTTCTCAGCCGCTTCCTGGAGTAAAGCTCAGATGAGGTGGATTTGATGGTCTTTTCCAGATTCTCAACCGGAACGATGATATCCCCCTTGAACTCGATTGTCCCGATCCGGTACTGAAGTCCTTCATCTATCTTGAACTTGACGGAGATGCTCTCCTTTCCAAGTTTTATCTCCGGGTCCGAGACCCTGGCATCCACAAATCCCTGGTCCTTGTAATGGGATTCGATCCTGAACACATCCTGGTCAAGCTCGTTCCTGTCAAGGTCGCCTGATGAGGTGAGCCAGTAGAAGAAACCCTTCTTTTTCGTCTTCATCACCTTTTGGATCTGTTTGTCGGAAAAGTATTGGTTGCCCTCGAACGCTAGTTTTTCGATCCTGAGCTTGTTGCCCTCTTCGATAACAAACTGGATGTCGGCCTGGTTGTTGTCAAGGGGAGCAATTTCATAGCGAATGGCGCAATTATGATAATTTTTTTCCGTGTACATGGCCTTGATCCTGGCCACATCGGCATCCAGCTTGAAGATATTGAGGATGGAGCCGGTGCTTGTCCGGATCACCTCGGTGATCTCGGTAGCCTCATAGACATGGTTTCCCTTGATCTTAACCCGTCTCACGCTGGGTTTTTCAACCACGGTGAAAACAAGTTCCACCCCTTTTTCCTGCTGGTTGCTCTCCACCCTGGCATCATCGAAATAGCCCATTTTGTAGATCTTTTTCAGATCATCCGACAAATTGCCGGGATTGAAAATCTCCCCGGATTTCACATTTAAAAGCCTGAGAACGGCGTCGGACTCGATCCGCCTGTTTCCCTCAAGCCTGACCGAAGTGATGAATTTCTTCTGGAAAATGACGCTGGATATTTCCCGGGAAAGGTTGCCGACGGCCGAAAACAGGTTTTCAACGCCCTTGGCTTCGGCAAAAAAGGAATCCGGCGCCTTTGAGTCAAAGGTGGCTCCCATCTTGGCATCGATGCTCAAGCGTCCCCCGGCCATGAACACGGAGCCCCACACAAGGTAGTCCACCCCGTACCGGATACCGATCTCACGGATCTTCCGGTATCCAAGACCTGTCCCCGCCGGCACCTCGTCCAGCACCACGGTTGCGGCCCCGTCCTTTCGGAAATTTTCCGACATCATCCCGGCCAGTTTTTTATCAAGGTGGTTTATCCCCTGGTCGGCATGCACGGAAAAGGGAAGGATTCCAACCGTGACCTTGTCTTCGGCGGAAACGTTGACACAACAAAAGAGAATTAGAAGAATCGCTATCAAGGATGCTTTCTTGAAATCACCATGGTTCATTTTACAGGTCTCGATTATTTTGAATGGTTTAATTATCATTGCAACGGCACTATTCCACTGTATTTAAGGGTCACTCTCTGATTCATCAGGTTTGCAAGATCGTTGTTGTGGGTTACAACAATGACCGTCATGCCAAGCTCCTTGTTCAATTCCATAAGCAATTGATGAATCTCCTCGGAATTTCTTATATCCAGGTTGCCGGTGGGTTCGTCAGCAAGGAGCAGAAGCGGCTCAAGGACCAGGGCCCTTGCAAGGGCTACCCGCTGCTGCTCGCCGCCGGACATATCCTCGGCCCGGTGAAAAAACCGTTCCTGGAGTCCCACCCGGGCAAGTATCTCTTTGGCCCGTTTTTCCGCATCCTGTTTCGACATCTTGCTGATCAGGCAGGGGATCATCACGTTTTCCATGGCAGTGAACCCCTGGAGCAGGTGGTGGAACTGAAAAACAAATCCAACCGACCGGTTCCTGAACCTTGCAAGCCGCTCCTGGTCAAGGGCGAAAAGATCCCTGCCCTCAAAGAGCAGGCGCCCCTCATCGGGCCGGTCAAGGGTTCCGATGATTTGAAGCAGGGTCGATTTACCGATGCCGGAAGCGCCCACCACGGCAATGGAATCACCCTTGCGAATGGTGAAGTCCACCTGTTTCAGGATCTCGATCCTGGTCTGGATTGTATTATACCCCTTGGAGATCCCTTCAAGGACCAGCAGATTCGATGGGTCATTATCCATAACGCAGGGCCTCCACCGGATCCATTTTGGATGCTTTATAGGAAGGGTAAATGGTCGACACAAAGCAGATCAGGATGGCGGAAACCACGATTAAAAAGACATCCATGGATTCCAGCTGAACGGGAATGGTCGAAAAGGGGTAGGCCGGAGGCAGTTCGATGAACTTGTATTTCTGAAGCAGCATGCAGACCCCCACGCCGGACACCGTTCCCAGGGAAGTTCCCAGGAGCCCGATGATCATGCCCTGGGCAACAAAGATCTTACGCACCATGGCATCGGTGGCGCCCATGGCCTTGAACACGGCAATATCCCGGGTCTTTTCCATCACCATCATGATCAGGGCCGAGGCGATATTGAAGGCCGCGACCAGGACAATGAGGGTCAGGATGACGAACATGGCTGTCTTCTCAAGTTTCAGGGCTGAAAACAGGCTCTTGTTGATCTCCATCCAGTCCCTGGCATAAAAGGAGTAATCCAGCGATTTCAGGATATCCGCCTTGACCGTATCCGCCGAAAAGACATTGTTGACCCAGACACCCAGGGCGGACACCCGGCCCTTCATGCCCATGAGCTTTTGGGCCTCCCGGATGTGAACATAGGCAAGGGAGCTGTCGTATTCGTACATGCCGGATTCAAAAATGCCGGTCACCCGGAACCGTTTTAAGGAAGGAACATGGCCCACCGGGGACATCATTCCCCCGGGGGACATGAGAACGATCCTGTCCCCCACCATGGTCGCCAGGTTCTTTGCCAGCTCCTTGCCGAGAATGATCCCGGGCAGTCGGCTGTTTTCCGAATCCATGGCCAGCCTGTTCCCTAACTCCGACGGGCTGAATCCCTTGACCAGGCTGAACCCGATGGAAGGATCCACCCCCCGGACCACCGCTCCCGACAGGGAGTGGGAGGTTCGGATCATGGTCTGGGCGAACACCATGGGGGAGACCCCCCTGACCCCGGGAATCCGCCGGGCAATGTCGACGGTCCCGTCGACATCATAGGCTTTTCCGGAGGAGTTCATCACAAGGACATGGGGTTCCACACCGAGGATTCTCCGTCTGAATTCGGTTTCAGCACCACTCATCACGGCAATGACGATGACAAGGGCCATGACTCCCACGGTAACACCGGCAATGGACAGAAGGGTGATCAGGGAGATGAATCCCTCCCGTCTCTTTGCCTTGAGGTACCGGGCTGCTATGAGCATTTCCAGGGGCATGGGTTAGGATACGTTCTTCATGTGCGGGAAGAGGATAACCTCCCGGATCGATGGTGAGTCGGTCAGCAGCATCACCAGCCGGTCGATACCAATGCCTTCGCCGGCCGTGGGAGGCATGCCGTACTCGAGGGCCTCGACATAGTCGTTATCCATAACATGGGCTTCCTCGTCACCCGCGGTTCGCTTGGCTGCCTGGGCAAGGAAGCGCTCATGCTGGTCCGCGGGATCGTTGATCTCGGAAAAGCCGTTGGCAATCTCTTTGCCGGCAATAAAGAGTTCGAACCGGTCGGTGAGTTCCGGATTGACATCACTCTTCCTGGAAAGGGGAGAAACCTCCACGGGGTAGCCAGTGATAAAGGTCGGCTGGATCAGTTTGGGCTCCACCAGCACGTCAAACAGCTTTGTGAGGATCTTGCCGTGCTGGTCCTGCTTGGTGATCTTTATCTCGTTCTCCTCCGCGAACTTGAGCAGAGCGGCCGTATCATCGAGGATGGCCGCGTCCACACCGCCGATTTCAGTCAGGGACTCAATCATTGGAAGACGCTGCCAGGGCTTGCCGAAATCGATGGTGTCACCCTGGTATTCCACGGCGTCGGACCCGGTCACCTCTGTTGCGATGAACCGGAACATCTCCTCGGTCATATCCATGAGATCTTCATAGTTGGCATAGGCCTGGTAGAATTCCACCATGGTAAACTCGGGATTGTGGCGGGTGGAAACGCCTTCGTTCCGGAAGTTCCTGTTGATCTCAAAAACCCGCTCAAATCCGCCGACAACCAGGCGTTTCAGATAGAGTTCCGGGGCGATCCTAAGGAAGAGCTCCATACCCAGGGCGTTGTGCCAGGTCTTGAAGGGGGTGGCTTCGGCGCCTCCGGGAACGGGCTGCATCATGGGGGTTTCCACCTCCATGAAATCCCTCTTTTCAAAGAAGGAGCGCATGAGGCTCACGGTCTTGCTTCTCTTGATGAAAATATCCCTGGCGTCCCGGTTCATGATGAGATCCAGGTATCTTTGCCTGTAACGCTTTTCAGGATCCTTGATACCATGGAACTTCTCGGGCAGGGGGCGCACCGACTTGGAAAGCAGCCGGAAGCTGTCCGCAAGCAGTGTCCACTCCCCGGTCCGGGTCTGGAACAGGGTACCGGTGATTCCGACAAAATCGCCGATATCGAGTTTCTTGAACAGGTCGTAGACCTCGTCACCCACCCGGTTCTTCTGGATGTAGGCCTGGATGGGGCCGGTCCGGTCCTTGAAACGAATGAAGGAGGATTTACCGAACTTGTTGATGGCCATCATTCTTCCTGCGATGGAAAAAACAGGACCTTCCTCCCCAAGGGTTTCGGGCTGCTTATCTATCAGCTCCTTGAGATCTTCAATGGTGTGGGAAACCCTGAAGTCATTGGGATAGAGATTAACACCGTTCTCTATCATCTCGTTTAACTTCTCTTTTCTGGCTTTTAGTAATGTGCTTGTTTCATCCATTTTTTCAATATCTTCCATCTATAGATAAGGTTATCATTCATTAAAAACTTGTTAAACTACCCCATTCAACGACTCAGTGTCAAGATTTTGTTGATGAATGCCCTTTCAGGATCAAAGTAAAAACCGTTCCCTTGCCTGGCCGGCTTTCAAAATCGACCATCCCGTCGTAGCTGTCTATGAGCTTGTGAACGATGGAAAGCCCAAGCCCGGACCCCGACGGTTTTGTAGTAAAAAACGGATCAAACACCCCCCCCCGGTCATCCACGGAAATTCCGCACCCGGTGTCCTCAACGGTCAGATAGGCGCGTTCCCCCCGGAACATGGAGAGCCGGATCATGATCTCGCCTGTGTCCCCGATGGCCTCGACACTGTTTTTCAGCAGGTTCCACAGCACCTGTTTGAAATGCCCCGGATCCATGGCCACCCACACGGGGGAATCCAGCCGGGTGGAGACCTGGATGCGCCCGGCACACAGGGGGTCCCTGCGGAAGAGTTCTACGACTTCGTCAATGGCGAGATCGAGCCTGATATCCTGCACCATGCCGCCCTTTGGTTTTGCAAACAGCAGAAAATCGGTCACAATGGCGCTAAGCCTCCGGGTTTCCCGGAGGACGATCTGCATCAGCCGCTGGTTCTGGGACCCCGGCTCTGTCTTTTCAGCCATGAGCTGGATGGCTCCGGAGATGGAGGCCAACGGATTTTTAATTTCATGGGCCATGCCCGCAACCATTTCCCCCATGGCGGCCATCCTTTCCACCCGCTTGAGATGTCCTTCCACCACCCTCAGGTCCAGGCGGGCCCGCTTGGCCTGGAGGGCCAGGACCCCGCTCAGCAGGGCAACGGCAAAACAGGCGGCGGCAATGATCACCACCCTGTAGGCGACCTGGGGGAAATCCACTAGGAAAGCAAGGTCCCCATGCCCGGTAAGGGGCCGCAGGAAGCCGTAGTACTCGAGGCAGATGAGCACCGCATATTCCGTGCTGCAACAGGCTGCGATCACCATGCTCCCTTTCCGCAGGAGCAACATGCTCGACCCGATGATGCCCACGAGATATAAAAAAGTGGTAATGCTTTCAAAACTGCCGGTAACATAGACGATCAAGGTAATTATAAAACTGTCCGCAATGAGCTGGACATAGGCGAACAGCATCTTTGTGCGAATCCAGGGCAAGACGGCGGCATACCCGATGGACAGGCAGATCAGCAGGCCGGATATGCAATAAAGCGCAACAAAGGGCTGCTGGACGTAGGAGAGCTTCTCCACTGTACAGTAGATGACGGAAGAAAGTGTCAGGACCATTGCAAAGACGGCCCTGAAAACGATCAGCCAGCGAAGCCCCCGGACGATATCCGGGGTGTCTGTGGCTGTGATGGGTTTCACGGCTTAAGGCACCTCCCATGGAAACAGATCCCATTTCCAATTAAAAGAGGCAAGACAGGTATCAATTCGAGTGAAGATTTCCATGGGGGCCTACCCGACGGCAGCCGCCATCTTGAAGATAGGAAGGTACATGGCAATCACCAGACCGCCGATCACCACCCCAAGGAACACCAGCATAAAGGGCTCGATCATGTCTGTCAGGTTTTTCACTGCCTGATCGACTTCATCATCATAAAAGTCGGCAATTTTTCCGAGCATGGTATCCAGGGCGCCGGTGGACTCGCCCACGGCAATCATGGAACACACCATGGAGGGGAACACCCCGCTCTCCAGCAGGGGGTCGGCCATGGAGCGGCCCTCGGATATTCCCGCTTTCACATCACTGATGGCAAATTCAACGGTCTTGTTTCCCGCTGTTTTACCAACGATATCCAGGGCCTCCAGAATGGACACCCCGCTGGACATCATGGTGCCCATGGTCCTGGTGAACTTGGCGACCGCAACCTTTCGAATGAGGATGCCGAACACGGGAAGCCTCAGAAACATGTCATCCATGAAAATACGGCCTTTTTCCGACATATAGATTCGCCGGATAATAAACACCGTCACGATGAAGGCGCCGATGATATGGAAGATCTTGGAGATCACCACATTACTCATGGTGACCACGAACATGGTGGGCGCCGGAAGGGCTGCGCCAAAATCCTTGAACATCTCCGCAAATACCGGGATGACAAATACCAGGATGATCCCCACCACAATCACGGCAACGGCCATGGTAATGCCGGGATAGGTCATGGCTCCCTTAACCTGCTTCTTCAGCTTTGCCATCTTCTCCATGTACGCTGAAAGCCTTCGCAGGATGACATCCAGGATACCCCCGGCTTCGCCCGCTGCAACCATGTTGGTGAACAGTTCGTTGAAGATATCAGGATATTTCCCAAGGGAATCGGCAAATGTCTCGCCGGATTCCACGGATTCCTTGATCTTCTTCAGCACCTTCTTGAAGGTGGGGTTCTCCTGCTGGGCATGGAGGATGTCCAGGCACTGAAGCAGGGGAAGCCCTGCATCAATCATGGTGGAGAACTGCCTGGCAAAGATGATGATGTCCGAATCCTTGACCCGTGGCTGGAGAAACGCCACATTCTCGAACATATCCTTGGGTTTGGGTTTGACCTTCAGGGGGGTGATTTTGCGGCGAACAAGGCTCGACCGAACCTGTTCAGCGTTCTCGGCCTCAATTTCCCCTTTGAGTGTTCTGCCTTTGGGGTTTTTCCCTTTCCATAGAAAAGCGGGCATGATCCATCCTTTTTTTTCGGGTTTACGACAAAGGACCTCGATCAAAACGAACCTGATTCTTATTCTTAGCATAGAGGTAGTGTGGGAACAACAGATTTCATAGGGGATTCGCCGCCGGCCCGTTTGTAAAATTTTTGCAAAACCGGATTTTTTCCTTTACAACCCCTAACCGATGGTGAATATTTAACAATTTTTCATTCTCTCCAATCGGCGGCAACCGCATGGGGGGATAAATCATTACACCGTAAAACCATAAGGATGGACGCAGTTGAAACATACTATTTTTGACACCCCCGGATTGAGAACGATTATGGGATGGATCTCGATGATCTTCCTGAAACTCTTTGGGTGGCGCGTAGAGGGCGAAATGCCGGACACCAAAAAAATGGTCATCATTGCAGCGCCCCACACCTCGAACTGGGATCTTCCGTATACCCTGTTCACGACATTTATTTACAAGAGAGGGATATACTGGATGGGCAAGGACGCCATCTTCAAGCAGCCCTTCAGGAAGCTTTTCATGTGGCTCGGTGGAATCCCCATTGACCGGTCCTGTTCCCACAGTGTCGTAAATCAGTCCATCCAGCAGTTCAACAAGCGCAAGCGGCTCGCCCTTGCCATCTCCCCGGCCGGTACACGAACAAAGGTGACCCACTGGAAAACCGGATTTTACCATATTGCCATGGGAGCAAACGTGCCCATTGCCTTGGGATTCCTCGACTACAAGCGAAAAGTCGCCGGCTTCGGCCCCGTGATCCATCCAACCGGCGACCTTGAAGCGGACATGAAAATCATCCGTGGGTTCTACAAGGACATCACAGGAAAATATCCTGAAAAAGCGATTGATAGGGCAATGATCAAAAAAGCAGTGCCGGTGGGATAAGGATAGCCTTGGTTTTATCCCCTATTAATGATAAGAGGAAGACGCACGCCACCCCTCCCGGGCTGATCCCCGGGGGGGTGTTGGCACTGATTATCATAAACAACTGTTGGAGCCGGGACCATGGGTAGAAAGAAAATCAAGGCGGAAACCGTCATCACAAGCCACACCAATTCGGACTTCGATGCCGTTGCATCCATGCTAGCAGCCCAGAAGCTCTATCCCGACTCCGTGGTGATCTTCCCGGGTTCCCAGGAAAAAAACCTGAGGGATTTTTTCATCTCGTCCATGAGTTACCTCTTTAACATGGCCACCCCCGGCAACATCGATTTTTTAAGCGTAAAACGCCTTGTGCTGGTGGACACCAAACAGAGACAGCGGCTTAAAATCGTGGAAAACCTCATTGACAAGGAGGGGCTCGAGATCCATATCTACGATCACCACCCTCCCCTTGACAGCGACATCAGGGGAGATTTTGAACTGACCCGGCTCACCGGCGCCACCGTCACGATCCTTACCCGGATCATCAAGGAAAAAAAGATTCCCATCACCCCGGAAGAAGCCACGGTCATGGCGCTGGGGATCTATGAGGATACCGGTTCTTTCACCTATGCCGCCACCACGGAAGAGGATTTCCATATGGCGGCCTATCTCCTCTCCCGGGGGGCGAGCCTCAACACCATTTCCAATCTCGTTTCAAAGGAGATCAGCCCGGACCAGATCACCTGGATCAACGACCTTTTGAACGAGATGACCTGCCACAGGATCAACGGCTACGACATCCACATCTCCACCATTTCCTCACCCGCTTATATCACCGACCTTGCCTCCATTGTTCAAAAGGTGGTTAAGATGGAGAACCTGGATGTCTTTTTTGCCGTCGTGCTCATGGGCAACAAGATAAACATCGTTGCCAGGAGCAGGACTCCCCAGGCGGACGTGGGCAGGATACTGGCAACCTTCGGCGGAGGGGGCCACCCCTATGCCGCTTCCGCAAAGGTCAGCGACATCCCCCTTGCCCAGATCGAACAGCAGCTCATCGAGACCATCAAGCAGACGGTCAAAAGATCCCGGGTGGCCAAGGAGCTGATGTCGTCTCCCGCCATCACCATCAAGGCCCATGTCACCTGCAAGGAGGCAAGCCGGACCATGGCCCGGTATAATGTCAACGCCCTGCTGGTCCTGGATGCCGAAACAAACGATGTGATCGGGTACACCACCCGCCCGGTGATCGACAAGGTGCTCTACCACAACCTTGAAAACCTTTCGGTGATGGAATACATGACCACGGAAATTTCGGCCATCTCCCCCAGGGCCGACCTTCCCGAGATTGAAACCAAGATAATGGAAGGGAAACAGCGCATCCTGCCGGTCATTGATAACGGCGTGCTCCTGGGGGTGGTCACCCGCACCGACCTTCTCAACTTCCTGGTGCAGAACAGCAAGGACGCAAAGGCCTTTGAACAGGGCGAGGTACCCTACGGGAAACATGCCAAAAAGCGTAACATCAAGCGCTTCATCGACGAGCGCCTCAGCCCGAAGATCGCGACCCTGTTAAGGGAGATCGGCGCAGCCGGAGACGCCATGGGGGTCAACCTCTTTGTGGTGGGCGGCTTTGTCAGGGACCTGCTCCTCTACCGGGAGGTGGATGACATCGATGTTGTGGTGGAGGGTGACGGTATCGCCTTTGCAAAAGCCCTTGCGGGAATCAAAGGGGGCAGATGCAACGCCCACAAAAAATTCGGCACGGCCGTGATCATTCTCCCGGACGGATTCAAGGTGGATGTGGCCTCGGCCAGGCGCGAGTATTATAAATTCCCGGCCGCCCTGCCGACCGTGGAGATGAGTTCCATCAAACTTGACATGTTCCGCCGGGACTTTACCATCAACACCCTGGCCATTCACCTGAACCGGGATGAGTTCGGCACCCTTGTCGACTTTTTCGGCGCCCAGCGGGATCTCAAGGACCGGACCATCCGGACCATTCACAACTTGAGCTTTGTGGAAGATCCGACCCGGGTATTCAGGGCCATCAAGTTTGCCAACCGGTTTGATTTCACCATCGGCAAACTCACCTCCAGCCTCATCCAGAATGCCGTCAGGGTCGACTTTTTCAAAAACCTGAGCGGCTTGAGGGTCTTTTCCGAACTCAGACAGATCCTCGAGGAGGAGAATCCCATCCCGGCCATCAGGACCCTCCGGGACTACGGTCTTGAAAAAGTGATCCACCCGAATCTCGTCCTGGACAAGGAAACCTTTCTCCTGCTCGATGAGGTAAAAAAGACCCTTGCCTGGCACGACCTCCTGTTTCTGGAAGAACCCTATCTACGGTGGTCCGTCTACTTCATGGTGATGATCAGGCAATGCACTCCCCGGGTCGTGGAGGAGATAACGGCAAGGCTGAGACTCTCGCCCTCCCACAAGAAAATAATCATCAAGGACAGGCTCAAGGCGGAACAGCGCCTCCACATCCTTGAAAACGATATCCCCGGGAGCAACAGCCGCCTCTACAACGTCCTCAGCATCTTCAAGCCCGAGCTGATCCTCTACATGATGGCAACGGCCAAAAAAGAGGAGACAAGAAAGGCCGTGTCCCACTTTTACACCCAGCTGAGGAACACCAGGGTCCAGCTCAGGGGACGGGACCTGATCAAGATAGGGGCGAAACCGGGACCGGATTTCAGGGATATAATGCTGGCCGTTCTCAAAGCCCGGCTGGACAACCGGATTACCACCATCGAGGATGAAATGGAATTTGCAAAGGCCTTTATCCGGCAAAACAAAAGCGTTGATTAATCCAACCGATTCTGTTAATGCCCTATTGAAAATTTCATGGATTTATTCACACTAACTTGTCATCAGGACCACAAGCGTATGAAACACAGTGCAGACTTACTTACCGGAATAACCACCACAGGCACCCCCCACCTGGGAAACTATGTGGGCGCCATCCGCCCCGCCATCGAGGCAAGCAGGGAAGAGAACAAGAGTTCCTACTATTTCCTGGCAGACTACCATGCAATCATCAAGTGCCAGGACCCTGAGAGAATCAGGCGTTCTGTCCTTGAGCTGGCCGCAACCTGGCTTGCCATGGGCATTGACACTGAGCGCTCCGTCTTTTACCGCCAGACGGACATCCCCGAGATCCCGGAACTCACCTGGATACTCAACTGCGTCACCGCAAAGGGACTGATGAACAGGGCCCATGCTTACAAGGCCGCCGTTGCAGACAACGAAGAGCACGGAGGAAAAGATCCTGACAAGGACGTCTCCATGGGCCTCTTCTCCTATCCGGTTCTCATGGCCGCGGACATCCTGATGTTCAACGCCAAAAAGGTTCCCGTGGGAAAGGATCAGATCCAGCACATTGAGATGGCCAGGGACATCGCAGGCCGGTTCAACCACACCTTCGGCGAGCACTTTGTGCTTCCCGAGGCGGTGGTGGACGAAGACACCGCCGTGCTGGCGGGCCTTGACGGAAGAAAGATGAGCAAGAGCTACAACAACACCATTCCCCTGTTCGTTCCGGAAAAAAAGCTCAGAAAGCTGATCATGAAGATCAAGACCAACTCGCTTCCCCCCGAGGCGCCTAAGGATCCCGAAACCTGCACCATTTTCGCCACCTACAAGGCATTTGCGAAGCCTGACGAGGTAAAGGACCTGGAGAAAAGATATAAAGAGGGAATCGGCTGGGGCGCGGCAAAGCAGGAGCTGTTCGAGTACCTGAACGAGCTTTTGAAGGAGCCCAGGCAGCGCTACAACGAGCTGCTCGAAACGCCGGGTGAGATCGACGCCATCCTGAAAAAAGGCGCCGAAAAAGCCCGGGAGCATTCGGTCCCCTTCCTTGAAGAGATCAGAAAAGCCATCGGCATCCAGCGCCTGTAATACAGCTTTTTGAAACCGTCCGGCACAATGTTGCCGGACGGTTTTTTATTCTTAACCTTTGAGGGCCTTTACCTCTGCATCGCTCAGATAGCGCACCCGCCGGGTTAGCCTGTTCCCCATCCAAAAATATCGGATACGACTTTTATCTTGATTTCCAAAACAGGAATGATAATATCAGATCTACTTTGGCAAATAAAAACCCAAGGCTATTTGCATATCACTGTTTCAAGCATAGTGAATTGATATCAATGATATCGAATATCAAACATTTTTTTTGCCGAAGCAAAGCAAGATTTAAAATTCTTCTTCTCTAAAAATTGTAGCCAGTAAAAGTGTCCTTAATCCGCATTTTTTTAATGTATTAACAAGGAATTTTGCAATGGGCTTACACAAAACAATAAATGATTCCGTAGGGAAAAATGGAAAAAATTTCAAATCAGATCTCAGCACTGTCATTACCCTCTTGAACGACAGAAAACAATGCTAAAGAGCTTTTTGATTGGACTCCAATCAATACCCCTGTTTTTATAGATATGGCATAGGAATAATTTGCATGAAAGCACTCCAGCTACTAACGGTACTATTAGTTTTTGTTCTTGGATTATTTATCGGGTCTTGGTATCAAATATCGAAACAAACATTTAGATCAGAAGAATTAATTGCACGGGAAATTATGCTTCTTGAAAAATGCAAAGAACTGCCAAAGTGTAGCATGCTTTCAGCGGCAAAAACAGACTGGGGAAGAATTACAACCGATGATGGCGTGGTTATATGGAAATACAATATAGACAAAAATACGCTTCAAAAAGTCATTGTCGACAAAGAGATGACCGTTGCTTACGAAAAAATAAATGCATACTGCCCCTAAAACTATCAAATAAATTATTTGATACCATCACAAGCGGACACCCTCCAGATGCTGCTCTGCAGCTATGATTATTTGGAGGATGTGGATCAACTATCGAAATTCGTCCGGCAACGGCAGCCCCTCCCTGCCGCTGCCGGACGGTTTTTTAATTTTTAACCTTTGAGGGCTTTTACCTCGGCCTCGCTCAGATAGCGCCACCCGCCGTTTTTGAGCTTGCCAAGCCTGACGCTTCCCATCCTGATCCGCTTCAGGGTCTTGACCCGGTTTCCCGTCTCTTTCACCATCCGCCGGATCTGGCGGTTGATCCCCTGTTTCAGCACGATGTTGAAGCTGGTCTCGGAAACCCGCTTCACCCTGGCCCTCCGGGTTCGCTTGCCGTCCAGAACAATGCCGTCGGCCATTCTCTTAAGGGCCTCGTTACCGATGGGCTCCACGGTTTCCACCACATACTCCTTTTCATGGTCAAAGGATGGGTGGGAAAGCCGGTTATGAAGCTCCCCGTCATCGGTGAGCAGCAGAAGCCCCATGGAATCCTTGTCAAGACGGCCGATGGGGTAGACCCTGTCCTTGATATCGATGAGATCGAGAACGATCCGCTCCCCCTTGTGGGAACAGGAGGTCACAATGCCCCTTGGCTTGTTCAGGGCAATATAGATCTTTTTTTTCCCGGCGGAATAGGCGATCTTCTTGCCGTCCACCTCCACCCGGTCGGTTTCAGGATCAATTTTCGTTCCAAGGGAGACAATGGTCTCATTGTTGACCCTGACCCTTCCTGCGAGGATGTACTCCTCCCCTTTTCGTCTGGAACACACCCCTGCCTGGGAAAGGAACTTCTGAAGTCTCATGAACGATAATCCGCGTTAATTTTAACGTAATTCTCTGAAAAGTCGCAAAACAGGTACCAGTCGCCATACTCTCCGATATTGAGATCAAGGGTAAGCTCGATCTCATCGCCCTTCATGATCCCGGCAGCCTCTTTTTCCGCATCCTTTCCCTGCCACTCACCGGCCTTCACCAGGGCGACATCCCCAAACTTAAGATCCAGCTTTTCCGGCTCCACCAGGGCGCCGGACCTTCCCGCCGCGGCAACGATCCTGCCCCAGTTGGGGTCCTCGCCGTAGATGGCGGTCTTGACAAGGTTGGACTGGGCAACGGTTTCGGCCACTTTCAGGGCGTCCTCCGGGGTTTTGGCCCCCTTCACGGTAATTTTTACAAGCTTTGTGGCACCCTCCCCGTCCTTGACAATCTTTTCGGACAGGTCCAGGAGCACCTCGTCCAGGAGCCGCTGGAATTCAAGGGAGTCGTCGCTGTCCTCCAGAACCGCCTGGGACATTCCGTTTGCAAGGGCAAACACCGAATCGTTGGTGCTGGTGTCCCCATCCACGGAGATCCGGTTGAAGGAACGGTCGCACGCCTTTTTAAGGCAGGCCTGGAGCAGTGTGGTGGGAATATCAAGGTCGGTCACCACAAAGGCGAGCATGGTGGCCATGTTCGGCTTGATCATGCCCGAGCCCTTGGCTACCCCTGTAATGGTGAACTCACCCCCCTTGACACTGCAACGGCGGGTTGAAACCTTGGCCGTCAAATCCGTGGTCAGGATGGCGGTGGCGAAGGCTTCCGTGCCGTCGCTGTTCATCGTACGGACAAGCTCGGGAACCCCCTGCTCGATCTTTTCCATGGGAAGGGGGGCGCCGATCACCCCGGTTGAAGAGACCATGACAAGCTCCGGTGCGATCCCCAACGCCTTTCCGGCTAGCTCCGCGGTTTTTTCAGCATCCGCAAGCCCCTTTGCCCCGGTAAAGCAGTTGGCATTGCCGGAATTCACCACAATGGCCTGGCAAAGCCCGGTTTTGATCCTTTCCCGGCCAAGGATCACCGGGGGTGCAACCACCTGGTTCTGGGTAAAAAGCGCTGCCGCCCTGGCAGGCCTTTCCGAATAGATAATGCCGAGATCCATGGCATCATCCGCCTTTATTCCGGCACTGATCCCGCTGAATTTGAAGCCTTTCATATGTTCTCCCGTCAAGATAGATTGTTATTTATCATTAATTGCCCGCAATCATACACCCCGGCATGGATTTTGGGAAATATTTTTTCCCGCCATCCCGCAACAAAAACACCAATCCGCCAGGGTTTTCAGTTTATCCCGTACAAATACACTGTCTTGAGCCCTGCATCCGACTCATCTATTTTAGACTTCGGTGCGGAGCGAATTTCTCCTTGTTGTTAATTAATCAGAATGGTAATATCCGATCTAATACCCCCAAAAAAAATCATGCAACATTTGCCATCAAAAAATTCAATCATCGTGTATTGAAATGATTTCATAACATTTTTCCACGAGTAAACACTAAAGAACAAAAAAACTAAGGAGGAAGGCTATGAAACTATGTTATCAGTCAGGCGATTTTAAAAAGTATTTTATGGAAAATATGAAAGCGTTGAATCTCTCCGTCCCGGCTAATTTATTTGACACATCAGAAAAAGCAATAGCAACAGCCTCTCTAATATTAGGCGCTATTCAAGCTTTGGGAAAAGAGGCGACTATAGCGGAAGTAGCCGGTGCAACAGTTGGTTTGGAAAAATTGTTGGTTCTGGGGGCGATCAGCGCATCAGGTTATATTGGCGCGGTTATAGGCAGTATAATCGTTGCAACCGGACGATCTTTAGCGGGTGGATACCAAATATCCGATGTATTTATTTTTTTGGAACGAAATAACCTTAAATTGGACAATTGGAATGCTTTTTATTCCCACAACCCAGAAATTCTAGATAAAAACCATAAATTCAGAAATAATTTTGGGATGAAATGCAAACAACCATCGCTCTATTTTCAGTATGCCTTATGATTCAAAATATATTATTTCTTATTGGTGCACTGTTTTTAACACTGGCCTTATGGGGATTGTATCAACTTATTGGGGATTATCTATTCCTCATTAGTTTTGTGGCGTTATTAATCGTACTATTTTCAAAAATAGACAAACCAAAATTCGGAAAAAAAGATAAATAATAAGTAGCTATTCAGCACGTCAGCCGGGGGAATTCGGTCGCACCATGAAGGGAGTCCAGAGGATAAGAGCATATCTAAAGAGCTGGTCGCCAGCTCATGATCAGGTTGATAAAAAGGGCAATAAGCTAAGCCTGACCCCATGGGCAAAAATTTGACTTTTGGAATTTTTGTCATATTATTTTTGGGTATTTTTGATAACAACCTTATGGAAATAGAATTATGACTGACAATGCCAAGAGTATATGCCCCTCATGCGGCGGCGACCTTTTTATCACGCGCTCCTGAACACGGGTTTATTTCAGCTGCAGGTCCTGCGGCAAGAATTTTCCCATGGAGAAACACAATGAACTCATGGACGACCGTCTTGAAGAGCAGCTTGCCAACGTTCCGTGCAACCGGTTATGACAAACTTCAAGATCACCATCGAGTATGACGGCACCCCTTTTTCCGGGTGGCAGGTGCAGAACGACTGCAAGACGGTCCAGGGGGAGATCGAGCAGGCCCTCTCCCTGATCCTGAACCAGCCGGTACGGATCAACGGCTCCGGGAGGACCGATGCCGGGGTCCATGCCCTGGGCCAGGTGGCGACCTTTAACGCGGACACGAAGATCGACTCCCAGGCGCTTAAAAAGGGGTTGAACAGCGTCATCAAAAGCCCCATCGTGATCCACGAGTGCACCCGGGTGGATGACGATTTCCACGCACGGTACAATGCCAGGGCCAAGGAGTATCACTACCACATCCTGAACAGGCAGGATGCCTGCGCCGTCGGACACAACTATCTATGGCACATCCCAAAGCCCCTGGATATGGACGCCATGGAAGCCTGCTGCGGCATCATCACCGGCACCCATGACTTCAAGGCGTTTGAAGGGGCGGGAAGCCCCCGTTCCACCACGGTCAGGACCATATTTTCGGCGGGGTTCGACAAGGGGAACGATCACCGGCTGAGGTTCAGGATCAAAGGGGACGGTTTTTTGCGGTTCATGGTGAGAAACATCGTCGGCACCCTTGTCCTTGCCGGGACCGGGAAGATTTCTCCCAAGGAATTCAGTACGATTCTCGAAAACCGGGACAGGAATCTTGCGGGCGCAACCGCCCCCGCAAGGGGGCTTTTCCTGGTGAACGTCCTATATAATTAAGGTCCGCCCCCGTTTAATATATTGACATGATATCATTTTCAATCTATTAACCTGTGTCGTTAATTACCACAATTTTTTACAGCTAAAGGAAGGATATATGAAAGATTCGAGAATTATCAGGTTTGCTATAGGGACGTTGCTGGCTGTGACACTGGCCGTGGGTTGCGGCCCCAAGAAAGATATGACCGTACTTGAGAGGATCAAGGATGCAGGGGTCATGACCGTTGGCGTCAGCCCGGACTACCCCCCCTTTGAGAGCATCGACGACAAGGGCAACATCATCGGTTTCGACATCGACCTGGCCCGTGCCGTCGCCGCCGAGCTGGGCGTTGAGGCCAAGTTCGTAAACATGGGCTTTGATTCCATCATCACCGCGGTCAAGAGCGGACAGGTCAATGTGGGCATCTCAAGCTTTTCCATCAATGAGGAGCGGAAGGCCAGCATCGACTTTTCCACCCCCTACCTTGTCAGCTCCCAGGTTGTACTGGTGCAGAAGGACTCCCCCCTCAAGACCGCTGAAGACCTTGCCGGCAAGCACGTTGCCGCGGCCATCGGAACCACCGGTGCGGAGGCTGCCAAAAGCATCAAGGACATCGAGCTCAAGATCGTTGACGACAACAACCTGAGCGTGATGATGCTGAGCAACGGTTCCGCCGACGCCGTGGTTATCGATGTCGCCATTGCCAAGGAGTACCAGAAGAAACTCGGCTTTGACATCATGGAGAAGCCCCTCCAGCTGGAGGAGACCGCCTGCGTAATCATGAAGGGCAACGAGGATCTCACCCAGGAGATCAACAAGGCCATCGAAAAGATAAAAGCCGACGGCTCATTTGATACCATCAAGGCCAAATGGGAGATCTAATCCCATAACCGGGCAACCGGGCCAGCTATAAACCTTCGCCCTCGAATTGGCGCCTGCAAATGCGGGGAGCGATAAGTTCAATCAAACCCGATGACCGGATGGTTACCTTCCGGTCATCGGTTTTTTTTAAGGAGAAAAACAGTGGATTTAACCCTGCTATGGCAACAAAAATACTTTATGCTGGCAGGCGCGTCTGTCACCTTGCAGCTCACGGCCGGCGCCATCATCATCGGTCTCTTCCTGGGAATCGTCACCGGGGTCGCCAGCGTCTCACCCGCAAGGACCCCAAGGGTGATCAGCGGCATCTATGTACAACTCTTCAGGGGCACCCCCATGCTCCTGCAGATCTTTTTCATCTATTTCGGCATTCCCCAGCTCTACAAGCTCGTAATGGGTAACTCCATCATGCCCGACCCCTTGCTCGTCGGCATCCTGGCCCTTGGCCTCAACTCGGGCGCCTATGTCGCCGAGATAGTCAGGGGCGGCATCCAGGCCGTGGGCGACGGCCAGATGGAGGCCGGACGGTCCATCGGCCTGTCCAGGGAAATGACCATGCGCTACATCATCATTCCCCAGGCGATCAAAAAGATCATCCCTCCCCTGGGCAACGAGGTCATCGTTCTTTTGAAGGATTCCTCCCTGATATCGGTCATCGGCACCAACGAGCTCATGTACTCGGCCAAGGTGATGGGGGCGAAATATTACGACTATGTGCAGTTCCTGGTGGGCGCGGGCCTGATCTACCTGACCCTTACCTTTGTGATCTCAAGGGTGCTTGCCCGGGTGGAGAAGCACCTCGAGTATTCCTGATCCCTCACTTTTGTCTCATGGTCTTGATGTAGTGGTTGTAGTGGGATATGACGTCCCGCCTGTAAAGGATTCCGAGGAGGACGCCGTGATCGTCCTCCCTGACCACCGGCAGGGCGTCTATGTTCTTGATGGTCAGCTTCTGAAGCACCGTGTTCAGATCCTCTGATACGGTGGTGACGATAATGTCCGAGACCATGATATCCCGCATCACCACAAGATCCTCGATGTGCCGGGCAAAGATGATCTCCCGGATGTCGGTGCTGGAAAAGATGCCGCAGAACCGGTTGTTCCGGTCCATCACCGGAAAGTAATGCTGCTTTGTCGTTGGAAAGAGCTTTTTGAATTTGGAAAACGGCATATCCTCGTTCACATTGACCACGGATTTGACCAGGCCCATGAGATCCTCCACCTTTATGGTCTGGAGAATATCCATCATGAACTCGCCGGCATGGGCCGGAGACTCCACCCGGCTCCTCACCTGGTTATGGAAAATGGTCCACCGCTGGGAAATCAGGTAGCAGAGTGAACAGACCAGGAGACTGGGCAGCAGGAGATGGTAGGAGTTGGTCATCTCGCTCACAAAGATGATGGTGGAGATGGGGGTGTTGGACACCGCCGTGAAAAAACCGGCCATGCCCACGATCACAAACGCCCCCGGGTGGGGCACCACGGCCGGCATCACCATGTGGAACAGCTTTCCCACCACCCCGCCCATGGCGCCGCCGATGACGATGGAAGGACCGAACACCCCGCCGCTGCCCCCGGAACCGATGGAAAAACTGGTGGTGAGAATCTTGCCGATTGCCAGGGCGAACAGCACCTGGATGGCGAGGTCGTTATAGATGGCTTTCTGGGCAAACCCATAGCCGAAGGCCAGGGTGTTGGGCAGGAAAAAACCGATAATGCCGGTGATAAGGCCCCCAAGGGCGGGTTTCAGGAAATTGGGAAGCTTCAGCCGGTGGAACACCCCCGCGATCCCGTAAAAAGCCTTGACGTAGAAAACGCCGGTCAGGACCAGCACAATGGCGAGAACGGTGTATGGTCCGAGTTCCAGGGGATTCCGGAACACGAAGTCGGGTGAGTCGAACAGGGAACCCCATCCGAATACGAGGCAGAAGACGCAGTAGGCAACCACGGAGGAGATCCCGGCCGGAATGATCACGTCCGACTCAAACTCGGGGTCCCGGTAAAGCACCTCTGCTGCAAAGAGCGCTCCCGCAAGGGGGGCGCGGAAGATACTGCCGACCCCGGCGCCCACCCCGGCGGCCATCATGATGCGCCGCTCCCTGTCGGATAACTTCATCCTCGTTGCCAGAAAGGAACCGAATCCCGCGCCGATCTGGGCGATGGGCCCCTCCCTTCCGCCGGAGCCCCCCGTGGTCAGGGTAACGGCCGAGGCCAGGGTCTTGACAAAGGGAACCCTGGACCGGATGAAGCCGCCCTTGGAGTGGTAGGCATCAATGGCGGCGTCAGTTCCGTGCCCCTCGGCTTCCGGAGCAAATGTGTAAACCAGCCATCCGCTGAAGAGCCCCCCTGCCGCCGGAAGCAGTAAAAGAATCCAGCGGTTGAACTCCGTGGTCGTTTGGGGCAGGAGATGATGCTCCCCTGCCGGGGGATCGGGCCTGTACCCTGCCATGAAGTCCAGGAAGTAATGGACCCCCAGCTCGCAGAGGTAGTGGAACACGATGGAGCCAAGGCCCGCGATCAGCCCGATGAGAATGAAATTAAACAGCCAGCGGCCTGCAACCGCAATGTCCAGAGATTTAAACACGTCCTGTTCAGCTCCCTGCAGCCCTGAGATCGTTGATTCCCTTCAGAATGGTGTCGAACATGGTTCGCACATCCTCTTTTTCAAGACAGGAGAACGCCACCCGGATATTCCTGGCTCCAATAGCGATGAGGCCGGTTCCGTAGGTGTCAAGGAGATGAACCCGCAGGGTTTCGGCGTCCGTGTCCTTGAGGCGGACACACATGAAGTAGCCGGAGTTAAAAGGATAGACATCCCAGGCGTCACTGTAGCGGGGATCGGCCAGCACTTCCTTGATCTCGAGGGCCCTGTCTTTGAGCAGATCAAACTTCTCCTGCTTGTACTCCTCGTAATTCTCGTGCTCCATGGACTTCAGCACAACGGACTGTCCCAGGTGGGATACATTGGAAACATTGCCCCTGATGCATCCGGCCGTCTTTTTCTCCAGGGCGTCATAAACCGCCTCGACATCGGTATCGCATTTGATGCCGTAGGTGATGAAGCCCACCCGGAGACCCCACACGTAATCCTCTTTTGTGGCCCCGTCCAGCTTGACGGCCACGATCCGCTCATGGGCGCCGGCAAGCAGGGAAAACATGGACTCTTTCATGGTCTCTTCCTCGAAGAAGAGTCCGAAGTAGGCGTCGTCGCAGGCCACGACCACATTGGTTCCGCCGTTGGCAATGTCAATGAGGATATCGGCGATCCGTCTTCCCTCGGCAACCGTGGGAGCGTAACCGCTTGGGTTATGGGGAAAGTTGAGCACGGTGATGAGCTTGCCGCAGGTTTCGGCCTCCGCCCTCACCGCCTGCTCGAAGCTGTCGATGTCAAGACCGGTAAGGGTGTCATTGAAGGTGTTGTAGTGGGTTATTTCCGCCCTGTTTCGCACGCAGAAGGTCATATTGTAGTTGCCCCAGAACATCTCCGGAATGACCAGCCTGTCACCGGGGTTGACCCAGAGATCGGCAAAGGCGGACACGGCGTGGGTGATGCCGGAAGTGACAACCGGAAGTCCTATGGTCTTCTCTCCAAGGGAGGGATTCTTTGGGTAAAGGGCGTCCCGCCAGCGCTTCCTCAGCTCCGGCAGCCCGAAGGACGGGGCATAGGGAAGGAAATGATCCGGATCGATACCGTCGATCAGGCCGGAGACCGAGGGAAGGTTCATCACGGCTCCCCCCTGCTTGGCAATTCCGATGGTGGCATTGATCTTGTCGGCCTTCTGCTTGGCCTCCGCACTCTGGCTCAGGATACCCTTCGGGAAAAAAAGATTTTTTCCCATATCAGAGAGCATCTCAAAGATATGAGGATTAATGTTCCGGATCACTGAATTGAGTTCTTGGGCAAGGGGATTCATGTTGAATTCGTTCCTTCATTGCGTTTGTTAATATCTGAATAACCTAGTACTGAATAGAGAATTTATGTATAGCATGAACCGGGGGATGGTCAAGCACTTCTTTTTGAAAGGATTGGCGGGGAGGGGTCTTTCCGAGGGATGGCGGGGGGATTTTTTCTTGGACTTGAAACCTGGGAGCCAGGTTTCAAGTCCAGGAAAAGAAGATGCTACATACGTTTTGAAGCCTTGATCGGGTTGATCTTCTGCTTCTTGGCCGCTACAACCGTCTTCACATGTGTTGCAAGGTTGCAGTTTCCGTTCTTCCACTTAAGCTCGGGCTCAGGTGCGGCTGTACAGAATTTGCCGGTCTCGTACTCGGACAGTCTGTTGCAACCTTCGCATGCTTCAGTTACGGGTTTGCAGGCACCCCCGTTATATGTGCAGCCTTTGGCTGTCATGAACACGCATTCTTCGTCTTTCCTGATTGTTGTACAAATCATATTGTAAACCCCTGTCTATGTTCCAAAAAAATATAATGGAAACCCGTCCGGGTTTCCGGCCTTTTAAAAAATCTAATTTTTAGAGACAGTTAATATAGCATCACTTTCCTTTTTGTCAACACCATTATTTTTTCTCCCTCCCATCTAACCCTTGATTTTTCGACGGAAAACTGCGATGAATACCCTATCCTGAGGGATAATCAGCAGTGTTTTTTTTCACAAATCCGGCACCTTCAAGTTGCCGCAGTAATAAAAGAGAGTAGAATGGTCATAGAAGAAGCAAAAGAGGTATTAAAGAAAGAGGCCGAAAGCATATTGAACCTGACGGGAAAGATCGGCCCTGAATTTGAACGGATGGTGGATACAATCCTCGCATCCTCCGGCCGTGTGGTCCTGGCCGGCATTGGAAAATCCGGCCTGATCTGCAGGAAAATCGTTGCTACACTCGCAAGCACCGGAACCAACGCCATATTTCTTCACCCGGTGGAGGCCATGCACGGCGACCTGGGCATGGTCGGCAAAAATGATGTATTCATTGCCATTTCAAACAGCGGCGAGACAGGAGAGCTCAACATCCTTTTGCCGTCCATCAAGGAGCTGGGATGTCCCATGATCGCCTTTACCGGCAACCCCGGCTCCACCATGGCCGACCTGTGCGACATGGTCATCGACACCGGGGTTGAAAAAGAAGCCTGCCCCCTGGGGCTTGCCCCCACATGCAGCACAACGGCCCAGCTTGCCATGGGCGATGCCCTGGCCGTGGTCCTTATAAACAAAAAGAATTTCAAGCAGAGCGACTTTAAGCGCTCCCATCCCGGCGGTGCCCTGGGCCAGCGCCTGTCGTGCATGGCGAAAGAAGTCATGGACCAGGATTCGACCCCGCCCACCGTCACCGCAGGCGCCACCATGACCCAGGCCATCGGGGTGATGGAGAAATTCAGGCTTGGCGCCGTGCTGATCATCGATCAAGACAACAGACTTGCCGGCATCATCACCGACGGGGACGTAAGGCACTGCATTGCCAAGGGCATGCATGATTTCGACACCATAACCGTTGAGCAGGTAATGAGCGATAATCCGTTCACCATCGCGCCCAACGCACTCCTGTCCGAAGCCCTGAACATCATGGAAAAACACGAGATAACCGCCCTGCCGGTAACCGACGGGGAAAAACGGCTCCGGGGCATCCTGCATCTCCATGACATCCTCGGCAAAGGCGCCTTCAAGTTCAACGGCTCCTAAGGAGTCCCGACCTTCCCACACACCGACCAATCCACTCGAGGAGAGAGAGCGATGGAAGCAGATACGATCATGACAGAAATCCAGACACTTGGACCGGCAAAAATCCACTCTCCCCTCGGGGGAAAGACCCAAGGGGGCTATACCGAACGGTTTGTCCGGGATGAAGACCGGGTGCTTATCAATGTAAACCCGGACAAAGTCCAAAGCTATCTCGAGCGGGGCCTTGCCCCGCCAAGCTTTGAGCAGGCAGGCCCCAGGGAAAAGATCTACTTTGATCCAAGCAAGCTGAAGTGCGCCATCGTTACCTGCGGCGGACTCTGCCCGGGCCTCAACGACATCATCCGGTCCGTGGTTCTCGAGCTCCACCACTGCTACGGCGTCAAGAACATCTACGGCATCCGCCACGGTCTTGAGGGATTTATTCCGGAATACAGCCACGAGGCCATGGAGCTGACCCCAGCCTCCGTCTCCAACATTCTGGACATGGGGGGCACCATCCTGGGCAGCTCCAGGGGCACCCAGGATATCGGAACCATCGTGGACTGCCTGGAACGGATGAACATCGGCATCCTCTTCATGGTGGGGGGAGACGGCACCCTGGTGGCCGCGGAAAAAATTGCGGAGACGGTAACGGAACGAAACCTCAAGGTAAGCGTCATCGTCATTCCCAAGACCATTGATAACGACATCTACCTTGTCTCACGGTCCTTTGGATTCGACACGGCCGTGGACGTGGCCACCATCGCCATAAAAGGGGCCCACAACGAAGCCAGGGGCTATCCCAACGGCATCGGCCTGATAAAGCTGATGGGCCGCCATTCGGGATTTCTTGCCGCGACCGCGGCCCTGGCCCAGCAGGACACTAACTTTGTGCTCATCCCGGAAATAGATATCAAGCTAACAGGTGAAAACGGATTCCTGCCAACCCTTGAAAAACGGCTTAAAGAGAGAAACCACGCCGTGGTCGTGGTTGCCGAGGGCGCAGGCCAGGGATTCTTTGACGACCAGAGCATGGAGTACGACCCCTCCGGCAACATCAAGCTCAAGGATATCGGCGTATTCCTGAAGGAGCAGATCTCCCAGTGGTTTGACAAGCGCAATATTCCCGTGACCCTGAAATACATCGATCCAAGCTATATGATACGAAGCCTTCCGGCCAACGCCAACGACAGCGTATTCTGCGGATTTCTGGGCAGGGATGCGGTCCATGCCGGCATGACCGGCAAGACCAAGCTGTTGATCAGCCACTGGAACAACCACTATGTGCACATCCCCATGGAGGCGTCCTCGGGAAAACGGAAGAACGTCGATCCCAAGGGCAAGCTCTGGCAGTCGGTACTCGAGGCGACCGGCCAGGGCTCCCTTGCCAATATCAACGGGTAATTTCTACAAACTCCCCTTTTTTGATCGTCAGGAACACAAGTTCCTTCCGGGCGTTTCCGTCCTGGTCGAACAGGGTCCTGCCGGTCACTCCCTCATAGACCCGCCTGCCGGAAAGCGCCTCCATCAGGGAGGTGCGGGAGTCAACCCCCGGCTCCATGACCGTGCGCACCATCATGCAGATGGTGTCATAGGCCGCCGCCTCGATAAACCCGGGATACTGCCCATGGAGCGACCGGAAATCCTCGGCAAACCGCCTTGCCTCGGGATTGCGGCTCCCAACGAAAAAACCGTCGGTGATCACCGTTTTTTTCGCATAGCGCCGGGCCGTGTCAATGAGGATGGGATCATGCCAGATATTTGTCCCGAGAAGATAACACCCGGTGACATCATGGTAGACCAGCTGGGGAAGAATCATTCCAACCTTGGAAGGGGCGTCGGGTATGAAAACGGCCTTAAAATCCACAATGGGCTTTTCCTCTTCCTCTTCCTGAGCCTTTGATCCCACGGCGTCCTCACCAAGATTCCGGAGCAGGTCCTCCCCATCTTCTTTGGGCTTCAGATCTTCAGGAACCGGATAATAGAGTCCGGTGAGCTTTTTGATGGCATCGGAAAAATCGGTCTTATCGTTGCCGTAGGACTCCGCCCCGACGATCTCTCCCCCCATCTCATCGACCCTGTCCCAGAACAGGTTCATGTAGGTCCTGCCGTACCGGTCTTCGGGGTAGAGCATGGCAAACCGTTTCACGCCGAGAACCCGGGTGGCATAGGAGACAAGGGCCCGGGCCTGGATCTCAGGGGTCAGAAAATTGGAAAACACATACTCCCCTGTCCTTGCAATCTGGCTCTTCTGGGTAAGGGCGATCATGGGAACGCCCATTTCCTGTGCCTTGAGCCCTGCCGCCCCCGCAGTGATGATCGGGCCTGCAATGCCGGCCACCCTTTGGGCGGCAAGGTCCTCCACGCAGCTGACAGCCTGCCCGTCCCCGGACCGGGTATCCCTGATGATCACCTTGATATTTTGACTATATTCCCTGGAAAGATCCCGAACGGCCAGCTCAACCCCCTTGAGTGCCCTCTCTCCGAACACGCTGAACCTGCCGGACAGGGGCAACAGGCATCCCACGGTGCTCTTCTTGAACAGGTGCTCTTTCAGAAGCAGGAGGATTTCCCCGGCGTTTTCGGCATCGGAGTGGTCTGGATAATCCCGGACAAAGGCGGAAAGCATATCAACGGCCTGCTGATTTTTATTTTGGTTGGCATAATTGAGGCCGAGCCTGTACATCATGGCTCCCCGTGGAACCAGATCCCCTTCCGATTGAAGCACCGCCTCCAGGGACTCGTTCTCCCGGGTGGCAAGGAACCGGTTCAGGCCGGCTCTCACCTCCGCGACCCTCTCCTCGTCGGCAGCCATTTTAAGGGCGGCATTGTAGAGGCGCAGCACCTCGGCAAGATCGGCAGTCTCTTCAAGGGTCCTGACAAGATCCAGGAGGGTTTCGACTTCAGGCTTTTCCGGTTCGGTCGGTTGGGCCGGTTCAACCGGTTCCTCCACCTGCTCAACCGGCGGAGTGACCGGAGGCTCAGGTTCCGGCAGGATTTTTTTGCCGGCACAGGCGGTCAACATAAATGCCAGAACCAGCACCACTGATACTACAACTCTATTTTTCATAATCATCCTAAAAATTCAGTCACAAGATTTTCTGCCCGTTCGGTTTCACCGGGTTCGAGCCATACCATGTCCTTCTGCCTCCGGAACCAGGTGAACTGCCGTTTGGCATACCGCCGGGTATCCCTTTTTAAGAGGCGGACGGTTTCTTCATAGGAAACCTTTCCGGACAGGTAGTCGCATGCATGCCGGTATCCGATGGTCTGCATGGCCTTGAGATCCGGGGAATACCCCTTGTCAAGAAGGCCTCGCACCTCGTCAATCAGTCCCTGCTCCAGCATGATGTCCACCCGTTTTTCTATCCTCTGGTACAGCTTTTCGCGATCCATGTAAAGCCCGAATTTCAAACTCAGGTATCGTTCATCTTCAAATCCGTGGTCCTGTTGAAAGGATGAAATGGGGCGGCCGGTGGTCTCAACCACCTCCAGGGCACGGACCACCCTGAACAGGTCGTTGGGATGAATCCGGGCGGCGGATTCGGGGTCCTGCCCCTGGAGCCGCCCATGGAGGTCCGCTCCGTCCGCGGCCTCGGCTTCAAGCCGGGCCACCACTTCGGGGTCGGCGGCCCGCCCCCTGAACAACCCATGGAGAAGGGCCTTGAGATAGAAACCGGTCCCCCCGGCCACAATGGCGGTCTTGCCCTGCTTGTGAAGGTCTTCGATGACCCGGTCCGCCATGCCGGCGAACCTGGCCGCGTCGAAATCCTCATCCGGGTCAACGATATCCACCAGGTGATGGCGGGCCATGGCACGCTCCCCGGCGTCGGGTTTGGCTGACCCGATTTCCATGTGCCGGTATATCTGCACGGAATCGCCGCCCACGATCTCAGTGTCGAACTTTCTTGCAAGGTGTATGGCAAAACCGGTCTTTCCGATCCCCGTGGGACCGCATATGACGATAATTTTTTTTTTCATGTTTTATAACTCTCCAGACTATCTCAGGTGGGCAGTAATGCCCCAGAACCCTGTTCGTTGCCATCCCAAGCGGGCAGGAATGCCCCAGAACTCTATTCGTTACGCAAAAAAAGCCGCAGGAATCTGACCGCCTATTCGGCAAACAATTTGCAATATGGTTTCCAGAATGGTATTTAGTGCCACAAATGTGTTGACATCGTTATTTCAAGACCCTATGTAACACATTATAAAGACTATGAAAATAAAAGTTTTTTAGTTTTTAAACTGGCTTTGAGTGATGAACACCTTTCATCAACTGAATATGGGAGATTAAAAAAATGACCGATAACGTAACAGGTTCGGTAGCGGTAATCGGAGGCGGTATTTCCGGTATGCTATCTGCCCTTGACCTTGCCAATTCCGGCTACTATGTACACCTGGTTGAAAAAAGCCCGTCCATTGGCGGTGTCATGTCGCAGCTTGACAAGACATTCCCCACCAATGACTGTGCCATGTGAATTATTTCACCAACACTGGTCGAGGTCGGCCGGCACTTAAATATTGAACTACACACCCTAAGCGAAACCAAAAACATCTCCGGGGAAGCGGGTAATTTCGAGATTACCCTGGACAAAACCCCCAGATATATAGATACGGCGAAATGTACAGGCTGCGGCGAGTGCGCCGAAGCGTGTCCCGTCTCCCTTCCCAGCCTCTTTGAACAAGGCCTCGGGGACAGACAGGCCACCTACAAGCCCTACGCCCAGGCAGTACCGGGAGCCTTTTCCATCTCCAAGAAGGACAAATCCCCCTGTACCAACGCCTGCCCCAACAGCGTCAATGCCCACGCCTATGTGAGCCTTGCGGGGGAAAAGAAGTACAAGGAGGCCCTTGAGGTCATCTACCGCAACCTTCCCCTGCCCGGCACCATCGGCAGGGTCTGCCCCCATCCCTGTGAGGATGCGTGCAGGCGCGAGCAGGTCGAGTCTTCGATCTCCATCTGCACCCTGAAGCGTTTCATTGCGGACCAGGTGGACCCCAGCGAACTCGATGCCCCTGAAATCACCCCGAGGGATGAGAAGGTCGCCATCGTGGGCGCAGGCCCCGCGGGCCTTACCGCTGCGGCCTATCTTGCAAGGGCAGGCGTCAAGGTCACCATCTTTGAAGCCCTTCCCGCAGCAGGCGGAATGCTCAAGGTGGGTATCCCGGATTACCGGCTGCCCCCGGCCATCCTTGAAAAAGAGGTTGGCTACATCACCGACACCCTCGGTGTCGAGATACGGTACAACACGGCCCTTGGCAAGGATTTCACCCTGGACTCCCTGAAGGAAGACGGCTTCAAGTCCGTCTATCTCGCCATCGGCTGCCACAAGGGCATGGCCCTGGGCATCCCCGGCGAGGAGTTCGAAGGCGTGATTCCCGGCGTAAAACTCCTGAAAGATACTGCCCTGGGAGATTACAAGGAACTTTCCGGCCACGTGGTCATCATCGGCGGCGGTGACGTTGCCATCGATGCCGCCCGTACCGCCCTTCGAATCGGCGCCGACAAGGTAAGCATCCTCTACAGGCGTACCGAAGCCGAGATGCCCGCCCGGGACGAGGAGATCGAAGACGCCTATGAAGAAGGCGTGGAGATGCAGTTCCTGACAGCCCCCAAAGAGGTTGTCGGCAAGGACGGCAAGACCGTCGGCATCAAATGCTTCAGAATGGAGCTTGGAGAGCCCGACGCCAGCGGCCGAAGACGTCCCGTTCCCGTGGAAGACAGCGATTTTATAATCGATACCGATTATATCATCCCCGCCATCGGACAGAAGACGGACACATCCTGCATTGATGTAGAATCCGGCGTCACCCTCAACAAATGGGGAGACCTGGAAGCAGATCCCATCACCTTTGCGACCAAGAAAGACGGTGTCTTTGCCGGCGGTGACGCGGAGACAGGCGCATCCATCGCCATCAACGCTGTTGCGGCAGGTAACGAGGCCGGTGTCTCCATCCTCAGGTACCTTGACGGTGAAGACCTGGCGGCAGGTCGTGAGCCCGTTGAGTACGCCCAGAAGGACTTTAACAAGATTCCCGACAAGGTCGACAAGGTCAACCGCCAGCACATGGAAAGACTGCCCATGGAGCAGCGCCTTGCGGGCTTTGACGAGGTTGAGCTGGGATTCACCGAAGAGCAGGCCCTGCTCGAGGCCAACAAATGCCTCAACTGCATGGTTTGCTGCGAATGCTTTGAGTGTGTCAAGGCCTGCGGCGCAGGCGCCCTCACCCTGGAGTCCCACTTCCAGAAACCCGAGACGGATACCATCACCGCAGGTTCGGTGATCCTCTCCCCCGGTTTCTCGGCATTTGATCCTTCCGGCCTTGACAACTACCAGTATGCCGACCATCCCAATGTGATGACGGCCATGGAGTTTGAGCGGATTCTCTCTGCCTCCGGTCCCACACAGGGACACCTGGCAAGATTCTCCGACCACAAGGAGCCCAAGAAGATCGCCTGGTTCCAGTGCGTGGGCTCAAGGGACATGAACCGGTGCGACCATAAGTACTGCTCATCCGTCTGCTGCATGTACGCCCTGAAGGAGGCGGTCATCGCCAAGGAGCACGCGGGCGACGATCTTGAGTGCACCATCTTCTACATGGACATGCGAACCCATGGCAAGGACTTCGAGCGCTACTACAACCGTGCCAAGGAGCTTGGCATCCGGTTCGTAAGAAGCCGAGTCCATACGGTCAACCCCATGCAGGATTCCGACGACCTCAACGTCCGTTACGTCAATGAGATGGGCGGCATGGAGTCTGAAGATTTCGACATGATCGTTCTCTCCGTAGGCCTTGAGATCACCCCGGAAGTCGTTGACCTTGCAGGAAGGCTCGATATCGAGCTCACCGAAGGCAACTTTGCAAAGACAACTACCTTTTCCCCGGTTGAAACCAACCGCAAGGGTATCTTTGTCTCCGGCGCGTTCCAGGGTCCCAAGGACATTCCCCAGGCGGTTGTCGACTCAAGCGCCGCAGCGGCCGAGGCCGGCGCCATGCTGGCGACTGCCCGGGATACCATGACCAAGACCGCGGAAGTGATTCCCGAGACCAACGTGGTCGGCGAACGGCCCAGGATCGGCGTATTTGTCTGTAAGTGCGGCTCCAACATCGCAGGCACCATCGATGTGGAGAGCGTCCGTGACTATGCGGCCTCCCTTCCCTACGTGGAGTACTGCTCGGACAACCTCTACTCCTGTTCCCAGGATACCCAGGATAAAATGACCCAGCTCATCAAGGAGAACAACCTGAACCGGATCGTGGTGGCGGCCTGTACGCCCAAGACCCACGAGCCGCTCTTCCAGGAGACCTTGATCAATGCCGGGCTCAACAAGTACCTGTTCGAGATGACCAACATCCGTAACCACGCTTCCTGGGTTCACAAGGAAGCGCCCGAGCTTGCAACCGAGAAAGCCAAGGACCTGGTCCGCATGGCCGTCTCCAAGGTAGGCCTCATGGAGCCCCTGCAGGAAGCGTCACTGACTGTCAACCAGACAGCCATGGTTATCGGCGGCGGCATCTCCGGTATCACCAGCGCCAAGAACCTTGCCGACCAGGGCTACGAAGTTCACCTGGTGGAGAAGGACACCAAGCTGGGCGGACAGGCCAACAACCTCTACAAGACCTACCTGGAAGAGGATATCCAGGAAGGGCTCTCGGAGCTTGTCACATCCGTTGAGAACAACGACCGGATTCACCTGCATCTCGACACCACCCTGGATGAGGTCGAGGGATTTGTGGGTAACTTCAAGTCCACCCTCTCCGCCAATGGCGACGCCGAGACCATCGACCATGGCGTGGCTGTGATCGCAACCGGCGCCACCGGGCTGAAACCCAAGGAATACCGCTACGGCGAAGATCCCCGGATTCTCACAAGCCTTGAGCTGGACCGGAAGTTCATAGACAAGGATGCCTCCCTCAAGGAGGCCGGCTCCGCTGTATTCATCCAGTGCGTGGGCTCAAGGGACAATGACCGCCCCTACTGCTCACGGGTATGCTGCACCCACTCCATCGACAACGCCCTGGAGCTCAAGACGCTCAACCCCGAGATGGATGTCTACATCCTCTACCGGGATATCAGGACCTATGGAGAGCGGGAGTACAAATACCAGAAAGCCAGGGAGGCGGGCGTCATTTTCATCCGCTACTCCCTTGACAACAAACCCGTTGTGGAGATCGGAGAGGATCACCTTTCAGTAATGGTCACCGACCATGTCCTGGGAGTCCCCCTCGAGATCGAGGCCGACATGCTTACTTTGGCCACGGCCATCGTTCCCAACAAAGACGAGAAACTTGCCAACTTCTTCAAGGTACCCTTGAACGAGGACGGCTTCTTTGTTGAGCGCCACGCAAAACTCGGACCCTCCGAGTTTGCAACGGACGGTGTGTTCCTCTGCGGACTCGCCCACTATCCCAAACCCGTTGACGAAGCCATTGCCCACGGACAGGCAGCCGCCTCCAGGGCCGTGACCCTCCTTGCAAGGGAGACGGTCAAGATGAGCGGCAACGTGGCAAGTGTGGATCCCATGACCTGCAGCTCCTGCGGCGTGTGCGTATCCATCTGCCCCTACTCCGCCCCGAGCTTTGCCACGGAAGGCAGATTTGAGGGAACGGCCGAGATCAACCCGGTTCTGTGTAAGGGTTGCGGCCTCTGTGTCGCCTCCTGCCGGTCCGGCGCACTCCACCTCAAAGGGTTTGACACGAATCAGATATTTGCCCAGATATTTGCTCTGGATGAAGCAGTATAAAGGAGAAATATATAATGACGGAAAAAAAGACAAAAATTGTCGCTTTCCTGTGTAACTGGTGCAGCTACGGTGCTGCCGATCTTGCCGGTGTAAGCAGGATGCAGTACCCGGCCGACGTTCGGGTAATCCGAATACCGTGTACCGGGCGAATGAGCCCGAAGTTCGTCCTGAGCGCCTTCCGTGAGGGGGCCGACGGTGTGTGGGTCTCCGGCTGACATCCCGGAGAATGCCATTACCTGGAAGGTAATTACTACGCACGCAGAAAGTTCGCCCTCATGGGAAATCTACTTGAGCACATGGGAATCGAGAAGGACAGGCTCCATTTCTCCTGGATATCCTCGGCGGAAGCCACCAAATTTGTGGATGTTGTCACAGAGGTCAGTGAGGCGGTCAACGCCCTTGGGCCCAACCATAAACTTGTAAAAAACGCGGGGTAAGGGAATAGCTACGATGAACACATATACGGAAAAAATCAGGGAGCTCTCCTCCAGCCTGTTAAAGGAAGGCAAGGTAGACCTGGTCATCGGTTTCAAGGAAGGAACCCTGCCCATGGCCACCGCGCCCGGTATAGCAAGAACTCCTGAAGAGGCCGAAGGTTTTGTCTGGGACTCCAACTGCAGTCTCAACCTGACCAACTACCTCACAAATAAAAAGGAAAAGATCGGAATCATCGCCAAGGGCTGTGACTCCAGAAGCATTGTCAACCATATCATCGAGAACAAGATCTCAAGGGATCAGCTTCACATCATCGGCGTGCCCTGCACCGGCATGGTGGACAAAAACAAGGTACGCGCCCTGTTCGAAGATGAGATCACCGAGTTCAAGGAGGAAGGTGACTCCATCCTGGTGAAAACCGCTTCCAAGGAACTCACCATCGACAAGCAGGAGTACCTCAGGGGCAACTGCCAGACCTGCATGCACCGCAACCCCGTAATCCATGACGACATGGTCGCGGAACCCGTGGTTGAGCAGGAGCTTGAAGATCCCTTCAAGGATGTCAAGGCCATAGAGGCCATGGATGCGGACGAGAAGTGGAACCACTTCGAGAACCTGCTTTCCGGCTGCATCCGTTGTTACGCCTGCCGGAACGCCTGTCCCCTGTGCTACTGCCCCACCTGCTTTGTGGATGAATCCAAACCCCAGTGGGTTGGAAAGGGACAGGACCCAACTGATATCAGGACATTCCACTTCCTCCGGGCCTACCACTGCGCGGGCCGCTGCACCGACTGCGGCGCCTGTGAAGAAGCATGTCCCATGGACATCAAGGTGCGGGACTTCACAAGGAAACTTGTGAAGGACAGCCTTGAGATCTATGGATGGGAAGCAGGACTGACCCTGGACCAGAGACCTCCGCTGGATACGTTCAAGCCGGAAGATCCTGACGAATTTATCAAGTAATATAAAGGGTACCTATATGAAAGTCATAAAGATTGACAAAAACGACTGGACCAGGGGCATTGATAAATCCAGGGAGAAGTATCAGCTTTTCGGTCCTGTAACAGATAAAAACCAGTCGGTTTTCAAACAGCTTGACAAGGACGCCTATCCCGAGATGGACAGGACGGACACCATCATGTCCCCCAAGTCCGTGCTCTTTCCCCAGACGGAAAAGATCCTCACGGCCTCCCTTGACGAATCTGTTGAAAACCACCACATCATGCAGAAGCCCGAGGCCGATTACTCCCCCAGGGCGGTAATCGGAATCAGGCCCTACGATGCAAAGGCAGTCCAGCTGGTAAAGCTGAACTTTGACACAGCCGACTACAGGGACCCCTACTGGTGCGACGCCTATGAGGCCACCACCTTTGTGGGCCTTGCGGTGAACCAGCCTTCGGCAGCCGACTTCAGCACCTCCATGGGAAGCGGCCCCTTTGCCGAAGATGGACTTGACGTCCTTCTTGTGGACCTCGGGGACCAATACCTTGCAAAGGCCCTCACCCCCAAGGGAGAGGCTTACCTCAGCGGAGCGGGATTTGATGAAGCGGCCGATACGGACGCAAGCCTTGCAACCATTGACAAAATGAAGCAGGCGGCCGAGGCGGCCATCAAGACCACGGTTCCCACGGACAAGCTCAAGGAGAAGACCATCCTCGACCTCCACGGCGCGCCGTTTTGGGAGGATATTGCCTTCTCCTGCATCAACTGCGGCACCTGTACCTTTGTTTGCCCCACCTGCTGGTGCTTTGACATCCAGGACGAGACAAAGGGCAAATCAACCAGCCGGTTCCGTAACTGGGACACCTGCATGTCACCCCTGTTCACCATGCACGGCTCCGGCCACAACCCCAGGGGTGAAAAAACCCAGCGGGTTCGCCAGAGGTTCATGCACAAGCTCAAGTACTTTTTGGACAAGTATGACCAGGGAACCATGTGTGTCGGATGCGGCAGATGTGTTGAAAAATGTCCGGCCAACATCGACATTCGAAGCATCTGTAACACCATGAACTCGTATGAGCCGCAGAAATAGCGTGAATATTGGAGGAAAAATGGATAATCCATATATGCCTTATCCGGTGCGCATCGATGATATAGAGATCGCTACCGAGGATAAATCTTTGAAGACATTCAAATTTGTCTTCCTGAACAAGGAGGATGAAGAGAAATTCTCCTACCAGGCGGGCCAGTTTGCCGAACTGTCGATTCCGGGCGTAGGGGAGATCCCCATCGGAATCGCCTCTTCTCCTGTTGAGAAAGGATTTGTCAAGTTTACAGTGTTCAAGACCGGTGTTGTCACCTCCCACCTTCACAACATGAAGGTGGGGGATATCATGGGAATCAGGGGCCCCCTGGGCAACTGGTACCCCTGGGACAAGCTGGAGGGAAAAAATGTTGTGATCATCGGCGGCGGTTTTGCTTTTACCACCCTCCGTTCGTCGATCATCTACATGCTCGATCCGGCCAACCGGTCGAAATTCGGCAACATCGACGTGGTTTACGGCGCCCGGTCCCCCGGCATGCTCCTTTACAGGGACGAGCTCTTTGAGTGGGAGCAGCGGGACGACATCAACATGCACATCACCGTTGACGGCACCGACGATCCCGACTGGAAGTACAATGTAGGATTTGTTCCGTCCATCGTGGAGCAGAAGGCGCCCAAGGCGGATCCCGACACCTACGCCATCGTGTGCGGGCCTCCCATCATGATCAAGTTCACCCAGCCGGCCCTTGAAAAACTGGGCTACGGCCAGGACCAGATCATCATGTCCCTTGAGAACCGCATGAAGTGCGGCATCGGCATGTGCGGAAGGTGCAATATCGGAAAAGAGCTGGTTTGTAAGGACGGTCCCGTCTTTACTCTCAAGGAGATCAATTTGACTCCCAAAGAGTATTAGGCGTTTTTTTCAGGCCCCGTCGATCTTTGATATTGACAACGGCCTACTGGTAGTCTATTGTTCGAAAATGTAAATTCTAAAGATGACGGCAAGTCTTCGTTTATAGAAAACGTTTATTTTTTACAGGAGGAAGTTTAATGGCAACAGTAGAGATGAATGGAAAATCATTCGAGATTGATGAAGATGGATTCCTGCTCGATTACAAGACCTTCACCGAAGAGTGGGTAGAGTATGTCCGCCAGCAGGAAGGTATTGATGAGCTGAACGACGAGCACTGGAAAGTAGTTAAAGTTCTCCAGGACTACTATGAGAAAAACGGTATCGCTCCCATGGTACGTGTTCTCTCCAAGCTCACCAAGTTCAAGCTGAAACACATCTATGAGCTCTTCCCCTCAGGACCTGGTAAGGGAGCTTGTAAGATGGCTGGTCTTCCCAAACCTACCGGATGTGTATAATATCGATAGACTGATATATTCATAACCGTTAAAAGGCTCTGCGTTCCATTAGCAGAGCCTTTTTTAATGGTAAACCGGGCGGACCTGGGTTAGACAATGCAACACCGGGGTCAGGCTTAGCTTATTGGCGTAATTGCTCATATATTTTGAGTTCAGACACAATAAGCTAAGCCTGACCCCGGAGTGGATATCAAGAAGCTAAGCCTGACCCCGTAGTGAGACCCTGAAAAGGAACAAGCATGACCCCGATAGACGACATTGACAAGAAGATAATCAACAAGATCCAGACCCTTTTCCCCATAGAGCCAAGACCCTACAGGGCCATTGCAAGGGATCTCGGCCTTGAGGAAGCCCAGGTAATCACCAGGGTGAAGCAGCTAAAGGAAGATGGAATCATCCGGCGGATCGGCGGCAACTTCAGTCCCCACAAGCTGGGATTTCACTCAACCCTGTGCGCGGCCATGGTACCGGAAGACAAGATCGGCCTCTTTACCGAGACCGTGAACAGTTACTCAGGCGTTACCCATAACTACATGCGCAGCCACGCCTACAATGTCTGGTTCACTTTTATCGCCGAAAGCGTCGAACTGATTGAAAGCAATCTTGAAGAGATAGCAAAAACCACCGGCGTTACCGAGATCCTGAATCTGCCGGCCACCGACGTGTTCAAGATAAGCGCCCAGTTCAAGGTATGAAACCGACCAGGGCAGCCCTGGTTCTCCAGCACTCGCCCCCCGGAGAAACCCGTGCCAACCTTGACGCATGCCTCCGGCTTGCGGCCAGGGCGGCCGACCTGGGTGCATCAGTTGTCCTGTTTCCCGAACTCAACATCACCGGTTATTGCACAAACCACCGTATCGCTTCCGTTGCGGAACCCCTGCCCGGCCCAATTACCGACACACTCCTTCATACGGCAACCCGGCTGAACATCACCATCCTTGCGGGTATGGCCGAAAGAAACGGGGCGGACACCCTATTCGCCACCCATGTGGCAGCCATGAACGACGGTTCCCTCTGCCTCTACAGAAAACTCCACCTGGCCCCGCCGGAAAAAGAAATTTTCACCCAGGGCGCCGCCATCGAAACCTTTGGGACCAACGGCTTCAGCTTCGGCATCCAGATGTGCTACGACGCCCACTTTCCGGAACTTTCCACCCGTATGGCCCTTGGGGGCGCGGATATCCTGTTTATTCCCCACGCATCCCCGAGAAAAACACCCCGGGAAAAACTGGACTCCTGGATGCGCCACCTGGGGGCAAGGGCATTTGACAACGGCGTCTTTGTGCTGGCCTGCAATCAGGTGGGAACCCACAGCAACGGCCTTGCCTTTCCCGGGGTCGCGGTTGCCGTGGGACCTGACGGCAAGGAAATCACCAGTCTTCTCAGCGACCATGAAGAACTCCTGATAGTGGACCTTGACGCCGGACTGCTGGAACAGGTCCGGGAGCACAGGATGCGCTATTTTCTTCCCAACCGTCGGGATGATCTCTACTGATTGTATATATATAAGGTAGAAAGGGGAGAAGGAACGGCGACGTTTATTAGACGTCGCCGTGTGTTGAATTAATCCTGAATTCGTTTCCTGCGAAGCTGGATGTAACCGTCCTTGATGGCCACGTAGGGATCTACGGCCGCCTGTTTCAAGGTCTCATAGTCCCCTACCCTCAGGAGGGAGGTCTTGTTGACGGCGTCAAAGGCCCTGAGGCCTGCGAAGGCCGTCCTGGGGGTTACGTAGTTGATGGGAGAAAGAAAACTGTCACCAACGATTCCCACAAGATCCCTGAGGGTGGAGGGACCGAGAAAGGGCAGCACCAGGTAGCACCCTTCCTTGATGGAATAGGAGCCCAGGGTCTGTCCCAGGTCCTCTTTATGAATCTCCAGTCCAAACGCCTGCTGGGCGGGACGGCCAAACCCAAGCACCCCGGAAGTGGAATTGACGGCAAAGACGGCAAGCTCTGTTCCGGCGTTCCCGATCTTTCCCTGGCAGACCAGGTTTACGAACCGCACCGGAAAGAGAAGGTTGACAAACATGTTATGGACACCGGTTCTTAGATCTCCGGGAACCACACTTCCGTAGGTCCTTGCAACCGGCTTCATCACCCAGAAATAGAGCCTGTCGTTAAAGGTGTAAACGGCATGGTTGACCTTGTAAAAGGGATCGGGCACAGGGTTCACCTCCCCGGCATCGACGTAATCGTCAAAAAGATCGTCGGCGAACTCATCCTGGGCCAGCGCAGGAACCGCCGGGGCAAGGAGCAATTGCAGCAATAGTGTCAGGAAAGCAAATCGCCTCATTGCAGCTTCTCCTTGAGATCATTGATCATCTTTTCCGGGGAGTCCTTGAAACTGTTCCTGTACTGCTCCCTGTAGTTTGACACCATGCTGATCCCTTCGATGACCACATCATACACCTTCCAGGTATCCGTTCTTTTAAGCATCCGGTAGGTCACGGGGGTTTTTACACCGTTGTGGATCAGGTCGGTGGGAACGTCCGCCCGCTGGATTCCCGAGCGTGTGGGGGGAAGGGCCTCGATATCCTTATACTCGATGCTTACATTATCAAAATCCTGGCCCTCCATTCTTGAAAAATAGCTCTGGGCGATGAGGCGGGAAAAGGAATCGGAAAATTCAGTCCTCTGATCATTGTTGAACCTGCGCCAGTTTCTGCCAAGGGCGCCCATGGCAAGGCTTCTGAAATCAAAAATTATACCGGCCTTTTCAAACAGCCGCCGGTTTCTCTCCGCCACCAGGGTCCCGTCTTCCGCCGCAGGATCATTCAGGATCAGGATGACATCATCCACACAGCGTTTGAGAACATTTTTGGGAGACTCCTTGGCCAAGGCCGGGACCGGTCCCACACAGATCATTAAAAATAAAAAGACAACAACGCTTCTCTTAAACATTACACTCCTCTTTTATCTCCGGCAGACCGGTTCAGGGTCTACTCCTTGTTTGAAAAAATATACTTGCTCACCAGGGATTCAATATCAAGGGACGACTCCGTATTAAAGATGGTCGCCCCGGGTTCAAGGTCAAACTCGGACCCTCCAGGAGAAAGATCGATGTACTTGTCCCCGATGATGCCCGAGGTCTTCACGGAGGCGATCACATCTTCGGAAAACACATAGTTCTTGTCAATACTCAGCTCCAGCTTGGCAAGGAGCTGCTCCCTGTCCAGGGAAATTTTGGCGACGTTACCCACGGCAACGCCTGCCATTTCCACGTTTGCGCCTGGTTTCAGCCCTGAAACGGAAGAGAAAAAGGCGTACACGGAGTAATGGTCCTTGTTGGATAGCTTCAGGCCGCCAAGCTGAACCACAAGATAGGCCGAGCAAATGAGCCCTATGATCACAAAGAGCCCCACATACAATTCAATGGTTGTTTTTTTCATGGTCAAATTTTCCTGTTCGTCTCCTCTTGTCCGTTGATAAAGGAGCGCACTTCGTCAATAGTGGACCCTTGGATCTGTTCCGGGCCGCCCTGGATCAAGATCCTTCCCTTGTCCAGCATGGCGACCCGTTGGGCTATTTCAAATATTTCGGGAATCTCGTGGCTCACGACAACGGCCGTGAAACCGAACCGTTCCTGGTAATCCCTGATCATGGTATGGACTGCGTTTTTTCTCACCGGATCAAGCCCGGTTGTGGGCTCGTCAAACAGCACCACGTCCGGATCAGTCACCAGGGCACGGGCAAGGGCCACACGCTTTCGCATGCCCCCGGAGAGCTGGGTTGAGAACCGCCCTTCGGTCCCCAGGATCTCCAGCTGCTCCATGCGCTTGAAAACCCGGTCCCTGATCTCCTTCCTGGAAAGGGAGGACCCTTCGGCCAGGGGCAGCGCAATGTTGTCAAACACGTTCAAGGAATCAAAAAGGGCGTTGTTCTGGAACATGTAGCTGGTTTTCTGCTTGAACCGCTTTCTTGCCGCCTTGTCCATGGCGGAAATATCCCGGCCATCAATGGAGATGGTCCCGGAATCCTGGGTTTCAAGCCCGATGATATGTTTTAAAAGCACGCTTTTTCCGCCGCCGCTCTTTCCGATGACAGCGGTGATCTCGCCTTTGAAGATGGAAAGGTCCACCCCCTGCATTACAAGGTTTGAACCAAAGCGCTTACGGACATTCCTGAACTCTATGAAGGGCTGTGTCATGACGCCTCTACAGCAGCAAATAGGTTATAATGTAATCGAAAACAAGGATCAGGACACAGGAGTTGACCACGGCCGTGGTGGTGGAATGGCTCACCCCCTTGGCGCCGAATCCCCCCCTGGTATGGAGATGGGTAAAATAGCCCCGGCCGCAGCAGACCGTGGTCACCACAAGGGAAAACACAATGGACTTGATGAATCCGCCGGTGATATCGGACATGAGCACGCTCTCATTGACCCGGTAAAAGTAGATGCCCGGATTGATCCCAAGCAGCAGTGACCCGGTAATATAGCCGCCAAAGATGCCGATGACGTCAAACAGGGCCGTGAGCAGGGGAAAACTGATCACCGCCGCCACGATCCGTGGGGAGAACAGGTACCGCACCGGATTCACATCCATGGTCTCCAGGGCGTCTATCTGCTCCGAGATGCGCATGACGCCGATCTCGGCGGCCATGGCGGAACCGGCCCTGGCCGCCACCATGATGGCCGTGAGAACCGGACCCAGCTCCCGGATCAGGGTCAGGGCCACGGCAGACCCCAGCATGCCTTCGGAACCGAACCGCACCAAAGTATAATACCCCTGGAGGCCGAGGACCATGCCGGTGAATATACCGGTCAGCACAATGACCACCATGGATTTCATGCCGATGAACCAGGTGTGCTCGAGAATCTTGCGGAATTGAACTGGAAGCACCAGGATCTGGAACAGGCCATGGAAGAAAAAGATGGCTCCCCTTCCAAGGGTTCGAACCATTTCCAGGGCTGTTGCGCCGAGGGGTTCAATTTTATTTATGAGTCGGTTTGGTTGTGATTTCAATAGTGTTTCCTTACCTTCGTACCTTGGGGACTGATTTTAATCTGTCCCTACAGGACTGATTTGCACTCACCACTATAGGGGACAGATTTGTACACTAAGGGACGGATTTCAACTCTGTCTCCCGTGCCTGGAGTTTGACACTCCGACGACAGGTTTTAAATCTGTCCCCATTTTCTCGTCCCCATTCTTTCGCTCGGCCATTCGCACTCTCGGGGACAGATTTGTACACTCAAGGACAGATTTCAACTCTGTCTCCCATGCCTGGAGTTTGACACTTCGACGACGGATGTTAAATCTGTCCCCATTTTCTCGTCCCCATTCTTTCTCTCGGCCACTCGCACTCTTGGGGACAGATTTGTACACTCAGGGACGGATTTCAACTCTGTCTCCCGTGCCTGGAGTTTGACACTCCGACGACAGGTTTTAAATCTGTCCCCATTCTCTCGTCCCCATTCTTTCTCTCGGCCACTCGCACTCTCGGGGACAGATTTGTACACTAAGGGACGGATTTCAACTCTGTCTCCCGTGCTTGGAGTTTGACACTTCGACGACGGATGTTAAATCTGTCCCCAGTCTCCCGACCCCATTCTCGCCACCCCAGTCTCTCGTCACCATTGTCAGTAAAAATTGGCTACCTATATAACAGATCACACCGCAAAGAAAAAGAGAAAACAGATGACCATTACCATTGACACGACCACGAATTTGGAATACGTATTGGATATACGATACTGAATCATACCTGTCACCCGTAACCATTTTAGCTGTATATACCGGTTTAATGGCCTTTTTTTGGGAGACAGAGCAATAGACCACACCTTTTATACGGATTATAACAATGACACGTAAGATAACCCTGAGTATACCGGATATGCTCCACGAGAAGCTGGAAGAGTGGAGACAATCGTTTAATCTTTCTAAAATGTTCCAGGACGCCCTTTCCGACGCCATCCAGAAGAAGGAAGAGTTCCAGAAGCGCCTCCAGGATGACATCACCATGTCCGAGACCATTGAACGCCTCAAGCAGGAAAAGCGCCTTTCCGAAGGCAACTATGTGGAAAACGGCAGGATCGAAGGGTTCAGGTGGGCAAAAAGCGCCCACTACGACGACCTCATGTATGCCCTGAACTTCGATTCCCCCACTGCCATGGCCAGTGACGAACGGCTTTCCGCAAGCTTTGGGGAGACCATTGCCTCGGATTATCTCATGGAAAAATCGGGAGAGGACCTGAACAAGCATACAAGGCTTTTCCTCGAGGGATGGCTGAAAGGCGTAAATGAATTCTGGAACGAGATAAAGGAGAAATTGTAACATGATAGAATCAACCGTTCTCGGCATTGATATCGGGTCTGTTACGGTATCCGTTGTTGAAATGGCCCCTGACAGGGAGATTGTAAATTCCGCCAGCGTTTTTCACCACGGCGACATCAACCAAACCCTTGAGACAATCCTGACCTCCATGGACCTTACCCGGGTCAAACGCATTGCCGCCACCTCTTCCACCCCCGGCACGGTGAAACGGGACGTTGAGGTGGACGACCAGGTGGCCATCATCCGGGCGGCCAAGCACCTCCACGGCAACATGGGCTCCATCCTCAACGTGGGCGGCGAAAAATTCAGCCTCAGCCTCTTTGACCAGGCGGGCAACTACACGGGATCAAGGACCAACACCTCCTGCGCCGCAGGCACCGGAAGCTTCCTGGACCAGCAGGCAGGCCGCCTCGAGCTTGCCACCGCGAACCGGTTGAGCTGTGAAGCATGCAAAAACGCCAAAAACATTCCCGACATCGCTACCCGGTGCGCCGTGTTTGCCAAAACCGACCTGATCCATGCCCAGCAGGAGGGTTTTTCCGTTCCCCAGATCTCCGAGGGCCTGTGCCAGGGCCTTGCCAGGAACATTTTCAACACGGTATTCACCAAGGGCGATATCAGGCACCCGGTGATCTTCTGCGGCGGCGTCTCGAAAAACGAATCGGTGCGCTCCCACCTTGAAGCTCTCATCGACGCCCCGGTGGTCTGTGACGACCGTTCCCATCTGTACGGAGGCATTGGCGCGGCCCTGGGAGCCATGGAACAGGCAGGCTCCCTTTCAACCGGCCATGGGCCCTATTCCTGCCCGGGAGACATCATGACGCCCTCGGAACGGTCGGACAAATCCTCCTACCCGCCCCTGAGCCTGACCCTGTCGGACTATCCCGACTTTAAAAGCTTCAAGACCTATATGAGCCACGGGGTTGAAAGCGACATTTACATTGATCCAAAGACCCTGAACGCTGCAAAGGGCTATCTTGGCATGGATGTGGGGTCCACCAGCACCAAGGGCGTCATCATCACGGACACGGGCGCGGTGGTGGCCGGATTTTACACACGTACCGCGTCAAAGCCCGTGGATGCCGTACAGAAGATCTTCAGGGCCATGGACGATTTCATCAACACCCATGACCTCTCCTTCACCGTCATGGGCTGCGGCACCACCGGCTCCGGCAGAAAGCTCTCCGGCGGCATCATCGGGGCCGACCTTATACTGGATGAGATCACCGCCCATGCCAGGGCCGCCCACGAGCTCAACAACGACGT
>JAAEMK010000229.1 GCA_024225635.1 Desulfobacteraceae bacterium | reverse complement strand
TCCGCGCTTACGGCGGCAACCGGCATGGACGCCCTGACCCATGCAGTTGAAGCCTATGTTTCCACCATTGCAACCCCCATCACCGACGCCTGCGCCATCAAGGCCATTGAACTGGTCGCACAGAATCTGAGGCAGGCCGTTGCCAATGGAGAGGACCTTGGGGCAAGGGACAAGATGGCATATGCCGAATATCTCGCAGGCATGGCGTTCAACAACGCAAGCCTTGGCCATGTACATGCAATGGCCCATCAGCTGGGCGGTTTTTACAACCTGCCCCATGGTGTCTGCAACGCCATCCTTCTTCCCCACGTTTCAAGGTACAACCTCATTGCCAAGCTTGAGCGGTTTGCCGACATTGCCGTCGCCCTGGGAGAAAACATCACAGGTCTCTCCACCAGGGACGCGGCTGAAAAAGCACTGACCGCGATCCAGACACTTTCCGAGGATGTGGGTATCCCTTCAAACCTGACCGAGCTTGGGGTAAAGAAGGAAGATCTCAAAATCATGGCTGAGAACGCACAGAAAGATGCCTGCGGCGCCACCAACCCAAGACGTCCGACCCTGGATGATGTTATTGAAATTTACACGGCAGCCTTATAATTGAACAACCCGGCCGGGCCGCCGATCCAGGCGGCCCGGCCACCCTTTCAAAAAAGTACGGATGTCTCTCCTCCTTTGTGAGCTATGGTTATGGTCACGGAATGAGAACAGCAGAGAAACGGCAGGCGCGGGATCATGAGAATGCGCCGTCATGAGCGAAGACATCCGTACTTTTCAAGAACAGACCAACCTTACACTATTCTCCGTTATCCAACATTTTTCATAAAAGAAAATTAAAAATACTTGACAGCCTTCAATGCCGCTTATAACTATTCCCATAAAATTGCGGCAGAAACCGCATCAGTAAAAGCTAAGATTTAAGGACAGAACGAATTCTTCGTTATATTACCCGGAGAATTTGAACAGACATAAAAGATAAGGCCACGAAGGTCTGCGTTCCCCTTTTGGGGAGGGTGACTTTTGCGGCCTTTTTTTATGGAGCACGGTCCCCGGCAGCCTCGGTCAAAAATGTGTAAACAGGAAACAATCAAGCAAAGGGGATTTGGATGAAAGTAACAACATGGTTGGTTTTACTATTATCAATTACGGTCTTGGGATGCCCCCTGTGGGCCGGGGCCGGTGAGCAGCAAACAGAGGTTTATCGTCTCGACGCCGTGGTGATCTCGGCAACCCGCACAGAAACTCCGGTATTTGATACACCCCAGGATGTCACGGTGATCACCCGCCGGGAAATCATGGCATCGCCCTTTGAACGGGTGGAAGATATCGTCAGAAGCGTACCCGGGCTCTACAATTTCCGTCACTACAGTCTCCAGACCAACGGCATCGTAAGCCCCATTAAGATGCGCGGAGCCGGGAACAACAGGGTTCTCTTCCTGGTGGACGGCGTACCCCAGAATGACAACTTTAATAATGCCATTGCCTGGGTCGCCTGGGGACACATCCCCAAGGAGACCATCCAACGTATCGAAGTGGTCCGGGGGCCAAGTTCGGCCCTTTACGGCTCCGAAGGCCTGGGGGGCGTGATCCATATAATTACCAGGGAACCTGAAATAAAGCGCAGAAGCTCCATCCGGGGTGAGGCCGGCACAGGCGATACATACAGCGGATCGGGCTTCCACAGCCAGACGATCAAAGACCTTGGCGTTATGGTGGCAGGCGGTTATGAGGAAAGCGATGGTTTTTACATGACAGACAAGCCTGCTGCCTGTAATATCAAACGCCACCGGGAAACGGGCAAGGTCCTTGGCAAGGCCACCTATGATATTACGCCCTCGTCAAAACTTGCCCTGGCCGCACTCTATTACGACCATGAGACAGGAAAAGGCAGGGAGTTTTTCTATGATGAGCTCAACCTTGACCAATATTGGCTTAACTACTCACACACCTTTGATACCATGGAGATCAAAGGACTGCTCTACCTGAACCGGGCCGACAAGACAGCATTCCAGGATACGGCTTCAAACAACTACACCACTCTCCTGAGGGAGGAGAAAATGCCATCCACGACCTGGGGCGCAGATCTTCAATCCACCCTCCATTTTGGCTCCCGGTCCAGCCTGACCCTTGGCACGGCTTTTAAAAAGGCCTCCTGGGATTATGAAAATGACTATGCAGGAAGCACCAGGACCGCAGGGGCTAAGGGCGACCAGATGTTCATTTCCCCCTTTGCCAATATTGACCTGAAATTCCTCGACGACAATTTGATCGTCAACCTGGGGGGAAGGTTTGACATGATCGAGACCTCGGATGGCGCCAACTGGGACACCAAGGCAAGCGCCGGCAAGCCTGCCTACGACAACCGGTATGACACAGAGCGAGAGGAAAGCTTTTCTCCCAAGATCGGCATTGCCTTTCATCCGGACAACAGGACAACCCTGAGGGCCTCGGGAGGAAAAGGGTTCAGGGCCCCGAGCCTGTTTGAGCTTTACAAGGTCCATGTTCGAAGCGGCGGCAAATTCTACCGCATTGCCAATCCCGATCTCAAACCCGAAGAGATCTGGTCCTATGACGTGGGAGGAGAGCGGTATCTTACGGATACGCTTCTGGGAAAACTGACCTTTTACCAGGCCTTTGCCAAAGACTATATCGGCGACCGGCTGATGGGCACCGGCACAATCTCCGGGGGCAAGACCCGCTACGATTACAAACTGGACAATATCAGCGAGGTGGATATCCACGGTATTGAGGCGGAACTTGAGTGGTCCCCTGCAAGGGTTGTGAAACTGTTTGCCAATTACACCTACAACATATCCAAGGTGGCAAAGGATGAAAACAACGCAGGTCTTGAAAACAACTACCTGCCCAAAGATCCCCGCCATAACGCGCATTTCGGCATCAGGTATCAAAATCCCGGTATCATCAATCTGAACCTCCTGGTAAACTACTATGCGGATATCTACTATGACAATGAGAACACCCTTAAAACCGGTGATTACTGGACCATGGATATTGGGGTTTCCCGAACGTTTTATGACCGGTTCACCCTGTACGTTAATGGCGAGAACATCTTTGACAAGGAATATCCGATCTCGAAATCACTATCAGCCGGAGACACCATTTCTCCGGGAGCAATTGTCTCGGCAGGAGTTAAATTTGAATTTTAGCAGATAAGGGTATCACCGCTGCCGGCCTCACCAAGCAGAATAATTGAACAACCCGGCCGGACCGCCTATCCAGGCGGTCCGCCCCCCCCCTGCAAAAAGGTACGGATGGCTCCGCTTCCATGACATTGTCAAGTTCCCGGACATTACCGGGCCAGTCATAGGCCATGATGCGTTCCATGGCACCCTTTGAAACAATGAGGGGGTACCGGTACTCATCTTTCCCAGAAAGTATTCCATAAAAACCGGGATCTCCTCCTTTTGTTTACGCAGGGGGCAGAATCTTTATGGAGAACACGTTGAGCCTGTGAAAGTTACCAAGATTTCTAATCTTATTTTTTCAATACTCATCTTGACAAGAACAGCATTACTCACTATAAGTCCCAATTGATATTACTATCAAGGTTCACAGACATGACTGGTTTTAAAAATGAAAGGATCCGAGTATGAACTGTATCAAAAAAGTATTGCTGATTTTATCCAGCGTATTTTTTCTATGTAGTTTTTTTCCACCAACCGGTATTGCCACTGTAAGTCATAATCAACTGACCCAATGGGTAACAATGGACAGCGGTACACAAGAAGATCTCCTCAGCATCTGGGGCACCTCCAATTACAACATATATGCTACAGGAAACAATGGACTGATCCTGCATTGGGACGGTGACACATGGACTCCCATGGACACCCCTACAAATGAACCCATCGTTGATATCTGGGGACGGTCCAGCAGGGATATATATGCCGTGGGGGGTTCCGGTACCCAATTACATTATGACGGTTCCGAATGGAAAACAATGGGGGCTATTCCACACCCTATAGGCAGGGTAAGCGGAGTCTCAGGAAATAGTTCCGTTGTCTATTGCTCCCTCAAAGACCACGTCGAACTTCGAGACAATGGGGCCGATATCATGAAGCTTTACGGGGGCAACTGGGAGACGAGAAGGAGTGAAAGATTTTGTCCGTGTGCCTACGAGGGCGATCCCAATTGGGTCAGGTGCCTGGATGCCCGAAGAAATCACAGCTTTAATGACATACATGTCCAAGCGGACGGCACTTATTTCGTTGGCGGCTGGGATCAGGTTGCCAACCGCCCTGTAGCTTATATGGGACAGGATAACATTTCCGGATATTTCGAAAATACTTTCAGAGTATTAGGGATATGGGGAACAGGTTCGGTTGCATATTTTGTAGGTTCCAATTCAAAAACGACTCCGGCCAAGATGTCTTTTACAAAGTACAAGAGTAACGATTTCAACAGGATTAACCTCGATCTGAAAGGCAGCATATGGGATGTCTGGGGATCCGGGGAGGACAATATCTTTTTGGCATCCTCAAACGGCAAGGTATTGCACTATAACGGAGAGGGTGTCCTTGGCAGCATAACCGGAACGAATGTTACTCTATTCGGAGTCTGGGGAACAGACGACGAAAACGTATACGCCGTCGGCTGTGACGGTACAATACTGTATTATAACGGCAATCGTCCGCCGGAAACGACCATAACACTTGTTGCCCCCGAAAATGCTTCGACACAAGCCGGAGACACCGTAAACTTTGAGTGGGAGCCGGTATCATGGGCGGCAAGCTACACCCTGGCAGTTTCCGAAACCAAGGAAATGACACAGTTTGTCCTGAACTCGAATGTGGGCAATGTTACCACGATGGAAATCAATGGTTTCCTGAACTACGGACGTCCCTACTTCTGGCAAGTCACAGCGAATGACGGTCAGGGACATACGGTTTCCTCTGAGATCCATACATTCGACAACGGCACGGCCACCGCACCGATCTTGCTGACCCCGAGACACGGAGCAAACGTGTCGGGCACATCGGTCAGAATGGCCTGGAATCCTTTAAAAAACGCCACCCATTATTTACTCCAACTATCGCCGGATTCCGATTTCACAAACCTCGTTTGGCAAAATTACGTTCACAACACCGAAATAACGCTCTCCGGGTTTCCTGATAATGGAACCCCCTATTACTGGCGAGTCGTCGGTTTTGAAGGCGAGACCATGGGACCGTACTGGTCCATGCCTTACCTTTTCGTCAACGGAAAAATAGAATAAAATTCTGAATATTAAAAGATCCGGCATCGCCCTTATGGCGATGCCGGATCCGGGCTACGAACTTCCTTTTTTGTATATGCCGGGCTTGATTCAAATATTTCGGCCGGGAAGGCGCAGCCAGCAGGAAATCGCAAGAGAGGCCGGTAAAGGACGGTCGACCTTGGGCTACTGGCTGAAAAGATGGCCAAAGAGATCTCCCGCCTTTTAAGCTCGAACCGGACGCATTTTCCAGCTCGCCGCCCCTCTTGTCTGCCGTGGCGGTAAACGCCATGCCCCCGGACAAAGACATCGGCAAGTGGCTGGAGATGGGCAAAACCGAATGATTGATTTGATTCTTTTAAAAATTGTCAGTTTTATGTTTATCATATATGATATTGAGTATGATACCGTTGAAAAACAGATTGTCAAATCATGTCATACTTGATAACGGATGAGTGGTATCCGTCAACGCGGCTATACAGAAAAAAACAGCTGAACTCATTGTCATATTTTTTCAGAAAAGGAGACCGTATTATGAAAAAAAAAGACTATGTAACAGCAGCGTTTATCTTTTGCATTTTGTTTTGCTGTAATGTCTGCCTGCCAGCTTACGGACAGTCGGACAGCGGTATTGGCAAAATTAAAAAAGTATATATTGTAGAGGAAGGCTTATGGCCGCCTTATTCCTTTGAGAAAGAAGGCACACCGACAAAAGGCATTTCATTGGAAATTATGAATGCGATTTTTTCAAGACTTGGCATCGAAATCGATATGAAACTGTTTCCGCAGAAAAGAATTCTGAAATATATGGAATATGGCGAAAAAGATATAATACCGCTGGCCAGCAAAAACAGAGAGCGGGAGAAATATCTTGATTATACGCTTCCGCTGCTGGAAGAAAAAGGAGTGATCTTTTATTCGACAAACAGAAAAGATTCCGTGAAATGGGCAGATTTTGAAGACCTGACACCTTACAGGATAGGAACGGTAAGAGGCTACAACTACGGGGCGGGTTTTGAGGATGCGGTAAAAAAATACAACCTGACTCTTGATGAAGTTATAACCAATGAGCAAAACTTTAAAAAACTGGATGCGGGACGAATAGATATTCTGTTGGTCAACCAGTCCACGGCAAGTGAATTTATGAGAACGCACCCGGAATATCGGGGACGGTTCGAAACAGCCAATAAGCCGTATATGACATATGTGTATCATACGGTTTTTTCAAAAAGATCCGACGCCCGGCTTCTTATCCCCGCTGTAAATGAAGTTATAAAACAATTGAAGGAGGAAGGGATCATTGATAACATTTTGAAAAAATACCATATGGAATAGACAGTTACCCCCCCTTTCCCCAGCAGTCCCCGGTAAAAGTACTTTGTTAAAAGAATAGGCAGATGAAAGCTGCCCTAATTTGTATTTTTTTACTACCAAAGCAATATTTTGCTTATCCAAAATATTTCAAGCGATTGCTCAACTGTTTGAGCACATCGATGACCAGCGCCTTGAGATTCACGGACGCAAAATCTATTTGTTTCCTGGGGCTGACGGTGGCCATTTTTCTCGAATAGTTATATTTTTCCTGGTAAACAATCAGTTGACGACAGACCCTGGCGGGTGATGCGCGTTTCAAATCTTTTGAGGGCTTGACATCGTTGCCCTGATGATGTGATATATCAAATTTTTTGATATATTGACGGGGCAATAACGTTTTCCCCAAAAGGAGACAGATACAGGTGGTGGATACGCAATTACAACTCTGGCAGATACTGGCTGCCAACGGCGCCATAGGGCTGGGCGCCCTGATCCAGAGTGCGACAGGGTTCGGAATGGGGCTTGTTTCCGTTCCCCTTCTGGCCCTCATCGACACAGCCCTTATTCCCGGTCCCTTTATTTTTTCCGCAATTTTTCAGTTGTCCATAATGGTCTTTCAGAATCGGCGGAATATCGTCAGGAACCAGGCCATGTACATGTTCTCGGGGGTTCTGCCCGGGACGATCCTGGCCGGCTGGATGCTGGGCAGGCTTCAGGGAGAGGCCATGGGAACCGTTTTCGGCGTCACCATACTCGTTGCCGTGGTGATGAGCTGCTGGGGCATCCGCGTGCCCCTCGGGCGCCGCAGCCTGTGGGGCGCCGGTACCCTCTGCGGCATCATGGGCACCATCTCCGGAATGGGAGGGCCGCCCCTGATCATCGTCTATCAGGACGAACCCGGTCCCCGTATCCGTGGAAACCTGGGGATTGTATTTCTGTTCTCCTCTCTGTTTTCCCTGGCGGCATTGTCGAGAAACGGCCTTTTCGATTTCCACCATGCCGCCCTCGGGCTCCTCCTGATACCCGGTATTCTCACCGGAACCCTGTTGGCGCCGCCTTTTGCGCGGTTTCTGGACAGCGACCACCTGAAACCCGTGCTGCTGTTCCTTACCGCCATGGGCGCCGTGGCGCTGATTCTGCGGGATCTGCTCTGATCCTGTCGCCCGGCTGTTTCCGGGCAAGGTCATGGCCGGCAGTCTCTGCCGGCCATGACACAACAGGTATGGTCCCTTACTCCTTGACCACTTCGATCCCTTCCAGCTTCCACTGGTTTGTGCCCACGGGCCGGGCCCAGGTCCACTCCTCCTTAAACTTCACAGGCTGGGTGTCACTGCCCTCCACAATCTTACCGGTAGCCTCATCCACAGTGAAATCCAGGAGGTTGGCCTTGAACAGCACCGTGATGAAATCCTCTCCCCCCGTACTGCCGGCCGCCACCATATCCACCTTGCGGACAGCAATGCTCTCCAGCTTGTTGATGACGCCCTTTTCGCGCATCCGTTCAAACACCTGTTCATACTCCGATGCCAGGGAATCCCCTAAAAGGTCCCTGTAGGAGGCCAGGTCCCGGCGCATCCATCCGGCCTGGACCTGGAAAAAGCAGTCAGAGGCAATCTCCAGAAAACCGGCCGAATCAAAGGACGGGTCCGTTGCCAGGATCTCACCCAGGCCCTGTTCCAGAGTCTTGGGAGATTCGGGCTGGGCAAACGGGGTGGGCTGCTCAAAACCTCCTGCACCACCGGCGCTGCTTCCCGGGGGGGGGATATTCTGTTTTGACCGGGCAAATTTACGAAACAGAAAAAATCCCAGACCGGCAAAGAGAAGGATGGGCAAAATCCCCATGCCCTGCCCCCCAAAAAGGGAGCCGAAAAGCATGGAGCCGATGGCACCGCCCAGAAGCCCACCGGCCAGCCCCTTCATAAAACTGCCGCTCTTCTTCTTGGTCGGCGCCACGGTCTGAGTATGGGTCTTTTTCTGAGCGGATTTAAAAGATCTCCCCCCACGCTTGGAGCGGGCGTCAACCGTATCCACCATCAGGACGGACCCGGCAAAGATCAAGGTCAGCAGCACAATAAATACGGGTGTTTTTTTCTTAAATAAATTCAAGTCATTTTCCTATATTTGTGTTGGTTTATAATATCCTCTACACGTATCATCCCCCCGCCGTCCGGGGAGTGGATAAAAGGGTAAAAATACCAGGCAAGAGACGACTTGTCATCAAAAATCGAATCCCCTCTTTCCGATTTTACCATTCCTTTACATTCTATTGACAAAATAAGGGAGGCCGGGTGAAACCGATCCCACCATAAAGGATTATTTATTTCCGATGAAGAACATGAAGAATAGTATCTATTGTCCTTCTGTATATCAGGAGTCACGTGCTCTGTTGGTATGGTGTCACCGCCAGTTGGTGTAAGGCTATAGGCAGGAGGCTCTATCCTTATTCTTGAAAGGACCATAGATTCTCTGGCTTTTGACCTGCCATTGGGTGGGATGGTTAGTGGTATCTGGTTTGGACTGTTCCTATAGGTGGCAGAATGGTGGGCTTTCAGCCGTTACAAAACTTTCGTCTCCAGGTCAAAGGTAAACATCCTTTCTGTGGCCGATCCTGATAACCAAGACCGTCAAGGTATCGTCCTCAATGCACGATACCACCCGGTAATTGCCGACCCTGTGCCTCCAATACCCTTTCAAATCCTTCCTCAGGGGCTTACCGGAGCCAGTCGGGTCCTCGGTCCTTTTTTTCATATATTCAATGATGTTTTTGGCAACAGTTTTGTCCAGCTTGGAAAGCTGTTTTAGAGCTTCTGGAATATACTTGATCTTATAAGCCAAGGGCTTTCTCTACGTCCTCAGTTGTGAGCGCTTTCTCTCCACTGACAATAAAGTCCTCGTGGGCCTTTTCCGCAAGATAAAGGTCTTCCATGTCCTCCAGGTGGCGGCGCAAAGCCTCCAGGGCATAGAATGATTTGGTCCGGTTTGTTTTCTTGGCCAAAAAGTTAAGCCTTTTCTCCAGGTCTTCCGGCAGTCTTACAGATAACATCTTTTCACCTCGTTTTATTGTTGGGTCATACTTGTATGATAAATATGACACACACCAAATATAATTGCAATGAGCGGTTATGCAAGGGGATGATGGTCCTGTTCCATCGTGATAAAAGGTATCCTCTGAGGCAGTCGTTCCCGGTGGCCGGGTCTTTTTTATGGTGCTTACTATAGTAGTTAGCAATCGAATTGATACCTGCTTTACCTATTATTATAAGAACCGGGCTCAATTCATATGCGAAGAGCTATAATCAACCAAGACCATCAACATATTCCCGGCCCAGCCCCCTATTCCCCGCTGTCCAGCAATTTTCGGTACAGGGTTTTCCGGCTGATACCAAGTATTTCAGCGGCCTTGGACCGGTTTCCGTCCACGTGTTTGATCACCTTGAGGATATAGTTTTTTTCCAGTTCCTCGAGGGTGGGATACAACGGCGCGGGCCCGCCGTCGGTACCCTCTGTTGTTTCAAGGAGTTCAAGGGGCAGGCAGCGTTCGGTGATCACGTTGTTATCGGCAAGGATGACTCCCCTTTCCATGACATTGTGAAGTTCCCGGACATTGCCGG
>JAAEMK010000228.1 GCA_024225635.1 Desulfobacteraceae bacterium | reverse complement strand
AGGATGTGGTGAGGAACGAACCGCATCAATCGTGTTCGGGTAGCCAAAGCGCCAAGCTGGCTGGCTGAAAAAGCGGGCTGGGTTTGGCCGACGCTTCTGACACTATCATTATAGATCATTTTGGTGATGTATCCCTTTGCTTAGCCTACTAAATAGGCTAGACTCGCTCTCCAGTTAATCGCAACCCGAATTCATAATGCCCCTGAAGCTATCCATTCCAGACCTAGAGCAACTCACCCCTGAGCGTGTGAGGGAATTGGACTGTGCCCAGAAAGAGCAGTTGCTGAACAACATTCTGGATGATCTGCGTGAATTGCATGATCGGTTGAATCGGACGCCTTGGAACAGCTCGTGTCCGCCGAGTAGCCAACCCGTATGGGGTCGTGTTGGGAAGCCTAAAGAGGGAGAAGAGGGGGAAAAGGGGGAGGATAAAGAAGAGAACAAGACTTCGGCCGAGTCCGGGGAAGTCAGCGAAACTTCAAACGAGAAGTCCGGCGGAGAGTCCGGAAGCGAAGCCAAAGAGCAATCGGAGGATGAAAGCGGGTTTTCTCGGGCCGAGGAAGAGAAGGACAAGAAACCCGGCCGGCAACCGGGAATGGTGGGGCACAGTCGAAACCAAAATCTTCCGATGACGGGAGAAGTGAAACATATTCCCGGCGAGTGCGTGGTTTGTAGAGCGACGCAGTCGGAGGAAAATTTTGTAGCCGAAACGGGTCATCTGACGGTTGATGTGGAACGGGTTGGAGAAAGTGGAGGCGTATTAGGCCTCCAAGCGACCCACGTCAAGCACCTTTATGGTAAGACCACTTGCCCGGCTTGCGGTCATGTTCACCGGACAGAACCCGGGCGAACCTCGAAGGAAGAGCCATGGGAAGTCGAATTGACCGAGTGGCGCCTGGTGGGACCGATGCTGGTTAGTCTGATTGTGTTTCTGCACTTCCGGATGCGATTGTCCTACCGGCGAATCCAGGAGTTTCTTGATATCTGGTTGGGGCTCTACCTGAGCACCAGTACGCTCAGCCAGTGTGTGCATGAGGCCGGGCGCGCCGTTGAACCGCTGGAAGAGGAATTGGTAGAGGACATCCAAAAGGCGGCGCTGGTCCATATCGATGAAACGGGCTGGCCCGAGGGCAAGGAGGTGTTGTGGCTGTGGTGCTTTATCACCGTGACCACATGCCTTTACATGATCGGCTACCGTAGTCGAGAATTCCTTGAGAATGTGTTAGGCGAGATGTTCTTAGGCTGGATGATGAGCGATGGCTACCGGACTTATCGTTTCTACCCCCAGCGGTTGCGTTGCTGGGCTCACCTGCTCAGGAAGGCTCGGGGCTTAGCCCAAAGCAGCAATAGCGCCGAGGCCAAACCGTTCGGGAAAGCGGTGCTGACCTTTCTGGCTGACCTGATGGCGGCGATCTACGCGGCCCGGGAAGGACCTCCCGGGGAAAACTTGAAGGAACGTTTTGCCGATCGCCTCGCCGATTTCAAGGTGTTGTGCGAACGCTATTCCCAGGCCGATCATGAAAAGACCCGACTCTTGGCGCGGGAGTTCCTCAATGACTGGGACGCTATTTGGGCTGTCCTGGAGAATCCCGATTTGCCGCTGACCAACAACACCGCCGAGCAAGCCCTGCGGCATTGGGTCATTGCCCGCCTTCTCTCGCAAGGCACCCGTACTCCTCAAGGAACCCGGGTTTTTGGTCTCTTGGCTAGCGTTATCGACACTTGTCGTCTGCGCAATATCAATCCCTGGCCCTATCTCGCTGAGGTGCTAGCCAACCGGCGGCAGGGAAAAGAGGCTCCTCCTTTGCCAGTTTCCGCCCTCTCCTGAGACGACAGGAGAGGGGGGCTAAACGCTTACAACAGGCAAGGTAAGTAGAGGACGATTAAATGATATAGCACAACTTCCAGCAGTTAGCGTCCATTTTCCCCCACCGATCAATATGATTCCATCAGATTTTGCAAAAGATTCAATATAGGGAACTCGCCATTTTTTGCTAGAATGTTGATCTAATTTAAAAAGAAAACGTTTTGTATCATATTCTGGAAATTTTTCTATTTCCCCACGTTGATCGAAAGAAAACACGACTACTATTGATTCATGCTCACTAATACCTGAGTCGATAAATCCTTGCACTACTTCTCTCTCAATAAATTGCGAATCTGGAGAATAAACCAATATTCTATATCCTTTTTTTCCAAGCGCTTTGCCTAAGTTTCTTGCTGCAACCTTAGCTTTTTCAGGGTCTCTAATATTTAAGTCATTTCGAGTTTCATTTACGCTGCCAATTATCGCAAAAATTGGTTTTTTCATATCTACCTATAAGTTTGTTCAATGCTAACGATAAATCTCACTCATGCCCAAGGTATCAAGTGTAGCTGTCTAGTTACAGCATGATTTTACTTCAAATTCTGGCTTACCACCAATAAAGGTGTTTTTGGCCCAAATCGCCGAAAATATGCAGTAGGCTTTTCAAGGTATATTAATCTTGCCGGGGTCTGAAGTCCAACGGTACGAAAATGTACGCTAAGTAAAACCTGAGTGATCTCAGTTGTTTAAAAAGTTAATTTATAGACATAAATATCTAATAAATAGCATTTAACAGTTTAATAAACAGCATTTCATGATTCATTTTGGTGTCTAAAAACTTGCGATATATTAGATAGTTATGGCTTAGCATACAAAATTGTATCGTTGGACTTCAAACCCCTT
>JAAEMK010000227.1 GCA_024225635.1 Desulfobacteraceae bacterium | reverse complement strand
GTGGCGGTTCGGGTCGCGGTTCGGGTTTGGGGTAAGGTTAGGGTTTGTGTTTGGGTGAGGGTCTGGGTGTGGGTTACTTGTTGCGTTAGGGTTTGGATTAGTATTAGGTTAGGGTTAGGTTAGGGTTAGGGTTAGGGTTAATACCCCTATTAGACTAGGGGTCTCCGGGTTTAAGTTGCAATTTTTCCTCTTTCTTCAGCACCTTAAAAAGAAATGCATGTAAAAGTGGTGTGTTGAAATTTGCGGAGCAGGGGTAGGGTTGGCTCCGAAGGAGCCAGGTTTTGTAGGAAAATGGCGGTTGCACAAGGCTCCGAAGGAGCCATATATATATACATAGTCTTGATGATTGATGAAATGCGCGGCGGAGATGGTATAGTGGCTGTAGCCACTGTTGCAATCTAGTTTTTGGCGCGCAGCAAGCGGGGCAACAGCGGTGGAAAGCGACTTGGGCGGCGTTGGTTGGCGCAGGGGAAAACGCGCAGGTTCAGCGGGCGCGTGGATTATCGGGGCAGCGTGCATGCATATGCTGCTTTGTGTTTGTTTGGGCGGCATCCCTGCGCGGTGAGTTGTCGGAAATGGTTTGGTGGGCGTGTTTTGCGCCCGAAGCACGTGCAGGTGCGGCAAGCGTTTGCGCTGCAAGAAAGCTCTTGTTGTGCGCGGCGCAGCGAGCGGTGCTGGGGCTGGCTTCCTTTTGGGCGCTTGTGGGGGCGTGTTTGTTTCTTGGAAGAAACGCGTGCGCAGCGAGCGGTGTGCAGAATGCTGAAATGCTGTGCGCGGCGAGTGGCGTGCACGTGCTTGCGGTGGCACACTGTCAGCGCGCGTAGCTCGTCTGCAGCTTGTTCGGTCGCGGCAGTGCACGAGCTTTGTGCGGCACAGGGGGCAGCGCGGCTTGTGTGGAATTTCCGGGCGCCCAGTACTAGTGATTTTGGGCGGGCGTGGTGTGCCTTTTGTGCGGGCACGTGGATTTGTTGCACTTTGCGGGCGTGCTGGCAATGTGCGCGGCGATAGAAGTTTGGTTGGGCGCTGTACGGTTGGGGCTATGGTTAAGGTAAGGTTTGCGTTAAGGTGTGCACTAGGGTTCCCGTGTGTCCCAAACTGTTTTTGTGCGCCGTTGTTTAGTGTGGGCGTGTGGGGCTGGCCATGCTCCATGGTCCGTTGTCGTGGGGGGGCGCACCGCCACACAAAATATTGTGCGCGCACTTTGTCGCTAAAGCTAAGGTAAGGGTGCCCTTTAAGGTTGGGTTGGTTTATTTTGCGCACTCATGCGCTGTCACTTTGTAGTCCGCTTGATGCACGATGGGGCACGCGGCCAGGCATGACGGCTGCTGTGTGTGCGCACCCGCTCCAGCTAAGGTTGCGCTTACGGTTGGCTTTACGGTCGGCTTTAGGGTCGGTGCGCTCAATGTGCGCACAGATCCCGCCAGGTAAAGAGCTCGTGCTACACGAGCATGGTTTTGCGCGACTACAAAAACCTTGTTCCATGTGTGATGCAAACCACCCACTTTGCGAGTGTTTCGACGAAAATTCGTACAGTTTTCAACGGTGCAAAATGATGCTGCAGAGTTTGTATTGATAGGCAAATATTCAAACGCAGTGCGCATGTGCCCCAGTGGTACAATGCTCGTGTCGTATGCGGCAAGCCTAGGTTCGATACCGGGGTCATGCATCTTTTTTTCGTGTGGCCTAACGTCAGATCCACACTCCGTCAACACTACGAAGCCAACACACATAGTGGGTATGCCATGACCATATGGCAAGTTGCTGGGTGCTGTGCATCGTGGCTGTGCGCCTGCCTGCATCAGGTGCACCCTGCACACACCGGCGAGCCTGGCCCATGGCATCCGCAGGTGTCCCATCTGCCCCTGGCTGCACTCTATGCCGCCGCCACCAGCCAGCACACACAGCGGGCATGCCATGACGATGCGTCACAGTGCTGGGTGCTGTGCATCGTGGCTGCGCGCCTGGCTGCATCAGGTGCACGCTGCACACACCAGCGCAGCTCGAGCCGTGCCACTCGCAGGTGTCCCACCTGCCCTGGCTGCACCCGATGCCGCCGTCACCAGCCAGCACACACAGCGGGCATGCCATGACCATGTGTCACAATGCTGGGTGCTGTG
>JAAEMK010000226.1 GCA_024225635.1 Desulfobacteraceae bacterium | reverse complement strand
GCCATCGAGATGGTGTGTGTCTCCGGTGCCAATCAGACCCAGCCCCACGCGCTGGTGATGCTGGCCGAGGAGTCCCGGCCGAAAATGGCGGATGAAGCCTTCCGTAAGGAAATCGAAGAAAGCTTCAAGAAGCTGATTGCTGATGTGAACAAGACCGTGGATCCGCACGAACAGTTGGCGTTCATCACCGTAATGAGCGACGAGTGGTCGATCGAGAACAGCTTCCTCACGCCGACCATGAAGCTCAAGCGCAACGTGGTTGAGGATGCGTATCAGGAGCAAGTGGACAACTGGTATGCACAGCGTCAGCCGGTTATCTGGCAGTAAAACGCCCGATTCGAAATGAAGATGTTATAGCCCGGCTCTGCCGGGCTTTTTTTGCCGGAAGAAAACCGACGTAAGTCGCATAGGGAAAAGGAGAAAGCGGGCCTAAACTGGATGAATATCAGGAGGATGTTATGAGCCAGTTGTCCCTTTTCCAGAAGCGTATCCAGGACGAAATTCCCCTTTCCCGGGCGTTGGGGATTCAATTGCATTCCTGGGATGGCCATTCGCT
>JAAEMK010000225.1 GCA_024225635.1 Desulfobacteraceae bacterium | reverse complement strand
GACAACAAAGAGCGAACGACGACGACGGCAGACAAACCGCGACTGTCAGAAAGTGACGGCGCATCATCTAGTTTGGACTAGGAAGCTAGGCGTCCAGTCTTCGTCGGGTATTACGGTCTCGTCGGACAGAGACGTGCCTTGAGTCTGGTTGTAGTATCAGGAGAGGGTACAAAAGTGTGCTTACGAGAACTAAAGTTCTTTCTCCTGAAATGTTGGGTGTTGGGTGGTAGGCATGTTGTCTACTACTAGAGTTGCGGCGTGAGGAAGGAATACTTTCTTTCCTTTCCTTTTGTGTTTCTTTCCGGTTCAAATGTATTCGTGTTTCTTCTCTCCGGTCCCTTCCCAAGCGGCGAGAGCGTCTTCCGACTTGTCTACAAGAACCTGCTGTGGGCGAGGACGACTCTCCTTTCTTCCTCCCCTTCAAAGAAGACAAAGAGCGCCCAGCTCCCATGCTGCATGTTTTGCTCTTTGCTCTTTCTCTTCTCCTTGTTTATTTCTCGTTCGCGTCTACTTCTTGTATGTATCGATACATTGGTGTGGTAACCTACTGTATCGCTAGTGGGCGAATGTAGAAGGGTGATTTTCGGCTACTGTTTGTTTCGCCGTCGCCGCCCTCTTTTTCCTTGTTTGAGTCGCCCGCCTTTTCGACTCTTATATCATAGTTACCGGCCTCCTCGTGTTCATTGGTGATTGGCGGGTGCCAGTGGGTTTTGTGACTCTTCTGGAACATTCGATTGTGCAGAGAGGCAGACTCCCTCCAGAGTCTGACTCTCATTCGTGAGTTTCGCGTGAAAAGTTTGCTCTGTTTAATTTCCTGACTTGACCAAACAAAGAACACAGAAGAATCACGTTTCGATGTCGATTTCCTATCTTCAACGGGGTTCTAAGTAGCGAATGAAAATGCTCGCATGATCTCG
>JAAEMK010000224.1 GCA_024225635.1 Desulfobacteraceae bacterium | reverse complement strand
ATGTGACAAACAGGAAGTAGGAGACTCAAACACGTGTGGAGTACATGTGCTAGCATGGGTACAGAGATTCCTACAGGAAGAGGGGGGTACAGAATGGACACCAAAAGAGTATAGTATAGTGAGAGCAGTGGAGTACATACAGAAATGGAGGGAAAAAATAGAACAAGGGGTAGAATCAGAGAAGAAAGGGGAAAGGGGAAAAACGCCAGAAGGAAATAAAAGAAAAAAGATGGAACAAAATAAGGAACAAGAGAGAAAGAAAAAGAGAAGAAGGATAGAAGGAAAGGAGGAAATAGGAGGGATCCTGATAACAGAAGGGATAAAGATACAAAAGAACCCAAAGAGAATGGGGGGAGCACCATGGAGAAGGTATGAAATATATCAAAAAGCAAAAACAATACAAGAGGCAATAGAAATGGGGGGCAGAAGAGAAGATATGAGGTGGGATATACAAAAAGGCTTCATAAAAAGGGTAAAGGAAGCAATAGAAATAAAAAGTAAAACAGAAATGGTAATGAAAGAAACAGAGATGAAGGAAGGGAAAAGGGAGGTGGACGAAATAGAAGAGGAAAAAGAGGAACTAAGAGTGAGAGAAAGTGAAGAAGGAAAAGAGGAAGGAAGACAGGAAGAAATGCAGGAGGACAAGGAACAAGAAGGAAAAACAGAAGCAAGGGAAGAAGGGGAAAAAAGGAGAAGAAAAGAAGAAAAGGAGGCAGTAGAAGAGGAGGGGGGAAAGAGGAAAGTAAATAAAAGGTGGAAACATGTAATGAAATTCAAAAGGAATGGGGGAGAAAGAGATAAGAAGATAGGATCAGCAAGGAATAAAAGAGAAAGAAGAGAGAAGGAAGGAAAACAATGTGGAAGGAAAAGAAAGGAAAAAAGTGTAGCAGAAATAATGGAGAAAATGAAGCAGAGAAGGAGGTGGAGAGAAATGGCAGCATCAAGAAAAACAAGAAAAACAACACAAAAGATATTTGT
>JAAEMK010000223.1 GCA_024225635.1 Desulfobacteraceae bacterium | reverse complement strand
CTGCTCTCCCACGCGCGAAAATAGAAGCAGCTTCTCCTCCCAAGCTGGACCTGAGTCCCGGCGGACTTGGGAGAGGACAGTTGACCGCCCGTCCAGCACGCAGCGGGAGAGGCCCTTAAGCCGAGTGTAGCTTCCATTCCCCTGTTTCCAGGGTTTCCCGGCGTTGGCGCGCCTAGGGAAGCTACCCCTCCCGGGGGACCAGTGTGGATGCGGCCAAAGCCACAGCCAGACTGGCAACTGTCTCATGGGCCACCCTAGCTTTATTGATTGGCTGACCAATGAGAGGTCACCAATTGTACCAGCCCGGTCAGAGCTGTCTGACCGCGTGTTGGCCTGAGTCAGGCAGTTTACCAGCAGGTTCAGGGGTGAATATTACAGCCACTTGTAACTGGCCGAGGCCAGGATTACAGGGCTAAATTCGGGGAATCCTCAGATGTGGCTCAAGAATGCTATGAAGCAAAAAATTAGATATATATTATTGCTTTCACTTCGAATTGAAAAAATCACCTTTTCTTGGCATTTTTCAGAGGTGGTTGCTTTATATTGAAAGTTGAAGGAGGCCATTGTGTGTCATTGTGTAAAGTTTCAGCCCAATCGGACAATTAATGTAGAAATGACAGCAAAAACCGTGAGACCAAAAAAGTGCTGTTTGAGAAGATCTTTTTTAAAGTTGGCCTCTGAAACAGGTCTTTTTTGCAATTCTCTGTCTTACGGTTTTTGCTCTCATTTCTACATTGATTGTCCGATTGTGCTGAAACTTTACACAATGATGCACAATGGCCTCCTTCAACTTTTAGT
>JAAEMK010000222.1 GCA_024225635.1 Desulfobacteraceae bacterium | reverse complement strand
TTATTATTATCCATTATTATTATTATTATAATATTATTATTATTATTTTTATTTTTATGACGATTATGTCGTGGTGCTATTACTATTATTTTTATGATAATATTTATGCATTTTATTTCATTCCAAAATATGACAGTTATTTTTATAAAATATATATGTTTATAATATCACAATTATTAGACACCTTATTTATTCATTTATTGTTTTAGATTCTATTCTATTTGGTTGAATTTCAGTTTTATATGTTATATAAAATTATTACCAAAGGGATATCAAAGGGAATTTTATTGACAAAAGGATATCAATTAGGAGTTCAATTCAAATCAGTTAGTATCATCTTATTCATATCTTTATTTATTTTTATTATTTTTATTTCATTCTATTAATGGATTACTCTTTATTTATTCGTTTTTTAATCCATTAGAATGGTGTTGGTTAAGGATTTTGTTCTTGGTTCATTCACCAAAAGCAAATTCTTATACCATACCACCCCCAACCATGGTTTTTCATTCTACGACCATTGATGTGTATTTACTTTTGTTTGGCCTATGTAATAAATGATAGGCAGTCATTGTGTGTGTTTTAGTTGAGTAGTGTTTTTGATTTACTTCAAAAATACTGACTCAATTTTTTCTCCATCCTTCTTAGTTAGTAACCCACATTTTTTGTAGTCTCAAATGAAACTCTGTTATTTGTTTCATATGTGTGATTGCAATGATTGCATGAGATCAAATCCAAATTTTCAGACATTGAATTAAAAATGAAACACCATATTCGTCACGTTGACATGGTTGATCCCTAAACGTTTAAAGGCAAATTACTGGACATTTCCACTAAAACTTACGGGAGGGTTGAGTGATGGATGATCAAACAATTTCAACAATCCAATCCATCAAATCACAACATCTATATGTAAAGTCGTGCATAGGGTGGTTTATAAATGTCAAAATTAATTTGGTATTCGATATATGGCAAAATTCAATCAAAAACATTGGAAACAGTAAGAACGAAATTTTAATGCAAATTTGCAATCAAAATAAGGTAAGTGACAAATAATTACTTTTTAACACATAAATATTCACATATTAATATTATAAAATCAAATGCACGATATTTAATGATATATAGATAGGTTCATTTTTTGGTTTTTCCGACTACAAGAATATAAACCAGGTTGCAGTGAAAAATTTGGCGAAAGATATTTTGTTGCAGTTTATGCTCCTGAATCATATCCTGTTATTCTTATCTCCTTAGGTATGTTGGAACATATATTTGTTAAACCATTTCCTAAAGTCCTCAACTATAAAAACCATAATAACGCATATAAACATATAGTGTTTTCAAAAGTATCATTCACTATATTATGGAAACATTTGGAATAATATGAAAGGAATAGAATAAAGATAAATGTGGAATGTATATTTCTCAACTATAAGAAACAATAAAAACACAGATAAACATATAGTGTTGTTGAGGAATAATATTGGTTATATTATGGAAATATTTGGAATAATGTAAAATGGAATAGAATAAAGATACCTGAGAAATATTGTACAGTATAATATGAAAATATTATAGTAATAAAAGTATAGAATAAAAAATGTTTTATTATGGTGATATTACAATAAAAATTGGATGCATATAATAAGATAAAGTGGAGATGATACTACAATAAAATAGGATGAATGTAATATAGTTTA
>JAAEMK010000221.1 GCA_024225635.1 Desulfobacteraceae bacterium | reverse complement strand
TTTTTGGAGGACCTAGTCTCATATATACGTCTTATCCACATGCACCGTGCCTTCAGGGCGTTCTTCACTTAGGGGCAGCTATCGGAGGCACCCTTGGGGGGCCTTTCACAGGAGCCATCTACCAGGTGGGGGACCTGCATCATGACGATGATGATTATGAATTATGATGATGATAGTAGTGTATAAACCGCTGCGCTAGATGTAATATCCTCGGTTGATTTACAGGCGCAAAAACAGGGGCCCCTCAAAACGCTACATTTGGTGAATTGTTTGTGACAAAAACGACTAAGTCCAAAAACAAAAAACGACAAAGTCCAAATATAAGCTGTTATCAAAAAGTCAAAAGTCAACATGCACCCAACATGCATGCATGCATACTACAGTAACCCAAAAGGGTGGCCACAGAGATAAACACGCACCAAAAGTGAAAACACGCAACACGCACCAGACAAGGGATATACAAAACCAATTTCAACCACAAAGGGCGGCCACAGTGGTAAACACGCACCAAGAGTGAAAAC
>JAAEMK010000220.1 GCA_024225635.1 Desulfobacteraceae bacterium | reverse complement strand
CGCCCTCTTTGACGGTTTTCTGCCAGAAGAGAATGCTTAGGGGCTCCTCGAATACGGTGCTCTGGTAGACGAATCCGCCGACGGTGTTCTCGACGACGACGCCTTGCGCGTTCTTGCTGATCTTAAAGGCCGACATTGCGAGAGGGGTAGGACTTTTTCTGCTCAGACTGAAGGGATGGAAAAGTGGTCACTGAAAGAGAAGAAGTGGGCGTGGCTAACGCGCTGCGTCCACTCCCTTCACCTTTCTGGTGCGCGGGCCTGCATACCTGTGCGTGGCAGCGGCGACGCACGCCGAAAGTGCCTCGGGTCATTTAGAGTGGACGTCTAAAGTGCGAGTCGTCTAATTGCCCTTACGCGACGCTGATTCGCTGTCGGCATGAGACACGTGGCGCCGCGTTGTGGACAACACTTACTAAATCTGAAACTAGTGAGATAGTTCTTCAAAGATAGTGCCAATGTCGGCCTTTAAGGGGCTGTCAGGAGTGTAGTATAGAATAGTGTTGAGACGGGATCGGAAAAATCGGGATTTCGGGATCGGGACCGGGATTGAATTGCCGGGATCGGGATTGACTGAGTTTCAT
>JAAEMK010000219.1 GCA_024225635.1 Desulfobacteraceae bacterium | reverse complement strand
TTACCTAAAACCCCTGTGAAGATAGGAAATCGTCACTGAAACGTTACTCTTCTGTGCTCTTCGTTTCAAGTCACTTCAAGAAAGTAAATCGATCGACTTTTCTCGACAAAAGCAACGAATGAGAGTCGGACTCTAGGGGGAGTCCTTCTCTCTACACTACGGAATGTTCTAGAAGAGTCACAAAACACACTGGCACTCGCCAATCACCGAAGAACACGAGGCAGCGAGAGTCGCCGCCTCCTACAGTAATCCGCGTACATACGTAGAATCGACTTGCGTACGTAGAAGTCGAAGACGACAAACTTTAGACGACAAATCACTACTCTACACATGCTTCTACACTACAACAACAATCGACTACAGCAAGGATCCGTTTCATTTGACATTCACAGTCTTCTTTTTGAAGATTTTTCAATCAATTCCTCAATTTTCTTCCTCTTCAAAAGTCCCGCTTTTCGCTCTGCGGGCTTGGAAGGAGCACGACACTCTTCGTCCTCCGAATCGTCGTCGCACGACGACGCCTCTGACTCGAGCCCCTGTGGATTCAGAATCACGCCGTCGTCAAGACCGACACTTTCCAATGGTGGAGGGCCCCTGAAGTTGTAGAGGACGGCGCACGCCTTGACCACTTGGCAGCCGAATTCAGGCGTCTTCACCCTCAGTTGTTTCAGGCACCTGAACCATACGTGTAACAGGCAAAACGTCAC
>JAAEMK010000218.1 GCA_024225635.1 Desulfobacteraceae bacterium | reverse complement strand
TGTCTGTCTGTCTGTCTGTCTGTCTTTGTCATTCCGTCCGTCCGCCGTCTGTCCGTCCTTCCGTCCGTCTGTCTGTCCATCTATCTGTTTGTCTGTCTGTCTGTGTCTGTCCGTCCGTCTGTCTGTCTGTCTGTCTGTCTGTCTGTCTGTCTGTCTGTCTGTCTGTCTGTCTGTCTGTCTTTGTCATTCCGTCCGTCCGCCGTCTGTCCGTCCTTCCGTCCGTCTGTCTGTCCATCTATCTGTTTGTCTGTCTGTCTGTGTCTGTCCGTCCGTCTGTCTGTCTGTCTGTGTCCGTCCGTCTGTCCGTCCATCAGTCTGTCTCGGTTTATCGGATAAGTTTTCAATTTTCAGTCCTACTCGGTTCGCTGGTTCTTACGTGCTCAAAGGCGTGGCCGCTTTGCAAAAAGACAAAGATTTGGTCTCTCACAGGTGTGTCTTTCAATTCGTATGATGACATGATGCTCTTGATTCATGATAAATGATGAAAAGTGTCATCATATCATCATTTCAGATTCTTGAATCCTGCAAAGGCAACGGAAGAGCAGTTGTCCTATTTGGAGGAAAGGAAAAAAATTCGGAGAAAGCCAAAAAATCGGGCCGAATTTGTGGTCGAAAACGCGACGC
>JAAEMK010000217.1 GCA_024225635.1 Desulfobacteraceae bacterium | reverse complement strand
TAGTGGTGGAACAACCAGATCAGCCTGTCAAACCTACTGATGATGGAGCACAAATAGTCACACATCCAAGTACTTCAGCTGAACCATCAGATCAACCTACTGAAACTACTGCAAAGGTTGACCTAGTGGAAATAGATCGATCACTATGGACTTATAAGAAACATAAATGCTCCAGCTGTGATTATCGGTCAAATCTCCGATGGCTTATCAGACGACATGAGGAAACGGTACATAAGCAGAAGAGTAGTGCTAAAGGTTTGACGGCTTCATCAACAACGACAAGTTCAACTACTACCACTAATAATGATACTCCAACAGTAGTGGTGGAACAACCAGATCAGCCTGTTAAACCTACTGATGATGGCTCACAAATAGTCACACATCCAAGTACTTCAGCAGAACCATCAGATCAACCTACTGATACTACTACTACTACTTCTACTACTAATAATGATACTCCAACAATAGTGGTGGAACAACCAGATCAGCCTGTCAAACCTACTGATGATGGAGCACAAATAGTCACACATCCAAGTACTTCAGCTGAACCATCAGATCAACCTACTGAAACTACTGCAAAGGTTGACCTAGTGGAAATAGATCGAT
>JAAEMK010000216.1 GCA_024225635.1 Desulfobacteraceae bacterium | reverse complement strand
ATACGGCCAACGGAATAACGTGTTCCGCTCACGTTTGACCTGGCGCGCCGCCGAAAGGGAACTGAGGGCCGGGAACCTGGACGCCGCCATGGAGGACTGCAAGAACACGATGACACTGCTCACCGAGGAGAAGATTCGTGACCCGCTGGTCGAGATTGAAGCTATCGCCAAGCTGGTCTCTACCGTTGTCAAGGTGAGTTTCTCAAATTTCTAGACTATAGAATCTTTGCACTCCTCTTGCCTCAGATCACGTTTGAATTAAACACCATTCCATCAAAAAAGATCGCCGAGGCCTGGTGCCTCGCCGCAATTGACTGCGATCTCAGGTCGGATCAACTGGGCTCCAGACTGATGGCAGCCTCTCGTCGTTACCCAAGGCACAACCCCAAGCGTGTCCTCTGCTACAGGATAGCGGCCTACTGCGGCAACGACACAGGAAGTCGCCTCTACAGGATGATCCTGACCGAGAAGATCAACGAGGCCAAGGCAGAGATCAGGAAGATTCCTGATCGGAAGAAGTTCACCTGGGGCAGCGGTCAGCAGTTGGGAACCTTCGTGATTCGAAGAGGTAATAAGGATTCTTCTTATCCAACAATATTCTAACCTCTCCCAACTTTCAGTCGCTACTCCCCCTGGACCCGCTGTCCTCCCGCCTCCCGCCGTCTCGCAGCCTCCCGAGGTCCCGGAGACCCCCGCCGCTGCCCGGGGATGGTCCGAGGACTTCGCCAGGAGATACATAGTTCTGGCAGGTGCCGAAGACGATGACGCCAACGGTTATGGGAACGGCCTCGTCAACAGAATGAGCAGACCTTCCAGCACTTTTGTGGACTTTCCCCTCCTGGACCAGGACGATACTTCCCAGGTTAGTTCCGTACTCGCGGCAAGGAGTTCCAACGTTACATTTCCTTCATGCAGGACCAAGGATCAGCGGACGTTTCCAGCGACACCGTTATCCTCGACGAAGATGATGCCGAAATGGACGAGCAAGAGACCCTTGGCGAGGTCACCGGACAGGATCCCTCCGAGTACCCCGATGAGTCATCTACTTCCACCCAGGGGAAATTCTCCAAGTCCGCTGACGAAGTCCAGATCCTCGATGGTCTTTACAGCAACCCCTTTCACGTTGTCATTGACGTCATTGATGTCGACGACGACTAAGCCGATACAAGAGATCGCTATTTAGATTTAATCGCTATCACAAAGCCCAATTCTCGTTACATTTCTTCTTGTTTTCTACATTTATTTTTTCTTTCATTTTTTCTTGTACAAATCGTTATTTTAACTCGTATCGAGTTCCTTTGTTACTACATATGTTTATCGTACGCTTACTCATACATTTTTTACATGTTTTAAGTTTAAGTAATATAATTATGGCCACTATTACTCTCCTATTCTTTCCAAACCAATTTGAGTTTTTCCTTTCCATTTTTCGGTAATCATTCCCACGAACACAGTGGTATTCCTTTGCACCGACTCAGTGCTTGTCTAGCTCACCGTGATTTTACCAACGGCGGTTTTGGGACACGCGTTTTCAACATTTTTTTACCGCTACGGTCTTTTGAAGACTCTGGACTATACATTTCACGGTAACTACTTTCGCCACAGAACATGTTTTATTATCTCAAACTTAGAATGTTAGAGAACTGGAGCATTATATCCGCCAAACGATAACAACTTTTGTCAGCTCAATTTTTCTTCTACAAATCAGATAATCCATCCTCCGAACTCTTCGATCAGTTGCTCAATCCTTTGAGCCAGGGCAGCTTCCGTTGGACGGACGGACAGCAGGGCGCGACGCTGCCACCTCTCGCGTCTCTTCTGGAGACGGACAATACGGCTCTTGATCCTGCTTCGGCCCAGCCTGACTCTCCGGGCTATGGACTGGCAATGGCCCGGCCCGGTCGTGGCACCGAGCCAGGCCAGGGCGGCATGAACACGGCGGCCGTGGTCCACGGACCCGTACCCAAGCATAGCTTTTCCCGGCCCGCGTTTCTTGTGAAGGTATTGCGCAAGATGATCCTCAGACTCTTTTCTGATGATTGGAGCTGGAATACAAAGGGATACCAGTTTAGTTCGATAAGAAAACACATACCATAGCAAAATCTGCCCAACATCTAATTTGTTTATATCCAGCCAATATTACGCCCTAGTCGTCAAGTATTTTACTTGTCTGTGCCCTCAATGTTTGCCAACACGTCCTCAGGACAGATTCCCTGAATCCATAACTAAAGATATCCCTGAGAACGAACACGTGGTACTTTTAACCCACTAAATTTGTTTTCATGCTAAAACTGAATTTCTTGACTTTTTCTGAGAAATTATGGATTAAGATCCGCTAGCAATGACCCCGAGTGCAATGTGTTTCACTTAATAAACGAACACCAGATATAAATTATTCAGT
>JAAEMK010000215.1 GCA_024225635.1 Desulfobacteraceae bacterium | reverse complement strand
GTGGATCAGTCAAAAGCGGGGGCTTCGTCCTTCAACACTCAGTCAACACTTATCGGACGGCCTGGGTCGCGCAAAGCGGGATCCCCAGCAACCGTGTGCCACAAAACAGCTCTCCGCAGAGAAACTGATAAATTGCAGCGCCTCGTCGCAACATCTGGAGACCCAGGTGCGAGGGCAGCAGTATATCACATGGAAACCATATGACATACTGTGTGTTGAAAAGAATAAAGAGGAAGAAAGGAGGAAAGAAAAAAGGTGTTGCATCTTGAACTTGAACAGTTTGTTTGTTCATGCTAGGGGGAGCGGCCTCCAGCCGCATCAAGACCCCTGAAAGAAGAGCCGGAAGCTCTCGTCCTCTGTGTCTGACCCGTTGTCAGAATCACCGCCTTCACCTATCTCCAGTAGGAAGGCCTCACTTGGCGCGTCCGGGTTCATTCGTTGTCCTCGAATGATGCCTGAATTCATGTCAACAGTGCACTAAGTTTGACGCCAAGTCTTCGGCGCAAAGTTGCTTGGCACTGGCCGGGCGAGCGTCCATTCGTTGCC
>JAAEMK010000214.1 GCA_024225635.1 Desulfobacteraceae bacterium | reverse complement strand
TGGAAGATTCAAGAGGTTCATTGCAGGATTCTAAAGATTCATTGGAAGATTCAGTGGAAGATTCAGTGGAAGATTCAAAAGATTCATTGCAAGATTCTAAAGATTCATTGCAAGATTCAGTGGAAGATTCAGTGGAAGATTCAAGAGGTTCATTGGAAGATTCTAAAGATTCATTGCAAGATTCAGTGGAAGATTCAAGAGGTTCGTTGCAAGATTCTAAAGATTCATTGCAAGATTCAGTGGAAGATTCAAGAGATTCATTGCAAGATTCAGTGGAAGATTCAAGAGGTTCATTGCAAGATTCTAAAGATTCATTGCAGGATTCATTGCAGGATTCAAAAGATTCATTGCAAGATGGCGTACTGCCTTACGGCGTACTGACTAACGGTGTACTGGCCCATGGTGTACACGGTGTACAGTGTGTACACGGCTAGGTACAGTAATCTATTGGCGCGCAAAGTATTATTCTCTCACTGCGTCCTACAACGAACCGCGTCCAGCGAAGCGACGCCCAGCGTACATACAGAGGACCTTGACTTGATTACGGCGTACTGACTTACGGCGTACTGGCTGACGGGGTACTTACGGCGTATTACGGCGTAATCGCAGATTACGGCGCTAGTACAGCCACCACTACTCCCAGGCAATTGTTTTCCACTTATTCGGGTATTTATTGTTTTGAGAGAGCCAGAGAGAGAGAGAGAGAGTTATTCGAGGGGTTGTATTAGGTAGTCGAGATTTACAAATGCAGCTTTCTATGGTACTCCGAAACATCTTCAGGCCAGAGAACCACGCGGAGATCCGCAAACACTTCCCGAAAGTGGAATTCAAACAGATCCCCGACTGCGGCCATTGGGTGCACACGGAGAGACCTCAGAAATTCATCAATTTCGTGGTCGAGTTTTGCGATCTTGAGAAAGCGTCAGTGTGGATGAAATTGTAGTAGTAAGACCGTAAAACGTCCAAAACAAGCCCCTACGTGAGAAAGAGTAGTGATTTCTATGTACGTACGTACATTGGGGTATGCCAAAATTCCATTGAAGAACGCAACTGATCGTGCATCTTCTAATCATTAGGGGGTTGAACAAGCTGCCCTTACAAAAAGCACTGCTTTTCCTTACAGCAAGCAGTTATCAGCTTTGATTGTTATTAGAGAGCAG
>JAAEMK010000213.1 GCA_024225635.1 Desulfobacteraceae bacterium | reverse complement strand
TGCGCCGCGCCCGCGCACCACTCAATACGATCACACCGATTGCTTACATGCGGCGCTTTGCCCTCCTCTTCGGCCTCCTCGACAGAGGAACATATAGCGTGCTGCTGCTACCGGATCAGCGAAACACAGAATGTAATATTTTCGTTTCGCGTCATACATAGTACATGTACCTACCTATCCGTCAGGCGTCAGCGGCAAACTACTCCACTCCGTACCCGTCAAAGTACGGAATTTGTGGGGTCAAGATATGGCCAAAGCTTTCTCGGACGATGAGCAAGTCCCGAACCTATGCGGAGGCATAGGTACGCACAAGCTGGTACGCAAAATGTACAGTGTACATTGCCGTTTTTAAGGGCCCATCCGCCGGCCTATGTCGTTCACACATACCGTACCCAAGTCAGAAGAAAGCATCGGCTTTGCCAACGAGCACGACGCTCGTATGATAGTGGTGTACAACAAAGACGAAGACGTGCAGCCTGCTATGGAAGTCGGCAATGTCGACTTCACAGCTCTAACGGCAAGCAAAGAGCCAATCGA
>JAAEMK010000212.1 GCA_024225635.1 Desulfobacteraceae bacterium | reverse complement strand
TCACGGTGGTCCTGAACAAAAAAGAAGTTTGACAAAAACCCCCATAAAAACGGGCTATAAGGTCATCTAATATACCCATTGGAGGGTCAGAAAAGTGAAAAATGAAAATCGAATCAGCTCCTTCTTGGGATTTATTTCATTTTTTAGATAATAGGTAAAATTTGGAAAAAATCAAGGTTTTTTTTAAATATTTTCAAAACGTATTTCAAATCCTTATATCTTGGGTTGTATTAGAGACTCAGAAATGCTAAACCAACCATTTGAAAGCATAGGTTATCACAATTCTATACATATGTTTAGATTTCATGTAGCTTTCATACTTTAGTCACAACAAGGAAAAACATGACCATAGGTAGAAATTTAGCGTATTTTCTATGTACGGCCAGGCTTGTACCTAGTAGTTTTGGTAGTAATTTTTTAACATTATTTTACTAGTTGACTACTTCTTTTAATAGATTATATGAAAAGAGCACATTTAGACCTTTAATTTGGTATATTTGCCTTTTTTCTATCTTGCACCTAAGCAATTTTATGAAAAAAGTAAAAGATGACATTATTTT
>JAAEMK010000211.1 GCA_024225635.1 Desulfobacteraceae bacterium | reverse complement strand
CTTGGAATTTGGTCGGATTCGAATTTTCGGATTCGGATTTTAGCAATATTTTTTTAAGGTCTTTTTTGAAATAAAAAAGATGTAGGTATTAAATTTTGCTTTTTTTTCGTATTTTCACATTAGCTTATCTGCTATTTCTAAACCCTACATCGGTCATTTCTTTAATCCTTACTTAACCTAACCTAACCTAAAAAATTTACAACAAATTAGAATTTGTATGTAGAATTTTTTTTTTAAATGCTACAAATGTCATAAAAATTAACAATCCGAATCTGCAGTTTAAATTGCGGATTCGGATTCGGATTCCTTCAAAGTCAAAGAAAATTGGTCGGATTCGGATTTTCGGATTCGGATTGCCACCCCTACTTTTAATGTTAAGTTCTGACACAGAAACATAAGATACCGCTTAAGAAAGGGATTGCAATCAGCTAAACCAGAGGATTTTGGTTTGCTGAGTCTTTACCCTAATAAATATGCTGTAGCTTTAGATTTTCTAGTAATTTATGAAAAGAATGAATGGGTTTGCTGATTACTTATTCTGATTTTCATCCCTCTTGCAGAAAGACGTAATTTAGGATACCGTTACATCTCATTCGTTTGATGTTGTTGCTTTTATGTTATTGTACTTTAGCATGATTTAATTTAGTAGGTATTATCATTTTATGTACACAATTTTATCTTAAATGTTGTTTTCAATTTAAAGATGGAAAACAT
>JAAEMK010000210.1 GCA_024225635.1 Desulfobacteraceae bacterium | reverse complement strand
CGCTTTTACCTAGGGGTTACATAATTCTTATTAAACTTTAATTAAACGAAGTAAATTTCTGTAAACTTATTTAGCTTTAACTATAAACAATAGATTAGGATTAACATTTCTCTAATGCATTAAACATTAGGTAAATATAAAACTTAAACGCTTAAAGACTTAAAAATTTGGTTCTGTTCGTAATACGATTTTGGAGAAGACAATAAGAATGGAGTTATTATAGAATGAGAGGGGCCATACGCTGTTAAATTATAACTGTAACTCCTGAAATTGTAAAACTTAAATAATCACTCCAAGCACTATATAAACCAAATAAACATTATATAAATTAATTTATGCTCACTTAAACAATAAAATTAAAATTACTTTTATTAATATAAAAAGCAAACACAGAAGTGATAAACAAAGTTTATAAATACTATTTTGTAGACAACTCAACTTCTACGTTTATATGCTCGCCTAGGCTAGAAAGATCTTTACTTACTAAATATTTAACTAATAGAAGAGTATTTTTGAAGTCTATGTCACGAAATTTTAGCATATGTTTTACCATTAATTTAAAATAAACATAGCAATGAGAGTTGAAAGTTTTCTTTAAAATTTTTCTTTGCTCTGAATCTAATGGAATATTCTCTAAAATCATCGCTGTTGCCAGAGCTTTACTT
>JAAEMK010000209.1 GCA_024225635.1 Desulfobacteraceae bacterium | reverse complement strand
TCCTGTTGCTAGTCTCGTGGACGATGGGCCGGAAGAGGACGGACAGGAGGGGGGCTTATTGGAGGATTTACAGTTAGCTTTATGCAAGAAGTAACCGTAAATCCTCCAATTAGCCCCCCTCCTGTTGCTAGTCTCGTGGACGATGGGCCGGAAGAGGACGGACAGGAGGGGGGCTTATTGGAGGATTTACAGTATACTATTACTCACTGAAACAGGCCACTTGCATCATACGAATGCGACACGACTCACTTTGCGAGCTGGTGTCCATAATCGTCGGAGTCGACTTCGAGTGCGGCTATCTGTGCATTGAGACATGACCTGTCCTCGCAGAAGGCGGGCTCATCGCCTTGGTTGGGGAAGTACGTGTCCGTCGAGTAGGCGATGGTCATGATGCGGATCGCCCCGAACGGTGTCCCTTCCAACAGATTGCTTAGTACGATCCGAAGCTGAAAGGGCAGTGTGGCGCTCACTTGCCTTCAGACTGTATAGTGTAAGTAGTGTGTACTGTGTACCTATCGTGACCTGAACTCACCCGTTCTTGTTTGAGACTTGCGAACACGTTGGGCTCCGAAGGGGCCGACACGTCGATCAAGAGGAACACCGCCAATTGTATGTTTGCTGTGTTGCAGGCCAGCGCTTCAATAGAAGATTTACTTACCTAATTGGTTGCTGAGACCTGATCGAATATGTACGCAATGCCAGGAAAAAGTCTCACGTCCGGCGGGTGTCGTCACTGGTGTCGTTGTTGTC
>JAAEMK010000208.1 GCA_024225635.1 Desulfobacteraceae bacterium | reverse complement strand
GGGGAATTATTATTTCAAGTTGTCAGCAGTAGGTGAAAACAGCGTTCCCCATTTGGGGGCATTTTTGGCTTCGTTTTGACCGAAATTGATGTGAAACTCAAGGATTTTCTTTGAAAACAGTGGATATACTACTGGTCTCTTGGTGCACCGCTAGTCAAGCAAGGCCCAATAGTGGACTGGAAATCCATCCCACAGTATGTACGAGCGTCAAATATTGGTGAGTGGTGTCTTGAATAATTCCCCAGGGGAATTATTCAAGGGGGAATTAATTTTTCAAAGGTGCCGTAGAGGGGGGAATTATTCGAGGGGGGGAATTAATTTTTCAAAAGTGCCGTAGAGGTGGGAATTATTCGAGGGGGGAATTATTCTAGGGGGGAATTAATCGAGGTAATACGGTTACGGTAGTACTAGTTGGTTTGCCTTTTACTATGTACGTAGAAAGTTCTAAGAATTAGTTCTTCTCAGCCACCAAAGACACGACTAGAAATGAGGCGTGTTATGTATGTGCGCGAATGTCAAACTGTATGTTTCGCGCATTCACAGAATCATTTGGCTGGGGATGTATCACTATCCATGTGGAATAAATTTGACTAAAATCGTTACTAGTTTAGGTTGCCGCTGCCTCGGGACAGCGTTAGGGATGTGACCTGACCTCCACCTTGGTTGGTGGAAAGCTAGGCTAACGATTTCAGTCAAATTGATTCACATGGATAGGACATTGTCCTATCCAAATTTCAGCCTCCTACGTTGTCGGAACATTGGCAATAGCCTTGGAAAATTTTGATAAAATCCCATTTTTGGGTCCACCCTACAGGCGCTAGAGGGAGTCTAGAGGGGTGTCCCCTTGGGCGCCCACAGAGTGTCACCCCTAGATGCTAATGTTGTTAGCGACACCAACGCAGCTGGCTCGTGCAACGCCATTGAGGTCACAACAGACGCACAAATATCGTCTCGCAAATCAGTCCCTTCAGAATGCGAAATTGGCGTGAAAAGTAGGGGTCACGTCACGCATTCGTTCCAGCGCAAACGAGCAGCTAGGAAGCTAATTTTTCTACCACGTAGAGTAGATGTATAGTGGATCTCACACACCAATTTTCAGCTTCACAAGTTTCCGTACCGTCGTGTCGGGACCTAGCGAATAATTTGAAATTTTCGGGAAATCGCGTTTTTGGGCCCACCCCAAAGGCGCCGCAGTGGGTCCAGACTCCAGAGGGTTGTCCCCTTGGAGATCTGTAGGGGTTCACCACTAGATGTCACCTTGTCGGCAGCGTCGCTCTATTCGGTCTGAAACGGGAGGAAATGACGACACACGCGTG
>JAAEMK010000207.1 GCA_024225635.1 Desulfobacteraceae bacterium | reverse complement strand
TGTGATCCTGGTAGGCACCAGGCAGCCTTCAGAATTCTGGCGGACAGGTAAAAAACGAAAATTTTCATTTTCATACTTCACAAGAATTGCTTAAATGTGTATAATATATTAGATTCTAAGATTCAAGGTCTCAAGTTGTGGTACTGGTAGGCTCCAGGTAAGCTGCAAGGTTTTGGTGATCAATATAGAATATAGATCTGGACACCATAACGGGATCCAGGTAACTGCTAGTGGCTGGTGGACATGTAAAAAATGTAAATTTTTATTTTCATACCTACAGTGATGGTTTGTTTACAAGAAATACTCATTTGTGTATGATGTATTATAATCTAAAATATAAGGTCCCAAGTTGTGGTCCTGGCAGGCTCCAGGTAACCTGCAAGGTTTTGGTGATCAATATAAAAAATGTAACTTTCTTATATTGATACTTACACTCACGTTTTATTAACAAGAGATAAACATAATAGTTTTTATTTCAGATACCTATTAAAGAGATATTTTTTTGTATTTATTAAAATGTAGAACATAACCTATTGGTGTTGCAATTCAAGGGATCTATTTTTTATTGAAATGTCATCAAGAGCTGCAGATCCACCATCAAGGTGAGATAAATATTATGAAAAACATTGGTTTTCCATT
>JAAEMK010000206.1 GCA_024225635.1 Desulfobacteraceae bacterium | reverse complement strand
TTCTTTGACTTGGAAATTTGATGTAGATTCCAAATCCAAATACCCTGTGAATAAGCAAGGCAACTCCATAATCAATACTGGAACGTCTGTATGTCCATTTTAAACATTTAAAGCATAATTTTATTGTTTCTGGATCGATTTCAATATTTTTTTTTCTTTCACTTGTAAATTCAATGGTTAGAATTTCTGTTTAATTTTTCTTAAAATCTTAAAGTGCTTTGCTACTTATGGATGTTGTCATCCTTTTTATATACATATCAAAATCATCTATTCTAATAAGAAGAAAGTTTATACCTAACAAAAAGACACCAACAAACTAAAGAAATGATTGATTTTTTTATAACCTAGGGAAAACATTTGTCAAATAATTTACTATAGAAAGATTTTTTTATGATCTATAGTTTTTTAGGAAAGTTATTTCTTTGGGAAAACCTAGGAAAGCATTTACAACCAAAAGTTAAAAAGCAAAAAAGTTTTATTTCATATAAGATTAAGTTTTAATTTCATAAAGTTTCTGATCAGAGCTATAGTTTAGAAAATATTTTTTGTATAATCTTAGGAAAGCATTTGACAACAAAAAGTCAAATATCAAAAAAGTTAGATTTTAAGTAAGATTAAGTTTTCATTTAATAAAGTTTCTAATTAAAGCTATAGTTTAGGATATACAATTTTTATAATCTTAGAAAAGCATTTGACAACAAAAAGTAAAAAATCAAAAAAGTTACATTTCATATAAGATTAAGTTTTAATTTTCTAAAGTTTATAATTAGAGCTATAGTTTAGGAAATAAATTTTTTAAAACTTTAGGAAAGCATTTGACAAAAAAAATATTTAACAAAAAAAGTTTCCATATATAAAACAAACAATATTCAGTCAAAAAGTCTTTATTTTTTAAAATAAGTTGTTAAAGCAAAATCATGGACTTCT
>JAAEMK010000205.1 GCA_024225635.1 Desulfobacteraceae bacterium | reverse complement strand
TGACAAGGTTACCTCAGATACATGTTCCAGAATAATAGCTAAAGTACGAAAAGTTGAAGATAAATTTTGGACAGAAGATTCGGAAAACGATGAACAGGACGAGTAAAAATAAGGTATCAGTTCATCTGCCCGGGACTATAGATGGTAAATATGTCAATTAAGGGAGACTGTGCCAGGGTCATGGTGCAATTTTAGAAAGAAGTGTTGATTAGCTGGTCTGTGTGCAAGGAGAAGAACCGATGAAAAAAGTACTATGTGGAATATGCTTTATATTAGCGCTGACAAGTAATGTTTGCGCACAAGAGGTAAATGCCGTTAAAGTGGATGTATTGGCCAAAACGAGTGCAAGTTGGGACGGGAGAGCTCTTCCGGACTACGCAAAAGGTAAGCCGGAAATAACGATTCTACGAATCGAAATTCCTCCAAAAGTAGAATTGCCGCTACATGAACATCCGGTGATAAATGCGGGTGTATTATTAAAAGGAGAACTGACTGTAGTGACAAAAGACAAGGAAACATTGCATCTGAAAGCCGGAGATTCAATTGTCGAAGTGGTTGATAAGTGGCATTATGGAAAAAATGAAGGCAATGAACCCGCAGAAATTATAGTTTTCTATGCCGGTGTGCAGGGCTCACCGATATCCATTAAAAAATAGAGTTTCACATAACCTCGCTCTTTCAGCCGACAACTTACAGTTGCGCCTGAAGAGCCCGGTTGGCAATACATAAAAAATCAGGTGGGGAGAGGGGCTGGCCCAGGGCAGCGCGTGCCGCAGGGGAAGATACCTCATGGGGTCGGACCTATGGGATTCAATAAATGGGCACTTTCTTCCGGCCGGCGCAAGTTTTAATCTGTTCCTGAATCTTTAAGGAGTTTGAACGATACGTTTCATATTTTTCTTGACAAAAGCACATATAAATAGTTCGATTCAAGCGGAGGGCGGTATCATCGCATTCCTTATGCTAAAAGCTTCCTTTGACGATTACATCTTTACTGTAAGGGGTTGATAATTCAAGTCTATTCCGCCGCCTCCGGAATTCAATCCCCAAATCCGTTAAAATCAAAAATCTGGATGATTGTCACATGCAAACTTCAAATATCAAAGAACAAAAGGCAAATATTTTAAAATTGCTTGAACTGGCAGGCGTCAAAGGCCTCAACAAGAGCGGCCTGAAAATTAAATCATCAAAAGTGAAAAAACAGGCTCTCATGGAACTTGAAAATGAGAGAAAAATAGCTAACCTCGAAGGCAGAAACAGGTACCTGTATGTGCTTAAGGAATTTGATACCCCCCTGGAGATGGCTTGCGACAGGGTAGAGGAAATCCTGAGCTCCCAGGGAAGCAAACTGCTGAGCAAGAAACAGCTGATGACCCAGTGCGGTAAAGGATCACCGGGGAAAGTCAAAAAAGAGCTGGAAAGGGCCATCGACTGGCTGATCAAAGATAATCGACTGATGAAACTTCAGCACGGCAGCTCCATTTTTCACCTTCATGTATCATCCGTTTCCCGGTTTTTTCCCTCAACGGATCAGGGATTTAAATCTCTTTCCGAAAAACCGAGAACGGATATGGATAGAAAAAAGGTTCTTGGTGCATACAGGAAAATCGTCTCCCAGACAGGCTATTCAAATGTCGAAATTCACCGGTTGAAGCAGGAACTCGGCGTGGGGATGGATCTTCTTGAACCTTTTTTGTTGAATGAAAGTAAACTGGGAACCGCCGTTCTCAGCTTTGGGGACTGGTCTCTCTCCTCGGAAGAGATCCGGTCCGGTTCCATAGAAATCGACGGTACCCCACACCTGCTTGTACGTTTTAAATCATAGGAGGATGTCCTGTGAACGACACGCTCATAATTAATCCCTTTGAAAATGACATCGTTTCCGAGCCGAGGCAGGTTGAAAAACAGGCGGTTTCGAGCCTGAATGAAAAAAACCTGAAACTTTTGCTCGGAAAATTCAAACGCCTTCAAACCGGGGCTTTCCCGAGAAAAGCCAAGCTGCCCCACGCCCAGTTCGTGATTTCCCCCCAGGCGGGGTATGGGAAATCACATCTTATAGGACGCCTGTTTCAGATCATTTCCGGGCAGGCGACTCTGGTTTATGTCAGGCCCTTCGAAAATCCGGCCACATGCTGGAAGTCCATTCTCCTTAAAACTGTTCAGGAACTAAAATTTCCAGATGATGTGAAGTATGAATGCAGCCGTGAAGATAGACCTTCCCAGCTCGAAGTGTTTGCCCATGGCGTGATGGTCGGGCTGATCACGGAGGCGGTGAAAAATGGGGATATTAATACCAGAGACAAAGAATTTAACAAAAACCTCAAGAAATTGAAGATTAAAGATTTGAGAAAAAAAAGTGATTTTTTAAAAAAAATCTTTCATCTCATTCCAATATTGAAATCCCAGATAGAACGAAAAGGAATCAGGCTGTATTCGTCTTCCCGAAGCTGGCTCTATGTGCTGTTCTCCTGTGTTTACCGCAACGATATTGACCTTCGCGATTCCTGCGAGGCATGGCTTTTAGGCAGCAGCCTGGATTCGAAGATCGCCAAACGAATCGGCATCCGGAAACAGGATATCCCCGGTTTTGATATGGGGGAGGCCGAAGCAGGCGAAACCTGCAAGCATAGAATTCTGGACCTTTGCAAGCTGGCCGGTTTTTTCAGGCCCTTTGTCTTTTCCTTTGACCAGACGGAAAACTATGGCAAGGACAAAAATCTCGCCATGGCCTTGGGATCGGTTATTCAGGTCCTTGTGGATGAAAGCTGGAACCAGATGACCGTGATAACGGCAAATCAATCCCCTTGGAACGAGCAGATTAAACTTCATTGGGAAGAGGCGTTTTTGGATCGCCTGAGCCCGCCCATGGAACTTGAAAGCCTTACCAGGACCCAGGGCATGGAGTTGATCAAACACAGGAGCAGTCCATTCAGCCGGAAAGAGTATGAAAGACTGATCCGGGATCAAGATTGGCTGGAAGAAATATTCAAGGTCCGGAAAGAGGTGGGGGTGCGCTATTTCCTCCGGAAATGCAGTAAGCAATGGGAAACGGTGATGGGGGAACACAGCCCACCAGAAGATATGGACGCATACTACTTGAGCAGTATCGAAAACGTGCGAACCCGTCCCAAAAACATGCTTTTTGATCCGAACATTTTTTACTGGCTTATCCATGAAGCAGGGGCTGCAAATCCGGATTGCCGCATTGAAAAGACAGAAAACAGCTGCATCTATTTTTCACTCCTGTGGAAGATTGATGGCCGCGAGATTCGATTCGGCCTGGAAAACGGTTCTCACTGGAAAAGATGGCAGGCCATACAGAGACGATCGGAAAACATGCAAAGGGGCGACAGCCATTCCAAAACCGTATTTTTCAGAACTCCGGAGCTTAAAGAGATCCCGGGACCAGGCTGGAAGACGGCCCCGGAACTTCGAGCCGCAAAACAGAGTCATCTCCATATCATCCCCCTTAACAGGCAACAGGTAGCAAAGATTTACGGCGCTTACGACCTTTACTTAAAAGCGGTGGAAGGAAATCTCAAGTTGAACACCCGGGACGTAATCTCTTTCGTATATGAAAAACTCACTTGGTTTTGGGAAATGGTGCTTGATCCCATGACCCTTAACCCCACAGGCATGGAAGAGGACGTGGAGAAGGTCACTCCCGAGCTTGTAAAAGAGATCCGGCGCATTGTTAAGACGCATCGGTTCATGGGCGTCGATGACCTGATCTCACGACTTTCGACTCCGGTATCCAGGGAAATTTTCCATGAAGCACGGATTTCGATCCCCCAGATCAGGGTTTTCGGAGGCCTGAAGAATACGGTGGTACAATGGCAATCATAAATATCAATGTCAGCCAGCTGAAATGCGCCTGCCTGAGTGAATCATGGCGAAAGCGTTTTAAAAACGGCGAAAATCCATCGACATTCTGCACGCCCCCTCCAGGCAGCATTCCCGTTTACGGCACCAGGTTTCACAGGATCGTGGAACGCTTCACCTGCTGGCTTTCTTCGGATGAGCAGGCAAAAATGGGGTTCGACACCCATGATGAAACCGAATTGTGGCAAAAGATGTATGACCATTTTGCCATACGACCACTCTCGGAGATCCTGGATGACGGAAAGACTGATTCGGCACTCCATCTTTGCGAGTGCCTGAAATCATTTTGCCGCCGTTTGATAGACCTGAAAAAGAAAACCCCCGGTATGAAATCATGGCAGGACCTCTATCTCACCCAGGAATTTCTGATCCGGGACATCCTGTTTAAAGTCGGACCTCACTCCCTGTTTATTTCGGGCCAGGCGGATGCTGTCAGAAGTCATCCGAAGCACGGCATCGAAGTGGTGGATTACAAGCTTTCACAGGGCACAAATTCTGAACAGGACCTGGTCCAGCTTGCAATCTATGCAAAGCTGCTTAAAATAAAAAAACCGGGACTTTCCTTCCATGGAGTGATCGAGTACTTTGAGCCGGAGCTTCGACCGGTTTCCGTTTCAAGCAAGGAGCTCAGGTCCATTTTTGCGGAACTTGTCGAGCCGATACTGATTGAACTTTTCACGCCGGAGGACCATGCTGGAATCTTGGGAGACTCCCCTTCACAGTCCCCGTCACGGAAGTCAAGGAACTCCTCCCCTCCAGCGCCGGTAAAAGAGAACAGCCCTGATCTGTCTGAAAAGATCAGGGAATGCTACCGTTCCTTCAAGCTGGATGTTACGGTGCTCGGTCACATGGAAGCGCCTCAGCTCGTAAGATACAGTGTGAAACCCGCCAAAGGGGTCAAGGTTGTTTCCCTGGCAAACCGGGCGGAAGATCTTCAAGTGGCCCTCTCTTTGCCCATGGCGCCTTTAATCGAGCCTGCCCGGGGATCGGTTTCCATAGATATCCCCAAGGATAAAACGGATACGGTTTTTTGGGAACAGCTAAGGGGCGATGCCGCCTGGGGCAAGGATGGTAACAGCGTCTCTTTCCCCGTGGGAATCTCCGTCAAGGGCCGGTTGATCTTTGCCGATTTTTCAGATCCCAACATGTGCCATGCTCTGATTGCCGGTGCTTCCGGAAGTGGTAAAAGCGAATTTTTGAAGGCGATGGTGGCGTCCCTGATCTCGAAAAACACCCCGGACACCCTGCGCCTGTCCATCATCGACCCCAAGATTCTCACCTTTGGACCCCTTAACGGCAGCCCCTATCTGACCGGACCTGTTATCACGGAGATGGAACCTGCCATCTCATGTTTGCAATCGGCCGCCAGTGAAATGGATAAACGGTATCGAATCCTTGAAAAAGAGGGGTTTGAAAATTTGAAGAGCCGTTTCCAGGCGGGGCTAAAAGAGATCCCTTACTGCTTCATTGTCTTCGATGAGTTCGCCGATCTGATTCTCAGCGGAAAGGAGGAGAAAAAAGAGTTTGAAAACCTGGTGGCGAGAATCGCAGCCAAAGGCCGTGCAGCAGGTATTCATCTGGTGCTGGCCACCCAGAGACCGGACAGGAATATTGTCACGGGACAGATCAAGGCCAACCTGCCCCTGAAAATCTGTCTCAGGGTCACCACCTCCGCCAATTCACAGATCGTCCTGGACCAGGCCGGTGGGGAATCCCTGTTGGGACGGGGAGATCTTCTCTGCGACCTGGGGCGGGGGGTGGCGCGTGCCCAGTCCCCGTATGTCTCCCGTGAAGAACTGCTGGCGCTGGCACAACTCCCGGACAAGTAAGAGATTGAGCCCTGGCGCCCTTGAAGACGCTGTCTTAAAAGTCCCGGAAATGAGCAGGGGGGAGGAATGAAATCAAAATCAAAAGCTGAAGCACAGCAACGGGTCGATCACACATAAAATCTGATCGCACTGATCATCCAGCCGTCTGCCGAAATGTTCGACTCCGGCGGTGGTATCCACAATCACGCAATCATTTTCTTCAAGGGTCAGGGAAGAAAAAGTGGAAACGGCAAAACCTGAAAGAGGGAAGGGAGGGGCTTGATCGTCGTGGGGCCGCCATGCTATGGTGCCCGAAAAAAGGAAAGGCCTTTAACCCATGGAAACGATCGTATGAGAAACACTATCATCAGGTTCACGACAGCGGCTATCATGATTGCTGTTTTATCCGCTCTTCTCTTCTCCTGCCAAGAGGAAAAGAGCTCGGTTCAAACCGACTACTTTCCCACGGCAATCTGGGCCGAAGCCACTCCCGAATCAATGGGGATGGACCCGGAAAAACTTGCTGCCGTCCATGGATACTGCTCCCGGGAGTTCAGGGACACCTGTTCTTATATGATCATCAAGGACGGGTATATTGTTCAGGAAGCGTATTTCAATGGAACCGCCAGGGAAACACCATTTGAAAGCTATTCCATTGCCAAAAACGTCACATCCGCCTTGACCGGCATCGCCATTGAACAAGGATACATCAACGGCATTGACGATGCCGTCCATGAGTATTTTCCTCAATGGCAGGGCAGCGAGGTTGATCCCTTGAAACAGGAGATAACCATACGCCATCTGCTCACCATGAAATCGGGTCTCATGTGGCATGAGGATGCACTCCCGTTTGGCGGCGGCATCAATGATATTTACAATTTAAAACTATACGCCCGTAACTACATTGAATATGTCCTTGAAAAACCGGTGATGCACCAGCCGGGCAGCGCCTGGAACTACAGCAGCGGCATGCCCATCCTGCTCTCCGGAATTATTGAGAACACCACGGGAAGGCTCACATCCGATTTTGCAAGGGACAATCTATTCAATCCCCTGGGGGTGGAAAACTGGTATTGGGAGACGGATCCTTCCGGGCAAACCAATGGAGCCTGGGGAATATCCATGACCACAAGGGATTACGCCAGGTTCGGTTATCTCTATTTGAAGAAGGGCGTTTGGAGTGGCCGTCAAATCATACCTGAAACCTGGGTCGCGGAATCCCAAGCCCCTGCCGATGAAGATACATTGCATTTTGGATTTTTGTGGTGGAAGGCGGAAAGATATCCGGACGCGGCAGGGATAAAAATTCCGGCAGACACATATATGGCCGTCGGCCTGTTCCAGCGCTATATCATTATCATTCCCTCCTACAACCTGGTTCTGGTCCGGATGGGCGATAATATCAAAACCGGAGAAGATGGATGGGATACGGCGGAGTTTATCTCCCTGGTTCTTGATGCAATTGATTAGATGTCATGGTCATGGTATTGGTCTTGCTCCTTGAATCCAAAGGGGAGTGCCTTGATCGTTCCGGGCCCCCCATGCTATGATGCCCGAAAAAGGAAAGGCCTTTAATCCATATGGGAGGACATAATGACGGCAGAAATAGAAATTATCGAAAAAGAAATCGGCAATGTGATTGAAATCGAAGAACGGGTCCCCATGTGGAAAATGCCTTCGGTCATGGGTAAGGACTTCAATCGAATTATGGAATACCTGAAAGCTGAAGGTGTCGCTGATATGGATGCACCATACGCCAGATACCTTGGTGTCGATTGGGAGGCCGAAATGGCAAAAGGGCCGGTTGCCATCTTTATTGAGGTGTTTACGAGGAAATGGCATTTCCAGGCCGGTATGCCGACACCAAAAAAATTAGATGACTCCGGCAATTTGAAATCCCGGCAGATACGAAACAGACGCTATCTCAAAACCATTCATCATGGTCCATATCATAAGGTCGGTGCCACATACAAAAGAATGTATGCCTGGGCAAAGAAGCAAGGATTGTCATTGGGAAAAGAATCAATGGAATTCTATCTTAACGATCCAAGGGAAACAGACAGGAAATCCCTTGAAACCATGGTGCTGATCCCATTGGTATAGGTTAAAATATGAAGAATAATACGTATGGACAATACCTGATAAGCCTTTTTTCATGTATCCTGGTCCTGATATTGACCTTCGGAACAGTCTGTGCTCAGCCAGAATGGCCGCATATTGTCCCCTCCAAAGACGGCACTCCCATTTCTTATGAGATCCATGGAAAAGGAGACCCGACGCTTGTGTTCGTTCATGGCTGGAGCTGCGATGCCCGCTATTGGCGTGCACAGGTACCATATTTCTCTGAAAAGCACCGGGTTGTCGTGCTTGACCTTGCCGGACATGGCCACTCCGGTTCCACCCGGTCACGGTATGGCATGAAGGCTTTTGGAGAGGATGTTCAGGCCGTGGCGGATGCAACCGGCAGCCGCAGGATCATTCTGGTTGGGCATTCCATGGGGGGGCCGGTCATTGCTGAAGCCGCCAGGCTCATGCCGGATCGCGTCATAGGCCTTATCGGCATAGACACTCTTGAAAATATCGAATATTCCATGACCCGTAAGGAACGGGATCTGATGATTGCGCCTTTGAAAAAAGATTTCCGGACCGGATGTCGTCAATTCGCCCAAGAGATGATTTCACCCAACACGGATCCGCTGCTTCGGGATTGGATTCTTTCGGATATGTCAGCTGCACCGCCTGCCGTTGCCTTAAGTGCCATGAACGAGATGATGTTACAATTTATTACGGGTGAAGCGGCCGGGATATTTGACGACATCCGAATCCCTGTGGTGGCCGTGAATGGGGATATGTGGCCCATCAACCATGAAGGCAACCGGAGGCATATGTTCTCGTTCGATGCCATTGTTTTGAAGGACGCGGATCATTTCCTGATGATGGATCGTTCCGAAGAATTCAACCATGCATTGGATAAAGCGATAAGTACGATTATGCAAAAAAAGGTTAAGTAAAAAATATCCGGTGCGCCCATGACATATTCCATCGTAAGTCCCGATCTCTATATGATCACCCTCGACCAGAAGCTGACCGGGTTTCGTGATTTCATCAATGCCTGGCTGTATAAGAGTGAGGCAACCACCTTCCTGGTGGACCCCGGGCCATGCGATTCACCATCTCTGCTTCCAATTTCAAAACTACCTGTTTGCAGGGGAGGTGGCCGGGGTTACCCATTGCCTGGAGGAGGGCATCTATGCACGGCCCGCAACTCCGCCCAGGTTTAAATTGGAAATATCCCTGGCCTCACTGGATCGTATCATGTCCCTTGACACCTCCATGATCTGTTTTGGCCATTATGGGTTCAGGGAAGACGTGAAGGCCGCCTTGAAAGAAGCCCGTGATCAGCTGTCCTTATGGGTGGAGGTTGTCAGAAGCCAATTGGGGAAAGGGGAGGAGAACCTGGAAGAAAGGATCATCGCAATCCTGAAAAAAGAGGATGCCGCGTTTGCCAACATCAAATACCTGGCGGATGATATTCAGCAGCGGGAGGTCTATTTTGTCGGAAACAGCTTGAAAGGGATGAAAGAATATGTCATATCCCCGCCGTGAACCGGCGGGGATATGAGGTTCCTGATATCTTCAAAACAGCTTTGGACGGCAATTCAGGTCAGCTGTCTGTTGATGGATCATTAAAGACCATGATGCTTTTCTGATCCCGGTCGGCTACCTGCCGGGCCGCATTGGCCGGTATCAGCTCGATTTTGCCGTTCAGGTTGACAATGGCCAACTGCCCATTGGTCAGCTGATTTGAAATTTTCTCAGAGATAAACAGCTTTTTTATCTTTTTTCCCATTGCAAAATAGTAGGGTTCATCATCATCGCGTTCTTCCAGGGTTATCCGGTTTGTCTCTATGAGCTGCTTTACCTGGGATAAATTCTCACGCCTTTTTCTTTCCTCATTGCGCTGGCGGTTGAGTTCACGGTTACGCTCTTCATAGGCCAGCCGTTCCTCCCGGGAGATGCTGTCTTCCTTAGCCGGTTTCTTCCCTTTTTTCTGTTGCTTGTTGACGCGCTTCTCATGCTTGGCCTTTTTAACCTGTTTCTTGTTCACCAGCCCGGCCTTGAGAAGCTGGTCCCGAAGCGAGTTCCCCATAATGTTACCCCATATAAACAGCCATGGCAGAACCGCCTGCCACAACAACAATTTAAAGTTATTGGTTATAAGCTCTTCACCGAAGTTTCCATATAACATTTTATGGTCTAATTGCAAATGAAGTTCGAACATCTTTTTGAAAATGAACATGAATACCGGATATGATGGAACCGGACAGTCCGGATAACCGGCTGTTTTTATCACAAGGGGAATTTCGAAACGCCCCGGATACCCGAATCCGGAATTACTTTTAACATGGGAGGCATGGAATGAAGAAATTACCTGGCGATCCTTATCTTGAAAAAAGACTTGTCAATTATGATGAATGGCTGAGCAAAGGGCAGATTTCATATTCTTCAAAGGTTATTCCCGTCTCGGAATCCTTGGACGCGAAACAATGGGTGCTTCCCACGGAGCAGGTGATGGAGGTACTTCGCAATGCCAAATCGGTGGCGGTTCAGAACTGTGCATGCAGGACCCATTACAAACGGTGTGACAATCCCCTGGAGGTCTGTTTCCTGCTGAATGATATCGGAGACAGGAAAGCAGAAAAAGGGGAGGCCCGTCACGTTGATTTGACCGAAGCGGCGGATATCCTGAAACGGGCGAACGAAAGCGGGCTTGTTCATCTCTGCCTGTATATGCCTGATCATCAGGTCTTTGCCGTGTGCAGTTGCTGTTCATGCTGTTGCCATGATTTTCAGATCGTCAGACAATTCGGACGTAACGATTTGATGGTCCGTTCGGAATACGTCGCTGTCACCAGTGCCGGGGATTGTGTCCATTGCGGAGACTGTGTTGACAGGTGCGTTTTTGGCGCCCGGATTTTGCAGGATGAAAAAATGGAATATGATGCCGACGCCTGCCTTGGGTGCGGGCTTTGCGTAACGGCGTGTCCTGTTGGGGCGATATCCATGGAACTCTGTAATGTCGGTTGATTCGACTGACCCAAAAGTCCGGGGCAATTTAGTCCAAATTTAGTTACATGGTGTATACCTTGCCAAAAAGAGGAGATGGAATGATCAGAGAGGCAAATGAAGGGGATTGCATTAATCTTGCCGCACTGTCTTTACAAGTGTGGCTTCAGACCTATGCCATTGATGGCATTCGGACTGAGAATTCAGAGTATGCATTATCCACCTTCACGGAAAAACATTTTAAAGGATTGCTGCATAAACAAAATTATAGGTTGCTGGTTTATGTTGATGGCATTTATCTTCGGGGGTACACACTGGTGAACCTGGAATCCCGGTTTGAGGGTGAGGAAAACGGGTTTGAAATAGAGAAGCTCTATGTCCAGGGACCTTTTCAGGGGAAAGGTATCGGCCGAAAATTGTTATTGGAAGTCAAGGCTCGATATGGGGACAGATTCTGGCTCTATACCTGGGTTCGCAATAAATCCATCGCATTCTATAAAAAATTCGGATTCAAGGATATTGGTCAATACAGGTTTGAATTCGGAAGTGGAATGATTGAAAATAGAGTACTTGGGTTTGGCCGGACCTGACAACCATAATACAGCGATCCTGAACAACCCGCAGCTGATTGTGACGTTCGCACACTGTTAATCATGGAGGCAAAGACGTATGGAAAAGAAGAAGATCGCAAGCGCATACTGCAATGACGTGTTGGGAACCCTGGATGGCGTTGAACTGGCCGAATTGATTGCGGCAGGAGAAATCAAGGCTGTGGAGGTTGTTGAGGCGGCCATCGCACGTGCCCGAAAAGTGAACCCGAGCATCAATGCCATTGCCACGGAAACGTTTGAGCAGGCGCTGGTTCAGGCCGGACAAATCATAATAAACGCCCCGTTTGGCGGTGTTCCTTCCTTTATCAAGGACACCGACGATGTGGCGGGGGTGCCCACCCGTTTCGGCTCCCGGGCCGTATCCGAAAGGCCTGCTGCGACGTCGAGCAAAGTTGTCTCCCAGTTCAACGCCATGGGGTTTGTAACCCTTGGTAAAAGCGCTCTTCCGGAACTGGGGCTGACGGCGACAACAGAACCCCTTGTCAACGGACCCACACGCAACCCATGGAACCTGGATCACTCGACAGGCGGTTCCTCGGGAGGATCGGCCGCGCTTGTTGCCGCCGGGGTGGTTCCGATTGCCCATGGAAATGACGGAGGAGGCTCGATCCGTATTCCTGCGGCATGTTGCGGACTGGTGGGACTCAAGCCTTCCCTGGGACGGTTACCCAACAGGGACGGGGCCGATAAAATGCCGATAAATCTCGTCAGCCACGGCATTCTGAGTCGAACGGTACGGGATACGGCTGCATTTTACGCCGGGGCGGAAAAGTGTTACGCCAATCCCGAACTGCCCGGAATTGGTCTGGTGACACATCCGGGAAAACAACGATTGCGTATCGCATTGGTTACGGACGCACCCTGTTTTTCACCCGAAAATTCAAGTGCTGTTGATCAGGTGATCAAAGCGGGTAAGGTCTGTGAGGAACTCGGCCACAAGGTCGAAGAAGTTCCGTTTCCGTTCCATAAACAGGTAATGGATGATTTTTTCTTCTACTGGGCCGCGCTGGCGTTTTCTTTTCATCATTTTGGGCATAAGGTAACCGGGAGCCCCATAGACAAAAACAAGCTTGAGAAGTTTACTTTCGGGCTGAGCCGTCATTACCGGAACAATATTCTTAAAACTCCCTTTGTAATAAGACGGTTACGAAAATTCGCCCGGGCGTATGAGAGTTTTTTTGAGGAATATGATATTCTCCTCTCCCTGACCGCGTCGGATGCCTCACCTGAACTGGGATATCTGGGTACGGAACTGGATTTTGATATCGCCTTTGAACGGCTTAAGAAATTCATCCCTTTTACCGCGTATCAGAATCTTGCCGGTGCCCCGGCAATCTCCTTGCCCCTGGGGCAGAGCAGGGATGGGTTACCCGTAGGGGTACAATTCGCCGCGGCTTTGGGCCAGGAAAAGCGGCTCCTTGAACTCGCCTTTGAGTTGGAACAAGCCATGCCATGGCCACGAAATGAATAAAAAAGGGGACAGATTTATTTTTTTTCTTTTATATATTAGCGCTTTCAGTGCAATAGACCCGGACAATGCTGCTTGCCGCTATGGTTGTATTGTATGAGGAGTCCGTAAGAATAACATGATTGCCTTGGGAAGCGCTTACTTGGCGGGTGAATTTTGGTTTTCATAAAATCTACCTGTAGTTCTCGGATGTTATCCCCAGGCGTTTGGAATGCCATGTCTTCCTTTTTCAGCCCCTGGTTCAAGGACTGGAGCGGAGACCTACCTGGACCCTGAATTTAACATCAGCCCTTGGAATCAGCAGGGCAAAAGGAAACGGCATCACATCTTATAGATTGAATTGGAACGAAAGCGTAGAAATAAAAAAGACCCCGTCACCGAAGTGATGATGGGTGTTATAGACGTTCGCAATCGAATTGATACCTGCTTTACCTATTATAATTAAGAACCGGGCTCAATTCATATGCGAAGAGCTATAGGCTGGCAGAGTATTGCTTTATTTATCTTTTAGCTGAAAAATAGATCTGTCCCCTTTTTCCCCTGAATTTAACATCAGCCCTTGGAATCAGCAGGGCAAAAGGAAACGGCATCACATCTTATAGATTGAATTGGAACGAAAGCGTAGAAATAAAAAAGACTCCGTCACCGAAGTGATGATGGGTGTTGGACTGGCAGAATATTGCTTTATTTATCTTTTAGTTGAAAAATAGATCTGTCCCCTTTTTCATAGATTGAATTGGAACGAAAGCGTAGAAATAAAAAAGACCCCGTCACCGAAGTGATGATGGGTGTTGGACTGGCAGAATATTGCTTTATTTATCTTTTAGTTGAAAAATAGATCTGTCCCCTTTTTCAGGCCTCCGCCGGATCTGGCGGAGGCACGGAACTGCATTTCTGTTCTGCTGATTATTTCAAGCTTGCCAGGTGATCGATTTCACGCTGGTAGGCCGCCTGGAGGGCCCGGGCAACCGGGCCGGGCTTGCCGGCCCTGAAAAGGGTGTGATTCATCCTGACAATGGGGGTGATCTCCGTGGTGGTTCCCACGATCATCATCTCCGACGCCATGTGGATATCCTTTTCAAAGATGGGGCGTTCTTCCACCTTTATGTTCTCCCGGCGGCAGAGGCCGAGGATGAAATTCCGGGTGATGCCCCCAAGGATATAATTGGATAAGGGGGCCGTGACCAGGACATCGTCAAACACGGCCATGAAATTGGAATGGGTGCCTTCCAGCATGACCCCGTCCCGGATAAAGATGGCTTCCTGGGCATCGTTTTCAACGGCGGCCTGGTTGGCCAGGATATTGGCGGTCAGGGCCGTGGTCTTCATGTCGCACCGGGCCCACCGGGTGTCGGCAATGGTGATGGCGCTGATGCCGTTTTCCCTTTTCCTGTCGGCAGCCGCGGGATCAAATTTCGAGGCGGCTGCATAGACGGTCAGGGCCGGTGCCGGGGTGGGGAAGGCATGGGACCGTTTGGCAACTCCCCGTGTCACCTGGAAATAGATGGTGGCGTTCTCGGATTCAAGGCCGTTTCGGGAGAGAAGTTCCCTGGCGATCTCTTCCAGTTCCGAGAAATCGGTTCTTCCCAGCTTCAGGTGGGTTGCGCCGTAGCTCAGCCGGTCAAGGTGTTCCTTTGCCTGGAAAAGGTAGCCCTTATAGCTTCTTATCACTTCGTAGAGGCCGTCGGCAAATAAAAATCCCCGGTCATCCGGGGAGATGCAAACCTTGTCTTTTTCCATGAATTCATCATTGAAATATACAATCATGTTTTTATGTCCTGCTATTTTCTGCTATGGGTTGGGCCGGTTGCCCGGTCTTGTATTGACCTGTTTATTGGATCTCTCCGGAACAGGGGTATTCTAAAGGGTGTTCAGGTATTGCTCCCCTTTTGCGGAAATGGTGGTTCCGCCCCGTCCGGGTCTCACAATCAGGAGGCCCAGTTTGTTCATTCGCTCAAGCTTCAGCCGGAGTTGCTGCTGGGAGAGGCTGAACCCCTTTTCCTGGAGGCGCTTGAGCATCATGGCCCGGCCATAGGCCTGGTTCTTTGCTTTGCCCTCCTGGTAGATCTTGAGGATCTCCCGGTTTTCCTCGAGAAATCCGTGGGTGGTAATATCCCGGGTGATGGTTGAAAAATCATCTTCTCCGGGGGGGTCGAGGGGCTGCTCCGCAGATGCCTGCCGGGTAATATAATAGGGCAGGTTATGTATGGAAAGCCGGTCCCCGGACATGCACACGGCGGCATGCTGGAGCACATTGTAAAGCTCCTGGACATTGCCCTCCCAGGTGTGGGCCCTGAGGGCGTCAACGGTTTCCCTGGGGACGGTGCAATGGGGTTTGCCAAGGCCGGTTGAAAGGTAATTGGCTATCAGGGGCTCAAAATCCTCCATGCGCTCCGGCAATGTGGGCACCCGGCAGATATGCCGGGTGATCAGGAAGGTCAGTTCCTGGTTGAAGATCATGGGGGACAGTTTTTCAAGGTGCAGGCTCGAGGTGGTGATCAGGCGCACGTTGATATCCACGACCCCGCTTCCGTTGGAATGGATGATCTGGCCCTCGGTTATGGCCTGGAGCAGTCCCGCCTGGAGTTTTTCCGGGAGCCTGTTGATCTCCTCGATGCACAGGGTGCCGTTCTCCGCTGCTTCAAACAGGCTCTTGTGGGTGACGCTCCCGTCCTCCCATCCGAACAGTTCCCGTTCCAGGATCTCCGGGGGCCGGGCCGCGCAATTGATGGAGATAAAGGGGCCCTGGGCGAATGGCGAGGCATTGTGAACGGCTTGGGAAATCTTGGTCTTGCCCGTGCCGGTACGGCCGTGGATATGGATGGGCGTGGGGGTGGCCGCCATTCGTTTCACGTCCCGGCAAAAGGCTTTCATGGCCGGACTCTCCCGGACCAGGTCCTCAAAGGTAAAGGGGGCGGAGATGTCGTCCCGGATGCCGAACCAGGCCGGGCGGCGAAACCGTTCCTCTCCCAAGACCGGCCATTTGTCGGACAGCATCATCATGGTTCGCATGTAGTGCCGGGCAAGGCAGGCATGGGTGTAGGGGATGCCGAAATGATCAAATATGGCATATACGGTGTCAAGGCTGATGAACCGCAGGCCGATATCGATGACGGGTATGCCGGTGAGGGTGAGGGGCACCAGCATCCTCTCCCCGGCCGTGACCACCCGGTCGATCTCTTGGGGCAGGGGTTCGTCCGGGTAATAGGGAAAAAACCGATGATCCAGCCCAAAGCTTTCAAGATCCTTTGTCATCTCTTCGGTGTTGGTCTTGATGTCATTGACCACCAGGATCTTTTTGCCCGGTTCAAGGGCGAACAGGTCCCGCATGTTGAAGACCAGGGCCTCCCGCCGGGCATAAATATAATGGCGGCACAAGGGGGACATCTTTTCAACAATGGCTTTGACGCCCCTGGAGAAATAGAGGGCGGTTTCATCCGCTGCCAGGGGCTTTTCGGCCAGCTCGTTCAATGAGACGGTCCTGGCCTTGATTTCTCCTGCGGCAAGTTCCCGGACCTGGTCCATCACCATTTGCAGGAAGGTGTGCTCAAGCCCTATGATTACCAGTCTTTTCATTGGTTTTTGCATTTCTCCACAAAGGATTGAAACAACGGGAGCATGGCATCGTTCTTTTGCAGCATCAGTTCCGGGTGCCACTGGACAAGGTCCATGGGAAGCGTTTTGTGCTGGGCCGCCTCAACCACGCCGTCCGGGGCCCGGGCCGTTATTTCAAGGCCTTTGCCGGGCTCCCTGATGGACTGGTGATGCCGGGAATTGATCTCCATGCGGGGGCCGAACAGATCGTGGAGCCTGGAACCGGGGTCAATCTCAACGCTATGGTCCGTATCAAAGGTGAGGGTTTCCTGCATGTGCTTCAGGGTGGAAGACTCAAACCGGGAGGGGATGTCCTGGAAAAGCGTGCCGCCCAGGGCGACATTGATCAACTGGGTGCCCCGGCAGATGGCGAGGAGCGGCTTTTCCCGCTCCATGGCAAGTTCCAGGACCGCCAGCTGAAAACGGTCCAGGGCCTTGTCCGTTTTTCCAAGCTTGCTTGACGGCGCTTCATGGTAAAAGTCAGGGTCAACGTCATAGCCGCCGGGGAACAGAAAACCCTGAACCAGGTCCGCCACGGCCGGAAGACCGCTGTAATCCTCCGTAAAGGGGACGATCACGGGGACGCCCCCGGCTTTTTCAATGGATGAGGTATAGGCCAGGGGCGTTGAGGTCGTGTTTGATCCAAAGCGGTTCACGTCGGTATGGCCGATGACGGCGATGAGGGGTTTCATTTTTTGTTTTCTCTTTCGGTTATGATTTTACTTTACCACAGATTACTTTGTTTTGGGATCCAGTGCCGACCGCAGGCCGTCGCCGAAAAGGTTGAAAAAGAGCACGGTCAAAAAGATGGCAATGCCCGGAAACAGGGTCATATGATCCGCCACTCCGATATAGTCACGGCTTTCCGCAAGCATGGCGCCCCATTCCGGTGTGGGGGGCTGTGCGCCCAGGCCCAGGAAACTCAGGCTGGCTGCCGTGATGATGGAGGTGCCGATGCGCATGGTAAAGTAAATGATCACGCCGCCCAGGGTGCCGGGCAGGATATGGACGAACATGACCCGTTTCTTGGATGCGCCCACGCTTGTGGCCGCCCGGACATAGAGGCTTTCCTTCAGGGCCAGGGTACTGCCCCGGACGATCCGGGCAAAGGTGGGCATGGAAAAGACCGACACGGCCACCACCACATTGACAAGGCCCGGTCCCAGGATGGCCACGATGGCAATGGCCAGCAATATGCCGGGAAAGGCGAACAGCACGTCCGAGGTGCGCATGATCAGGCCGTCCAGGAACCCGCCGAAGAATCCCGATATCAGGCCCAGGGTCACCCCGAACAGGGCGCCCACGAGCACGGATGAGAATCCCACGGCAAGGGAGATCCGGGAACCGTAGATGATCCGGCTGAGAATATCCCGGCCATAGACGTCGGTCCCGGCCGGATGCTCCAGGGTGGGGCCCATCATGGAGAGGCTGTAATCGGTTTCAAAGGGGTCATAGGGCGCCACCAGGGGGGCGAATACGGCGGTGAGCACCAGGAGCACGATAAAGATACCCGCAACCATGGCGGTCTTCCGCTGCTTGAACTTGTGCCAGAAAATTGAAAAAGGCGTTTTTGTTTGTTCCATAGATTTATTACTCATACCGGATTTCCGGGTTGATCAGGGCATACACCATGTCCACCAGAAGGTTGATAAAAACAAAATGAAAGGAATACAGGAGAAGGAGCGCCTGGAGCACGGGATAGTCCCGCACCGCAACAGCCTCGATCATGTACCGGCCAAGGCCGGGCCATGCAAAGACCGTCTCCACCACAACCGATCCGCCCAGGAGAAAACCGAACTGCAGACCCACCATGGTGATTACGGGGATCAATGCGTTCCTGAAGGCATGCTTCCACATGACAAGGGTTTCCGACACGCCCTTGGCCCTGGCCGTTGAGATATATTCCTCATCCAGCACGTCCAGAAATGCGGACAGGGTAAACCGGGCCATGATGGCGGCAACGGTTGCGCCCAGGGTAAAAGCGGGGAGGACCAGTTCGGAAAACTTGCCCGTATATCCCGCAACGGGCAGCCAGCCCAAGTGGACGGAAAAAAGCTGGATGGCCAAAAGGCCCAGCCAGAACTGGGGCACGGAAATGCCCGACACCGATACCAGCATGGCGGTATAATCCTGCCATTTGCCGTTGTAGATGGCTGCCACTGCGCCAAAGAACACGCCGATTAGAACCGACCAGGCCATGCCGGTCATGGCAAGGTAGAGGGTCGGCATGTATCGCTGGCGCAACTCTTCATAGACCGGGATCTTGGTTCTGAGGCTCATCCCCAGGTCCCCTTTAACAAGCTTGCCCATATAGGTGAGATACTGCACGGGCAGGGGCTTGTCCATTCCCAGTTCCTGGCGGAGCATCTCGATGGTGGCTTCGTCGGCATCGTCTCCGGCCATCATCCGGGCCGGGTCCCCCGGCAGCAGGTGCACAAAGGCAAAGGCCAGGATGGAGACCACAAGCAGCACCGGAATGATGGAAATACACCGTTTTAAAAAATATTTAATCATAATCTTTTCCATGGAAGTAACGGCGGGCCGACGTTTCCGCCACCGCCCCCCGTCACTTCCATGATGTATTTAAGGTTAGTCTACGAGCTCAGCTGCTTCAACGGAAAAGGCGCCGTCGGGCAGGGGAAAGATGCCTTTGAGTTTTTTACTCCTGGCCGCAACCAGGGAGTCCACCATGAGATATCCCCAGGGGGCCTGGTCCCATACATAATCCTGGAGGTCGGCATAGGCTTTCTCCCGGACCTTGGGATCGGCGGACGCAAGGCCAGCCTTGATGAAGCCGTCCACTTTGGCGTCTGAAAAGAAACCGTAGTTGGACATGGCCGGGGGAAAGGCTTCGGATGCGAGAAGGGGCCTTGTACCCCAGTCCGCATCTCCCGTGGAGGCGGACCAGCCGCCGAACGCGAGAAAGGGGAGGGGCTTGGGATCATCCACCTTGTGGCCTTCAAGTTTGTTGTAGAAACTTGCGATGTCCATGGACTGGATCTTGCCGGTGATGCCGATCTTTTTCAGCTGCTGCTGGGCCATTTCAGTGGCCCGCAGGCGGTTGGACGCGTTGGGGGTCAGAAATACCACCTGAAAACCTTTTTCGTATCCCGCCTCTTTCATGAGGGCCTTGGCCTTGGCAAGGTCATGGGGCCAGGCGGCCTGCTTCTTGTAGAACTGAAGGTTGGGGGGGATGATGGAGTCAAGCTCGGTGGCGGCGCCGCCCCAAGCGATCTTCATGATGGCCTGTTTGTCCAGGGCATAGTTGATGGCCCGGCGCACCCTTACATCGGAAAGGGGCTTGAACCGGGTGTTCATGACCAGGTACCTGGCAATGATGGAAGGCTGCTTGAGGATCTCGATCTTTTTATCCCGCTCCGCGATCCTGAGCAGTTCAGCAGGCATGGGATAGATATACTGTGCCTGGCCGGCCCTGAGCATGGCAAGGCGTGAGCCTGACTCGGGAATGGGACGGAAGGTGATGGTATCCACCTTGACCTCACCCCTCCAGTAGTCGGGGTTTTTCTTGATCGTTACGTGGTCGCCCGATACCCATTCATCAAAGATAAAGGGGCCGGTTCCCACGGGATGCTTGCTCACCTGGTCACCGTAGGTCTCGAGGGCCTTGGGGCTCTGGATCAGGGAACCGGGATGGGCGATGGCGTTGACAAAGGCGCCGAAGGGCTCTTTCAGGTTGAACCGTACGGTATACTCGTCCAGCACAAGCACCTCTTTGACCGGTTTCATGAGGCTGGACCGTTTGTATTTACCGGTCATCATGCGGGCAATGTTGACCCGTACCGCCTCGGCATTGAAGGGGGCGCCGTCATGGAACTTGATGCCCTTTCGCAGCTTGAAGGTAAACTGGGTGGCTTCCTGGTTGAAGGTGTAGCTTTCAGCCAGCAGGGGAACGATGTGCAGGTCCTTGTCAAAGCCCATGAGTCCCTGCATGATGGCCCGCTCGATGGAGCCGGAATAGGTGTCGGAGGTGTCATGGGGATCAAGGGATTTTGCCGTGGACTCGGAGGCATAGATAATGTCCTTCGTGCCCGCGTAAGTCGGGGCTGCCAGCAACAGCGATGCCAGCAGGGTCAGTACCAGTTTTTTCATTTGCTAAACTCCTTTTAGATTCGGTTGTTATACCAGCCGGATCAGTTATCCTGGCTGAATGGGCTTCCTGCAGGCACATTGGCGATAAAATGGCCTGGATATTCTTCCGTTAAAACCAGTTTCTCCGGGGGATCGTCCATCCGGCGGACCGGACTTGGAATCTCGCCCGTGAGCATGTCAAAATTGGTCCTTTTGGCCGGGTCCGCAATGGGGATGGCGGACAGGAGCTTCCGGGTATAGGGATGGCCCGGGTTTTCAAAGATATCCTGCCGTGTTCCCATCTCCACGATCTGGCCCAGGTACATCACCGCCACCCGGTGGCTCACCCGTTCGATGACGGCCATGTCATGGGAGATGAACATATAGGACAGGCCCAGTTCTTTTTGCAGCTCCAGCATGAGGTTCAGTACGGTTGCCTGGATGGAGACATCCAGGGCCGACACGGCTTCGTCGGCGATGATCACCTTGGGCCTGGTGGCAAGGGCCCTTGCAATGGCGATGCGCTGGCGCTGGCCCCCGGAGAATTCATGGGGGTAGCGGGTGGCATGGGCTTTGGGAATGCCGACCCTTTCCATGAGTTCCTGCACCCGCTGTTCACGGGATTCCCTGTCCCCGAGGCCGTGGATCACCATGGGCTCGGCAATGGAGGTGCCGATGGTGCGCCTGGGGTTCAGGGAGGCAAAGGGGTCCTGGAAGATAAACTGGATATCCTGGCGCAGGGTCTGCATATCCGCATCCGAAATTTTCCGGACGTTCCTGCCCTGGAACAGCACCTCCCCGGTGGAGGGAACCAGGTTGAGAACGGAATAGCCGGTGGTGGACTTGCCGCAGCCGGATTCCCCCACAATCCCCAGGGTTTCACCGGGAAAGAGCTTGAAACTCACGTCTTCCACCGCATGGACCCGGTGGGTGGGCTTGCCGAAGAAGTTCTTCCTGGAGATAAAATGGGTGGTCAGGTTGTTCACCTCGAGGATGGGGCGGGCCTGGTAGTCGGCCGTATCGATCTCTTCTTCCTTTGGCGGCGCCTGTCCTTCCTCCTGGTTCAGCTCCTTCTCCATCTCCAGCACGGGCAGGGTGGCGGGATTCTTCCGTCCCGTCATGCAGCCCAGGGACGGGACCGCCTTAAGCAGCGCCCTTGTATAGGGATGGGCGGGACGGGCGAAAATGGAGTGCACATCGTTTTCCTCCACCACCCGGCCCTTGTACATGACAACGACCCGGTCGGCAAGTTCCGCCACCACCCCCATGTCATGGGTGATGAAGATCACGGCCATGTGAAACTCTTTCTGGAGGGAACGGATCAGGGCCAGGATCTGGGCCTGGATGGTCACATCCAGGGCCGTGGTGGGCTCGTCCGCGATGAGAAGCTGGGGATTACAGGCAAGGGCCATGGCCGTCATCACCCGCTGGCGCATGCCCCCGGACATCTGGTGGGGATATTCCTTGAACCGTCTTTTGGAATCCGGTATCCGCACCAGCTCCAGAAGATCTACGGCCTTTTGCTCCACCTGGCCGTTGGGAATGTTCTGGTGGGTCAGCAGGGCCTCGGTGAGCTGATTGCCGATGGTGAACAAGGGGTTCAGGGAGGTCATTGGCTCCTGGAAGATCATGGACATGTCAAAGCCCCTGATCTTCCGGGCCTGGGCCGTGGTCAGGCTGGTAATGTCCCGAACCTCGCCATCCCTTTTCCGTAACAGGATGCTGCCGGAATCGGTCCTCACCCTGGAAAGCAGATGCATGACCCGCCGCATGGTCACGGTTTTGCCGGACCCGGATTCCCCTACAATGGCCAGGGTTTCCCCCTTTTTGACGGAAAAGGAGACATCATGGAGCACCTTTTTATACCCGTCAAAGGTGGGAAAACTTAAATTCAGCTTATCAATGGACAGAATCTCGTCGTCCGCCATCATCGGCCCGGTGTGATCTGACTGTTTGCAATCCAGTGGCATGGTAGAATTATTCAAAATAGCCTTTTTTCTTAATAACTTTGTTTTCCATCATGATCCGCCCCTTTGCCATGACATCCCTGATCTCCAGGGTGTCTTCATCCAGCACCAGGATGTCGGCATGGGCGCCAATTGCGATTGCCCCTTTTTTGCCTGTCAGGCCGTAGCTCCTTGCCGGGGTCGTGGTCAGGGGCTTCAAGGCCGTGGCAAGGTCCATTCCGTGCTCCATTACAAGCTGTTTCAGCTCAAAGAGCAGGGATTCGGGGGTTCCCACGCCCATGCCCAGTATCCGGCTTTTGTCCTCATTCCATTTGGGCAGGGAACCGCCGGCGTCGGAACTGAAACTGATTTGGTCCAGCAACCCGTTTTCATTGGCCAGGCAGGCAAACTCGGCGGCTGATACGTTCTTGTCCGTCTCTTTAGGCAGGCTGGTTACGCAGGTGGCGTCGATGACCGCCCCTTTTTCCGCAAGGGCAAGGGCCTGGTCACGGAGCTTGGATTTTTTCCGGTTGATATGGGTGGGGATGAAGATGTCTGGGCGAATGGCATATTTCTCAACCGCCTCAAACGCCAGGTCCAGTGCGTCCGGATTGATGCCGGTATGGACCGTAATGACTCCAGGTTTATCCGCCACCAGGGCCGCCACCCGCACATCCGAGGCCAGGGCGGCCAGGTCCTTTGCATCAAACGTGGGCCCCCGCTGGTCGGCCATGGCAAGCTTAACCCCGATGACAGGGTCGATATACACCATATCCCTGCCCACGGAACCGCAGATGGTGGGGGAGGGCAGCCAATAGGAACCGGTGAGCATGAAAGCCGTCATGCCCTCGGCATTGAAGGCCTGGGTCTTGGCATAGAGGTTTTCCACGGACCGGGTCAATGAATCCGTCCCCAGGAGCCCCACCGCCGTGGTCACGCCGTTGGCGATGTTCATGGAAAGCTGCATCTCAGGCGTTTTGGACTGGAATCCGCCTTCGCCCCCGCCCCCGGTAAAATGCTGATGCCCGTCAATAAAACCGGGAACCACGGACTTGCCCGTCGCGTCAATCACCTTGACATCCCCGGGCAGCATCTTGGGATCAATGGCTTTTTCAATGGCCAGGATCTCATTGCCCCCGATAAGGACGTCACATTTCCCCAGGGCCTTCGGCCCAAATACATTCCCGTTACAGATTAGTATCATCAAACCCTTTGCATCCTCCTCAAACCGGCAAAAAAAGATCCGGTCATTTAATCAAATTTTACATTTTCAGGTCTTGAGTAATGCCTGTTAATACACCCCATGTCAACCTAAAAAGTGTTCTTGTGTTTTATTGGGGTTTTTTATGTTTAGCCTGAATCACCACTTAAACCCCAAAAAAGACGGATTAAGAGCTTGCTATTATAAACGTTGTTTTCTATAGTACGATCCATTTGCTATTTGAGAACGGCTGGTCAGCAGCGGGCTGAGATCTGCTAAGTGGTCAAATTTTATATATTTAACAGGTGTTGCATTGTGAAGATACCCGATCCCCTTTCCCTCCGGTGGGTAGTGATAGCTCCTTTTTTCATTCTGTTTACGGCTGCTGCCCTGTTTATCAGCTGGGTCTCACAGGACAATGCCCGAAATGCGGCTGAGTCACTGGGGTATGAATTCGCACGGGAGATCGGCAATAGAATCGAAAGCCACATTCACCATTTGACCAGTATCCTGCCGACAATAGCGGAGTTGAACCGTGACGCATGGGCGGACGGCGTATTGAACATAGAGCACCTCGAAACCATTGCCCCGCGCCTTGTGCATCAAATTCGTCATTTTCCCCATATGACATTCATATCCCTTGGTTTTGCCGATGGTCGCTATATTGCGGCGTCACGGAAGCCTGTGGGCAATGATTCCCCGCGCCTTTCGGCAAATTTTCTGGAAGGGGAGCAGCTTCTGGCCGATTACAGGGTCCGGCCTGACGGTACCTTTGGAAAGTGCATATTACAACCCTTTCCCTATGATCCGCGCAAGCGTCCGTTCATGACGGATGTAGAAGGTTCCAGGACTCCGAAATGGAGCAGGATTGAACCATATGCGGGGTATCGGAGCCTTGGCCTGGGGGTGGCGGCCCCTGTATATGACGGGGAGGGCCGGTTTCTGGGCGTGGCCGCCGTCAGCATGGCCCTGGAACGGGTGAATACCTATATGCAGGGCCTTTCCATCGGGAAGGGAGGTTTCGGATTTCTGGCGGAGCGGAACGGTAATCTCATCGCCACCTCGACGGCGGAGAGCCTCTTTGAAATTGGCGATCAAGGGGCCAGGCGCCTTCACCTGTCGGATCATCCCAACCCTGCTCTGGCCGCGGCGGCCCCTGCACTTGCTGATGGCGATACCAACCGCCGCATGGTCATGGACGTGGGGGGCGTCCGCTATCTTTATGGGCTGAGAACCATCGGAAGCAAATACGGTCAAACATGGGTGCTCGGGGTGATATTGCCCCAAAAGCAGTTTATGAGGTCCGTTGAACGCAGCAATTCCCAGGCCCGGATTCTCTGCCTCACTACCTTGTTTCTGGTGACCTTGATGGGGTTGTATCTGGCGAAAAAAATTGCCGGTCCCATTGAACGCATAAGCAGGGCCGCCATGCTTGGGGCCAAAGGTGCGGTCAAGTGCTGTCCCAATCCGTCCACTTCCATCAGGGAGATCGATCAACTTTCCGACAGCCTCTATTCAATTGCGGGAGAAGTGCAGACCGCCATTGATTCCCTTGAAGAGCGGGTGGCCCAGCGCACGGCTGAACTGGAAGCGGCCAATGCAAAACTGTTGATACTCTCAACCCGCGATGGCCTGACCGGACTCATCAACCGGAGAACCTTCGATATCTTCCTTGAAAGGGAATGCCGCAGGGCTGAACGGACCGGGAAAACCCTTTCTCTGGTCATGTGCGATATCGATTACTTTAAATCGTTCAATGACCGCCATGGGCACCAGGTGGGGGATGACGTCCTGAAGAAAGTGGCCCGGTGCCTTGAAAAGGGGAGCCGGCATCCCATGGATTCGGCCGCACGCTATGGAGGCGAAGAATTTGCACTCATCCTGCCCGGAACGGATGTGGGAGGGGCCCTTACCCTGGTTTCCCGAATTCGGAATCTCCTGGGGGCAGTGGAGATTTTCAATGGGGAGCAAAGGCCGCTCACTGTTACCTTAAGCTTTGGGGTGGCGACCCGCCTTCCCCATCAGGCACTGACGCCGGCAGAGCTTATTACCAGGGCCGATGCCCGGCTCTATGCCGCGAAAGAAGCGGGACGCAACTGCGTCATGGCGGATTCCGAAGGGCAAGCACAGGAGGAGGCTCCATGTTGACTCCGTTTACCAAAAGGGCGTTGCAGGTGATCAAAGGCATTCCCGAGGGAAAAGTCTTAACCTACGGCGGAGTGGCGGCCCTTGCCGGAAATCCCGGAGGAGCCCGTCAGGTATCCCGGCTGTTGCATTCCATGTCGGAAAAGTACGATCTTCCCTGGCACCGGGTTATCAATGCCAAGGGGAAAATATCCTTGAAACCTTCCCAGGGATACGAACTTCAAAGGGCCCTGCTGGAATCGGAAGGAATCGGATTCTCTAAAAATGATACCGTTGATTTGTCCGTCTACCTGTGGGACGGTGTCCCCCGGTGTTAATGCCCGGTGTGTGGCGATATCGTGGGAGAGAAAAGGCCCGGGGATCTTTCTTGTTACGTTGGTCGATTCAAAAAAATGGATGTCGAGGGATAGATGTATTTTCTTGGTATGGACCTTTCCGGTCCGGGTAATAGTAAAGATACCGTACTGGTCGCTTTCAAACCTTGGGATCAGATCAGGTTCATAAAATAGCAGGTATGTGATAGGGTGTTTGTTTTTTACCATATGAGCAAACATTATTTTCATGAGAGACGCCGGAATGAATTTATTTGAAATCGATCAAAACACCTGCACCAAAGACGGGATATGCGCTGCCGTCTGTCCTTCCAGAATCATTGAATTCCGTAAAGGCGAATTTCCAGTACCCGTTGCCGGGGCGGAGAAAGCGTGCATAAAATGCGGTCATTGCGTGGCCGTGTGCCCGACCGCCAGCCTCACCCACCGGGATATGCCGGTGGAGCAATGTCCGCCCATACAAAAGGAGCTTCAATTATCGGCGGAGCATTGTGAACATTTTTTGAGAAGCCGCCGTTCCATACGGGTTTACAAAAACAAGGCCGTTTCAAGGGATGAGATCAACAGGCTCATCGAGATCGCCCGGCATGCTCCGTCCGGGCGTAATTCCCAGGATGCGGAATGGCTGGTCCTGGGAAACAGGGATGAGCTGCACAAGCTTGCCGGGATCGTTGTCGACTGGATGCGGTGGATGATCGGCAGCCAGCCGGAAATTGCTTCGTCCATGCATCTCAGCAGAGCCGTACAGCGATGGGAAGACGGGAAGGATATCATCTTTCGGGGTGCGCCGGCGGTAATCGTCACCCATGCTGAAAAGGAGAATCACCGGGCTCCCGCCACCTGCAACATGGTTCTGGCATATCTTGAACTGGCGGCGACCGGCATGGGGCTGGGAACCTGCTGGGCCGGCTATTTCAATGTGGCTGCCAACTCTTTCCCGCCCATGATGGAGGCCCTGGCGCTTCCGGAGGGACATGGATGCTTCGGCGCCATGATGGTGGGGTACCCCAGGTTCCATTTTCACCGGCTGCCTTTGCGCAGACCCCCCAGGGTCACCTGGAGGGTCTGATGGCACCTGTCATGTTCTTTATTTTTTTGGGAATTTCTTGTCCAGGATTTTGTTCCACTGGTCGACTTTATCCTTGCATTTCTCCATGAGGGGGGCCGTATCGCCTTCGATGGTCACGGAGATGATCTTATCTCCCTTAGCGATGCTGTTCACGACCGCCATGTCCCGGTCTGTCTCAACGCTCCCGAATACCGTGTGTTTGCCGTTGAGCCACGGGGTCTTGACATGGGTGATGAAGAACTGGCTGCCGTTGGTGTTGCGGCCTGCATTGGCCATGGAAAGGATGCCCGGACGGTCATGGACAAGACCCTTTACAAATTCGTCCCGGAACTTATAGCCCGGGCCGCCCCGTCCGGTGCCGAAGGGGCAGCCGCCCTGGATCATGAAGTTGTTGATCACCCGGTGAAATTTGAGGCCGTCGTAGTAACCTCGTTTTGCCAGGTTGACAAAGTTTGCCACGGTGCAGGGGGTCTGGGCGGCGTAGAGTTCAAGGCTGATGGCGCCCTTGGTGGTTTCCATGACAGCCTTGATGGAAGGGGTGTCAACGGCCTTGGCATCGTTAATGCCCATGCCCAGGAGGGGCGCCAGGGTGAGAAGAAGCAGGGTAATTGTTTTTTTGAATGACGACATGAATTTCTCCTTTGGTTGATTTGTCCTAGGGTGATAATCCAACCTGCGGGCGGTGTCAACAAAAAAAGCGTCCCATGCCGACAGCCCCGGGATCAACGGTCTGTCCCGGGGCAATACTGTGGTTTCTTCAGGTCAATGCGCGGGACAGGGCGAGGCAATCCCGTGCTTCAGGGCGATTTTTTCAAACATGGTCACAAGTCCCGTGGCAAGGCCGTAGATCCCTTCGATGTTGAGGTTCTCTTCCGCGTTCCGGTCGAAAAACAGGTTGAGCTCGGACCCCAGCTCCTCCTCGGGTTTCCAGTAGCAGATGAGCATGGGCAGGCGGGGAAGGGGATGAAGCACCAGGGAGATGTCTGACTGGTAATGGTTTTCAACCGGTTTTCCGTTAAAGAGATCGATCATGTCCGCAAACAGGGCGGGATAGTTGTCGGCCACCTGCTTCAACGGTTTTTCGCATCTCTGGCCAAAGAGCCGGTACCAGTCCTTTCCCCCCGCAAGTTCCCGGAAGGGGACCCAGGTGCCGGTGGGCTCAAGGCCCCTTGTCTCCAGTACATAGGTGAGAAAGGGGGCGGCGATCCAGGGATTGACGTGGATATCGGAAAATAGCTTGCCCGTTGAATCCACGCTGAAGTCCTTGCCCATGATCTTGATGGTGAGCCTGTTATTGGCGAAACTGCCTCCCGTGGGCTTGGCCCGGGATTCGAGATCCGTGTTGGCAACCCGCTGCTTCAGGCTTTCCATGAATTTTTCCCGGTCGGTCTCGATGGGGTTGGTTTTCTTGACGGCGCCTTTGAAAAGGCCGATCACCTCCTTATTAACATAGGGGCACTCCTCGATCTCCCGTTCCCCCTTGAACATCAGCGCGGCAAAGGCTAAACAGGAGGGGGCCCTGCACTCCTTGCAATTGGTCTTGGGCAGAAGTTTGTAAATGTCGATTGTGCTGTGTGTCATGGTTTCCTCCCAGGTTAAGGTTGATTCCAGGAAACCATGAAACGCCATGAAAAACATCACCCATTCGGGGGATTTCTATGGATCACCATGGGCTTGCCGCTGTTACATTGCCTTTGCAAGGTTGTTTGTTTGTGACGTTCATATGCCGTGAAACAGCCTGTGAGCAGCTTTGCAGGACAATATTCGCAATGTCGCCATGATATCCGGAACGCTTATGGCCGGGAATCATGTAGATCTTTGAGAGATTCTCCTGCCCGCCGGTTTCATGGGAAATAAGATTTCGCGGGGTAAGACGGCTTTCCTGCCTGTCCGGGTGAAAACTGTGAACCGCCAGGTTCAGGGATGCGGCCCCTGTTACGTTGAAATCGTTCAGGAGTAATTCCCTGAACGGTTTGTTGCCGGTTCCCGGCTTTCCCCATATATCGACGCGGTTGCCATTCCTGATGGCAAAGGCAAAGAGCCTGTGGTTGATTATCTCTTTGAGACATGCCGCGCTGTGTTTGATGATTTCAGCGGGGACTGTTTCCCGGCTCAAGGCAACAATGAAACGGGTCAGCGTTTCATTGTCGGCGATTTTTTTGTCAAGGCGGATCAAGGGGCTTACGGCAGGGGGCATTCTTCTGGAAAGTTTTCTCATCGCTGTCATGTTCATCTCTCCCAGTTTTTCAGATCCGAATCCGAAAAGCGAAAATTGTCTTTACCTAGTATGGAAAACCCTGCAACGGGCAGGGGCTGCCTATATGATTTCTTTCCTTACCGCCACCACCGCCGCCTGGGTGCGGTCGTTGACCCCGAGTTTGTTGAAAATGTGGATGATGTGGCTCTTGACGGTGTGGGGGCTGATGAAAAGTTTTTTTGAGATTTCCGTGTTGGTGGCTCCAGTCGCGACAAGTGCGAGCACCTCCACCTCCCTTGGTGTCAGGTCCGTTTCCACGGCGTCCCTTTTGCCTTCCCCTGGGTTTTCAGCCTCAATGGTGACCGTGGACGTGAGATTTCCTTCTTTGTCATAGATGGGATATACGGCATTGCTGCTGATGGGGGTCGAAAAATAGGGGCACTTCGAGGGGCTGGTCATGTTCCGGCTCAGGGCGGCGGCAAAGGCCGTGCAGGTCTGAAATCCGCATTGCCTGCAGTTGGTTCCGGGCAGCAGCTTGAAAATATCGATGACCGACAGGGGCTTGTATTTCCGGTGATCGGTCTTGAGGGTCCCTTTTCTTTCATGGAGGTCATTGAGGAAATCGATGATCCGGGGGACAAAATTCCGGGCCTGGTCCGGGTCCTGGAAGGGCGCTGCAATGACTTCCATGGGGTAGATGGAGCATAGTTTCTCATCAAGAACAAACTGGATATACTCGGGTTCGTCATGGAACCGGGATGTTGGGATTTCCTTGTTGATGTAGGGAAAGAGCTCGCCCACGTCCCGGTCAAGGCGAAAGGAGAGGCCGATATAGGCATTGGACAGAACCCCGGTTTTTGTCACTGAAAAATCTGTGTATCCGTTGATAAACATGAAAATCAACCCATCCGGTATTTTATTGAGTTTTTACGTTTCCGGGATCATAGGAACCGGCAGGATGAAAGTCAACGCTTATTTTACTATATCGTCAACTTTCGGGGCCGGGAGTAAAATCGATGACATGGTCCGCAATCCGTTTCACCTGGTCCGGCTGGTGGGAGACCATGATCAGGGTGCACCGCTGCTTGAGCCGGACCATGAGTTCCTCGATCATTTTTCCGGATTTGGGGTCCAGGGATGAGGTGGGTTCGTCCAGGAGCAGGATTTCGGGTTCCATGACCAGGGCCCTTGCCATGCAGAGGCGCTGCTGCTGTCCCCCGGACAGGACGGCCGCTTTTTTATCCAGCCGGTCTTTCACCTCGGGCCAGAGCCCGCACGCCTGGATGGCGGTGGTTACCCGGCTGCGGACCTCCTCTTTTTTCTTTATGCCGGCAAGTTTCAATGGAAAGGCCACGTTGTTGAAGATGCTCATGGGAAGGGGGTTGGGCATCTGAAAGACCATGCCCACGGATCTCCTGAGCTGGACCACGGAAAATTTGGGGGCATTGATGTCCATGAAAGAACGTGAAAACCGGACAAGGACACGGCCCTCCGCCCTGGCCGCGGGGGTGGTTTCCCACAAACGGTTGAAAAGGGAAAGAAAGGTGGATTTCCCCACCCCGGACGGTCCCAGGATGGCCGTGATGGCGTTCTCCGGGATGGTTTCGTTGATGTCGGACAGTATCCGGTGGTCGTTGTAGTAAAAATCCAGGGATTCTATTTTGATCTTTGGGGGTGTCAATCTGTTTTGGGTCCTTTAATGTCGGTACAAGAGGGTGTGTCTTACCTTCCTCCGGATGACGGCGGCAAGGGTGAAAAGCGTTGCGCAGATCAGCAACAGCACGATGCAGGCGCCAAACCCCTGGTTTAGTTCCGCTTCGTCGGCATACTGGGAGGAGATGTAGTAGATGTAAAAGGGCAGGGCCTCAAATCCCCTGAACAGGGAGTTGGGAAGCCCGGCGGATGCCACGGCGCCCGTGAGCATGATAACGGCTGTGTCCTCGGCACACCGGCCCACGGCAAGGATGATCCCCCCGAGGATGGTTGAAAAGGATTCGGGAATCAGGCAGAAGACGATGTTCTGGAGTTTGGTCGCCCCAAGTGCGAGTCCCGTGAGCCGGGTTTGCCGGGGAACGGTTTCAAGGGCGATCTGGGTGGTCTTCACAATGTAGGGCAGAACGAGAAACCCAAGGGAAAGGGCCGAAACCAGCAGGCAGGGAGCCAGGGCTTCACTGACGTGGCGGTGGAAAAACAGGATGGCTGAAAAACCGAACAGGCCCACCACAATGGAGGGGATTCCCGATAGAAGGTCAAAGAGAAATCCAAACATGTTCCGGGTGAACCTGCCGCTGTATTCGGCCATGTAGATACCGGCCAGAACCCCCAGGGGAACGGCAATGGTGATGGCGAGCACGATGAGCACGAGGGTTCCGGCCATGGCCGGAAAGATGCCGTCAAATACCTGCCTTTTCAGGAGCAGCGCGTCCATGGCCGGGGTGGACCCGAAGATCAGGCCGGGACTGAGCGCCGGAAGCCCCTTGACCAGAAGGTAGCCAAGAAGGGTGGCGACGCTTCCGAAGAGCAGAACACAGCTCAGGGCCGAGAGGGCGTAAACGGCTTTTTCGGTCCATCTATTCATGGCCGCCCCTTTTCTCGATGAGCCGTGCGCCAAGGATGACCAGGGCGGTGATGAGGTAAAGAACCGCCCCGCACAGGAAGATGGACTTGAACTCCATGCTCTCGAAATCCGCGGCGCTCACCAGGGCGATGTGGGCGGTGAGGGTCCGTGCGGAGTCAAGCAGGGTGCCGGGGTTCCGGACCGCGTTCCCGGCGATCATCAGGGCCACCAGGGTGTCGCCCAGGGCCCTGCCGAAGGAGAGGACCGTGCCGGTGACGATGCCCTTTACACTGGCGGGGAGAACCACGTACACGAGCTTCTGCACCCGGGTGCCGCCCAGGGCGTCCACGGCGTCAAGCCAGGAGCGGGGAACCCTGTCAAAGCTCTGGATGAAAAAGAGGATCATGGTGGGGGCGATGAGAACGGCCAGCATAAGGCTTGCCGACAGTATGCACATGCCGCTGCCGGCTCCGGCCGTCTCCCGGATCAGGGGCACCAGGAGAAAGACGCCGACAAACCCGTAGATGATGGTGGGAATACCGGTCATCATCCGGACGCAGCCTTTCATGACCGTTGCCTTTCCATGGCCGCCGAGGACGCAGATGTAGGAGGCGCAGCCAAGGCTCATGGGAAATGAGATGATGACGCTCAAACCCGATATCCATAGGGTGCCAAGTATCATGGGCGCGATGCCGTAGAGGCCGTTGCGGGGAGCCCAGCCGCCTGTCAGCAGGTCCATGGCCTGGCTTTGGCCCAGCAGGGGAAAGCCGGTGACGATCATGAAGCCGAGGATGAGCAGCACCAGAAGACAGCAAACCAGGGCCGACAAAAATAGAAGAGCCCTGGCTGCCGTTTCTTTCCGGTCGCTCTTTTGTTTAAAAAAGGAGCGGTCCATGGTGCCTATTTTACCGGGATGAATCCTTTCTCTTTCACAATGGCCTGGCCCTGGTCCGAGAGAAGAAAGTCGATGAACTGTCCGGAAAGGCCCCTGGCCTCACCCCGGGTGTTGCTGAACAGGCCCCTTGCCACCTTATAGCTGCCGTTCCGGATGGACGCGGCATCCGGTGTGACTCCGTCCAGCGTGACGGGTGTGAGCCGCTGGTTCACAAAGCCCGCGGACATGTAGCCGATGGCGCCGGGATCGTTTGCCACCGCGGTTTTCATGGCGCCGTTCGATACCACAAAGTTGGCGGACAGGGCAATGTCACCCTTGTTGAGGGCTTTTTTCCAGAACACGGACCGGGTGCCGCTGGACTCGTCCCGGGTGTAGAGGTTTATTCTACGGTCTTTTCCGCCCAATTCCTTCCAGTTGGTGATTTTTCCTGAAAAGATTTGGACCAGCTGCTCCCTGGTCAGGGCGGTCACGGTGTTTGCGGGGTTGACAACCACGGCCACCCCGTCGATGGCCCATTTGTGGAGTTCCAGTCCATAGGTGGCGATCTCCTTGCTGCTTGGGCGTCGTCCGGAGTTTCCGATGTCGATGAGCCCCTCTCCCACCTGTTTGATTCCGGCCCCGGAACCGCCGCCGGCAATGGTGATCCGGATATTGGGGTTGAGGGTCATGATCCGTTTGGCCGCTTCTTTTACCACGGGGATGTGGGCTGTTCCACCGGCGATCTTGAGATCGCCGGAAAGGCCGGCAAACCGGTCAAGGTCGTTGGCATGGACCGGCATGGCAACAAGGAGTGCCGTACAAAGTGTGATCATGGCAGCCATGGTGCGTTTTATCATTATCTTTTCTCCTGTATTAACGCTTATTAAATTTGGAATAATTTTGACAATCCCAGGAAGTAACCACAGAAGAACATGTTTTTCAAATCGTTTGTTTGAATTGTTTTCGGATTTGTTATCAGGATTTCCAATGTTGAATCTGTCATAACAGCAACGAATTCCATTCCCGGCATGTCGTGAATCACGATTTGACTTGACATCTTTTTCCTGCCTTGAGAAGAGAAGGTGTTTGACTGGAATATTAAATATTGGAAAAGAAGTGACTATACAAACAGCAACAATGCAAACCGATCGCCTTATTCTTGCACCGATCAGTGCCAATGACCATGGTTTCATGGCCGAATTTCTTTCAGATTCAATGCTCACCCGCTATCTTCCCAAGGGAGGCCCCTACACCGGGCCGGAGATCGAGGAGTATATGGCGGCAAGGTTCGAGCATTGGGAAACCCACGGGTTTGGAAACTTTATGCTTAGAAAAAAGTCTTCAGGCGTGACCGTCGGTTATGCAGGCCTGGAGCATGCCAGGGGCACGGCCTTTGTGGATATCCGGTACGGAATCGTGCAAGGGCATTGTGGCAACGGGTTCGCCCTGGAGGCCGCCAGGGCCGTTGCCGGCTATGGGTTCACCGTCCTTGGCCTGACAACCCTTTATGGGGCGGCGGTTCCTGAAAACGAGGCCTCCCTTGCTGTTTTACGGAAGATCGGCATGGCGCTCGATCCTGCATTTGATTGTTACGGGGACGTGGTCATTCCTTTCAGTATCACCCTGGATCGATTCAGAGACAAACCGTTATTTCACACAAAAGGAGCCTGACAACATGGGACCTGTGATTCTCAAACGCACTACTCTTCAGCGGATTTTTGGTATCTGCGCCACGCAAAAACCAAAGGACGAGGGATGCTGGACGGTTTCGGGCAAACGGGTGGAGGTGGATCTTGCCCGGGCGCCGGAGCTGTCAGCCCCTTTTGGCGCGATCCGCCTGGAGGGTAAAAAACTGCCGGTCCGGCTTTTGCTGGTCCGTGGGGACGGGGACAGTTTCCACACCTTTCAAAACCAGTGCCAACACATGGGCCGCAGGCTTGATCCGGTTCCCGGCACCCGGACCGTCCAGTGCTGCAGCATCGGAAAATCCACCTATGATTTCACGGGCCAGGTGATGTCCGGTTCCGCAAAAAAGGGCATCTCAACCTTTGAGACTACCCGGAACCGGGAAAGGGTGATCATTCAGCTGTGATTAAGGAAAGGGAGTCCCTGCCCATTATTGTCTGGTTCGTTCTTCTCCTCTGGGCCGTGGCGGGTGTGGATCTGCTGTTGGGCCATTCACTCCTCAGGTACGGTATCCTTCCAAGGAGCGTTTCCGGCCTGCCCGGCATCATATTCGCCCCCTTTCTCCACGGCGGTTTTCGGCACCTGATGGTGAACACGCCACCCCTGCTGGTTCTTGGGGGGCTGGTGCTATTGCACGGGCAAAGGGTGTTTTTCCGGACCACCATTATTATTACGGTCCTCGGCGGTACCGGTGTCTGGCTGATGGGGCGGCCCTCGATCCATGTGGGGGCAAGTTCTCTGATCTTCGGTTACTTTGGCTATCTTGTGTTCCGGGGGATGGTGAAGCGCAGCCTTGCCTCCATTGCCGTCTCACTTGTGACCGTGGCCGCCTACGGAGGTATTCTCTGGGGGTTGATTCCCCATTCCGCAGGGGTGTCCTGGGAGGGGCATCTGTGCGGGTTCCTGGCCGGCATCTTCTGCGCCCGGATCGAGGGGGCCTGATAAACAACATAATTTTAACCAGGATCTTAAAGGCAGCAATGGGCACCATGCCGGAAAAAATCGGGATCATGGCCGACAGCCATGGAAAACCGGAGGTCATCCAGGGGGCCATCTCTTTCCTGAAGGAAAAGGAGTGCTCATTGTTATATCATCTTGGCGATATTTGCGATTCAGGTTCTCCCGGAACCGCGGATGTCTGTGTCGAGCTTCTGAAAAAACACGACGTCATTGCGATCAAGGGAAACAACGACCATATCGTGGTGGTGAACCACCGGACCCAACCTGGAGAGGTCGTCTCCCGGCCCACCCTGACATCGGGTATCTGCATGATCTGGGAACCGGCAAGGGAAACATCCCACTGCCTTTCTTTTTTCTGATACGGGGGAGGATGCCGTAACAGCACCCTCCCTTTTATTTATTCTGTCTCAAGCTTCCATTTGGCGATCTCTTCAACGGTCATATAGTGCATATCCGTGGGCTCATAGTCGGGATTATTGTCGGCTTTTGCGGCGGTTATGGTGTAAAAATAAAAATCACGGCCCTGGGGTGTCCCCAGCATGGTGTTGAAATAGCTGATCTGTGCATCATGGGCGGGGTCGTCTTCGGGATAATCCGCAGCTGCTTTTCCATCATCCTCAGCCCAGGAGTGAACCCCTACCCGGGCCCCTTTCCCAATTGTCCTGATTATTCCGGCGCAGAAGAGATCCACGCCTCCGGAGGCGATGTGTCCGTTGGTGGGCACCTTTGTGGTAAAACCGTGATCCCGTATCATCCTGCCTGTTTTCATGTTGACTTCATCGTTCACCGATCCCGGCACGTCGACTTCAACAATGGTGTCGACTTCCGGATGATTGGTCAGGATGTCGATGACCTGGTTATAGGTCCTTGTGCCCAATTCACCATTCAGAAGGGCTTCGTTTCCGTCAATATAAAATTCACTGGTGCCCCCGCCGACCTGGCTTTCGGTGACCGTTACGGTGCATGGAAGCGAATTGCCGGTTGGGATGCCCTTTTCGATCTTTTTAAGATTCCCTGTCAGGGTGATCGAACTTTCTTTCTCCGAAAGGTTCAGTTGTGAGCCCAAATAGGTCTCTTTTCCGATGCGGAAAATTGCAACGGAACCGTCGGGGGTTATTCCATTCTCGCTTGAAAGCAAGCCGTAGTCCGCACCATTATTCCCTTCGATGGTGAGAATCAGCCCCCCAAGGGCTTCCTCGGTTCCTATATCGGGTACTACCCTCTCTCCGGCCCCTAACTTCTCAACCTTCCATGTCTTGTTTCCCAGGGTTATTATGCTTTTTTCGATGGGGATTTTGGCCGGGATGGCGGGGACAGCTTTTTTACTTGATGATGAGCCTGAATTGCATGCCTGCAACATCAGGATCAGGCCGCACAAAAGAATGAGGTGGAACAGATTTTTGAAATGTTTTGCTTGAATACGGTTCAATTTCGTCTCTCCTGTTTTTTTCCATGGGCCGTGCCACAAGAGCCCTGGATCGTAAATGCCGTCAAATCTTAAAAAGAGGATGCTATTTTAAGATTCAACAAAAAAATGTGGAGAGACTATAGCCCAAAGGGCGCGTAACCGTCTGTAGCATTTATGTGTTTAATTGTAACAATTTGTATCCCCCCTTGGCGGGGGGAGGGCCCGGGACGATGACAATCGGCAGCCGGTGAATCCAAATGGACGGAGGCGGCTGCCGGATCAGGTACAATGGCGCTCCATGAATTCCCTGAGCATGTCTTCGGATAATTGGAGACGGCTGCTTTTTACACAGCCCATTCTTGAGCAAAATGATTGCCCGTAGTTATAGTTTTTGTTTTTGTCCAGGAAGAACATGTAAATGGGGGCGCCACATTCGCAATCGAACAAAATGGGGAGTTTCTCCCGGCAAGTGGGGCAAGAAACATTTACGACCTGGCCTTCTTCGAATGGTTCTCCTTTTAGTATGATTTTGTGGGTCTGTCCCACAGTGGCGGTAACGACAACCTCCGCTTCCCTGTTCGTTTCGCGTTCTTCACAAATCAGGTGGATGCCCTTGTGATGATCTATTTTTATGTCGCTGATCAAACTGTGGCCATTGGGGCAGTATGCTTCGGTGACAACCGCTTTTTCCTCCTTGTGAACCACGGCATCCTCATCCTCAGCCACATGGAGTTTGCTGGCTTGTACACATCCGATCCTGGAACAGAAGGTCTGGGCGCAATCTTTGGCAAGCTTTTCATCAAGAAAGAACATGTAATCGTGGGTACCGCATTCGCAATCGCCGTGGGGGAGCAGTTCTGTTTTGCAGATGGGACAGTATATGGCCACGATGTCACCTTCGTCAAATGGTTCGCCCTTTAGATAAACTTTGGTGCTATCCCCCACCAGGGCCGTAATGACGATATCCGCTTCCCTGTTGGTTTTTTTCTCACGGTATAGAAAATGAATCCCCTTGTGGTCATCGATCTTCACATCGCTCATCAGATTATGGCCTTTGGGACAATAGGCCGCTTTTACAAAGGTTTTATGTTTTTTGACAATGGTTGTCTGCCAATCCTCTTTTTTTGTGTCGGGAATAATCAGGGTTCCGTCTTTATGAAATATTTTTGTCATGGCATTCCTCATTATTTTATGATTATTGATTGCGAATTGGAATTCACCATAATAATTAACGTCATAATAAAAACTGAATATGTATTATCGTATGATCGAAACTTGAATTTTGTCAAGGGAATACGCATCAAATTCGGGGGACACCTTACTTAAATGGAACAACAAAGCTGCACCGGCCGGATCGGTTTTGTCATGATCCGGGTGCCGGCATTCCGGATCGCGATAAGTATTCCCGGGCGAAGGGAGTGGTAGGGTGCGGGTAAAAATGTCTGGACAGCTTCAGCCGAAGAGGTGTAAATTATCCGATTCAGACAAACGTTGAAACTTGAGAACCCTTATTGACAGGAGCACGTTTGAGTAATGACCAATGAGATCAGGTTGGAACGATTTCTTGAAAGCGATTGCGATCCGTTGATCGATTCGGTGCCGGACGCCCGTTTTCTCCTTCAATGGGCCGGTCCCAATTATCTGTATCCCCTGGATGCCGCCCAGTTGAAGCGAACCCTTGCAAAGGCAACCGGGGACCAGCCGTCCGTCAAGGTGTTCAAGGCGGTGCTTTGGAGAACATCCGAGACGGTCGGTCACATTCAGCTGATGAACATCGATTACAGCAGGGCATGTTGCCGGATCGGACGGGTGATGATATTTCCGGGCCATCAGGGGGCAGGGCTTGGCAAGGAGATGGTCCGGCTTGCTGTCAGGGAGGCGTTCGACAATCTGGACCTCGTTGAAATCACCCTTGGCGTGTTTGACTTCAACAAAGCTGCCATCGCCACCTATCAACGCCTGGGGTTCAAGGTGAATGGGCTTAAGACCGGCGTAGTCTCATTCCGGGACGAAGCCTGGAATCTCATGGAGATGAAGTTGATAAACGCCTGACACCCTTGATGCAACCATTGCCGATGCAGAGAAGGGAACATATATGATATCGGTAAGGTGCAAGGGTTGGGAGGGCCTCGCTTCATTTACCTTAAGGGTGACATCCTGTTGGGCAGGGAAATGGCTCCAGTTGCCTTCAGTTTTTTTAAGGTGTCTGAAAAGTCTTTGCACAGTTTTCTATGGTTTGGTTTCCGGGAAAATGCCAGGTGTGTATGCCAGATTGCATAGGGCTTTTTTATGTGGGTGATCTCATCTGCGATGCCCATTTCGTTTAATTTATGAATCCCCATGTGTTTGTCGGTTATGAAAATGTCTATTCTGTTACGGAATAATTTTTCAAAGTTTTTTTCATCGGAGATGACCTCATCCAATTGAAATAGATTGGGTTCATGTATCGCCTTACCATAGTCGTAGCCAGCCGTGATTCCCAGTCTCAATCCTTTCAGGTCGGCCAATTTTTCATAGTTGAGAGTTCTGTCCTTTCGGTGGAAAATAACCCACTCCATGGTGATAAGGGCTTCCTCGGGAAAGACGAGAAACCGGCGTCTTTCTTCTGTTTCCAGTATCGTGAATATGCCGTCCGCCTTTCTGGCTTTAACAAGTCGTATGGCCCTGTTCCATGGGTAGAATTTGATTTTTATGGGATGTCCCAGTTCATGGAACACGCGGTTCAAAATGGTTACGGTGATGCCTTTGGCTGCTCCTTTTTCCTGGTACATATAGGGAGGATCTTCTGTAGCGACGAGCACAAGGGGGGGCTGCCCATGGATTTCGCCTGTGGAAATCAAAAGGAAATACGCCGGCAATGCCCATCGGATGAAGATCGCTGCCATGTCATGCTCCAGAGGTGATGAAAAAAGTTGGGTCGCCATTAAGGCGGTTTGCAAAACTACTGTTAATCGTTATCACATCAATAGGGGAGAGAAAAGAGAAAAGAACACGGTGCTGATTTAATGCCATGGGCAACCCTGGCGGGGATTGCTTTACTTTCGGAGCATCGAAGTTACTGCATTGTTGAGCGCTCGATCAAGGCGGCTGGGTAAAGGGGGATTGAACCTTTTCCGGGACGAAGCCTGGAATCTCATGGAGATGAGGCTGATCGTCACACCATGAAGGACAGCCCCAGAACAAGGAGGCACAGGGCAAGGCAGAGGGGTTCCCGGCCCGAACGGATGAAAGCCGGGTCCGTTCGTTTTTCGCTGTAGGACCGGGCCTCCATGGCCAGGGCCATCCTGTCCGCCGATTCAAAGGTCTTTTTGAGCAGGGGAACCGTGAGGCGGACCAGCCGTTTGACCGGGTTCTTCTCCAGGTGAAAACAGCGTGCCTGCTGGGCCTGGGACACCTCGGACGCCTGCTTGAGGATCAGGGGCATGAATCTTAAAAAAAGGCTGATCATGACTGCGACCCGGTTCTCCGGGACAAGGGGGATGGGGCGCAGAAACCACTGGACCGCTCCCTTGACATGGGAGGGCTTTGTGGTTTTTGCAAATACGATTCCCATGAGCATCACCAGGATGAACTTCCAGGACAGCAGGGCTCCCTCCACGATTCCCCGGTGTGTTGCCGAAATGCCGAACAGGGTGATCACCGGTTCTCCCCCCGTGGTGACGGACCTGGAGACAAAGACCATGGTCACCAGGAGAAAAAAGAGTTTCAGCTCCCCTACGAGGGTGAGCGGCCTGACGGCGGCTGTAATCAGGAGTCCCGCAACCATGGCGGTTATCAGGGCAAGGGGCACGGGTCCTCCCCGGAAGGTCGCAATACTCATGAGGCTCAGGCAGCACAGCTTGCACCGCACATCCAGGCCATGGGCAGGGGAGGAGGATGGGAGATAGGTAAACAGGTTCAACTGGCCCACGGCTGAACCTCCATGCCGAACCTCGATGCGCAGGGTTCCCTTACCCCGAACCGTTCAAGGTGTTTCAGGAGGGCCCGGGGATGATCATCCGCCACAAGGCGGCCCTGTTCCAGGATGATCATCCGGGTGGCCAGGGTGATCACCTTTTCAATTTCATGGGTTGCAAGGACGATGGTGCGGCCCGTGCGGTGTAGCTTTTCGATGCAGGCAATGAGATCCAGGGTACCCGGGTGGTCCAGGTTGGAAAAGGGTTCGTCCAGCACGATCACCTCCGGGTCCATGGCAACCACCCCGGCAATGGCGAGGCGCCGCTTCTCTCCCCCGGACAGGGAGGAGGGATTCCGCTCCCTCAACCGGGTAAGCCCCAGGGAGTCCAGGGCAAGGTTGACCCTTTCCCGGACGATGTCCCGGGCAAGTCCGAGGTTCTCGGGGCCAAAGGCGATGTCATCGGCCACCGTCTCTCCCACGATCTGGGTGTCGGCATCCTGGAATACCAGGCCCACTGTCTTTCTGGCAGCCAGGGGATCTTGGCGGATGGATCTGGCGTGGACCAGGAGATCTCCCTTCGTTGGCATCAGCAGTGCATTCAGGTGGCGAAACAGGGTGCTCTTGCCGGACCCGTTTTTGCCTGCCACAAGAAGGAACTCCCCTTTGAAAATTTGGAAGCTGATTTTTTGGATGCCGCTTCCCGTGCCGTCGTAATCGTGGCAGAGCTGGTTTACCTCTATTAAGGGACGCGCGCTCATTTGATCACCTTTCTGATGATTCCGGCGGCAAAGACGCCCGCCGCGATCTTGAGAAGATCACCCGGAATAAAAGGGACCATACCTGCGAGAACAGCCTTGTTCCAGGCCATGTTTGTTGCGAATTTCAGCCAGGGCACACCGGTGCCGTAGACGATGAGGGAGCCTGCGATCATCGCGGCTGTGTCGGCCGGCCGGGTCTTGCCCAGGCGTTCTGAAACAAGGCCCGTGACAAACACGGCCGGAATGTAGCCCATTAGATATCCCCCGGTGGGGCCGAACAGCCGCCCAATACCCCCGGTTCCCCCGGCAAACACGGGAAACCCGCATGCGCCCATCAACAGATAGAGACCGACGCTTGCAAGGCCCCAGCGGGGGCCGAGGATCAGGCCCGCCAGCAGGACAAAGAGGTTCTGTAGGACGATGGGCACAGGCCCGATGGGGATGGCTATAAAGGCGCCCGCGGCAATGAGGGCCGCAAAAAGGGCCGAGTACACGGTTTCTCTCAGTTTATAACTCTGGTTCATGATTCATTCTCCCGGTGAAAACAGTCTCCGTAAATTACCCGTCGCGTGGTGTTGTCCGCCTGTTGCAGGATCAGTGCGCCGGACTCGTCCACATCAAGGGCGACCCCCTTGTATACATTGTTGAGGGTTTCGATCCTTACCCGCTTTCCAATGGTTGAACTCTGCTCCTTCCACAGGTCGATGATGTTCTTTTCAAGGATGTCTTGGAGCATTGCCTCAAAATCATCCAGAAAGGCCCCAAGGATCGCTTTCCTGGAAACCTCCCGTCCCGTGAGGGTGCGTATGGCCACGGCATTGGGCTCGTCCTGTTCCGGCCGGTTGTTCACATTGATGCCGATGCCGATGTTGACAAAGGAGATCATGTCCCCCCGGGTCTCCATCTCGGACAAAAGCCCCACAAGCTTCTTGTTGTCGACAAGGATGTCGTTGGGCCATTTTACCCTGGCATCGATGTCAAAGAGCCTGTTCAATGTCCTTGCAAGGCACAGGGATGCGGTGAAATTGAGCTTGAAGCTCAGCTGGGGCGGCAGGTCGGGTTTGAGGATGATGGTGAACCACAGTCCGCCTTTCTGGGAAAACCAGCTGCGGTTGAGCCTGCCCCGGCCCTTTTCCTGCTGTTCCGCAAGCACCACCGTGAAATGGGCGGCTCCCTGCCTGGCAAGTTCCCGTGCCCTGTCCATGGTGGAGTCGACAACGGGAAAAAAACGGATCGCGGACTCCCCCCTTTCCAAACTGAAACCGAGGAGGTCCCGGCAGCTGTTCAGCCGGTACCCCTTTGGGGATGAATCGATGTCGTACCCCTCCCGGACCAGCCGTTTCATGTGCTTCCACACCGCCACCCTGGAGATGCCCAGGCGGTTGCTCATTTCAACCCCTGATATAAACTGGCTATGGGCATTGCCCAGCAATTTTAAGATTTTCTCTTTCATGGATTCTATCCTGTTAACCTGGTTTGGAGTGAATGGTTAACAGGAAAACCCGCAGGGGTCAAGGGAAAAACTTTTGGTATGTTCAAACCCGCCCCGCTCTGGTATCATTATCCCTTTTATCTGTGAATCAGTAGAGATGTTTTAGCTTTTCGAATATGAATGGAGTCCATTTTTTAGTATACAGGTAAAGCAGGTCTCAATTCGAGTTCAAATATCTATAGGAGAAGTATTATGGAGAAGACCACACAACGAATAATTTTACTTGAGTCCCGGGATTTCAAGAAGTTCTGGAAAAGCAAGGGACCGTTCAGGTATGCCCTGACAAGCAGGGAGTTTCCTCCTATTCTGCTGGAACCGGAGGAGTGGATCTTTTCCGATGACATTACTGCTCTCTTAAAAGAGCTGATGCAGTGGGAAAAACGGAAAATGAAGTTTGTCCAGGCCCCCTTCAGCAGGAAAAAAAAGAACATCCTGAAGCCCGAGGACCTGAGCCCCTGGAGAATCGTCGATTTCCCGGAAGAGTGGGAAAGGTCTGAGTGCTCCTCGTTCACGCCTGTGGGCTATGTCACCGAAGAGGTGACATCGGCCGTCGCCTCGGAAGAAAAGGCGGATGTTGAAGCGGCATTTTTCAAGAAGCTTGCCCGGGACATCAACGGCATCGGGTATGTGCTGCTCTCCCCGGAACCCATTCTCTCACCGGGCGCAGCCTATGTGGAGGAGTATCTCAAGGAGTGGATGGCGGACGAGGCGGGTAACTAGGAAGGTAAAGGTATCGGGTTCCCAGCGTTTCCGGGATGCGGAGATATGAAGATATATCTGTCGGGAACCCGATTGTTGTATGGTCTCGAAGGTTGTTTATCAGGTAATGTGGAATGCTACTGGGAGAATGTGAAGAGTGCGGTCGATCTCTTTGGTCTGTTTTACGTCCCAGCCTGTGCAGGTGGCTTTACCGTTTAAAAGTGTATTGATCTCTTTGGTGATTCCGTCAAGGTTGATTACCGGGTGACGGGAAAAAACCATTGGAAGTCCATGGGTGACGTTGCAGGCAAGGCATTTGCCCGGGCGCTGTTTCAGGTGGAATTCAAATATGAGACTGTTTTTTTCTATGTTGGAAAATTCCAGGCTGATATCATAGGCTCCTTCGGAAACATCCCCGTACAGGGCCTCGAAAAAGGTATCCGCCCGGTCCGCCGGAAAAATTTTGTCCAATTTCTCTTTTGTAAAAAGATCTATAGCATCAGTCATGTTCATGATGATTATATCTCTCCATGGTTATCATTGATAAAATATTGCCAATCTTCGGACCCTACAATATTTATTTTTTTTCTGCAAGGCCTTAAATCTTTCCGGTAATAATGAGGCTTTCGAGCATTTGCTTATAATTTATTCCGGCGCTTTTAAATCCCCGGAAGCCGTTTGAACATGGAACGCCGTGGGCCGGTAAATGGTCCCGGTGTTGTTGATCAGCTCGACCTTTTTGTCGGTGTAGTCGCAGAAGTTGGGCCGGAAGCCCGGGGTTTTCACAAGGGCGCTCCCCTTCAGCCCGGCTCCCAGGGCGATGAAGGGGGGCGCTCCTGCTTCAAGGGGACGGGATCTGGCCGGCCCGTGCCGGAAACGCCACGATTCCGTGGATGCCGATCTTGGAGAATACGGATTCAAGCCGGTTGCCGCCGAAGTCCTGCTGAAGGGTTGAAATGACAAAAGTCACTTCTTTTGGGGGATAGAATTCCCGTATTTCAGAGGCAAACTCCAGGGCTGTGATCTCGCTCAGGAAAAGATCGGAGACGATCAGCCCCGGCTTTTCCTCCGAGGCTTTTTCAAAAGCGTCCTGGGGGGAGTAAAAGCCCATGGGGGCGTACCCTGCCTGGAAAAGGAGTTTCCCATACACGTCCTGCACCGTTTTCGAAACGCTGATTACCATGGCTCCGGGTCTCTTCTCTTGGGACGCTTTTTCAACGATGTCGTTGAATTTTTTAGCCGTTGACCGGAGATTACGCTCCTGGAGGATGGAGATATATCCCTTGACCGAGGATAGGGGGGCGCCTTTTGAAAGATAGTTGGAGGCAATGTAGGAGAAGGTGTCCGAGATCTTGAGGTATTCGATGATGTGCTTTGCCTTGACATCCAGTATGGTCTCGGCCAGGATCTCCCCCTTTCTTGTTCCGGTTTCGATGCGGTTTTTTATCTCGGCCAGCACAAAGTCGGTGGGGGTTTTCTCAAGAACGTTCAGGGCCGCCATGCGGACATGCAGGGCGGGAGCGTCGATTCCATTCAGGGTCGATGCCGCGGACTCAAGGCCCGGGTAGGCGCCAAGGGCCTCGTAAACGGCAAATTTAACGGAATTGGGCAGTCCCTCTTTGGAGAGCAGTGCATAAAGGTTGCCCAGCATCTGTTCGGGAATGGTTCTGGCGATGATTCTCAAGGTGTTGATCACAAGGTCGTGGTTGTCGGAACCAAGGTCATTTTCGAGCATTTCAATGTTATTGGCGCCCATTTCCGTCAGGTTGACAAGGGCGTTGAACCGAATGTCCAGCTCCGTTGACTTGAGGTTGCCGCTGTGCAGGAGCGCCTTTTTTTCCTTTCGGGCATCCCGGACGACCACTTCCTTTTTTTCTTTTGTTTCTTCTTCTTCTTTCTGTTTGAGGATGGCAATGGCATCCAGGATGTTCCGGTCGCATTTGACGGTCTTTGCAACTTCCTCCAGGCGGAAAAGGGCCTTGGAAGATCCGATTCGCTCAAGGGCCCATACGGTCTGGGCCTTGAGTTCCTGATCGTCGTAGTAGAGATATTCGCTGATCTCATCCACCAGGGCATGGATGGTGTTTTTTCCGACCGCACGGATGGTTTCCGTCAGGATGCCCGTATCGGTCTCTTTTACGAGAGTGTGCTTCATCAGGGGGGCGGCTTCCCGGATCTTTTTTCTGCCCCCGGTCTTGTATAGGATGGGCAAAAATCCAAAGTTTAGGTGGGCCCTGTCCGTGATAAGCTGCATCAGTCTTTCCCTGATCTCGGAGGAACCAAAATCTATTTGTGAGAGCAGGAGCAGCAGGTCCCATGCGATTTCATCCGGAGCCAGGGCAAGTTCGTGCAATACATCAAGCTTTACCTGGTCCGGCTCGTTCGGGATGGATATTAAAATAATTTTGGCGCTTTTAAGGTCAGATGCCTTTAAGCTGTTTTTGAATCTGGTGATAAAGGTTTCCATGGGGCTCCTATTCATAACCGTTGGGATTGTTCTTTTGCCATCTCCAGGTGTCCCGGCACATGTCGTCCAGGTTTTTTTCCGCTTTCCACCCGAGCTCTTTTTCGGCCTTTGCCGGGTCGGCCCAGCAGGCGGCAATATCTCCGGGACGCCGGTCCGTGATGACATAGGGGATCTTTTTTGAGCAGGCCTGTCCAAATCCCTGTATCATTTCGAGCACCGAGTTGCCCCTGCCGGTGCCAAGGTTGTAGGTGACAACCCCCGGATTGGTAAGAAGCTTTGGAATGGCCTTGATGTGGCCCGCGGCAAGATCGGACACATGGATATAGTCCCTCATGCCGGTACCGTCCGGGGTGTCGTAGTCGTTGCCGAACACGTTGACCCTTTCAAGCTTGCCAACGGCCACCTGGGAAATGTAGGGTAAAAGATTGTTGGGAATTCCGTTGGGGTCTTCCCCGATGCGCCCGCATTCATGGGCGCCCACGGGGTTGAAGTAGCGCAGCAGGGCGATGTTCCAGGTGGTGTCGGCCAGGTGGATATCTTTCAGCATCTCTTCGATCATCAGCTTTGTGCGGCCGTAAGGGTTGGTTACGGACAGGGGAAACTCTTCCTTGATGGGAAGGGTGTGGGGATCGCCGTACACGGTGGCCGATGAGCTGAACACAAGGTTTTTCACGGAAAAGGCCTTCATCACTTCAAGGAGTACCAGGGTGCCGGTGATGTTGTTGTGGTAGTATTGGAGTGGGAGTTGAACCGACTCGCCCACGGCCTTCATTCCGGCAAAATGGATCACGGCATCGATGGCATGGGCCTTGAAAATGTCTGTCAATGCCTCCTTGTCCAGGAGGTCGGCCCTGTAAAAGGTGAGGGATTTGCCGGTGATCGATTCCACGCGTTTCAGGGACTCTTCGCTGCTGTTTGAGAGGTTGTCCACAACTACCACATCCCAGCCCTGGTTTAAGAGATCCACGCAGGTGTGACTTCCAATATATCCGGCTCCGCCTGTAACGAGAATTTTCATGATGGGTTCCTGTATCTGTTGAGTTGAGTAGGTTTTTTCCGGGTGGTTGAGTCAAAGAGTTTTTGGCGCCGGTCACAACAATCGCACGCTTTTGTGCAATTTGTCAATGTTTTCATCATGGGGTAAGTTTACATGAGATCCGGGATTAAAGGCAAGTGAGAAACCCTTGCCGGGGGGGGCTGATACTTTTATTGTTTTCCCTTGAACCCGTCATGGGGAGTTGATAAGCTATTTCGGTTTGTCAAAAAGAAATATTTATCAAAATAGAGGAGATACAATGATCACCTTTAATGAAATAGGAACCATCCGTTCCCCCCATAAAGAGCGGGAGGGCGCCCCGATTCAGCCTGCCGGCGCCGCTGAATTCGAAGGACGGGTGGAGGTCTTTTCCGAATACCGGGAGGGGCTTTCCGACCTTGACGGATTTGAGCGGATCATTCTGATTTACCAGTTTCACCTGTCCGAGGGGTACAGCCTCATGACCAAGCCCTTTCTGGATGACACCAAACGGGGACTCTTTTCCACCAGGGCCCCTAAACGGCCCAACCAGATTGGAATCTCCATTGTCAAGCTGTTGAAGGTGGAGGAGAATATTATCCATGTCAAGGGCATCGACATCGTCGACGGGACCCCCCTCATCGACATCAAACCCTATGTGCCTAAATTTGATGCCTTTCCCGATTCCCGGGCCGGCTGGATCGATGCCGGAACACGGTCCGCAGAATCAGCCAGGGCCGATAAACGGTTCACGATTTAACGTAATCCTCACATACGGCATCTTGACATAATGGTCCATTGGGAGTAAATATATCTATTTATCTAACTATACATATATGGGGTGAATACAATGACTGAAATAATAGACGTCAAAGCAAGGGAGATCCTTGATTCCAGGGGCAATCCCACTGTTGAGGTCGATATCGTTCTGGCCTGTGGAGCAACAGGCCGTGCGGCCGTACCTTCCGGGGCTTCCACCGGAACCCGGGAGGCCCTTGAGATGAGGGACAACGCCGCCAATCGTTATATGGGCAAGGGCGTGCTCAACGCCGTTGCCAATGTCAACGAGGTTATCGCACCGGAGATCATCGGGTTCGATGCCATGGACCAGGCAGGGCTTGACAGAACCATGATCGACATCGACGGCACGGAAAACAAGTCCCGCCTGGGCGCCAACGCCATCCTGGGCGTCTCCATGGCGGCTGCCAGGGCTGCCGCCGATGCCGCGGAGGTTCCCCTTTACCGGCATCTGGGCGGCATCAACGCAAGAATCCTTCCCGTGCCCATGATGAACATCATCAACGGCGGGGCCCATGCGGCCAACAACCTGGATATCCAGGAGTTCATGATCCTTCCCTTTGGCGCGCCTTCCCTTTGCGAGGCCGTGCGCATGGGAGCCGAGGTTTTTCATAACCTGAAAAAGATCCTCAAGGAGGAGGGGCTCAATACCGCAGTGGGAGACGAGGGCGGGTTTGCCCCGAATCTCAACTCCAATGAAGAGGCCATCGAGTATATCATCAAGGCCATTGAAAACGCAGGCTACAGGCCGGGCAAGGATATCGGCATCTCCCTGGATGCCGCTGCGAGCGAGTTCTACAAAAACGGCAAATACGTGTTTGAATCCGAGGGCCAGGAGCTGACTGCGGAACAGCTCGTGGATTACTATGAGTCCCTGGTCACCCGGTATCCCCTCTATTCCATTGAGGACGGTCTTGCCGAGCAGGATTGGGAAAACTGGCAGATGATGACCCAGCGCCTTGGCGAGTCCGTTCAGATCGTCGGGGATGACACCTTTGTGACCAATCCCGATATTTTCAGGAAGGGAATCTCCGAGGGCATCGGAAACTCGATTCTCATCAAGCTCAACCAGATCGGAACCGTGACCGAGACCCTTGACACCATCCAGATGGCAAAGGAGTCCGGATACACAACGGTGATCTCCCACCGCTCCGGTGAGACCGAGGATACCTTTATCGCCGATCTTGCCGTTGCGGTCAATGCCGGCCAGATAAAGACCGGTTCCCTCTCCAGAAGCGACAGGGTCGCCAAGTACAACCAGCTGATCAGGATCGAGGAGCAGCTCGGCGCGGGCGCGGTTTTCCCCGAAGACCTGTTTGTATGATAGTGAAGCTTAAAAACGCACTCGGTTTCCTGGCCGTTCTGGCAGCCTTTTCCCTGGCTGCCGGCACGGCCCGGGCCCATGTGCTCCAGGGGCCCCACATTCTCGATCTTGCTGTCAAGGCGATCGTCAAACCCGTGGGGCTTGTGGTCCAACAGCAGACCCGGGTGGCCGGGGAACCCGGTGGCGAGGATGCCGGGAACCTGACCGAAGAGACCCTCTGGTTTTCCTTTCCGGGAAAATTACGGGCCGAAACGGTTGAAGGAACGCCCCGGACCATACGGGTCTGGTCCGGTAACCGGTTTGCCGGGGTGGAGGACGGCGTCCTTGTCTCTTCCACGCCTTCCAGGGCCGACCTCTACACCGCACCCCTGCTGTTCAGGAACCGGGAGAGCCTCCGGCATCACCTTGAAGCCAATGGTGTGGATGTGACGCTATCCTCCATTCAGCGGTACGGCGACGCTGTCTGCTATGTGGTTGGCGATGTGAAAAACGGCCGCGCTTCGACCTTTTGGGTCGACAAGGAGACCTTTTTTCCGGTAAAGTATATAAGTTTCGATAATGGCCGGCGGGTTGAAATCCGCTATCAAAACTGGAGCAAGGTGAGCCGGACCTGGTATCCCATGGAAATTAGCATCCTTGTGGACGACCTTCCCGTCTCAGTGGTCAACGTAATTTCGTTTGAACTTGAATCCGGTTTCTCCGCCTCTCTTTTTGACGTTGATCATCTCTTGAACACTTATCCCGAGTCCCCCGGGGATGAATCTTCCCAGGAACCGGGCAGGGCTGATGATTTGGAATCCCTTGATCCGGAATCCAATCTTTTGCGTCAAGAATAACATTGTAATAACCGCTGCAAATTAAGTGATAGAACCCTAATTGCCATGGGCATGCCATGGCTGTATAAAAGAAGAGGAATCAATGTCTGATACGACCAAATATATCTTTGTCACAGGAGGGGTCGTCTCCTCCCTTGGTAAGGGGCTTGCTTCGGCTGCCATCGGAATGCTCCTTGAAAGCCGGGGCCTTAAGGTAACCATCCAGAAGCTCGATCCGTACATCAATGTGGATCCCGGCACCATGAACCCGTTCCAGCACGGTGAGGTTTTCGTGACGGACGACGGCGCGGAAACCGACCTGGATCTCGGGCACTACGAACGGTTCACCCACGCAAAGCTTGGCAAGAACAACAACTTTACCACGGGAAAGATCTACCACTCGGTCATCAGCAAGGAGAGGCGGGGCGAGTACCTGGGCGGAACTGTCCAGGTGATTCCCCACATCACCGATGAGATCAAGCGGAGCATCTCCCTGGTAGCGGACGATGCCGACGTGGTGCTCGTTGAGATCGGCGGCACCATCGGCGATATTGAATCCCTCCCGTTCCTCGAGGCCATCCGCCAGTTCCGGGCCGATGTGGGCCGCAGCAACGTGATCTACATCCACCTGACCCTGGTGCCCTACATCGGCACGGCCGGAGAGCTCAAAACCAAGCCTACCCAGCACAGTGTCAAGGAGCTCAGGGGCATCGGCATCCAGCCGGATATCCTGCTTTGTCGCACGGACCGCTATCTTTCCCCGGATATCAAGTCAAAGATCGCGCTCTTCTGTAACATTGACGATGACGCGGTGTTCACGGCCAAGGATGTGGACTGCATCTACGAGGTTCCCCTGGTCTACAACAAGGAGGGGCTTGGTGACAAGGTCCTTCAGAAGCTCAATATCTGGGCCAGGTCTCCCCAGCTCGATGAATGGCGGGACATGGTGGATAAGTTCAAGAATCCCCGTTCCCATGTCACCATCGCCATTGTCGGCAAGTACGTGGACCTCACCGAGTCCTACAAGAGCCTGAACGAAGCCCTCACCCACGGCGGCATACACAACGAATCCAGTGTGGAGCTTAAGTTCGTGGACTCCTCAACCCTGAATCTGGATAACTATAAAGAGATCCTTGGAAAGGCCGACGGCATCCTCGTGCCCGGCGGATTCGGTTCCAGGGGTGTTGAGGGCAAGATCCTGGCCGTCACCTATGCCAGGGAGAACAAGGTGCCCTTCTTCGGCATCTGCCTCGGCATGCACATGGCCGTGATCGAGTTCGCAAGGAACGTTGCCGGCATGGAAGATGCCCACGGCACCGAGTTCGACACCCGTACCCCCTATCCCGTGATCTATCTCATGACCGAGTGGTACGACGAGCGGACCAAGAAGATCGAGAAAAGGGACTCTACGTCCGATAAGGGCGGTACCATGCGTCTCGGCGCATACCCTTGCGATCTCATGGAGGAAACCTTCGCCCTGACGGCCTACGGGGAGAAGAGCATCTCCGAGCGCCACCGCCACAGGTGGGAGTTCAACAACGACTACCGGCAGCAGCTCGAGGAGGCGGGTCTCGTGATCAGCGGCACCTCCCCCGACGGCTCCCTTGTGGAGATCGTGGAGCTCAAGGAGCACCCCTGGTTCCTGGCCTGCCAGTTCCATCCGGAGTTCAAGTCCCGTCCGGAAAATCCCCACCCGCTGTTCAGGGATTTCATCAAAGCTTCCCTGAAAAACAAATAAGCTATTAGGGGTCAGGTCTACACTCTTGACAGATTTTTTGTCAAGAGTGTAGACCTGACCCCGTTGATGTTTCGGTTTCCACACGGTCACGCCCGTTTTCCTTGGCGCGGTAGAGCGCTTTATCCGCGCGGTGAATCAAGGATTCGCCGGTATCATCATCCTTGAGGGTCGCCACACCGAAGCTTGCGGTCTGGGTGCCCACGGTCGGAAAGATGATTTCGCTGATTTTAAGGCGAAGATTTTCCGCCACGGTAGTGGCTCCGCTGAGGCCGGTTTCCGGGCAGATCAGCATGAATTCCTCGCCGCCCCAGCGTCCCAGGATATCGCATGCCCGGCTGTTCTTATCAAGGACTTCCGCTATCCGGCGCAGAACCGTGTCGCCCGCCTGGTGGCCGTGGGTGTCGTTGATGGACTTGAAATGGTCAATATCGATAATCATCACGGACAGGGGCCGTCCGTAGCGGCGGAATCGTTCGACTTCAACGGAAAAGGCCTCTTCCAGGTGCCGCCGGTTGAACAGGCCGGTCAGGGCATCGGTGATGGAGATGCGTTCAAGCTGCAGGCTCTTGGCCTCGACTTCGGCATGGGCCAGGGAGATCCTGCGGTTCATGCGAACGAGTTTGCGGTTCCAGAGAAAAATAACCAGGACCGCAAGGATGGCAAACCCGATCACCTTAAAGAGGAGCGACCGGTCAAACCCGCTTTCAAACCGGATGGTTGCCCATTTCTGGTAAACGGCGTCCACTTCTTTTCTGGAGAGAGAGCGAACAAGTTTGTCCATGATATCATGGAGGCGGACATTATCCTTCCGCATACCGATGCGCATTTCATTGAGAACCGCGGTGTGCCCGGCCACCTTCAGGTTGGTCAGGCCCAGCTGCCGGATGTTGTTTGTGGCCACGGGCAGATCCATGATTACGGCATCCAGGGTTCCGGCAGAGACCTGTAGCAGGGAATGCCGGCGGTTTTTCACTGGAACATAGTTGACCTCCGGAAATTTTCCGGGAATGACATCCCAGATGAAAGTGTCCTTCATGATGCCGACCCGTATACCGGCCAGCTCTTGCATACCGGTGATAAAGGGAAAGTCCTCCCGGACGATGATCCCGACACTGCAGTTTATATAGGGTGGGGTGAAGTCCAGGAACTGCATCCGTTTGGGTGAGACGCTTGCGATGGTCAGGATATCGGCGCTTCCTGTTCTGACCTGTTCCACGGATTCCTCCCAGGATTTTGTCGGCAGCAGGGTAAACGGCACGTCGAGGCGCTCGCTGAACAACTTGAGAAAGTCGGATGTCATACCGGTAACATGGTTTCCTGAAAATGCCTCAAAGGGCATTCTGTCGGGGGAGATGCAGAAGGTTATCCGCCCCTTTTGTTTCAGCCAGTTCCGTTCGGACAGGGTGAGCCCCACATCTTTCAGGCTGGAATCGGCCTCGCCATTGCCGAGCCATTTCTTCCTCATATCAAGCATCTCGCCGGGGGTGACCGTTTCCAGGCCTTTTTCCAGAATGCCGTGAAGACCTGCGTTCTTTTTAAGAACCGCAATATGGAGGGAGGAGGTATCCTGCAATACCGGGTCTTCCAACCAGTTGGAGAGTTTCAGGTCCCGAAAGCCGAATTTATTGATGAAATAGGAAACAATCCCTTCCTGCTCAATGGTGGCCAGAACCTTGCCCTGATCAACATACTCAAGGGCCTGCCGCGAGTTTTCCACCTCGATGATATGAATATCCGGATAATTCTTCTTGAGAAAAACAATGGATGACCACCCTTTGGGCAGGGCGATAATTTTTCCTTCCAGATCCTTGAGGTCCTGAATGTCAGCCGCGTCCCTTCTTAGGACCAGAACGTTTTTGCTGTGATAGTAGGGACTGGTGAACAGGGCTTTTTTTTCCCGTTCCGGCGTGCGGCTCAAGGAGTGAATCACATGGATCTCCCCCTTGAAAAACAGGGTCTGCAGCTCATCCCAGGTGTATCCGTTCACGTATTCAATGGTAAGCCCGGCCCGGTCCGCGATCATATTCATTAGATCAATGCCAAAGCCCCGGGGCTCTCCGGATACCACAAAATCAAAAGGGGGCCAGTCGAATTCATTTGAGACACGGATAACAGGGTGGGCCCGCACAAAGAGCCTCTCCTCTTCTGTCAGGGGGATACGTCTCTCTGCCAGAGGGGACCGGAAAGGCAGGCCGTAAATAAATCCTGAAAGGTCGTACCCTTTCTCCACCATTCCAAGTTCAACCAGCTTGTCCGCAATCCGCCTGATCCTCACTTCATCAATGGACCCCACGGGAAAGACATCTGGCTGAATCAGCTCCCGGGTGCCCCGGGCTTCAAAAACAAGCTTCTCCCTGGAGGCTTTTTTAGAATATTTTTCAAGGATCAGATCGATGATCTCATCAGGATGTTCAAGGGCATACTCCCAGCCCCGGGAAGTGGCCTCAACAAATTTCCGGGTTCTTTCAGGATGTTCCCGCACCTGATGCTCGGAAGTGAACAGGCTGTCCCCGTAAAAGTCCGCCCCGTAATTGGCAGGGTCCAGAATATTATAGGAAACTCCTTTTTTATCCAATACAAACGTTTGATTTGTGATATACGCCGTCATGGCGTCGGTCCCGCCATCTGCAATAGCCATGGGATCATAGGTATGGGGAATCCATTGGACCGAGTCTTTTTCAACGCCGTTGGCTTTCAGAAGCCAGGAGATTTCAGCGATCTCCCCATCTTCCGCAGGCCCCATGATTCTTTTTCCCCGAAGTTGTGACGGCATGCGGATGGAAGGGGTTGTAATGATAACAAGGGGGGAGTGTTTGAAATAGTTGGCAAGCATAACCACCGGCTTGCCGCTGAGGCGCTCGAGGATCAGGCTGGAAACCCAGACGCCGAAATCAGCCCGCCCCTCCAGAACTTCAGTCACCGGTGTCGATTGGGAAAATCCCTCCAGGAACTCAACGTCCAGGCCGGCATCGGCATAATACCCTTTTTCCTTTGCCGCGTAATACCCGGCATACTCGAACTGGTGTTTCCAGCTTAACCGCAGGGTGACCTTTTCAGGTTCGGCCCACGCGCCTGCAGGCGCACCTGTAAACAGGAACAGAAAAACAGCAATCGCCAGGGCTGCACGTTGCATACGGTTTGTTCCCATTATTGGGAAAATATGATGATGACTGCTCATTCTTTTCTTCAAAATCCGTTGTTCCCTGTTTACGTCGTCCATGTCCATTAAAACCACACGTGTTCCTTCGGGGAAATAGCCGAATTCATGGTCCTTGGGCCGCCATTCCATACAAGGGGGGAGACAACCAGACTACAAGCATATATCATCCTTTTGGAAAATGTACAGATGAGAAGCTGTTTTTTGTTAAGAATAGACTAAAAATAAATCAAATGTTGAAATGTTCGTTTCCAGGCGGCAAAGGTTGAACGGCCTGATATCGGGCTCTTTTTTCCCTTGACAAAATATCGTGTGTTTGCAAAAGCTTAAATCTTTACGAAACCTTTTTTAGGAGAAAATCAATCAATGATTAAACTCAGAACTGTTCAGCAGGTCGTGGCAACGGCTGTGATGGCGGCGATTCTGGTCTCAGGCAGTATGCTTTTTCAAATATCGCATGCTGCTGCCGATTTGCAGGTGGCACCCTTGAACCCCGCATTTGTTGAATGGCAGGACCGGCAGTCCGAACCATTTGAAGCGCGGTTCGCCAGGAAGGTTACGGTTAACGGGGAAAAACGTTTCCTGGGGTTGAAGCCAAGCCCCTTGGATTTTTCCCATCTTAAAAACAATCTAAGAAAAAGCGCACTTCAAACCACCAGGAAAAGTACTGTTTTCCTGGCTTCCTATGATTTGAGAACAACGAATAAGCTTACACCGGTCAGGGACCAGAATTCCTATGGAACCTGCTGGGCATTCGCTACCATGGCCGCCATTGAATCTTATCTCAAACCTTCTGAAATCGCTGATTTTTCGGAAAAGCAGCTTGCATATATCGCCTATGCCGGCGATAGTGTTTATTTCACAGCGGAGGAGGCCTATCAAAATGACGTACTGAATCAGGGGGGGGATATGTGGAAAGCCACGGCCCTTCTTGCCAGATGGTCCGGACCGGTCAACGAAGCCGATGTGCCATATGGAGACGACACCCCGTTTGATGCAAAACCGGTGCAAAAACACCTTCAGCTTGCAATTTATTTACCCCATAGAACCGCAGACTCCGTTTCGCAATTCAATCCCGATAATATCAAGTCAGCCATTATGAAATATGGTGCCGTTGCCATTGGCATGAACTATTCGGATGATCTGGATTGTTTTAACGAAGAAACGTTTGCGTATTACTATTCCGGTCAAGAGGGAGCCAATCATGAAGTCAATATCGTAGGCTGGAAAGATGCCTTCCCCAAGGAAAATTTTACCAACGTGCCTGCCGGTGATGGTGCCTGGATTGTTCGCAATAGTTGGGGCGAAAGTTATGGGGACGGAGGATATTTTTATATTTCTTACCATGATACATCCCTGGATGACGGTGTTGCCCTTGTGGTGGAAGATGTGGATAACTATGATACCATCTACCAGTACGATCCCCTTGGATGGATAACTAGTATAGGCTCTGAATCTGGTTCTGGAGAAATAGCAAGTTTTGCGAATATGTTTACCGCAACCCAGGTAGAAAACTTAAAAGCGGTCAGTTTTTATGCACCCACTGATTCAACCCAATACACCATTACTGTCTATAAGGACTGCCAGTCCACCCCCGACAGCGGTCAACAGGCGGCATCTCCCCAGAGTGGTACCATAACCGAAGCAGGATATCATACCATCGTTCTTGACACTCCTGTGTCGCTTAGTCAAAATGAGGTTTTCTCCGTGGTTGTTAATGTGAACACCCCTGGATACAATTATCCCGTCCCTGTTGAATCTGTTATGGAAGGGTACTCGGATAACGCCACGGCCGGAGCCGGTCAGAGTTTTGTCTCCTTAAATGGGGGGAGTTCCTGGGTGGATCTTACAACCATTACCTCATATGAACAGGCAAATGTCTGTTTAAAGGCGTTTGCTTCAAAAGTTGTAGAGAATCAGCCATATATCATTCTAAGTGATGATTCCGCTCTGGTTACCTTGTCATCCCAAGGCCAGGTTGAGGTGTTTGGAAGTTCAGGCACCAATACCGTGACTATTGAAACAGGCGCCCAGGTTAAGTGTTTCAACTTTGCCGGTGCAAATGTAATTAATTTTGCCGAAGCCTTTTCACAGTTTACGATTACCCGTTCCGGCGCTACGGTTTATTTACGCACCAGTGCCGGAACCGATGTCCGGATTCCCGCCACCCTGACTTCTCAGACCCTTGGTTTTTCGGACCAGAGTCTGCAATTGGTCATTACGAATGGCTCTGTAATGTTAGGCAGCCAGGTGATAAACCCATAAAACCCATCTTTTATCCGGGTTCGTTTAGAAATTATTTTGTGCAGGTCTGTGGAATCCATGATTTCCACAGACCTGCATTCTCTTCCAACCACTTTATTGCCGCTTCTTCATAGGTCATATTTTCAATATCGACCCACAGGGAAATATTTGCGATCATCAGATTCGTAAAGGTTATATTTTGAATGGTTTTAAAAGCACACGGCCATTTTTCAATCATTCCTGTCCACACGCCTTTTTTTAGCCATCCGTCTTTAGGGTTGCCACAGTCCTGATGAAATATTGGATTTATGCCCCACCTGGGATCTGTTTCGCATTCCGGTTCATATGCGGGAAACTCAATAAATTTTCCGCTGTACTTTACGTCAATCCAGTTCGGGGTCCAGTTGAACAAAACGATGGGGGTTTTATTCTTTATGGCCTTTTCCAGTTCGTCCCGGAGATCATCTCCGTGCTTTACTACAACTACCTTAAAGTTTAATCCCAATGCCCTGATTCGTGCTTCGTCCGGTCTTTCCCAGGGACCGGCCAGATAACGCCCTTTTGGAGAGGTCTCCGGAGTGGCAAAAAGGGAATAACACCGCTTCAGCGCTTTCCAGTCCGGAAGTCCCGGGCATTGTTCCTCAACATAAGACGGGTACCACCATTCTTCGCGGGTTTTGGCAAAATGAGATCCCGCATCCGTCATCCCGCCAAGTTTGACCATTTTATCAAACGTGCCTTTCATTGTGCCTTCCCATATCTCAACCTGGACATGGTATATCCCCCGTTGTAATCCCCCCCACTGTTCCTTTTCCGATGCATCACGATATTCAACCGAATACCCCATATGCTCCAGGATTTTGCCTGTGATTATTGACATGACCCTTTGACTGGTCCAATTGTTCAGAACGATTTTTACCGGATCCTGATTTTCAGGGGGAGATGCGGACAATTCAGTGCCGCTGAAGAAGAGGAAGATAAAACTGATTTGACATAGAATGATAATGGCGTTTTTTTTCATTATTATCTCTCATCCATAAAATGCGGGGCTGCATTCAGCACCTCTAAGTCCTGAATCTCAAGTTCGTTGCAGGTTAACCGTCCGTCCATCGTAGGATAGGAACATCCTTTTTGTCAACCGCCATCATGGTGAGTAGTAGGGGTCAGGTCTACACACTTGACAGAGAACCTGTCAAGTGTGTAGACCTGCCCCCGTGGTTGGTTTATGCGCGGGCTTCGATCTGTTCCGCGATCTTTTCAGCGGAGTCGCCGAACAGGGTGTCGATGCTCACAAGGTCAAGGAGCTTGTCGTCCCATTTGGGGATGTCCGAGAATTCGAGGATGATATCCTTTATCCTTGTGTATTTTCCGCCCAGGGCCTTGGTCTTTTTAGAGAGGGACACCTGGTCGGCCGCCTTGAACCCCACGTTCAGGGAGAGGATGTACTCGATGGCGGGAGAGGTGGGCGCCGAGGATGAGAGCACGGGGATCACGAGGATGCTTTTGTTGTCTTTCCGGCCCTTGCCGATATAGACGTTGCCTTCCCTCACGATGATGTGCTTGGTGCCCTTGAGCTGGTGGTCGGTCTCCACCCTGGAGATTTCGTCGGCCAGGGTACCGGTCTTTTTTACCACTTCGATCCGGGTTTCCAGTGACGGCTCGCCAAGGAGGTTGAGGCCGGAAATCCTGTAGAAGAGGCCGCCCTTGATTTCGGATATGACCTGCTGGAGGTTTTTCAGGACCATGACGTTCTTGTTGGTCAGCTGGGCAACCGTGATGCCGTGGCCGGCAAGTTCGTCAAACACGACGCCTTCAAAGGTTTCACTGATTCTGCTGGTGCCCACGGTGACGGTCTTTGCCTGGTGCTTGATGGCGTCCACCGGTCGCGCCATGGTGTTGATGGATTCTCCCATGTTTTCGAAGAACGCGTTCAGCATGTTGGCCGGGGTGCCCTTCTTGGCAAAATCCATCTCAAAGTCGGACACGGGCAGGCGGCCGGAAAGATATTTCAGGAGCAGGGTGATGTTGGTGGCGTTGTCCAGGCCCAGGGCCGCGGGAAACCGTGTTTTCCTGCGCCGTTGTGAAAACTCGGAGTAGAACCCGGCAATGCTTTCCCTGAACCTTTTTTCGAGAATCACCTCGTAGATGTCCCGGCCCATGCTGGTGAACTCGTCCAGGAGGTCCTTGATCTCGTTCCTGGCGGTGTACATGAACTCCGAGCCTTCGTTGATGGCAAGGGCGGCATAGTATCCCCAGATGTGACCCACCAGGGTGTTGAGGATGGGCGCCAGGTGTTCGCCGGTGTGGGGCACCTTGAACACGTCGCTGCTGTATGGATCGAACCGGTTCTCTCCCTCGTTGGTGATCACCACGGGGGCGGCCTTGTGGGCGTGGAAGATGGCGGTGTCCTTGATGATGTCCCCGAGCACGCTTTCCCTGGTGCCTGCGGCACAGATGATGACCAGGGGCTCGGAGGACAGATCGATGTGCTTCTTGTCCTCCACAAAGTCGGACGAGATGGTCTTGTAGCAGAGCTCGGACAGTTTGATCCGGATCTCGTCGGCGGAGGTCTTGTTGGAGCCGCTGCCCACCGTGGCCCAGTAGTTTTTCTGAACGGAGAGGCGCTTGGCCGATTGGCCGATCTCCTCTTTCATTGCGAGGATCTTTCTCATCTTGTCCGGCAGGGTGGCAAGCTCGTTGATCTCCCCGGTGATCCTATCCGCTGTTATCACCCCTGTGATGGCGGCCATGTGAAGCCCGAGGATGGCCCCGGCGGTGATCTGGGAGTAGAACGCCTTGGTGGAGGCGACGGACATCTCGATGTCCCTGCCGCTGCTGGTATATAGAACGCCGTCCGTCTTAAAGGTGAGGTCCGAGTCCCTGCGGTTGACAATGGCCAGGGTCCTTGCGCCCCGTGATTTCACCATGTCCACGGTGCGGTTGGTATCGGTGGTGGTGCCGGACTGGCTGATGGCGACCACCAGGTCTTCGGCCATGGAGTCGGTGTCCCCGTCCTTGCCCCGGATGGAGAACCCGGAGAGCTCCGAGGATTTCAGGGCCCGGATCTGGATGTCGGCATCGGCAAGATAGGCGGTGAGGATGTCGGCGCAGCCCTGGGCCGCGACCCCTGCCGTTCCCTGGCCGATGAAGTGAATCCGCTTGATTTTTCCCTGTTTCAGTTCTTCTTCAAGGAACTCCGGGATCACCGACCGGTCCAGGATAGTGGTGTAGAGACCTGTATCTGAACAGGTTTTCCACTTGTTCTGGAGGGTCTTTTCCACGGAGAGGGGGGCCTCGGAGATCTCCTTCAAAAAGTAGTGGGGATAGTTCTGGCGGTCGATGTCCCGGCCTGTGATTTCACTGGTCTGGATGTCGTCCTGACCGATCTCGATGGGGGCGCCGTCATAGGCAAGTGAACTGAGACCCGTGAGGCCTCCCGGGGAGTTCTGGTCCAGGATCATGATCTGCCCGGCTTTTTCGCCGTTGAGCTTGAGAAAGGTCTGGGTCTCCTCCACCAGGCCGTAGAGTTCCGATGCCGCAATATAGTGATCCGGGCCGAGACCAATGAACACGGCCTGGCCGCTGCCCTTCTGGGCCAGGAAGAGTTTTCCCGGGGCAAGGTCGGTGTGCATGCTGATGGCATGGGAACCCTTGAACTCATTGACGGCAAGCCTGAAGGCCTCTTCCACGTTCTCCCCCTGCCTCAGGAAGTGCTCGATCTGAAGGGGGATGATCTTGGTGTCCGTGGTGATATCCGGTGCGATGGCGTCGTACCTGTTTTCATAGTCGGTCTTGAGTTCCAGGTAGTTGTCGATGTCACCGTTGAGGCTGACATGGATGATGCCGCTCTTTTCGATCTCCTTGTCCGTGGGTATGTTGTCCACTGGATGGCAGTTCGCCTCGGTGATGTCTCCCACCGACGCCCACCGGGTGTGGGCCGATACCGTGTTGAACAGGGCGTTGGCCTGGGTCAGGAGCAGGAGGATCTGGTCGTTTCTGATCTGGCTTCTAAGGAACGAGACATTGTCCCCCAGGGCGCCGATCTCGGCGGCGAATTTATAGACAATGGCGATGCTGACAAGGTGCTGCCCCTGATCGTCATGGGAGTCGCTGACCGTGATGCTGTTGTTGGTGAGAACCGTCCTGTTGGTTCGCTGCTTCAGCTGGTCCCCAAGGCCCGCCTTGACAAGCCGGCTCCGGAACCCTTCGAATTCTTCCTTGGTAAAGACAAAGAGAAGGGAGATGCCGGCGGAATCCCTGCCCCTTACCTCGAGGCGGTCGATGCTGTTGAGCACGGCATTGATCTTCTTGAAAACCGTGATCTGTTCCATTGTTCCGGAATTGGAGCAGTACCGGGCAAGGTCACGGATTCTTTCGAGGTTTTCCAGCACCTCTTTTTCGAGGCACCAGATGATGTCCTGGAGCTTGTCTATCCTCGGGGCAACGGTGTCCACCTCCACGGCGGCAAGGTCGGCCATCCGCTGTTTAAGCTCGGCCTTCTCCCGGTTGAGCAGGGTTTTCAGCGCTTCCAGAAGGGTTTCCAGGGCTTTTTCCCTGGATGCATTGGAGTAGAGGCTGTAAAACGGCTCTCTCCTTCGAAGGGTGTGGGCCTGGTCCAGGAAGAGGGTGAGGCGCTCTTCGCCGCCCAGATAGCTCTCCCCAAGGTCGAGCCCATTGGAAAGGCAGACGGTCAGGGAACTTTCCCGGAGGATGTCCACGGCTTGTTCCATGGGCAGCAGGTCCGCTTCTTCAGTGGCGGATCTTACGCCCTTGTAGCTCACAAGGGAGGACAGCCCGCAGCAGAAAGTGTTGGGCCGGACCGGGAACAGAACCAGGCTGTTCTCCCGTGCGCGGTCCGGGGATATCCCGAACCGGACGGACATGGAAAAGAGTCGTGAGATATTTTGCTTCAACATGAAAACGTTTGGTCTGGCAAGTAGCATGGTGGCCTCCGTTCCGGGAATATCAACCGTTGTTGATCGTTGTTTGGTTTGATGCAAAATAGGATTTGAAATAGTGTTTGAACATCATTTTGCCGTAGCTTGCCGCCCGTGTTCCGATGTACTTTCTGTGGCCCACGACCACGGCGAGAGCGAGGGCTTTGTCTCCGTTCTTTTCCTTGGCAAATCCCGTAAACCAGTCGTATTTGACGGTGTTGTCCTTGTTGTAAAGGGAGCCTGTCTTGCCGCCGATCTCAAGCCGTGAAAGGGTTGAATCCCGGCTGAACCGCCGGAAGGATTTTCGGGCCGTGCCCGAGGTGATGGTCCTTTCCATCATGGTCATGACGGCTTTGGCGGTTTCCGGCTCAATGGCTTTTCCGAAGATGCCCGGCTTATTTGTGTAGATCACCGCGCCGTTTGCGTCGGTGACCGTTTTAACCAGTGAGGGCAGGGGGGACTTTCCCCGGTTGACAATGGCGGCGGAAAGCATGGCGCCGAACATGGGGGAGATGGTCGTTGTCTTGTTGAACCCGCATCCCACCTCTGCCAGCTGGTAGGAACTGTCTTTGAAAAGAATTTTTCCGGCATCAAAGGGAAAATCCGAATCCACTTCCCGGTTGAACCCGAAGGTTCCGGCGTAGTGCCGGAGTTTTTCCTTGTGAAGCCGGGTGGATGCGAGTTTGCCGAACACCGGGTTGATCGATTCCGCAAAGGCCTTGGCAAGGGGAACCCGGGTGGTGTAACGGTTTCTTTTGTCCGTGAGCTGCCGTTTGTAAAGGGTGTATTTACCGCCGTTGAAGTACATGGGGGTCTGGGGTGTGTACCCCATGCTTTCCACGGCTGCCGATGCTGTCACGATCTTGAAAACGCTTGCGGCCGGATAGTTGCCCATGGTGCAGGGGTTGGCCCCGGGGTCGGCAAGGTCAAACCCCGCCATGGCAACGATTTTGCCAGTGGCGGGTTCCATGGCAACCATGCCGATGCGCTGGGGTTTTCCCCGGGTAAGGGTCTTGAGCCTTTCCAGCCTGGCGGTGAGAAACCGTTGAAAGGCAGGGTCAAGGGTGGTTTCGATGGTATAGCGTTCAATGTCACGGTTCACCACAATGGTGGGTGTCTCGGCATTGAACAGGAGGGAAGGATCCATAAGTTCTTTCAGATCCTTCCGTGTCAAAACGGGGAGCGGCTGCTCCTCTTCAACCTTTTCTTCCCCCCTTTGCAGCAGGGCGTCAAGGGGAAGCGTCTGCTTCACCATGGCCATGATATCCGGCAGGCCATGGATGTTTGCCGCATTCATGCCGGTCATGGCGCCAACACATAGCAAGACCATAACCAGCAGTTTGAAGAGCCGGGAAAGGGCTTTTTTCCTTTTGGACTCCAGCTGAATTTCTGACTGGAATTCCCGCCAGCTGGTGTTTTTGCTGTGAATATGCAACCGCTCTCCCCAATCCTATTTTATCTGGTTGCCCGGGCGGACCGTTTTGTCGAATCCGGTCAGGGCGAGACTCTTGCCGTCGTTTGCCGCAAGTACCATGCCCTGGGAGGTCTCTCCCATGAGTTTGGCCGGGGCAAGGTTGGCGACCACGACAACGCTTTTACCGATAATCTGGTCGGGATCGTAGTCCTTTGCTATGCCTGCGATGACCTGGCGGGGTTCTTCCTCACCCAGGTCCACCTTGAGCTTGAGCAGCTTGTTGGATTTTTTGATCTTTTCAGCCGACACAACGGTGCCGCTCCGAAGATCGATCTTGGCAAAATCATCGATGGTGATCTGGGGTTTCAGGTCCTTGGCCTTCTTTTTAGCCGGTGCCTTTTCAGGAGCGGCTTTTTTCGCAGCCTTGTTATCGATCCTTGGAAACAGGACGGGCGCCTTGTCAATGGGGGTGCCGGCAATAGCCTGGTGCCAGGGAAGAATCTCCTCCATGGTGTGGTACTCCCTGTCGGCGGGGGGCTGGATGTTGAGGATGGCGCGCATCTTGACCGATGTTTCGGGCATGATGGGATAGATCAGGCCCGAAACCGTTCTCAACCCTTCAACAAGGTTGTACATGACCGTTGCCAGTGCCGGTGCTTTTTCCTCGTCCTTTGCAAGGGTCCAGGGCGCCTGGGTGTCGATGTACTTGTTCATGGTGCTGATGAGCTCCCACACGGCCATGACCGCCTTGTGGAACTCCGTGTTCTCCATGAACCGGGTGAAGTCCGTAACGCATTTGTCCGCCTGGGGCTTGAGGGTGAGTTCCTTGTCCTCCGCCGAATCACAACCGGGGGTGTTTCCACCGAAGTACCGGTGGACCATGGAGACCACCCTGGAAAAGAGGTTGCCAAGGTCGTTGGCAAGGTCTGAGTTGATCCGCTGGACAATGGTATCCTCGGTAAAGTTGGAGTCCAGGCCGAACACCATCTCCCGCATGAGAAAGTACCTGAAGCTGTCCGTGCCGTAGGTGTTGGTCACCTCCACGGGATCGGTGACATTGCCGATGCTTTTTGACATCTTGGAACCGCCCACGTTCCAGAAACCATGGACATTGAGGCTGTGGTAGGGCTCGATGCCGGCCGCCTTGAGCATGCAGGGCCAGTAGATGCCGTGGGGCTTGATGATATCCTTGGCCACAAAGTGGCGGGTGTTGGGCCAGAAGTCGTTGAACAGCTCTCCGTCGGGATATCCCAGGGCGGAGATATAGTTGGTCAGGGCGTCGAACCACACATAGGTGACATAATCCTGGTCAAAGGGCAGGGTGATTCCCCAGGTGAGCCTGGATTTGGGCCTTGAGATGCAAAGGTCCTCCAGGGGCTCCTTGAGAAAGGAGAGAATTTCATTCTTGTAGCGTTCTGGCCGGATGAAGCCGGGGTTGCTCTTGATGTAATCGATGAGCCACTCCTGGTATTTGCTCATGCGGAAAAAGTAGTTGGACTCCTTGATGGTTTCCGGCACCGTACCGTGGTCCGGACATTTTCCGTCCACAAGCTCCCGTTCCTGGTAGAAGCGTTCACACCCGAAGCAGTAGATCCCCTCGTATTCGCTGAAGTAGATGTCCCCTGAATCATGGATCTTGGAGAGAAGCCCTTCCACCACCTTGATATGTTCCGGATCCGTGGTCCTGATGAAGTGGTCGTTGCTGATGTTGAGCTTCGGCCACAGGTCCTGGAACCGCTGGCTGATCTTGTCGGCATAGGCCTTTGGCGTGGTGTTCTCCCGCTCCGCTGCCTCGGCTATCTTGTCACCGTGTTCGTCCGTTCCCGTGAGGAAATAGGTCTCCTTTGAACACATCCGGCTGTAGCGGGCGGCAACGTCCGCTGCAATGGTGGTATAGGCGTGCCCAAGATGGGGCTTGGCATTGACATAGTAGATGGGGGTGGTGAAAAAATTGGGATCGCTTGTTTTCATATATCGAATGTTATCCTTTTTTTAAATCTTTTGGGGAGGCTTCGATTTCAGAACCATCTTCAAGGCGGAGTGACACCGTTCCCTTGAGCACGTTCTGGCGAATCACTTTGCCTCGGCCTTTGGGGGTTTCAAGGACCTTTCCCGGTTTTGGAAGCTCTTTTTTCAGTTTCTTGTAGGTTTTGTTCTCAAATGTGAGGCAGCACATGAGCCTGCCGCAAAGGCCTGAAATCTTTGTAGGGTTCAGGGAGAGACCCTGCTCCTTGGCCATCTTTATGGATACGGGATCAAAGTTCTTCATGAACAATGCGCAGCAGATCTCCCGGCCGCACCTGCCGAGTCCGCCGCACTGCTTTGACTGGTTCCGGATGCCCACCTGGCGCATTTCGATGCGGATGCGGTACTCCTTGACAAGGATCTTGACAAGTTCCCGGAAGTCGACCCGGCCGTCGGCCGTATAGAAAAAGGTGAGCTTGGCCGCGTCAAAGGTGCTCTCAACGGAAAAGAGGTTCATCTTCAGCCCAAGCTTTGAGATGCAGCCCTGGCAGAAGTCAAAGGCCTGTTGCTCAAGCTCCTTGTTCTTTTCCCGTTTCTGGAAGTCCGCTTCCGTGGCGATGCGGAACACCTTTTTGAGCAGTTTCTTTTTCTTCTCGGATTCAAGGGGCTCCGGCGGAACGGTGACCACACCGAACCCAAGCCCCTGCTCTGTTTCCACAATTACGTTGTCCCCTACTTTAAGGACAAAGGCGCCGCAGTCAAAATCGTATATTTTGCCGGCAGGCTTGAAACGGATACCTGCAATTTTTGTCATGATGCTCTCCTGTTGGACCTTTTATAGTGTCAGGCCATTTGCCTGGCAGGCGTGAGTTTAAAGAAAAATGCTTCCAAGGTTAACCTGACGCCTGCATTGGCCTTGATTTTTTTTTCAACGTTGTGGAGCTCTTTGATCCATTCCAGGGCTTTTGGGGCCAGGGCCGGTTGATTATGGATGATCTCCTGCAAAAGGGCTGAAAAATCAATGTTTACAATGGTGTCCGGGCTGTACCCGAATACGGCAATGTCCCTGAAAAAGGTCCTGATGACGGCCAGGGAGTCAGTTAGAAGTTCGGGGTCCCGGCCGATCTTTTCCGCCAGGAGAAGGAGGGTGGTCCTGTCGCTTCCCTTGCCGCCCTTGATCAGGGCCCCTGTCTCCGTGATGAGCCATTGCCGTCTTTTCATCCAGTCCGTGCCGCCGGTGTAGTCCGACAGATTGAGAAGCCTGAGGGCTTTGTTGAGGCTCCCGTCGGACCATGATGCCGCAACCCGTGCCGTGACGGGATCCATGCCGTGGGCGTCCACCAGGGTCTGCCGGATGCTCCCAAGGCTTGCCGGTTTGAACCGAACCTGGCGGCACCGGGATAGGATGGTTTGAAGAAGGGAGTCGGTCGTTTTTGCGGTCAGAATGAAAAAGGTTCGTTCCGGCGGCTCTTCAAGGATCTTCAACAACGCGTTTGAGGCCTCCGGATTCATGGCGTCCGCGTCTTCGATCAGAACCATGCGGAATTCGGCCTCATGGGGTTTTACCGTGATGGCTCCGTAAAGCTCCCGGATCAATGCGATCCTGATTGATCCCTTTACCGGTTCAACCCGGATGATATCGGGGTGCATTCCCGCGGCCATCTTTTTGCATGATTTGCACCTGTTGCAGGCATGGGCCCTGGAAGGCCTCTCCCCCAGGCAGTTGGCAGCCCGGGCAAACTGCAGTGCGGCGTCTCGCTTGCCTATGCCCGGGTTGCCGATGAACAGAAGCGCATTGGGTATTTTCCGGGTCTCAAGGATGCCCGTCAAAGCCCTTGGCAGGTCCGGCTCCTTGAACTGGAAACGCTCCTCTGCTGTGCCATGAACAGACATTGGCTAATAATCGACCCGTTCTTTCAGTTCTTTGCCGCATTTGAAAAACGGCAGTTTCTTTGCCGGAATGGTTACCTTGTCGCCGGTCTTTGGATTCCGGCCTGTATAGCTTTTGTAATCTTTGATAAAGAAACTGCAAAGACCGCGTATTTCGACCCGCTCATCGTTTGAAAGGGCTTCGGTCAATGAATCAAAAAATATCTGAACGACTTCGGCAGCTTCGTTTTTTGTCAGATCTGCCCTCTGTTTCAGGACGGAGATAAGTTCAAGTTTATTCATAAATCCTCTTTTGTGTTGTCTGGAACAGGTTCATCAGCAAACCATTGTGCGAGACCATTTTTCCGTAAAAAAAATTGGCCCATTGGGTGGGCGCAAGTCACTATCTAAACAAATTTTTATACTATGTCAAGGGGTTAGGAGAGGATATCCGGCAATTGCTCCACGTCTTCCCTGGCGATTTCAACCCCTGCGAACTGGCCCAGGGTCTCGATCTTTATGATCACACGCTCCTTGCCCTTGTGGCGCATGAATTCGCCTTTGACCCCGGCAAAGGGTCCGTTTACCACCATAACCATCTCGCCTTTTTTGAGGGTGTTCGTGGTGCCGCAGATGATGTCGTTGCCGGTGCTTGTGATGATCCTGAGGGATTCGATGTGGCTGTCGGGAACGGGAACCGGACCGCCGGAAAAACCCAGCAGGCGGACAGCACCCATGGTTTTGAGTACCTTCAGGTGTTCCAGGGGATCAAGACTTATGTTGACAAAGAGGTAGCCCGGAAACAGGGGCACATCGATCATCAGTTTTCTGTCCTTGCGCCGGCTCTTTACCTTGATCTTGGGAAGAAAGGCCTCAATGGATTTTTTTTGGATGTCACTGAATACAACGTTTTCAAAACGGCTTCTTGTGAGAAGGGTATACCATTGCTTGGCTTGAATCATTTTCGTCCAAATTCTCCGATACCGTACAGGGTTATTATGAAACCAAAGGATCTGTCGTCCGGTTTGTCTTTATAGGCCACAAGCAGGGACCAGCAATCTTTGCGGTATTCGATGCCGGTAAAGGCTTCGATCCTCTCGTGCTTGTACAGATCCTCTTCATAGGCGTAAAAGGCGCTGAGTCTCGAGGTCAGGCTTGCGTCTAATCTTGTGTAAAACGTTTCCGAGGGATCCTGCTTTACCGGTTCGGTCCGTTTTCGTTTGTACCGGTACCAGCCCTGGATGGAATCCCCCCGGTAGTCCTTCAGGGTGAGGCCTGTGTTATGCTCCATGAAGTGGTTCTCATGGGGGGACCAGTCCGCGTCCATGTCCAGGGAAAGCCAGGGACAGGGTGAAAACTCGCTCTCCAGGGAGATGTCGGAAAAGGACTGGGAGGAGTCGACCCTTACATCCTCGTCGTAATGGGTCTGGTCCTCCAAATAGCAGGTCTGGAAGAGTTTTATCCAGGCGAATTCGTGGTAAACGTATTCTTCCTTTTCAAGGGGGGCTTCAGGCTGTTTCCGGGCCCCTTGCTTCTCTTTATCCGGCTGTGCCGGGCGGGGCTGTTTCTTTTTTGAGATGAACCGGTTGGTCACCGACCAGGTCAGGTCGTTCCTTCGCGCAATCCTGTCCATGTCATCGAAAAAGGGCAGGTCGTCCTGGTCCACATCCGGGATGTAATGATACTCAAGGGCCGGTATGATCTCGTGCTTGATCTTTTCGGCAAACCCGGTGCCCGGATTGAACACCCGGGAGACCTCGGTTGAAAGTTTCAGGTTGAGGTCAAAAAGTTCCCGGTGGTTGAAACCCTCGTCGTTGCCCGAGGCGTGGTCGTACTCATCGGAATACCAGAATGTCTGGCGAAGGCCGATGGAAGGCTCCAGGCTGAAGTATTGTCCGGCCCGCACGGGAAGATAGAGGGTGGGGCGGATGTCCGTTCGCTGGCCGTTTGTCTTGGCGGTTGTGGTGTCCTTCCGGTAAAAGCTCCTGTACTCGGAATCGAAATCCACGTACAGGGGTGTTTTGCCGATCTGCTGCCGGACCGAGTCGAACTCCATGGCCGGAAGGGTCTGGAGGGTCGTGTCGTCACTGTGATCCCGTCTTGCAATGACATTGTCGTACCAGTCAACATCCATGTTCAGGCTGTAGGCGGACCAGGTCCTGTTCAGGTTGAACCGGTTGGCCCGGACCGTGTCGTCGTAGTCGTCCACGCTTCTGCCGAAGGTGTCGTCAAAGTAGTCCCGGGTCCGGGTGAATCCCGTGTACCCGCTCTTGAATTCATGGAGATAGTCTGCATCGCTCACAATGTCCAGGTCCAGTTTCGCCTTCCAGCGGCCCGGAAGGTTCTGGTCATGCTTCATCCTGAACCAGTACCGGTCCGTGTTGGTCCTGGCCGGGGTGCTGTCGTAGCGGTAATCCCCGGTGTCTTCGGTTCCGTCATCGATTTGCCGGTCATCCATGAAATCCAGGAACGCAGTGCCCCTGGACCCGTTGGCAAGAAGATAGCGGTACTCGACGCCCAGCTTTGTGCCCCGCTTGTCCATATAGTCGGCGTAGAGGGTCGCGTCCGTGTTTCTGGAAAGGGCAAGGAACAGGGGCAGGTTGAACCGGAACCCCTTCCGGTCCGAAAAGGAGTATTGGGGGGCAAGCAGGCCCGTCTGCCTCTTTGTCTTTGCCGGAAACGCCAGAAAGGGCGAGTACAGGGCGGGCATCTCTTTTGCCCAGACGGTCGCGTGTTTTGCAAACCCGTATCCTTCCATGGTGACCTTCACATCCCTGGCTGAAATTTTCCAGTCCGGGGAATCCCCTGAGCAGGAGGTGAGGGAAGCTTTCCCGGCCTCGTAGGTGTCCTTGCCGGTCTTTGTGATTTTGTCACCCCGGATATAGAAGTTGTTCTCCCGGATAAACACGGTGCCGTCGTAGATGGTGCCGGTTTCAGTGGCAAGGTTGAGGCGCATGGAATCGCAGGTCACCGTGTCCTCTCCTGAAATCAGGAGCACATGTCCCCTGGCCAGGGCATCCTTGGTGGTGTTGCCGAATTCCACGTAGTCGGCTTCAAGCCGGGTGTTGCCGCCTTTGATCACCACCTCGCCTTCGGCAATATAGAGGTCCCTCTCCCGGTCATGGGTTCCCTTGAGGGCGGAAATGTGCCAGGATGTCTCCTTGGCGGGCCGCTCCAGCAGGGCTTGCGCCGACAGGGGCCAAAGGAAGATAAAAACGGTTGCAATCAGGATAGCCACGGGTGGTGAGAGGTTGAGGGATTTGGTTTTTACGGGTAACGATGACTCCATGGTTGGTTGTCCAGTCTGGGGAAACGGGTGTTTCGGATTTTAATGTTTCATTTTACCAAAAATTTACTGTATAAAGCCATTTTAATGCTTAAAAGTCAAGCAATGTTGGGAGCAACTTATGTTTATAACCTTTGAAGGGATCGAAGGTTCCGGCAAGACAACACAGATTGAGAGAGTGTCAGCCTGTTTTGATGAAAACGGGTATGACACGGTTGTCACCAGGGAGCCTGGAGATACCCTTATCGGAAAAAAAATCAGGGCCATCCTCCTTGACCCGGACAACAGGGGGATGTCGGACCTGTGCGAGCTTTTTCTCTATGGAGCGGATCGGGCCCAGCACCTGTTTGAAGTTGTGGTGCCGTCGCTGAATGCGGGTAAAACCGTGCTTTGCGACCGGTTTACCGATGCCACCACCGTTTACCAGGGCGCAGCCCGGGGAATTGCCAGGGAATTGATCGACACCATCCACTCCGTGGTTGTCAAGGACCTTCGGCCGGACCTTACCATTCTCTTTGACCTGGACCCGGCAATCGGGCTGGAGCGGGCCTTCAGCGCATTGGAAGATGGCGAACGATCCGTTGATGAGGCCCGGTTCGAGCAGGAGGCCCTTGGGTTCCACCAGCAGGTGAGGCAAGGTTATCTTGCCCTTGCCGGGGCGGAAAAGGAGCGCTTTCTGGTGGTTGATGCCTCAGGAACCCCGGAGCAGGTCTTTGGGGAGATTGTGTCCGGAATTAACAACCGTCTCGGGATCGACCTCCGGGGCAAAGGAACCAGCGCATCATGAGCCATTCAATTCTTGATTCCATTGGAAACACGCCCCTGGTGGAGATAAAACGGATGAATCCGGTTCCGGGGGTCAGGATCTTTGCCAAGCTTGAATATCTGAACCCCGGGGGCTCCATCAAGGACAGGGCGGCCCTTTCCATGATCGAGCAGGGGGAAAAAAGCGGGGAGCTTGCGCCCGGCAAGACCGTGATCGAAGCCACCAGCGGCAACACGGGAATAGGCCTTGCCATGATTTGTTCCGTAAAGGGGTACGACCTGCTCCTGGCCATGTCCGAATCCGCAAGCGAAGAGAGGAAGAGTATCCTCAGGGCCAGGGGCGCCGAGATCCGGCTTACCCCCGGGCACCTGGGATCGGACGGCGCCATCGAAGAGGTGTACCGCCTGGCCCGGGAAAATCCCGACCGCTACTTCATGACGGACCAGTACAACAACGATGCCAACTGGCTGGCACACTACAGGACCACGGCCCCCGAGATATGGGACCAGACCGGGGGAAGGGTGACCAGCGTGGTGGCCACCCTTGGCACCAGCGGCACCCTCATGGGATTGTCCCGAAAACTCAAGGAACTCAACCCCGATATCCGGATCATCGGTGCCGAACCCTACCTGGGCCACGGTATCCAGGGACTCAAGAACATGAAGGAGTCCTATATCCCCGATCTATTTGATAAGAAACGGCTGGATGAAAAGGTGAACATCGATGATGAAACCGCCTTTGAGGCGGCCCGGAACCTTGCCCGGAGCGAGGGGCTCTTTGTGGGGATGAGCAGCGGCGCCGCCATGGCCGTGGCCATCGAGGAGGCAAGGAAGATCAAGACCGGCACAGTGGTGGTCATCTTTCCCGACAGTGGCGAGCGGTATCTTTCCACCTCCCTGTTCACGGTCAAGGATAACATCAGCTTAGACCTCTACAATACCCTGACCCGGAACCAGGCGCGGTTTGAACCCAAAACCCAGGGCAAAGTGTCCGTCTACACCTGCGGTCCCACGGTTCACAAGCGGATGGATCCCACAAGGTTCAGGCGGTTTGTCGCCACGGACCTGCTCGTGCGGTACCTCGAGTACCGGCGGTTTTCGGTCAACCATGTGGTCAACATCACCGATCTCGATGACAAGACCATCCAGGGGTCCGAGAAGGCGGGCGTTTCAGTCTCCGAGTTTACACAGCCCTTTGTCCAAGCGTTCAAGCGGGATCTCGAGGCCCTTGGGGTGCGGCCCGCCCAGTCCTATCCCCTTGTCTCGGACCATGTGGACGAGATGGTGGCCCTGGCCGAAAGGCTCAGTGAGAACGGTTTTGCCTATGAAAAGCTCAGGTCCCTCTACTTTGATATTTCGAGCCTTCCCGGGTACGGCTCCCTTTCCGGGGTGGACCTTGACAAGATCCGGGTCGGCGCCACCGTGGACCTGGACGACTATGAAAAGGAGAACCCCAAGGATTTCACCCTGCTGAAGCGGGTGGGGCTTTCCGAGCTCAAACGGGGAGTGTGCGTGAAAACCAAGTGGGGGAACGTCCGCCCTTCACTCCATCTTCAGTGTGCGGCCCTGGCCATGAACTCCCACGGAGAGGGGTTTGACATCCACACCGGTTCACGGGAGCTGCTGTTTCCCCACCATGAGAACGAGAACGCCATGTGTCGGGCACTGGCGGGGGAGCCCCTTGCCAGGGTGTGGATGCACTGCGATACGGTTAACTACGACGGCAGCCTGGGTGTGGACACGCTTTCGGATATCGATCTTGGTCTCCTGGAACACCAGGGATGGGAGCCAAGGGTGATTAGGTTTTGGCTGCTCTCCGGCCACTACCGCAAACCCCTTACCCTCTCGGGCCAGTCCCTTGATGACGCAAGGCGCTCCCTGTCCAAGCTGGACCGCTGCCTTGGGGCCTTAGCCTGCGTGCAGGCGGGAGAGCGGTATGAGGAGCTTGACCAGCTGCTCTATGACATGAAGCAGGGCTTTGTATCCTCCATGGATGATGACCTGAAAATTCCGGGGGTGATGGCGGCCCTGTTCAAGGGCGTGAAGGAACTGAACCGGCTCATGGACAGCAAGGGAATCGATCCTTCCGGCGCCCGGGCGGTTATCGATCTTTTCAAGGAGTTGGACAGCGTGCTTAAAATATTCGATTTTCATCCCGGCAAGGTTCCTTCGGTCAAGGTCGCAAAACTCCTGGAACAGCGGGAAACCGCTCGGCTGAACAGGGAGTGGGAGCTTTCCGACCGGCTCAGGGAGGAACTTGTGGCCATGGGCGTTGAGATTAATGATAAAAAGGTGTGAGATAAATGAAACCTCTGTTTTTTCCGTTTACCCATGTACGACAACAGGATGCCAGGGCGCTTTCCGCCTGTTTTAAAGGCTTCTGCCACTTTAGCGTCAGCGCTTCAAATGAGGTCGGGGCCGGCAATCCCGGCATTGACGTTGTTCTGCCGGCACCGGACGAGCTGATGCCGGCCCTCGCAAAGGTCGAGGATTACAAGCAGTGGGCAGGGGTGAACCATGGCCGGCCCGGCCAGTTGAAATCCCGGGTCCGGGAGACCCCCTACTTTACCAGTGACACCGGGATAGCAACATTGAAATCCCGGATCGAACAGGAATCCGGGGAAATTGGTTCCGGTGACCAGGCGCCCGTGGAACCGGTCGATTCGCAAGCGGCGTTTCTCAGCTCCCTTGTTTTTTTGAGGACCGCCCAGGAGTCTGATGCCGATACCGAGGAGGTCAACGCAAGGCTCTGTTCCATTGCCAGGGACGAAGCGGCGCTTTTCTCGGTTCTGAAGGATGGGGCGCCGTTGGCGAAACAGGGCGATGGCTCCTGTGTCCCGGATCAGGACCAGGATCCGGGCAGGGTGATGACTGAAAAGCGAATCCTCGCCTGGGCGCGGTTTTTCCGTGAAAAAATCGATGTTTTAGGGGAGAATGCCCCCCTTGTTCCGGTCACCACCAGCCGGGCCGTAGTGGATTATTTTCACTCAAAGGCAAAAAAGTCGATAAAGGTTCTTGACATTGAGAATTTTAAAGTGCATGAAGGGTGTTGTGAACACGGTGCCGGGTGGCAGGGTCGTTTGAAAGACCTCATGGAAAACGCCATATTCGGCAGCACTCCGGGAAAGAATGATTTGATGGAAGCCGATGACGGCTGTGGCCTTCTGGCCGATATTCAACTCTATCTTTTTTCGGGTGATCATGTGAGCAACATATTCTGTCCGACCGACCGGGAGGCCAGAAAAAACGCACTGATCCGGGGTTCAAACATGGAAATTCCCGTGTGCCTGGTGAGTGTCAGAAATAATAATACTTGATTTGATGGGTTACCTGTTATAATAGGCGCTCTTGTTGAGTGTTTTTATAATAGACTTTACGTTAAATTTTTTATGGAGGCTTTAAGAAATGGCTTTTAATCCTATTGTTGATCAGGCCAAGTGCGTTGGCTGTGAAGAGTGCGTTGATGTATGTCCCGTAGAGGTATTTGAGATGGAGGAGGAGAAATCCGTTGCCGTCAATGCCGAGGAGTGCATGGGCTGCGAGAGCTGCGTAGAAGTATGTGAAGAAGATGCAATCGTCGTAGAAGAGGACTAATCCTCCTTTATGGCGAAAGTTTAATATCAGAGCCCCTGGAAACCGCCTAATGAAAGGCTTTTCCAGGGGCTTTGATGCTCCATGGCTCCTTATATCCTTCCTTGCAGGGCCTCCTTCCCTCCCGGCCGTGTAAGAAAAATTCCTACACCATAATCAGAAATCTCCCAATTGACCTCATTGTTCCTTGCTGTTACTGTTCTTTATTGGGGCCGGCGTTCATTGTTGCATTCTTTGTCATAAAACAAGCCTGACCGGCGTCCACGTTCATCTTAATTCAGACAACAAACAGGAGGATTTCATGGGAAGTAAACAGTCGGTGGTAAGTATTGCCCTTGGTTTATTCGTAGGTGTCTCTCTGCTCGTTTCTCCTTCGGCTTTTGCCAAGAAGCGGATCGTCTTCGGCGGCGGGCCTGCCGGAGGAACCTTTCAGGTCGTTGCCAACGGGATTCAGGTTTTTAAACCCCTGAAGCAGCTTCCCGGGTTCAAGGTTCAGGCCCAGTCTTCCGCGGGGTCGGTGGAAAATCTACGGAAAACCAATTCCGGCAGGCAGCAGATGAGTGTTGTCTATTCCGGCCATGTGTGGCTGGGGCGTAACGGCAAGATGAAGAATGACAAGCGGAAGTATGAGGACGTCCTGGCTGTCTCCTATCTTTATGGAGCGCCCGCCCAGCTGGTAACCCGGAAGGGCTCGGGCATTACCAGTGTGAACGACCTTGTGGGCAAAAAAGTGGGCGTGGGCAATGCCGGGTCCGGCGCCTTTGCCAATTGTGAACTCTTTTTCACCCACATGGGGGTGTGGGACAAGATCGAGCGAAACGCCATGGGTTACAACGACGCAGCCCAAGCTTTTGGTAACAACCAGCTGGACGCTTTCTGGCTCTTTACCGCCTTTCCCAGCGGTGCTGTCATCATGGCGGCCCAGACCAACGACATCGAGCTTGTTAACCTTGATCAGGACGCCGTGAAAGGCGGCTTCTACAATCAATACCCCTATTTTGCGAAACTCTCCATTCCCGGCAACACCTATAAGGGCGTAAACCGGGAGATCCCCTCGTTCCAGGATTCCACTCTCTGGGTTGCCAACGCAAAGGTGCCGGAGGACGTTGTCTATAAGATGCTCTCCCTCATTTACTCCGACGATGGGCTTAAGCACATGCGTGGCCAGAAAAAGACCTTTAAGGAGATGAGCGTTTCAACCGGCACCAACGGCATCGTGACTCCCTTCCACCCCGGCGCGGAACGGTTCTGGAAGGAGAAGGGCGTGCTGAAATAGGGTTTCGCAATTGTTGTGACGTAACCATGGGGGGGCGACCCTTTGATATCAACTATATTAATCCAATATAGGCAGGTCAATCGTGTACGAGCAATTAAACAGGTTTGAGCAGATACTCTTTGATGCATGTGCGGTGATTCTTGTTCTTTTTTACTCCTATGCCGCGGTGATCCAGCCCATGGCAACCCAGTACCACCGGGGTGTCTATGTTATCATCACCTATCTTCTCGTGTTCCTGCTTTACCGGTCCAAGTCCCGTATTATGCGGGTGGTGGACTATTGCCTCATGGTGCTCTCGGTGGGCTCCATCGGCTACTGGATCCTCAACTTTGAGTCGATCAACTACCGTACCGGCGCCGAGACACGGCTCGATATGGTGATCGCCATTGTCGGTGTTCTCATCGGTATCGAGCTTGCGAGAAGGGTGGTGGGAAACGTCTTTGTCATCATCGGGGGCGTCATGCTTGTTTACGGGGTGTTCGGTTACATGGCCCCTGATCTCGTCTCCCATGCCGGAGCCCCGTTCCCCGAACTTTGCATCAGCATCTTCTATAAGAGTGACGGGGTGTTCGGCATCATGGCCAACGTGCTTGCCACCTACGTGATTCTCTTTGTCCTATTTGGCGCCTTCCTTGAGAAGTGCGGGGCCCAGAAGTTTTTCATCGACTGGCCCCTGGCAGCCGTGGGTCATAAGATCGGCGGGCCCGCCAAGGTGTCCGTCATTGCGTCCGGGCTCATGGGCTCCATCTCGGGAAGCGCCATCGCCAACACCGTATCAACCGGAATGTTCACCATTCCAATGATGAAAAAGGCGGGGTTCAAGCCCCATGTGGCAGGGGGGATCGAGCCTGCCGCCTCCATCGGCGGCATGTTCATGCCGCCCATCATGGGGGCGGGCGGTTTCATCATGGCCGAACTCACCGGGCAGCCCTATTCGAGGATCATGCTGGTGGCCATTTTCCCTGCGCTCATGTATTTCTTCAGCGTGTTTGTCATGGTTCACTACGAGGCCAAACGCCACAACATCATCGGTGAAAAATCGGAACACTCGGCCATGGAGATCCTGAAGCGGGAGTGGTTTTACACCATTCCCCTTATCGTGATCACCATCTTCATGCTCACCGGGTACTCTCCGGCCTACTCGGCCATCCTCGGCCTTGTCAGTTGTCTTGTGATTTCGTGGTTCAGAAAGGATACCCGGATCGGTCCCAGGGAGTTTGTCCAGGCGTCCAGGGAGGGGGCGAAAAACAGCCTCAAGATCGGCGCCACCGTGGGCATCATCGGCATCATCATCGGGGTGCTGACCTTTTCCGGGCTGGTGCTGACCTTTGCCGACATCATGATTGAGCTGGCCGGCGGATCGCTGCTTCTGACCATCGCTCTCATTGCCCTTGCCTCACTGGTGCTGGGCATGGGGGTTCCGGTCACGGCGGCCTATCTCATCACCGCGGTGGTGGCGGTGCCGGCCCTGACCCACCTGGGGGTGAACGAGCTTGCCGCCCACATGATCGTTTACTGGCTTTCCCAGGACTCCAATATCACGCCGCCGGTGTGCATTGCCGCCTTTGCCGGGGCAACCATTGCCAAGGCCAACATGTGGAAAACCGCCTTTACCTCGTTCAAATTCGCCAAGTTTCTTTATCTTGGGCCGCTGCTGTTCGCCTATGTGCCGGGGTTCTCACTGAACGGATCAGCCATGGACATTGTAAAGGCGTTCGTTTACATCCTGTTCGGCACCTGGGCCTATTCCTGGTTTTTGAGCGGTATCTGGATGGGTTCGGTAAAGCGGGTGCTCGTCAGGTAGATACCGGGGTCAGGCTTAGCTTATTGCTGAAATTGTTTATCTCTTTGAGTTTAGTTTCAATAAGCTATAGTTCCGGTCAGACCAATTGATACCGCTACTTATTATTATAGGGTAAGGTTGGCATCACGTCATTTGACCGGCACTATAAGCCTGACCCCTATAACGTGACCCCTGACCCCTAAGGGCTGAATCCCTTGAAGGACCATGGTCCTTTTAGATCGTCCCGTTCAAGGGAGCGGCGGATGGTGGCCAGGAAATGATCCCTGGAGATCTCCACGGCCCCCATGGAGAGGAGATGGTCGCTTGTGACCTGGCAGTCGATGAGGTCGAAGTCGAGTTCAGCCAGGTGTTGGTTCAGGGCCGCCATGGCAGTCTTGGAGGCATCGCTGATCCTGGTGAACATGGATTCGCCGAAAAAGCAGCCGCCAAGGGATATTCCGTAGAGCCCGCCGGCAAGCTCTCCGTCCTTCCACACCTCAACCGAGTGGGCATACCCTTTTTTATGGAGTCCGATATAGGCATGGATCATCTCCTCAACCAGCCAGGTGTCTTCCCCCCGGTCGGTCCGCAGGACGGCGCAGTTGTGAATCACCCGGTCAAAGGCCTGGTCCATGGTGATGGTAAACACATTGTGCCGGATCTTTTTCCGAAGGCTTCTGGAGATCCTCAACTCCCCGGGGTAGAGGACCAGCCGGGGGTCCGGAGACCACCAGAGCAGGGGCTCGTTTTGCGAGTACCAGGGAAAGATACCGCTCCGGTAGGCAAGGAGCAGGCGATCAATTGAGAGGTCTCCTCCGATACAGAGGAGACCGTCAAATCGTGCGAATCTGGGATTGGGAAATTCCAGGTGTTCAGAGAGTCTAAAAACAGGCATTCACTGCTTGAAACTGAAGGTTATGGCATCGTTCTTAAGTCCAAGGACCGCTTTGCCGCCCTTTTCCAGGGCGCCGAACAGGATCTCGTCGGTGAGCTTGTCCTTGATTTCGGTCTGGATGACCCGGTCCAGCGGACGGGCGCCGAACTTGGGATCATAACCCTTCCGGGCAAGCCATGCCCTCACCTTGGGTGAGTACTGGACTGTGATGTGCCTTGGTTTCAACAGCTCCCGGAGTTCCTTCATGTCCTTGTCCACGATCAGCTCCATGATCTCATGGGAGAGGGGACGGAACTGAACCACCGAGTCGAGGCGGTTCCTGAACTCAGGGCTGAAGGTCTTTTCAACGGCCCTGGAGCCCTTGGACTCGACATCCTCGAGCTGGTCACCGAAACCGATCCTGTTGGAGGTCATCTCCCGTGCCCCGGCATTGGAGGTCATGATGATGATGACGTTCCTGAAATCAGCCGATTTCCCGTTGTTGTCGGTCAATGTGGCGTAATCCATCACCTGGAGCAGTATGTTGAACAGGTCCGGATGGGCTTTTTCGATCTCATCCAGCAGCAGCACGCTGTGGGGGTGCTTTCGGACGCTGTCTGTGAGGATGCCGCCCTGGTCAAAGCCCACATAGCCGGGAGGCGCTCCGATGAGCCTTGATACGGCATGTTTCTCCATGTACTCGCTCATGTCATACCGCAGGAACTCGATGCCCATGTTGGCTGCCAGCTGCTTTGCCACCTCGGTTTTTCCGACGCCGGTGGGACCGGTGAAGAGAAAGGAGCCGATGGGCCTGCCGGGGGAGGAAAGACCTGCCCTGGAGCGCTTGATGGAGGTTGTAAGGGTGCTGATGGCATGGTCCTGGCCAAAGATGACATGGGCAAGCTTTGACTGGAGGTTTTCAAGATTGGACTTGTCCGAGGCCGTCACGTTCTGGGCCGGAATCTTTGCCATCTTTGCAACGGTTTTTTCGATGTCCAGGGGATGGATGTTCTTTCTCCTGGCGGATCCGGAAAGCCGTATGACCGATCCGGTCTCATCCATGACATCGATGGCCTTGTCAGGCAGGAACCGGTCATTGATGTGCTTTGCGGAGAGCCTGGCGCAGGCTTCCAGCGCCTCGTCCGTGTAGATAAGGCCGTGGTGCTCTTCGTAGCAGACCTTGAGTCCCTTGAGGATCTCCACAGTTTCCTCCACCGTGGGCTCGGGCACCTGGATCTTTTCAAACCTGCGGGAGAGGGCACGGTCCTTTTCAAAGAAGTTTTTATACTCCTCATAGGTGGTGGAACCGATGCACCTCAGGGCGCCGGAGGAGAGGGCGGGTTTCAGGATGTTGGAGGCGTCCATGGAGCCGCTGGAGGTGGCGCCGGCTCCGACCACCGTGTGGATCTCGTCGATGACCAGCAGGGCGTTCTCCTTTTCTTCCAGGGCCGCGATCACATCCTTGAGCCGCTGCTCAAAGTCTCCCCGGTACTTTGTTCCCGCGAGCAAGGCCCCCATGTCCAGGGAAAACATCTCGCAATCTTCGAGGAACTCGGGGACTTCCTTTTGAAAGGCCTTGAGGGCGATGCCTTCGGCAATGGCGGTCTTGCCAACCCCGGGATCTCCCACAAACACGGGATTGTTTTTCCGGCGCCGGCACAGCACCTGCATGGCCCTTTCGGTTTCGTTCTTTCTGCCTATGAGGGGATCGATCTTATTCGCTTCGGCCTTGTTCAGCAGATCAGTGGTAAAGAGGGCGAGGGGATCCGGTTTTCCGGATTTTTTCGGCTGTTTGCTCGGCTTTGGAAATCCCTGCTCCGGCTTGCCGGCGGGAGGCGTTGGCGCCTCGGTGCCGTGGGATATGTAGTTTAAAACGTCGAGCCGGGTGATGCCTTCGGCTTCGAGGTAGTAGGCCGCATGGGAGTCTTTTTCCTGGAAGATTGAGGCGATGATGTCACCGAGGTTGACCTCGCTCTTCTCTGCTGACCGGGCCTGGTTGATGGCCCGCTGGATCATTCTCTGGAATCCGATGGTCTGCTGGAGGACATACTCTTCGCCTTCGTCCATGACGGTCATCTTCTCTTTGAAGAAGGTGTCCAGGTTCTTCTTTATGGCTTCAGGATCTCCGCCGCATTTTTGAACTGTTTCGGAGCCTGTTTCATGGTTCAGAATTGCATAGAGAACGTGCTCGACACAGACGTATTCATGCCGTCTTTTTTTGGCCTCCCTTACTGCAGCTCCCAGAGTTGCACTGAGTTCCTTGCTTATCATGACTACTCCTTCTCCATAGTGCTTTTTAGCGGGAATCCCTGCTCTCTTGCCAGGTTATGCACGGTGTTTACTTTTGTTTCGGCGATTTCCCGGGTGTATGAACCACAGATACCCTTTCCCTGCCTATGTACATTAAGCATTATTATGGATGCTTTTTCAAGTGATTTTCCAAAAACCTTTATGAGAACCTCCACGACAAATTCCATGGTGGTGTAGTTGTCATTGTGGAGGATCACCCTGTACATGGGCGGATGTCCTTCCTTCTGGTCAACCCCCGATGAGATCTCTTCCTTGATTGCAGGTCCCTTGGTCCCCATTCTATTCTATGCTCCGCAACATTTTTTATGCTTCTTGCCGCTGCCGCAGGGGCAGGGATCGTTTCTTCCAACCTTTTCCTGGGCTCTCTTCACCGGCTGCTTTTGTGCTGAATCGTCGGAATGGGAAAAGACCAGGTTCTCCTGCCGGGGTTGCTGTACAGGCTCAACCTCATTGTTGATTGCGATCTGGATCCTGAAAAAGATGCCAAGGGTCTCTTCCTTGATACGTTCCACAAGCCCCTCAAACATTTCATACCCCTCTTTCTTGTAGATGATGAGGGGGTTCTGCTGGGCATATCCACGAAGGCCGATTCCCTCCTTGAGGTGATCCATGTTGAGCAGGTGGTCCTTCCACAGGGAGTCCACGGTCTGGAGCATGATGTAGCTCTCGAGCCGGCGGGTGTCCTCGGGGCCGAGAAGGGCCTCTTTCGCCTGGTAGGCCTTTTTTGCCGCGTCTTCGATGAGCCGGCCCAGGTCTTCGGAGGTCAGGTCGTCAATTCCCTCCATGGAGGTGAAATCGATACCGATGTTGAACTGTTTCCCGACCGCCTCTGAAAGGCCTGCAAGATCCCATTCCGTGACGTGGAGTTTCTCCTGTTCAAACTGGGCGTAAATCTGCCATGCCTGCTCCTCGACCATTTGCAGGAAGAGAGTGGAAAGATCCTTGTCCGTGAGAATCTGGCGTCTCTGGCGGTAGATCACCTCCCGCTGCTGGTTCATGACATCGTCGTACTCGATTAGCTGTTTACGTATATCGAAGTTGTGGCCTTCAACCTTGGACTGGGCATTCTCGATGGCGCGGCTGATGAGCCCGTGCTCGATGGGTTCGCCTTCGTCGATACCGAGTTTGTTCATGATGGCCGTGATTCTCTCTCCGCCGAAGATTCTCAACAGGTCGTCCTCCAGGGAAAGGTAGAACCGTGAAGAGCCGGGATCCCCCTGGCGGCCGGAACGGCCCCTGAGCTGGTTGTCGATTCGTCTCGATTCGTGGCGGCTGGTGCCGAGGATATGAAGTCCCCCGAGTTCCTTTACCCCCTCGCCCAGAACGATATCGGTTCCACGGCCCGCCATGTTGGTGGATATGGTAACGGCCCCGGGCTGTCCCGCATTGGCAACGATCTCCGCTTCCGTCTCGTGGTGCTTTGCATTGAGCACGGTGTGCTTGATGCCCCGTTTTTTGAGCTGGCGGCTCATATCTTCGGAAACATCGATGGAGATGGTGCCCACAAGCACCGGCTGCCCTTTTTTATGGAGGGCGATGATCTCCTTGATGGCGGCCTGGTACTTCTCCTTCTGGGTCTTGTAGATCACGTCGGGGAGGTCTTTCCGGACCATGGGCCTGTGGGTCGGGATCACCAGGACGCTCAGTTCGTAGATTTTCTGGAATTCCGCGGCCTCTGTCTCGGCCGTACCGGTCATGCCGGAGAGCTTGTTGTACATTCTGAAAAAGTTCTGAAAGGTGATGGAGGCAAGGGTCTGGTTCTCGTTGGCGATCTTGACCCCCTCCTTTGCCTCCAGTGCCTGGTGGAGCCCTTCGCTGTAGCGCCTGCCCGCCATGAGGCGGCCGGTGAACTCGTCGACGATCACCACCTCGTCGTCCTTGACAATGTAGTCCACATCCCGTTTGAACAGGGTGTGGGCCTTGAGGGCCTGGTTGAGGTGGTGGAGGCTCTCGATGTTGGAGGGATCGTAGAGGTTGTCCACATTGAGAAGCTTTTCTCCCAGGGCCACTCCCTCATCGGTGAGGGTGGAGCTTTTTGCCTTTTCGTCCACCGTGTAGTGGATATCTTTTTTAAAGGCCGGGAGGATGGTGTTCGCCTGGGTATAGAGTGCCGTGGATTTTTCCGCGGGTCCGGAGATGATCAGCGGTGTCCTTGCCTCATCAATGAGGATACTGTCCACCTCGTCCACGATGGCGAAGTTGAGCTTAGCCTGGGCAAGGGACTCACTGTCGAATTTCATGTTGTCACGGAGGTAGTCGAAGCCGAACTCGTTGTTGGTACCGTAGGTGATGTCGGCACGGTAGGCCTCTTTTCTCTCCTGGTCGTTCATGTCGTGGACGATGATGCCGACTGTGAGGCCGAGAAAGTTGTAGATGGTGCTCATCCATTCCGCGTCACGTTTTGCCAGATAGTCGTTGACGGTGACGACGTGGACGCCTTTTCCGGACAGGGCGTTCAGAAAGGCGGGAAGGGTGGCGGCCAGGGTTTTTCCCTCGCCGGTTTTCATTTCGGCGATAATTCCCTGGTGCAGGGCAATGCCGCCGATGAGCTGGGCGTCAAAATGGCGCATCTTCAAGGTTCGCCAGGAGGCTTCCCTTACCAGGGCGTAGGCTTCGGGAAGAAGGTCGTCCAGGGTTTCACCCTGGGTAAGCCTTTGTTTGAAAATCGGGGTGGTCTCTGTCAGCTCCTGATCCGTGTAATTTTGAAATTGCGGCTCAAAAGCGTTGATTGCGTCTACCAGGGGCTGGATTCGTTTGACGGCCCTGTCGTTGCTCGAGCCGAATATCTTTGTCAGAAAATTGAGTACCATATGGATGATTTGCCTTCAATATAGAGTTAGTTGGTTATGTCCAATAAACATATAAGCACTATTTTAAAAAAATAAAATTTTTTTTTCAGGAAAGGTGTTCGGCGGGGAATATGCCTTGCATGACGGCGTATTCCAGGGGGCGGGGGGGGTAAACCCGTTTCAGACGGATTTCGTTAATGCTGGGGCCCGAAGGCCCCGGGTCTCAGTTGAGAATGTATTTTTCAGGATTGACCGGGGTTCCGTTTATCCTTACTTCATAGTGAACATGGGGGCCTGTGCTCCTGCCCGTGTTCCCCATGAGACCGATGACATCCCCCCGCTTTATGCTTGCTCCCTTCTTTACAAGGATCTTGTCCAGGTGCCCGAATTTTGTTACCGTTCCATGGCCGTGATCAATTTTCACCATTTTGCCGATCAGCATTTTCTCTCCGGCATAGGAGATCCGTCCGTTTGCCGTGGCAATGATCTTCTTTCCCTTTCTGTTTGCAATGTCAAGGCCCGAGTGGAACTCCTTTCGTCCTGTAAACGGGGATGACCGGTAGCCGAATTTTGAGGTGACCCACCCCTTGACAGGACGGATGGAGGGGGTGGATGCCAGGAGATTGCGTTTTTTATTTAGATATTTCAGCAGCTCTTCAAAATCAGCTTTCTGCTTCTGGGTGGCGATATTGATCTGGCTTGTCTGCTGGTGCATCTCACGGATGAGGCTGTTATGCCTTTGGGAGAGGGGAATGTCCGGATCGATATCATCCCGGGAGATGCCGCCGATACCGAAAAAACCGATGGAATCGCTGTTTTTCTTGATGTCGGCAATGATTCTTACCTTTTCTTCAAAACTGGAAAGGGTGGCAACGTTATCTTTCAGCTGGTTGATCTCGCCGGCCAGGGTCTGGAGTTGGGTCCGCTGGATCTCGATTTCGTTTTTCTGGCTTTCTATGGTTTTTGAAAGAAGGGCGTTGTCAAAAGAGGCCTTCTTCAGCCTGTAGTAGTCATAGCCTGTGTAGGCAAGGCCGGTGGTTGCCAAAAGAAACAGGATCCCAAGGGAGCTTGTCAAAGTCCTGGAAAGGGTGAATTCCCGTATATTGGAGGCTGATCCCGTGTGAAACCAGATTTTTATTTGTTTTTTCATGAGTGCCTTTTCTTAAATAAAATAAAGACCCCTGTCAAGGGCAGCGGCCATTATGATTACAGGGCTCCCTGGAGCAGTTCAAGGCCCATGCGCTCGGCCATGCCGAACATGATGTTCATGTTTTGAACTGCCTGGCCGGCTGCGCCTTTCAGGAGATTGTCAATGGCCGACACAATGATGATACGGCCCGAGTCTTTGTCCAGATGGAACCCTATGTCACAGAAATTGGTGCCCCGGACATTTCGTATGTCCGGAAATTCTCCCCGGGGAAGTACCCTCACAAAGGTGTCCGGGCCGTACTGGCTCAAGAGGGTTTTCCGGATCGTTTCTTCCGTGGTGTTTTCAGTCACCGTCGCGTAGATGGTGGTGAGCATGCCCCGGGTGAGGGGGAGCAGGTGGGGAACAAAGGTGATGGTGACGGGTTCCCCGGCCCCTAGGCTCAAGACCTCCTCCATCTCGGGAACATGGCGGTGGCTGCCCACCTTGTAGGGCTTGAACGACTCGTTGACCTCGCAGAAGTGGGTGCCGAGGGAGGCGGCGCGTCCGGCCCCGCTGACCCCCGATTTTGAATCCGATATGATGCCGTCGGTTTGGACGAGCTTTTGCCTGACCAGGGGGAGCATGGGAAGAAGGAAGCTGGTGGGGTAGCACCCCGGGTTGCCGAGAATGTCAGTTGCGGCAATCTCGTCCCGGTAGAGCTCGCTCAACCCGTAAACCGCCCGCTCCAGCAGGTCTTTTGAAACGTGTTCCTGGTAGGCTGATTCATAGGCTGCGGCATCCTGGAACCTGAAGTCGGCCGAGAGATCGATGACCTTTACATTTTTTTCCACAAAACCGGAAGCATAGTTCATAGAAACCTTGTGGGGCAGGGCCAGAAATACACAGTCAATCTTTTGACTCAGTGTGTCAACATCCAGTGCTTCGCATGTGAGATCCACGACATTTCTCATGGAAGGAAAAATATCCTGAATGGCTCTTCCCCTGTAGGATTGAGAGGTTACGGCCGTAAGTTCGGCCCCTGGATGGCCTGCCACCAACTTGACAAGCTCCGCCCCTGTATATCCTGTTGCTCCTGCAATTCCGACTCTGATCATTAGTTCTCTCTCATCTGTGCTGACGGGTTATAGTAAAGATTGAAAAAGACTTTACCAGACAGTACTCTTCTTTTCAAGCTAAGAATTGCCCGTCTCCACTAGCTTTTGTGTGACGGGCGAATTTTATATCCAATGTTATTTTTATTCATGGTGCCCATTCCCTTACTTTTAATTTAATTATCGGTCTAATGGAATTTTTTTGCAATTTTTGTGCCCAGCACGTTAGCCGGGGGACCGATCTCACCTTGAAGGCTCTTTGATCTCCGATGAATGCCGGCTGATCGGCCTTTTTACCTCCATGTCCTTCATGATCTTCATGGTTGATATTTAACAACTGTCCGGCAGGTAGAGCGTTATATATCGTCTTTTATGTTGAAAATCAGCCGGATTCAACGTGCTGAATAGTTCCAAAAAAAGCTATTCAAAGCGGTTTGCATGGCATATATCTTCACCAGGCGGGCGATCTATTGGGATCGCCTGGGATCACCGATTGAAAACATGAACGGGGTTTAAATTATGAAAGCGGAAATTTTATCAACTGGAGACGAGATCGTTTCGGGGGGTGTCACCGATACCAACTCGACCTGGCTTGCCACAAAACTTCTCACCATGGGAATAGCGACCCAACGCTGTGTCGCTGTGGGGGATGACCTGGCCGGCATTGCCCGGGCCATTGTCGAGGCGGCGGGCAGGGCCGATCTTCTGCTGGTCACCGGGGGGCTTGGTCCGACCTCCGATGATCTCACCGCCGAGGCCGCCGCAAGGGCCGGGGGCGTGGAATCAATTATGAATCCGGAAGCCCTTGGGTCCATGGAACGCTTTTTTGCAAAACGGGGCTGGGACATGGCCGAGGCGAACCGGAAACAGGCAAGGCTTCCCAAGGGGGCCGGGGTGATCGAAAATTGTGCAGGTACGGCTCCCGGCTTTTACCTGGTCCTTTCCGGTTGTCATTGTTTTTTCATGCCCGGGGTGCCGTCCGAGATGAAGGTGATGGCCCGGAAAAAGGTTTTTCCCCGCATTCAAAAGATCTTTGGTCTGCCCGGAGTGATAGCGTCCAGGAGTATCACCGTATTCGGCCTGCCCGAGTCAGAGGTGGGGGCCCGGCTTCACGATTTCAACCTTCGTTTTCCAGGTGTCCGGCTTGGATTCAGGGTTGATTTCCCCTTGATCGAGGTTAAGCTCTCCTGTGGAGATTCAAAGGGGGAGGGGGGTGAAACGGTTTTGGACGGGGCTGTGGGGTTTGTTGAATCGATCCTTGGCCGGCGGGTGGTATCCATCCAAGGGCTCACCATGGAGCAGGAGGTGGGCAGGTTGCTGCTTGAAGCAGGGGCCACCGTTGCCGCGGCTGAAAGTTGTACCGGCGGGCTTGTGGCAAGTATGCTCACCGATGTTTCCGGCAGTTCCGGTTATTTTCTTTTTTCGGGTGTTACATATTCCAATGACGCCAAGGTCAGGGTTCTCGGGGTCAAGGAGGCTACCCTTGAAGGTTTCGGGGCCGTGTCCGAGGAGACCGCCGGGGAAATGGCCCGGGGGGTGAGAAACCTGACCGGGGCGACCTACGGGATTTCCACATCCGGCATTGCCGGGCCTGGCGGCGGCAGCGATGAAAAGCCGGTGGGTACCGTATGTGTCGGGGTCGCAGGTCCAGGTTTCTCCTGGGCAAAGCGCTATGTGTTCCCCTTTGACGACAGGACAATGAACAAGAAGATGTTTGCCGTGACCGCCCTGGAGATGCTGAGGCGCAGGCTCAATCCAAAAGAAGGCACCCTTTGAGCCAGATGGCGGTCCGCTCTGTGAAATCTTCCTGCTGGCTTTTGTTGGACATCCTGTGGTCTCCGTTTTCGTGGATGATCAGCTCCTTGGGGTGTCGGGCCAGGTCATAAAGGGTCTGGCTGTTCTCCCAGGGCACTACTTCGTCCTTTGACCCGTGGAAGAGCAGGAGATTGTCCATTCTGTTTGCCGCCCGGGTAAGGTCGAAGAGCAGGTTCTCCTCGAAAAAGCTTATGGGCAGGGCCGGCCGGTCTTCGGTGCCTTCAAGGGGGATGTTCTTTATGGTCTCGCTTTTTATGGGCGTTGCGCAGAGCACCGCCCCCTGGGGAGTGAGGCCCTGGTCTTCAAGCCGGGTCCACGCCTCGATGCAGGTCGCTCCGCCGAGGCTGCTTCCGAACAGTGCGATTTTCCTGCTGGTCAGGCCGAGGCTGAGTACATGCTTCACCGCCGCCACCATGTCCGCCGCCCGCTTGTCAAGGGATGTGTCTTGTTGAAAAATGCCGTCGCTCTCTCCGCACCCCCGGTGATCAAATCGAAAAAAAGCAATGCCCATGCCCGGCAGAAGATCTGCAAGCAGGGCCTGCTTGGCCGACTCTTTGGTGCCTTCAAGGCCGTGGGAACCGATCACCAGCGGCGGGTTGGGTGTGGGAGGCAGGTGAAGGATGCCATGGATGGTAATGGCATCACAGACAAATTGGATTGTTTTTGATAAGATTTTCATTCTTGTGTTTATGGCACAAGAACTGTATAATCTCAAGTTCATTTTTTGCATATGCCCACTTGCGGGCTGATATGGTGTTTTGCACTGGAATTGATGGCCGTTTCGCTTATTATAATAAGGAGGCGCTATTCTTCATATGCGAGGCGCCATGAACCAACCAGTGGATGTTTATCCCCTGTGAACGATAAAAAGAGCCCCCATATGGGCCAAGGTGTTTATGAAGATACAAAAGAGAAAGGCTGTGGAACTTGAGATCATCGATCTTGCCTTTGGCGGCAAGGGACTTGCCAAGCCGGACGGCTATCCGGTGTTTGTTGACCGGGCTCTTCCCGGAGACAAGGTCCTTGCCAAGATTACCAAAAAGAAGAAGAGCTTTGCCGAAGGACGGCTTATCTCCCTTATCGAACCCTCTTCCCTGAGACAGGAAACCCCGTGCAGCTATGCCGCGTACTGCGGCGGATGCCGGTGGCAGGCCCTTCCCTATGAGACCCAGCTTAAATACAAGACCCAGCATGTCCGGGAGTCCCTGGAGCACATCGGGCTTTTGAAAGATGTCACGGTTCATCCGGTTATTCCCTCCCAGAAAACCTTTGGGTTCAGAAACAAGATGGAGTTCTCCTGCAGTGACAGCCGCTGGCTGCTGCCGGAAGAGCTTCAAAATCCTGACATCAAAAAGGATTTCGGCCTGGGGCTCCACGTGCCCGGCACCTTTGACCGGGTCATCGACCTTGACCAGTGCCTGATACAGCCGGAAACCGGGAACAAGATCCTTAACGAGGTGCGCAACTATATCAAGGCTTCCGGGGTGCCGGCATACGGCCTTCGTTCCCACGAGGGGTTCTGGCGGTTTCTCATGCTTCGGAGTTCCACCGCCTTCAATTCCTGGATGGTCAACATTGTCACCAAGGAGGAGAACGACGACCTCCTGATTCCCCTGGCTGAACACCTGAGAAAGACCTTTCCGGAAATCTCCTCGGTGGTGAACAATGTCACGGCCAGAAAGGCGGGCATTGCAACGGGTGAGTATGAGAAGCTCCTTGCCGGGGAGCGCTGCATCAAGGAGCGCCTGGGCAGGTTCACCTTTGAAATTTCAGCCAACAGTTTTTTCCAGACCAACACCACCGGCGCAGAACAGCTTTATACCCTGGTTTCCCAGTACGCCGCCCTCACCGGGAACGAGACCGTGGTCGATCTCTACTCGGGCACGGGAACCATCCCCATCTGGCTTTCGGACGCGGCGAAACGGGTCGTGGGCATCGAGATCGTGGAGAGTGCCGTCGAGGATGCCAAGCGAAACGCGGCCCTGAACGACATTGACAACTGCGACTTCTTTGTAGGGGACATCAAGGAGGTGCTGCCAAAGATCGACGCCTCCTGTGACGTCATGATCATCGATCCGCCAAGGGCCGGTATGCACAAGGACGTGGTGGAGCAGGTCATGGCACTGGCGCCGAAGAAGATCGTCTATGTTTCCTGCAATCCCGCAACCCTGGCACGGGATCTCGGCATGCTCAACTCCAGCTATAAAGCGCTGGAGGTACAGCCTGTCGACATGTTCCCCCACACCTTTCACATCGAATCCGTAGCCCTTCTCGAGGCGCGTTAGATGGTTGGGACACAGCCAGGCCGGAGGAAACTATGATTCCATGGAAACAGCTCGGGGCTGCGCTTACCCCGGATGACGGAAATGAGGTGGGGCTGTTTAGCCGGGGCAGTGAATTTTCCATCCGCGTCAGCGGCCAGGAACTCATGAACAGCCGCATGTTCGGATCTGAAAAAGAGCTTGCCCGGCTTGCCTGCAAGGCCCTGGGTCCCAATCCCGGGCCCCGGGTGCTCATCGGCGGCCTTGGCATGGGGTTTACCCTTGCCGCGGCCCTTGGGGCGCTTCCGGAAAATGCAGGGGTGGTGGTGGCCGAACTTTTGCCCGATCTGGTTCTCTGGAACCGCGAGCATCTCTCACACCTGGCCGGGTCTCCCCTGGATGACCCCCGGGTAATGGTTGAGGTGGGGGATGTGGTCCGGCTGCTTGTAAAACCCGCCGGGAATTATGATGCCGTTATCCTGGATGTGGACAACGGCCCGGGCGCCCTGACCCAGGAGGGCAACGCCTGGCTCTACACAACCCAGGGGCTTCGGGCCATTCACAAGGTGCTTGCGCCCAAGGGCGTCCTTGGTGTGTGGTCGGCAATTGACAGCCCCCCCTTTACCCGGCGTCTCAAGGAGTGCGGATATCATCCCGAAGTTCACCGGGTCCGGGCAAGGGAAAACGGCAAGGGGGCGCGACACACCCTGTGGATCGCCATCCGGAGGTAACGGTTCAATCCGTGGAAGTAGAAGTTAGTTGTAGAATGTTTGACGGAGTCAGGCTTGTTTTTCACTGTAAGGCACGCCTGACTTTATGCAGCAAGGGAGTCTCGCAACCAGTTTAAACCTGTTCCAGCAATTCCGACAAAAACAATCTGTTGCTTCCATGCCCCGATTAAATCGGCATGGAATTGTATCTGTTTTGCAATTGTCAACCTGTGTGCAGGGGGGCGCTGCAAGGGAGACAACCCCCTGGATGAAAACAAACGTTAACACGATTTAATAGAAACGAATGGGAATCTATTTATGGCTAAAGTAATTTTCGGATCATGGGATGGCAAGGTCATCGACAATCGAAACCGGCAGATCTTTGAAATAGAGGAACACCCGGAATTCAGCGACTTTGATGAGTTTAACGCTGGAAATCCCATCAAGGCCTTTTTCGGGGGACACGGTTTTTTCATCTTTGAAAAAAATGTCAACCTTATGGATGCCCTTCTTCAGTACATGGAGCGGGTGGCAAAGGAGTCCTGCGGCAAGTGCACCCCATGCAGGGTCGGGACCCAGATAATCAAGAGAAAGCTCAGGGACCTGGTGGAGCGTAATGGCGGCCCGGAAGACCTGGACGAGATCGAAATCATTGCGGAACACGTGAAAAACACCTCCCTGTGCGGCCTGGGCCAGACCGCGACCGTTGCCCTCCTGGATATGCTGGGATCGTTCCGGGAGGCGCTTGTGGCGGAGCTTGCAGAGCCCGCCCCCCGGGAGCAGCCCTGTGAGACCTATGTGTCCGCTCCCTGCATCGAGGCCTGTCCCTCAAAGGTCGATGTGCCCAAATATATCGACTACATCAAGGACGGCAAGTTCACCCACTCCATGGGGGTGATCCTCCAGAAATATCCCATGGCCGCAACCTGCGGCAGGGTCTGTGTCCGGTTTTGCGAGATGGCCTGCAGGAGGACCCAGGTGGACGAAGCCGTGGGAATCAAGGTGCTCAAGCGCTTTGTTGCCGATCACGAGCAGGAGGTGATCAACGAGTGGTTCTCGACCTACGAGCCTTCAGAGCCCGGGAACAAAAATCTCAAGGTGGCCGTGGTGGGCACGGGTCCCGCCGGCATTGCCGCGGCCTACCAGCTGCTGCTCAAGGGGTATGGCGTGGATATCTTTGAGTCCAAGCCCGTTCCCGGCGGCATGGCGGCCACGGGCATTCCCGAGTACAGGCTGCCCAAGGAGGTGCTTGGCAAGGAGATCTCCATCATCGAAACCCTGGGGGGGCGGATCTTATACAACCAGAAGCTTGGCCGGGATATAACCCTGACCGATCTTGTGGAGAGGGGATATAATGCCGTGTTCCTTGGGATCGGGGCCCACAAGGGCAAGATGATGCGGGTGGCTGAGGAAAATCCGGAAATCGAGGGCTACGATTTTGGCGTCGACTTTTTGCTTCGCATCAACCACGACTACATCGACCGGGGCATGCCCATGGAACTCGGGGAGAAAATGGTGGTTGTGGGCGGCGGTAACGTGGCAATGGACTGTGCCAGGTCCGCCCTGCGGATGAACGTCAAGGAGGTTCACCTTGTATACAGGCGGAGCCAGAAGGAGATGCCCGCGGACCACGAAGAGATCGAGGCGGCCATGAAGGAGGGCGTGATTTTTCATTTCCTGACCAATCCCACAAGAATCCTGGTTGCGGACGGCAAGGTGCGGGGCGTCGAGCTCAACAAGATGGCCCTGGGCGAGCCGGACGAGGGCGGAAGGTGCAGCGTCACCCCCATTGCGGACAGTGAATTCGTCCTTGAGGTTGACCACGTCATCCCTGCCATCGGCCAGCAGGTGGAGCATGGGTTTGTGGCTCCCGAGGAAGGGGTGGAACTGGACTCCTGGGGGACCATAAAAGTCAATCAATCTTCTCTTATGACCACAAGGAAAGGGGTGTTTGCCGGCGGCGACTGTGTGACCGGGCCCGCCACCCTGGTCCAGGCCATGGCCCAGGGAGAAAAGGCGGCGGCAAGCATCGACGACTACCTGACCCTGGGGCGGGTGCGGTTCCAGCCAAGGGAAAGGATGTCCCAGCTTGTGGCCGATGTCCAGCCCATGATTTCAACGGGCATCTCCATTCCGGTGAAACATGAATACAGGGTAAAGATAAAGGAGCTTGATCCAATGATTCGAAAAGAGCTCTTTGAAGAGGTTGAAAAATCCATTTCAGTTGACGAAGCATACGCCGAAGCCCAGCGTTGCATGCGCTGCTACCGTGTCTATTCCGTAATCACCGAGCAATAGGGAGGCCTTAAGAATGATAGGAACCATTAATGGTAAAGATGTAGAATTCAGCGAAAACCAGACCGTGCTCGATGTTGCCAAGGCAAACGGCCACTTCATTCCCACCCTGTGTGAGTTGGCGGACCTTGACCATGCCCCGGGCACCTGCCGGGTCTGCCTGGTGGATATCAAGCGGAAGGGGGATTCGGAGCACCACATTGTCACCTCCTGCACCACCCCCATGGAGGATGGTATGGCCGTTCTTACACGGACTCCCAAGGTAAGAAAGATGCAGCGGCTCCAGGTGGAACTGCTCCTTGCCGACCATAACCAGGAGTGCGCCTCCTGCGTGCGCCACGGAAACTGCGAACTTCAGGATGTGGCCCAGTTTGTGGGCCTTCAGCAGAACCGTTACACCTATCCCGAGTTTTACCAGCGCCGCAGCCGGGATGACTCCTCCCCCGCCATTTTCAGGGACATGAGTAAGTGCATCCGCTGTTTCCGCTGTGTCAAGGTGTGCCGGGAAATCCAGGGCATCGACGCCCTGGTGATCACGGAAAAGGGGCTCGAGACCGAGATCAGTGTCCGGGACAACCTGCCCTTGAACCAGTCGGACTGCGTCTCCTGCGGCCAGTGTATCCTGGTGTGTCCCGTGGGGGCGTTGGCCGGGAGGAACGATACCGAAGAAGCGCTGGATATGTTTTACGATCCGGAAATTTTCACCGTGGTGCAGTTTGCCCCGGCCGTGAGAACGGCCATTGGTGAGGAGTTCGGCATGGCCAAGGGGGAGAACGTCGAGGGCAGGATGATCACGGCCCTGAAACAGCTTGGGGCCGACGTGGTCCTGGATACCAATTTCGCCGCCGACCTTGTTATTATGGAGGAAGGATCGGAGCTTCTGGACCGCATCAAAAACAAGGGTGTGCTTCCCATGTTCACCTCCTGTTGTCCCGGTTGGGTGAACTTTGTGGAGAAGAACTATCCGGAACTCAATCCCCACATCTCCACCACCCGCTCGCCCCAGCAGTGCCTTGGCTCCATGGCCAAGACCTACCTTGCCGAAAAGATGGACATCAATCCCGGTAAGATCCGGGTGATCTCCATCATGCCCTGTACGGCCAAGAAGGGGGAGGCCAAACGCCCTGAATTTGAGCATGAGGGTCTCAGGGACGTGGATGTGGTGCTCTCCACCCGGGGATTTGCGCGAATCCTGAAACGGGAGGGCCTCGACCTTGCCGGCCTCGGGGATACCGGGTTTGACAACCCGTGGATGTCCGACTATTCCGGGGCGGCCGTGATCTTCGGAAATACCGGCGGTGTCATGGAGGCAGCCGTCAGAACCGTCCACAAGGTGGTTACCGGCAAGGAGCTGGAAGAGGTTGAGTATTCAGGTGTCCGGGGGGAAGCCCTGCGAAGGGAGGCCACCGTGGATCTTGGCCCGGATATCGGACCTGTCAAGGTTGCCGTTGTGCATACCCTCAAGGAGGCCCGCCGCCTTGTGGAGGAGATCAAGGCCGGTGAGAGTCCCTATGGGTTTGTGGAGGTGATGGCATGCCCGGGGGGATGCGCCGGGGGCGGTGGCCAGCCAAGGAGCAAGCACTCCTACCAGGGCACTCGCCTGGACCGGAAACAGGGGATGTACACCATCGACCGGAAGCGTTCCGTCCGCCAGTCCCACAACAATCCCATGATTGCAAAAATCTATGGGGATTTTCTGAAAGAACCCCTGGGGGAGAAGAGCCATCACCTGCTCCACACCACCTACAGGGACAGGAAACAGAAGGTCAGCCACACCATGGATGAGATATGGCGGGAGATCGAAGACCGTTCCTGATGATGGCGACTTTCTTGGATACCTGCACCTGTATTATAAGGAACAGGTGCAATTCATATGCGAAGGGCTGCAAGGCCATGATCGTTGTTTTTCTCTGCTGCCTTGCCCAGGTTTTGCCGGGCAGGGCGGTGGGGGAACCGGGCCGGGACATTGTTGTCCTGGCCCCGGCAACCCCGGCCTCCATCCCGTTGATCCTGGCCGTGGACGATTTGCCCGGGGTGGGGGTGAAAATTTTTCACAACCACTCCCAGGCCCATTCCCTGTTTTTGAGGAAACAGGCTCAATTTCTGACAACCGGCATCAGCGTCGGCGTCCGTTTTTTTCGCCAGGGGGTGCCGCTGAAGATCATCAACTCCCATGTGGCGGGACTCAGCTTCCTTGTCTCGACCCGGCCCGTCAAAGGGTTTGGCGAGCTTAAGGGCGAGAAAATATGGCTTCCCTTTCCAGGCTCCCCCCTGGAGGAGGTCACCCGCTTTTTTGCAAGATCCGAGGGCCTTGTGTGGCAGCGGGACATCCGTGTGGGATACGCCATGTTCGACAGTTCCGTAAAAATGCTTCAACAGGGGCGGATCGGGTTTGCGGCATTGCCCGAACCCTTCGTATCCCTGGCTGAAGCCCATGCCGGCCTGGTTGTCAGCCTTGATTACGCAGCCCTGTGGGAGAGGTACACCGGAAGCCGCACCACCTGTCCCCAGGTGGGAACCTTTGTCAACGCCCAATGGGCAAAGGCCCATCCGGAACTGATTGTCCGGTTCAACCAGGCCCTTGCACGGGCCATTGAGCGGTGTGCAACCGATCCCGGTCTTGGGGTGCAGCGGGCCGGGCATCTTCTCCGGTTTCCCGGAAAGATCCTGGACACGGCCCTGGGGCGCACCAGGTTCGAGCTGTTGATGGGCCAAACATTGAAACAGGGCGTTACCGCCTATTACAAGACCATCGGATCACCCCTGGATGAGACATTTAACGATTTTTTTTAAGCCCCTTGTGAGCCCGCTTGTTTCCCTCGGCATCGTTATGGCTCTCTGGTGGGCGGGTTCCCTCTTCTTTGACCCCTTTGTCCTGCCCTCTCCCCTGGAAACCCTGGGACGGGCGGACCAATTGTGCACCCCCGAATTCTTCGAACACCTGTCCCTCACCCTGGGGCGGGTGATGACGGGATTTGCCCTCTCCTTTGTTCTTGGAACCCTGGTGGGCATCACGGCCCATGTGTTGAAAATAACGGCCTGGGTGGAGGGGCTGATGATGATGGTCCAGGTGCTGCCCGGCCTCATCGTGGGGGTTATTTTCCTTTTGATGGTGGGGGTGGGAAGCGTGGCGCCGGTGCTGCTGGTGGTCACCATGACAACGCCTCTCCTCGCCATGAACACGGCAGCCGCGCTGGCCAAGGCCGATCCCTCCATGGAGGGGGTGATCCGCTCCTTCAACGGCACCCGGTGGCATGTGATCAGGGACCTTTATATTCCCATGCTTGTTCCGGCCATGCGGGCCAACGCCGGCATGGGCGCCACCATGGCAATGAAGGTGGCCCTTCTCGGGGAGTTCATTGCGTCTGAAAACGGCCTTGGGTTCCTGATCAATGTCTCCAGGATCTATTTTAACATGCAGGAGGTGCTCTTTTATGTGGTTGTGATCCTGCTCTTTGTCCTGGTGGTTCAGCTTGTGATCAGCGCTGTTTTCATGGGGCTCTTCAAGAAATATTTTTATCCGGGATAACCGGGATTTAAGGAGGCGTTCGTGCTCAGGGCAACCGGGATAACGAAAAAATACAACCGCCGGACCATCATCGATAATTTGAGTTTCAGTGTGGAAAAGGGGGAGACCGTCACCCTGATGGCGCCGTCCGGTTCCGGCAAGACCACATTGTTCGCAATCCTTGCAGGCATTGACCGGGACTTTTCAGGAACCGTGGCCACCCGAACCCGGAATACCGGCGTGGTGTTCCAGGACCCGGGGCTCTTCTGGTACAAGACGGTTCAGGAGAACATCGCGTATCCCCTCGGGATCAATAAAATTCCCTGGTGCTCAAAAACGGAGGCGCGCTACCGGGAATGGATGGCCGTTACCGGACTTGCCGGGTTCGAGGGCCACTATCCCCATGAAATCTCAAGGGGCATGAAACAGAAGAGCGCCATCATCAGAACTTTTCTCTGCAATCCCGAACTCGTCTTCATGGACGAGCCCTTCAGCTCCATGGACCAGGCGTCCGCCCGCTCCATTGTCGACCATATCCATGCCCTTCATCCCCGGACCACCCTTGTCCTTGCAAGCCACAGCTCAAGCCAGGCCGCCGGGTTTTCCGGCAGGGTGTTTGAGGTGACTGCAACGCCCATGGCCGGGTTTAAAATTACCACCCCCTGACAAAATTCCCGACACCCGGCTAGTAAAATGGAAAAAATGGCGGACAGGCCTTGTGTCTAAAAGGATGATCCCCTGCTTGCAATTTCCGGTTATCTTCTGCTATAAACACTGTACATAAAAATAAATAGCCGAATGGGGATTTGTATTGAAGTTTTTTCCAAAACAGATCGTACCCTTGACCATTTCCGGCCGTTTGCTGCTGGGCTGCATGGTTATTCTCATGCTCATCGTGCTCCTTGCCGGCGTGGTTATGGTCAATCTCAACAGCCTGCGAAAGGTGAACCGGGAGATCGTCGACGTCAACAAGACCGGTATTATTATCGTCGAGCGTCTCTTGAATTCGTTTCCGGATCTTGTCAAAGCGGGAGAAAAGTATGTCGTGTCCGGGGATATGGATTATTATGAGCGGTTTCAAATGCTCAAGCAGACCCTTTTTTTCGATATGGACGAATTGGAGCGTCTCCTCAACACCAAGGAAGACCGCCAATTGCTTGGCCTTGCCAGAAGTGAATGCAACCTTTATCTTGTGGCCCTTGAAGAGCAGTCAATTCATCGTAAAAAGGTGACTGATCTTCCCCCCCAGGTGCTGGAGGAAAAGGAGGCCTGTCTGATGGGCACGGTTTCAGCCTTTCAGCAGATCATCGAGTTGAACGAGGCTGCGATCACGGAAAAGACCACCATCTCCAACAGGCGGATCAACCGGATTCTGTTGATTACTCTGGTGGTGGGCCTGGTGGTCCTTGCGGCAGGCATTTCCATTTTTGCCGTTACCACCCGTTCCATCACCCGGTCGGTTTCACTTCTCAAGGATAAAACCAAGGAGATTGCCGAGGGCCGGTTTGACAGGATTGGCGCCCTCCAGGGGCCCATCGAGATCCAGGACCTTGCCCATCATTTCGATATCATGTGCCAGCGCCTGGGTGAACTCGACGCCCTGAAGGCCGATTTTGTCAGCCACGTCTCCCATGAGCTCAAGACGCCCCTTGCAGCCATCAAGGAGGCTTCGGCCATGCTTTCCAACGGGCTTTTTGCCGGGGATGGGGAAAAGCAGGAGGAGCTGCACTTCCTGATCCGGGACGAGTGCGACCGTCTCCTGGACTCCGTGGTAAGGATTCTTGACTACTCCAAGATGGAGGCCAGTGAGATGGAGTATCGATTTGACTCCTTCTTCCTTCCCCAGGTGATTCAGATGTCCATATTAAAGCTTGCCCCCCTCTGTGACACCCGGAACATCGATCTTGAGTTTATTCCGCCTCCCAGGGAGCTTCCGTTGGTGCTCATCGACCGGGACAGGATACTTGAAGTGATGAACAACCTGATCGGCAATGCGATAAAGTTTACACCCGGGCATGGGCGGATCTCCGTCTCCATTGACCTGGAAGAAAAGGAGAAACTGGTCAAGGTCTCGGTGGCCGATACCGGGTGCGGCATCGCTCCCGGGCACCTCACAGAGGTGTTTGAAAAATTCAAGCAGATCGATAATGGCGTGGGAACACGGATGGGAACGGGGCTGGGGCTTTCCATCTCAAAATATATCATTAAGGCGCACAGGGGAAATTTATGGGCAAAAAGCGATATTTCACAGGGAACAACCATGGTCTTTACCTTACCTGCTGTTTAGGCCTGATCTTTTTTGTGGCGGGGTGTTACCACAGGGCTCCAAGGCCGGTCCCCCCGGCGGCGGGTCCTGGGATCGAGGCCTGCCGCCACACCGGAGGGTTCCGGGAGATGGTGTACAAGGGATTGTTTAAACAGGCCGAAAGGGAGAACAACAGGGTGAAAGAGTGCCTGGACCATTTTTCTGAAAAAGACTCGCTGTCCACAGCCTTGTTGAAACAGGAGGTGGAGATTTACGCAATGCTTCTTGACAGGGTATTGGTCCGGGATAAGCAAAACCGGGACCTTTCGCAATCCATGGTTTCCATGGCGAAAACCGCGAAAAAGCTAAAAAAGAAAATCAAGGCCATGGACAAAGCACGTGAAAAGGACCGTGAAAATGCCCAGGTACGGTTTCTCGGGGTTGAAAGGGAGAACGAAAGGTTGAAACAGCAGATCAAAAGCTACAAGGCCATTGATCTCGGGCTGGACACCATAAAACCAAAGCCGGGTGATACCGTTGGACAATAAGACGGAGCCCTTAACCGGAATATAAAGGACAGGCCATGGCAGTTGAAAAAGTGTTTCAAAAAAATCGCGGTAATATTCTTGTGGTGGATGACGACGAAAGTTTGCTCAAGCTGATCCGGTTGAGGCTTCAATCCGAAGGCTTTCGGGTGACCGGGGTGCTGGGCGGCAGGGAGGCCCTGGAAAAGCAGGCGTCGGAGTCTTTCGACCTGGCCGTGATCGACTACCAGCTTGTTGGCGAAACCGGGGTTGAGGTGATGGAAGGGCTTCAGGAGTACGACCCTGAAATGGCGGTGATCATCCTCACGGCCCACGGAACCATTGCCAAGGCGGTGGAAGCCATTAAAAAAGGCGCCTGCAGCTTTCTGGAAAAACCCTATAACGATGCGGTCCTGATTCAGCAGGTCAACCAGTGCCTTGAAAAAAACAAGCTTGCCAGGGAGGTGAAGGAGCTCAGGGGGATGGTGTCCGACCGGTTTGCCTTTGACAATATTATCGGCAGGGATGATAAGATGGTCGAGGTCCTCAAGCTTGTTTCCCAGGCCGCACTGACCGATTCCACGGTGGTTGTCCAGGGAGAGAGCGGAACCGGCAAGGAGCTCATCGCAAAGACCCTCCATGTGGCCAGTGACAGGCGGGACGGCCCCTTTATCGCCATCAACTGCGGCGCCATTCCGGAAACCCTGTTTGAAAGTGAGCTGTTCGGATATACCCAGGGGGCGTTTACCGGGGCTTCCAAGAGCAAAAAGGGGCTGCTGGACCAGGCCCGGGGGGGCACGTTCTTTTTTGATGAAATATCAGAGATCCCCTTGTCCATCCAGGTCAAGCTGTTGCGGGTGCTCCAGGAAAACGAATTCTACCCCCTTGGAAGCGGAGAAAAAAAGCGGTTGGATGCAAGAATCATTGCCGCCTCAAACAGGATCCTTGCCGACGAGGTTGCTTCCGGCAGTTTCAGGGAGGATCTTTACTACCGGATCCATGTGATTCCCATTTCCCTTCCGCCCTTGCGGGAGCGGCGGGAGAGCATTCCCCTGCTTGCCAACCATTTTTTAAACGAGTTCAGGAAGCGCATGGACAGGAATGTTCAAAGGTTCAGCCCACAGGCCATGGAAAAGCTCGTTTACCATCCATGGCCGGGAAATATACGTGAACTTAAGAATGTGGTGGAGTTCTGCGTTGCCACCTCGGAAAACCGGGTGATTTCAGACGACCTCATCATGCCCGACATCCATGGGAGAACAATGGAGCTGAAGCCCTTGAAAGAGGCCCGGCTCGATTTTGAACGGGACTACCTGGTTCAGCTTCTCAGGCTGACCAAGGGAAATGTCAGCAAGTCGGCGAAACTTGCCGGACGCTACCGGGCCGATTTTTACGATCTGATGAAACGGTGTGGACTGACGGCCGACCAATTCAGGGGAGACCTGTAGTGAAATCCATACAACCCTGCAAGGGGTAAAACCGTCCCATCCCCCTTTTACAGGGGCTTTTCCCGGTTTTACCCGTGCCGGGGACTCTCCGGCTTCATAGTGTAAGGGAAATCCTTCAGTGTGAAAAAGTCCTGAAAATCCAATATGTTGAAAGGCGATACCCCTGTGGGGCATGATTGAATGTCTGGAATTGCATACAGATCTATGACTTTGTGTTCTAATTTTTCTGGTTAGAAATTGTTAATGATAACAGGTGGTTCTGAAGAAATATTCAGAACTGGCAAGGGATTTGCTATCGGTATAGTGCCAAGAACAATTTTTGTTCTGTGGTACCTCGGTTTAACTACGAAAGAACGTTGTTTCAATAAAGTCCTGTTATTGGATAAAAGGGTTGGCTCTTATGACGTTGAGATATATTTTTTATACGGTGCTGGCGGTTTGTATGATCTGCCTGTGCGGGCAGGCAGGCGATTGCGATGTGATTAAACACCAGGGGGTCAGCCGGTTCGGGGTTCCCATGGATCTGGGGAAATTCAAAATGCCCTGGAGCCGGGCAAACAACAGGTTTGGTTATGTCTACGCCGTGGAGGGGGTTTCCTTTGCCAATGTCATCCCCGGGCCCCCCTCCTGGACCTGCCACGGATATTATTCCTATACCGGTGTCAAAGCCGACCCCCAAACCTTTAATCCCCATGGCATTGAGTTTTCCAGCAAGGCGCTTATTGTCTTTGATACCCTGGAAGAGAAATCGATACAGTCAGCCCCTGTGCCCACTCTCCTGATCCGGCACAACGGGGAGTTCGGCGTCATTGAGTTTCTCCGCATGGACGATTACGGACTCCATTACAGGTATGGATGGATCGGATCACAAACTCCTTTGCCTGATATCCCACCCGTGCAAGAGTTTGATGAGCCTGTTGTTTATTTCATGGATTCGGACACGGTGTGTGAAAATCTTACCATCACTAACGGTGCGACAGTGTTTGTCAATGCCGGCCTGCACGTCAACGGATCCATAAAGATCCTCCAAGGGACCCTGATCCTGGACACTGTGAATCCCGTGGAGGTCAATGATGTCTCCATTTCAGAGGGATCGACTCTGATCCTTGGAAATGACACCCGGCTCATCGTCACGGGCAACTGGATCAATCACGGCGTTGTGTTGCCATGCCATGGAACCGTTGTCTTCAGCGGAGAAGGCCCCCAGAAAATTACCGGGTCCACTTATTTTAACAGCCTGGAGATCGATACCGGCTTCCAGGTTGAGGCCGATCCCATGAGAGCCCGGTCCCTTTCCATTTACTCCGGTATCTTTGCCCCGGCGACAAATTCAAGGTTTCACAATGTCTTTATCGATACCAAAGGGGTGTTGCTTTCCCAGGAAGGGGCTGAGATCACGATCTCGGGTCACATGGATAATGAGGGCGGTTTTGTTCACAATTACGGAACAGTCATCCTCAACGGTTCCGGGCCGCAAGAGATCCATACCAATGGAGATTCGTTTTTCAATCTTTTGATATCAGGGGAAGATGTTCGTTTCTCCAAGCCCCCGATCATTAAAAATCGTCTGTTCTTCGACTAGGCGGGGAGGTCAACCATGGGCCGCCGTATGATGAAGACAGATGGGAAGTTATTTTCAGCACAATTTTAATATGCGCTTGCCATCGGGTTACGGGGTTGATAAACATCAGGATAAGATGTTTAATGGAGGGTTGATCTTTATTCCTTTTTAGGAGAACTTATGGAATTTTCTGAAACAAAGTGTGAAATATTTCAAGCTGACGCTCACACGAATTTATTGTCCCATATGTGGATTCCCGATAATGAGATAAAGGCGATAATCATAAATATTCACGGCGGACTTGCCCACGCAGGAGACTGTGTAACCCCGGCTCTGTTTTTTAAGGAACACGGTATCGCCACATTCGCGTTGGATTTAAGGTGGCACGGCACATTTCCCGAATACAATAAAAATGAAAAAAATTTTTTCCATATTAATTCATATGATGATTACGCAACGGATATTCACAAGTATTATAAAATGATCAGAAAAGAGTATCCTGATACGCCTGTTTTTATCATGGGCCACTCCAACGGATCACTCATCTCATTAAAATATGCCCTTTCCCTTGGAAAGAACGAAGATATCAAAGGATTTATCCTGTCTTCTCCATGGCTGAAAAATAAGGTTGAAATTTCGCCGGTGTTGCTGTTCCTTTCAAGATTCATAGCAACTGTTTTTCCAAGATTTGCGATTACACCCGATTCCTTGAACGATAAACTCACCCACGACCGGGAAATCACAAAAAGGCATTATGAAGATGAAAAAAAGGGGTTGAGGGGTACCAAAGTGAGTGCCAAACTCGGGGTCGAGTCACTGAAATGCCAGAACTGGGTGATCGGAAATATTCAAAACTGGAAAAAATATTCTCTTTTTTCAGTGATTGCGGGTAAAGACTATCTCGCTGATCCCGTTGTTTCAAGGGAAGTGCTGGGCAGCATACCGGAAGAACTGCACAAAACCTGCTTCTATAAAGATAATTTCCATGAAAATTACAATGAAGTAAACCGTGATGAAATATTTAATAATATTCTCAACTGGATGAACGAACGGATATAAATCATATTCGTTTCTCCAAGCCGCCGGTCATTGAAAATCGTCTGTTCTTCTACTAGGCGGGGGCGTCAACCATGGGCAGCCGTATGATGAAGGTTGTGCCTTTGCCGGGGGCTGATTCCACCTCGATGGTACCGTCATGGTCCTCTGTAATGATGAAATAGGCGATGGAGAGGCCAAGGCCGGTGCCGCTCTTTTTGGTTGAGAAAAAGGGTTCGAAGATCCGTTTGCACAAGGCCTTGTCCATGCCGGTTCCGTTGTCCGTAACCCTCATGCAGGCCATGCCGTCCTCCATGGCAATGCCTATATTGAACCGGCTTGGCCCCTCTTTGTCGGCCATGGCGTGGGCGCCGTTTTTCAGAAGGTTCAGCAGCACCTGCTGAATCTTGCTTGCCTGGCACACCACAGGCGGCATGCCCGGCTGAAAATCCCGGATGATCTCGACCTGCCTGAAATCAAAGTTCTTCTTCAGGTCATAGTCGTTTTCCGCAAGTTCAATGGTCTTGTCCATGAGCTTTTCGATAATTTCAGGTTTTGGCCGTCCTTCGCTCTTTCTGCTGAAGCTGAGCATGTTTTCCACGATCTGGGCCGCCCGTCTGCCCGCCTCCATGATCGTATCGACCATCTGGAATATCTCCCTTTTCTCCATGTAGGAGCGCAAGATTTCAATGGTGGTGCCGCACTCTTTTGCCACCGTCAGGTTCTTGGGCAGGTCGCCTTTCATCCTGTTTGACATGACCTGGATGTTCTGGATGATGCCGGCCAGGGGATTGTTGATCTCATGGGCCATTCCGCCGGCAAGCCCACCAAGGGAGAGCATCTTTTCGGACTGGATCATGATCTCGTCCATCCTGGCCCTGTCCGTGACGTCGTCGATCCTGACCACTGCTCCCTGGTTTTTGGTGGAACTCAAGGGGTAGACTCCAAGATCGTTCACATGGTGTTTGCCGCCAATGGACACGGCAACCCGGGTTTTCTCAAGGGGCGTTCCCGTCGCAATGGCTTGAACCGCTTCCCCGGTCAGCCAGTCGAACCATGGAAGGAGCACGCCGATGGGTTTTCCCCGGGCATCGTCCGCAAGGAGCCTTGCGAGTTTTTCCGCAGCCTTGTTCATATCAAGGACGTTTCCCTCGGCATCCACGCTGATCAGGGAAGAGGAGATGGCGTTGATTACATCCATTAGATAGGTCCTGGATTCCGCAAGATCCTCTTTTGCCAGGACGTTTTTGGTGATCTCGGCCTTGAGCTGTTCGTTGTTCTTCTTCAACTCCTGGGTTCGTTCGGTCACAAGACGTTCAAGCCCGTGCTTTATCTTGTACAGTTCAAGAAAGACCTTGACCTTGCTCAGGAGAATGAATTCGTTCAGGGGCTTGAAGATGAAGTCCACCGCTCCCTTGTGGTATCCCTTGATCTCCTTTGCGTCATCCCGGTCGATGGCCGTGACAAAGATGATGGGAATCTTTTCCGTCCTGTCGTCGTACTTCAGGATTTCGGCCACTTCGTAACCATCCATCTCCGGCATCTGTACATCCAGGATGATCAGGGCGAAGTCGTGGTCCAGCACCTTGGCAAGGGCCTCGTTTCCGCTGTTTGCCTGGATGATGTCGGCATCGAGTTTTTTCAGCAGCTTGTCCAGGACAAAGAGATTTTCCGGGTGGTCATCCACCGTGAGAATCTTGGGTTTTTCTGTTTTCTGTTTTAGCATCATTGCCTCGACAGTGCGTCTCATTTGGTAAAGTTCCAGGTGTACCTTGATCTTGCTGGTCAGCACGGTTTGGTTGATGGGTTTAAAGATGAAATCCACGGCACCCATGCTGTAGCCCTTGATTTCCATGATATCGCTCTTGTCCATGGCCGAGATGAAGATGATGGGAATGGAGGCGGTTCTCTCATTCTTCTGGAGAAGTTCGGCAACTTCATATCCGTTCATCTCGGGCATGAGCACATCCAGGAGAATCAGGGAAAAGTCGTGGTGGAGGGTCTGGTTCAGGGCCTCATTGCCCGAGGCCGCAGTGACGATGTTGATATCCAGTTTGCTGGTCAGCTGTTCCAGGGCAAAAAGGTTTTCCGGGGTGTCGTCCACCATGAGTATTGTCGGTCTGGTATCAGGCGTTTCCATGGGTATCCTCCACAAGGTTTGTCAGGAACGAGGGAATATCCTCAAGGGGTAGAATAAAATCAACACAACGGGTTGCGATGGCTGCCAGGGGCATGACATTCACCTCGGCCGTTTCAGGATCCTGGGCGATGGTGAGCCCGTTTCCCTGTTTGATGGTTTTTATGCCGTTGCTGCCGTCGCTGTTGGCTCCGGTCAGTATGATCCCCACCAGGTGCGGGCCCCATACCCGGGAGGCGGTTTCAAACAGGACATCGATGGAGGGCCTTGCATAGCAGACCGGCTCGTCCACCGAGAGGCTGAAGGTGTGGTCCTTTTCAATGAGCAGATGGTACCCGCCGGGGGCGATGTAGGCGGTACCCGGCCGTATCTCCTCCCGTTCCCCGGCCTCCTTGACCGTGATATGGGACTTGCTGTTCAGGGAATCGATAAAAAAGTCGTCCTCCCCGGCCATCCGGTGCTGAACAACGATCACAGGGGCGGGAAAATCCTTGGGCAAGAGGGGGAGGATGGTGTGGAGCGCCTGGAACCCTCCGGCGGAAACCCCGATTACAACGGCGCTGAAATCAATCTTCATCGTTTATCTCCTGGCCCTGGCCCATTTTTTTCTGGAAGATCCGCAGCCTTTTTTTCACGGGGACAAAGGCGCCGGCAACCGTTGAAAAATCGATGGTCTCCCTGCTTCCCAGGCATAAAAAACCGTTGGTTCGCAGGCTGTCGTGGAAGAGATTAAGGACCCGGTCCTGGAGCTCCCTGTTAAAGTATATGAGCACATTCCGGCACAGAATCAGGTTCATCTCTCCAAACACTCCGTCGGTTGCCAGATTGTGGTTTGCAAACACGATGTTCTTCTTGAGTGTCCTGTCAAAGATCACCGAATCGTAGTCGGCGTGGTAGTAGGTCGCAAAGGAGTGCTTCCCGCCGGACTTCTGGTAGTTTTTGGTGCTTGTCTTGACGGACTGGGCAGGATAGATTCCCTTTTGGGCGATTTCAAGGACGGTGTCGTTGAAGTCCGTGGCATAGATCAGGGCCTTGTCATAGAGGCCCTCCTCCTTGAGCAGGATGGCAAGGGAATAGACCTCTTCGCCGGTGGCAACCCCTACGGACCACACCTTTATAAAGGGAAAGGTCTTGAGATAGGGGATCACTTTTTGCCGTATGGCCCGGAAAAAATTGGGATCCCGGAACATCTCGGTGACATTGACCGTAAGGTTGTTGAGAAACGTGTTGAAAAATTCCTTATCGTGGATAATTTGGGGAATCATCTCCGAGATCCGCTTGTAACCGCTGTCGGCAAGGCTTTTATGAATCCGCCGGACCAGGGACGCATTGGCATACTGGGAAAAGTCATACCCGTACTTCAGCTGGATCGCATCCAGCAGGACTTTTATTTCGATCTCTTCGTTGTTCATCATGTTCGACCTGTGATCATCAGTATAGCCACACCCTGAGCATGGTTATCAATTTGTTTGTGTCCACCGGCTTGGACAGGTAGTCGTTGGCCCCGCACCGTATGCATTCTTCACGGTCGGTCTCCATGGCCTTTGCCGTCAGGGCGAGGATGGGAAGGGACTTGAACTTCTCCTGCTTCCGGATTCGTTTCATGGTCTCATAGCCGTCCATCACCGGCATCATGATGTCCATGAGGACAATATCCACCTTCTCCCCCTTGTCCAGGATATCCAGGGCTTTTTGTCCGTTGTTGGCAATGGTGACCTTCATGCCCCGGGATTTGAGAAATTTGTTCAGGGCAAAGGCGTTGCGCATGTCGTCATCCACCAGGAGCACCCGCTTGCCGGGCAGGATCTCTCCCTTGTCCCGAACCTTCTGAATCATCTTCTGGTGCTGTTCCGGCATGTCGCTCTCCACCCGGTGCATGAACAGGGCGGTTTCGTCAAGGAGCCGCTCCATGGAAACGGCGCTCTTCACCACGATGCTCGATGCATAGCGTTCCAGCTTTTCGTTCTCCTCCTGGCTCAGCTCCCTTCCCGTATAGATGATGACCGGCGTGGTTTCCAGGCTGTGGTCGCTGTTGATCCTGTCCAGGAGTTCAAACCCCGAGATGTCGGGGAGCCCAAGGTCCAGGATCATGCAGTCGAACCGCTTCTTTTTCAACAGCTCGATCGCCTCAACGCCGGTGCCCACGGCAACGGCGTTGATGTCGTGGGTGGTCAACAGCTTGAGAATGCTCTTCCGGAGCTCCGTGTTGTCCTCCACCACCAGCAGCTCCTTGACATCGCTGGCAAGGATATCCTCGATCCGGCCCAGGGCCTGTTTCAGGTCGTCCTGGCTGATGGGTTTTGTCAGGTAGCCCACGGCGCCCTTTTCCAGGCCCTGGCGGGTATTGTCAAAGGCGGACATGATGTGAACCGGGATGTGCCGGGTGGCCGGGTTGCGTTTCAGTTCGTTCAGGACTGTCCAGCCGTCGATGCCGGGCAGGCCGATATCCAGGGTGATGGCGGTCGGCCTTTGTTCTATGGCGTGCTTGATCCCTATCTCCCCGTTCTCCGCCACAATGGAGTCATACCCGTTTTCCCGGAAGAACTTGGCGAGGATAGAGGCGAATTCATTGTCATCTTCGATGATGAGCATGGTCCTTCTCCCCGGGGCGGCATCGGCCTTTGGCGCTTCCATGGGGGCCGGTTCCTTCCTTGGGGGCTCCGCCTGCCGGGGCGGCAGGGGTTCAGGCGCCGGAACATGGGCCGGAACGGTTCTGGGTTCGGGTGCGGGTTCGGAAACAGCCTTTTCTTCCGGGGCGGGATGGGAGAGCACCTCGGGGATGTAGAGGGTGAAGACCGTTCCCTTGCCGGGATGGCTTTCCACCTGGATCTCTCCGCCCAGGAGCAGGGCAAGCTCCCGGGAGATGGAGAGCCCAAGGCCGGTGCCGCCGTGGCGCCTGCTGATGGAGCCGTCCACCTGCTTAAAGGCCTCAAAGATGATTCCGATCTTTTCCTTGGATATGCCCAGCCCCGTATCTTCGATGGCAATGGCGACGGTCCTGTCGGGATCGAGATCTTTCCGGGTCAGGGAGATCCCGGGGGAAGGCCTTGAAACCGAGAGGGATACCGCCCCCTGTTTCGTGAATTTCATTGCATTGCCCACCAGGTTTCTAAGGATCTGTTCCAGCCGGTGGACATCCGTTGTGATCGAGGTTGGAACGTTCTCCTTCAAACTTGTGGTGAAGTCGAGGTTCTTTTTCCTGGCAACATGCATGAATTCGCTTCTGACGTTGGATAAGAGGCTCTCCATGGAGATGCTGGAAATGCTCAACTCGATTTTCCGGGCCTCGATCTTGGAGAGGTCGAGGATGTCGTTGATCAGGTGGAGCAGGTTCTGGCCGCTTCTGTGGATCGAGGCCGCCGATTCCACCTGGTCCTCGGTGAGGTTGTTCTCCTGGTTTTCGGCCAGCATGTTGGCAAGGATCAGAAGGCTGTTGAGGGGGGTCCTGAGTTCATGGGACATGTTGGCCAGAAATTCCGATTTGTAACGGGTGGCGATTTCAAGCTGTTTGGCTTTCTCCTCCACCTCCTTCTGTTGTACCTTGAGGATACTGTTCTTTTTCTCGATTTCATCCTTCTGGCTCTCGAGCAGTTCGGTTTTTTCCTCCAGTTCCTCATTGCTTGCCTGGAGTTCCTCCTGCTGGAGCTGAAGCTTGGCTTCCGATTTTTTCAGGCTCTCTGTCTGCTCCTCCAGCTCCTGGTTCGCTGTCTTGAGCTCCTCCTGCTGGACCCTCAACTCCTCTGCCTGTTCCTGGGTTCGGTCAAGGAGGGCGGCAAGCTGCTCGTTGAACAGGGCCGTATTGATGGCGACCCCAAGGGTATTTCCCGCCATTTCGACAAACTCGAGCTGATCGTCCGTGAATTCCGATACCGACCCCAGTTCCATGACCCCCTTGACGCTGTCTTCGTATACCAGGGGGAGGACAAGGATGCTGGCCGGCTGGGCATTGCCGAGGGAGGAGCTGACCTTGATGTAGGATTCCGGTACCTGGGAAAAGACAATCCTTTTTTTCTCAAGGGCTGCCTGGCCCGCCAGTCCTTCACCAGGGGCAAATCTGTTGGCGATCCCCTTTCTCGTGGTAAAGGCATAGGTCGCCACCAGCTTGTAGAGATCTTTCTTCTCCTCCACAAAAAAGGTACCCACCTGGGCGCCCAGATAGTCGGCAATATAGGTGATCGCCTTGAGGCAGAGGCGTTCGATGTTCTGTTCTCCGGCAATGATGCTGTTCAGCTCGTTCTGTCCGGTTTTGAGCCAGTTCTGCCGGGTGGATTCAATGTCGGCGACCTCCAGGCTCCGGATCATCTTGTTCAGGGAGTTGGCAAGGTCGTCGTCCCTGGATTCAGGGGTGATCCTCAGGGAGTAGTCTTCCGTGTCAATGGCTTTCTGCAGTTTGTCAAAGATGGATCGAAATTTTTTTTCACTCTTCTTGAGGGTTGTATAGAGTTCCTGGCGTTCCCTGTCCTTGGTGTTGATCTGTTTAAGCATGTTGATGAAGCCGTTCACCAGGGTTCCGACCTCATCCTTTCTCTCCTGCCTCTCAATTCGCACCGAGTAGTCACTGGTTTCGGCGATGGTCCGGGAGTGCTTTGCCAGGGTCAGCACCGGTTGGATGGCGAGGCGGTCCAGCACAAAAAAGACCACCACGGTTATCAGGGCCGCGATGATGGCAAATGAGACGATCATCCTGATGCTCGCCTCTTTGTTGGCCGCGGCAATGAGCTCCTCGGTATAAAACAGCTCGAAATTGCCAAGAAGTTCATCGTTCCGTTTGATTTTGCTCGTGACCATTTTGTGGAGGGGATTTTCTTCGGAGAGTTCAAAGGGGGCGGTCAACTGTATGGCATTCAGGCCGTCCTTCTGGTGGGACCTGACAAGGCCCGCCATGTTGTAGACATTGATTGCAACGATGATGTCGTTCTTTAGCAGGGCATTGTTCAACCGGCTGACTTCATTGTCGTCGAAATTCCACAGGGACTGGGAATAGACCATTTCAGAGAGCTTAACGGCATTGGCGATCTCATTTTCCAGATCGCTCATTAAAAGGGCGCTGTTGGCCCTGTTGAAATAGACGACGGAGACGGCGCTCACAAGGGTGACGACCAGAACTATGATGCCGGCAAGTTTCACTGCGATCTTTTTTTGAACAAGGTCGAACATCTGGCTTCTCTCCTTGGGATCTCCTGGGCAACCAGCGAACTCCGGCGAGGGTGTCTTTGGCAGGGGCTAGTTTTCAGTGAGAATTTTGTTCAAAAACTCGATTCTCTCCCTGTTGGCGTCGTCATTTCTCAACGCGATGACAAGCGCCTTTTTCCGGAGATCCTTTTTAAGAATTTCTATATTGGTGATCCCCACCTGCTTTGCGCTGTAGAGCATCACGTTGGGATCGGTGATGGCTGCCTCCGCCCGTTTTCCCACCAGCATCTTCGCGCAAAGGGTTTCGTTGGGAGAGGTGATGACGTTCCCGGGAAAACGTTTCATGGCGTCTTCGATCTCCCTTGGATAGGCATAGGTTACGATGGTGGCCACTTTGTGGTTTTTATAGAGTGTGTCAATGTTCTCCCAGGTAAGGTTGGAACCGGTGGGGGCCAGGACACCGATGTAGGACCAGTCCACCGGCTGGGACGCCACAAATCCCTCTGCCACCTCCTCGGGCCAGGCAGGAAAATATCCCAGGTATTTCGGTTGTCTGGCAAGGTACTGGGCCCGCCTCCAGGGGTAGAATTCGACGATCAGCTCAATGCCGTTCCGGGCAAGAACGTCCTTGAGTATTGCGATTGATTTTCCCTGGTCCCGCATATCCGACCCGGAATAGGGCTGCCAGTCCAGGGAGGTGATTCTCCAGGCCCCGGCAAAGGCCGTGGTTGGAACCATCAGGGCCGCAACAATGGTGACAATCAATACAAACGAGCCAAATTTTTTTAAAACCATGCACGTCTCCTTATACTTGTCCCCCAAGTCCTTTGTTTCTGCCGAATCCTGAATTAAATTATAAAAAATAGTATGGTTTAACTTTATTTCAAAGTCAACCATAATTCTTTTCCAAACCCGTTGATAACAGTCCTGTGACGCCCCTGATAATGGGGTCCGGGGGTGGCAAGGGTCATTCCCGGGTGAGGATTTTGTTCAGGAATTCGAGTCTCTGCCTGTTGGCCTCGTCATCCCTGAACGCGATGACAAGTTCCTTTTTTTGAAGATTTTTTTTAAGAATTTCGATGTTTCTGATTCCCTCCTTTTTCGCGTTGTAAAGCATCACGTCGGGATCGGTGATGGCGGCCCCGGCCCGCTTTTTTGCCAGCATCTTTGCGCAAAGGGATTCGTCGGGAGAACTGATGACATTCCCGGGAAACCGTTTCATGGCGTTTTCGATCTTCTTTGGATAGACATAGGTGGAAATGGTGATCACCTTGTTTGTTTCATACAGCTTGTCGATGCTTTCCCAGGCAAGGTTTGATCCCGTGTAGGTCAGGACACCGATGTAGGACCAGTCCACCGGGAGGGACGGGAGAAATCCCTTTGCCACCTCCTCGGGCCAGGCTGGAAAATATCCCACATATTTCCGGGTTCCCGCAAGCTTCTGGGCTCGCTTCCAGGGGTAGAATTCCACGATCAGCTCAATGTCGTGCCGGGCGAGAATGTTCCTGAGGATTGCGATTGATTTTCCCTGGTCCCGGATGTCCGATCCGGAATAGGGCTGCCAGTCCAGGGAGGTGATCCTCCAGGTCTCGGCGGCAGCAATGGGGGCGAACACCAGGGTTACAACCATTGCGACGACCAGAAACAGCCAACCGGATTGTTTGGAAAACATGGATTCCCTCCTTATTTTCTATTGGTTACTGAATGGCGTACATAAAATTACTATCGATCAACTTCATTTCAAAGTCAACCTCAAATCATTTTCAAACCCGCTGATAACAAGTCTGTGGCGGACCCTTCTCCAATGTGGTATATATGCCCCGCATTATATTAAACGGATGAAATCCGATAATCATTACAGGAGAGATATTATCAATGTCAGATAACAAAGAGCAGTACGGATGGGACGCCTCAATGGGGATTTCCCTTTACGATAAGATCCGCCAGGATATGAAGCACTCCATGATAAATAAGGATACGGCGGTCAGGGATACCATGCGCCTCATCATGGGGGAGTTTCCAAAACTCAGCGTCTCCATAACCCTGGAGAGCGGGAAAAAGACCACCCGGGTCAAGACCCCGGAGGAGATCACCGATGACGATCTCCTGGACATCATCCGCAAATTTGTCAAATCTGAAAAGACCATGCTCGAAGTGAAGAACGAGACCACCTCGGACTATCTGGAGCTGTTGAACCGCTATCTTCCCAGCATGGCCACCCCGGAGGAGATCGAGCAGTGGATCCGGGACAACGTTGATTTTTCTCAGTTTAAAGCGCCCATGCAGGCCATGGGAACCGTGATGAAGCATTTTGGCAAGCTTGCCGACGGCAATCAGGTCAAAGAGGTGCTCAAGAACATGGGGCGTTCCTGATTGTGACCCTCCCCATTGACCGGGTGATGCCGGAGATCAAAAAAGCCCTTGAGCAAAATCCGCGGCTGGTGATCAAGGCTCCCCCGGGAGCGGGCAAGACCACCCGGGTTCCCCTGGCTCTCCTTGATCAATCCTGGCTTGGCCGGAACAAAATCCTGCTCCTCGAACCCAGGCGCATTGCGGCCAGGGCCGCGGCCGCCCGCATGGCCCGGATGCTGGGAGAACCCCTGGGCAAGACAGTCGGCTACCATATCAGCATGGACCGGGTCGTCTCCCCGGAGACCCGTATCGAGGTGGTCACCGAGGGAATCCTGACCCGGCGGATCCAGAACGATCCCGGGCTCTCCGGCACCGGTCTTGTCATTTTTGATGAGTTCCACGAACGCAATTTGAACTCCGATCTCGGGCTTGCCCTTTGCCTTGAGGCCATGGAGGCCCTGTGCGAGGAGCTCAAGATCATCGTGATGTCGGCCACCCTGGACACGGCTCCCCTGGCGGAACTCCTGGACCATGCCCCGGTGGTGGAATCCACCGGTAAAAGCTATCCCGTTGAAACCCGTTACCTGGATTCCCGCCGGGGTCACGGGAACGAATCCCCGGAGCGTCTCTGTGCCGGCGTCGTGACCCGGGCCCTTGCCGGGGAGGATGGAGATGTCCTGGTGTTTCTCCCCGGGGCGGGGGAGATCCGGCGGGTTGCGGCCCTGCTCAATGACGGCCGGCTCTCCCCGGAGGTGTTTGTGGTGCCCCTGTACGGCAATCTCACCCGGGCGGAGCAGGACCTTGCCATCCGGCCTTCGGTTCCCGGACGCCGCAAGGTAGTGCTTGCCACCTCCATTGCCGAGACCTCCCTCACCATCGACGGGGTAACCATCGTGGTGGATTCGGGTCTCATGCGGGAACCGCGCTTCTCCCCCGGCACCGGCATGGGCAGCCTGATGACCGTTGCCGCGCCCAAGTCCTCCACAGACCAGAGGCGGGGCAGGGCGGGACGAACCGGCCCGGGTGTCTGCTACAGGCTCTGGTCGGCCGGGAGCCACAACCAGCGCCGGGACCAGATCCGGCCCGAGATCTTCAATACCGATCTCTCCGGGTTTACCCTGGAACTGGCCCTCTGGGGCGTCCGGGACCCGGAAGCGCTCAAGTGGCTCGATCCGCCCCCAAAGGGCTCCATGGACCAGGCCCGGGAGCTGTTGACCCGGATCAACGCCCTGGACAGCCAGGGCGGGATCACGGCCCACGGGAAATCCCTGGCCGGCCTCGGCCTTCATCCAAGGCTTGCCCACATGCTTGTCAGGGGCAGGGCCATGGGGCTTGGCGCCCTTGCCTGCACCCTTGCGGCCCTGCTCCAGGAGCCCGATTTCCTGATCTTTCGAAACGGTACGGGGGATGCGGATCTGAGATTTCGCCTGGAACTTCTCTCTTCCAACGGGAGCCGGGGCAACACGGTGAAAAAAGGGATCATGTCCCGGATTCGCAAGCTTGCCCGGCGGTTCCGCAAACAGCTTGGCATCAAGGATGAAAAAATCGACTCCCGGAATGCCGGTACCCTGCTTGCCCTTGCCTATCCCGAACGGATCGCGTTGAACCGGGGCACCCGGGACGGCCGTTTTCTGCTGGCGTCCGGGCGGGGGGGCTTTCTTCCCGAGACCGATCCCCTGGCCTGGGAGGAGCTGGTGGTGGCCGCCCATGTTGACGGCAGGCATTCCAATGCCAGGATTTTTCTGGCGGCTCCCTACCCAAGGGAGGCCCTGGAGCGGGATTTTGCCCGACAGATCAGCACTTCCGACCAGGTGGCCTGGGACTGTCGTTCCAGGAGCGTTGCGGCAAGCCGCAAGCGTTGCTACCACGCCCTTGTCCTTGATGATGAAAAACTTACGAACCCCGATCCCGGGCAGGTTTGCGCCGCCATGGTCCGGGGGATAAGGGAGGAGGGGCTCACCGTGCTTCCCTGGACCCGTCCCCTTCGCCAGTTCCAGGCAAGGGCCGTGTTCCTGGGAAGGGCCCTTGGGGAGGGCCAATTCCCCGATCTTTCCGATGCCGCCCTGGCCGAAACCCTGGAGACCTGGCTTGCTCCCTTTCTGGACACCGTATCCTCCCTGTCCCGGCTCAAAAAGATCGATCTCAAGGCTGCGGTCCTGTCCCAATTGACCTATAAAGAGCAGCAGCTGCTGGATCGCCAGGCCCCCTCCCACCTTACGGTTCCCAGCGGGTCAAGGATTCCCCTTGATTACGGTTCCTTTGAAAGGACCATCTTTGAATCGCCGGTGCTGGCCGTCCGCCTCCAGGAGATGTTCGGATGCGACGCGACCCCCAGGGTCGCCAACGGAAGGGTGCCCGTCACCCTTCACCTGCTCTCCCCGGCGTCAAGGCCCGTCCAGGTGACCCAGGACCTTGAAAGTTTTTGGGACAACACCTACCTGGAGGTGAAAAAGGATCTCAAGGGCAGATATCCCAAACACTATTGGCCCGAAGATCCAAGGTCGGCCGTACCCACCCGGAGAGTACGGCCCAAAAGCAGTCCCCCAAAAAAAGGGTAGCAGGCTGAAAATCATTGGCACCCGGGATGAAACATGGTAAATGTGTCCCTCAAAAAGACCACGGGAATTTCCCGTGGTCTTATTTTTTTTAACCGCAACGATCCCGCAGATGGGGATCTTTTTTTATGAGGGAATACAGGAGTGAAAATGGTTGATTATACAATAAAACCCGGGATAGGCCTTGGCGGTATCTACTTCGGCGCCACCATGGAGGAGTGCAGGGACTATTTCGGTCAACCCGATGAGGAGTTGAAAGAGGAGTATGAAGGGGATGAGTATATCTCCTGGTATTACGGGGAGGGCGACATCGCCCTGTGCTTTGAGGGCTCCGAGGATTTCCGTCTCGGAACCATCATCATTTCCCGGGACGACGCCATCCTGGACAGCGATAAGGTCATGGGCAAAAGCCTTGACGAGGTAAAGCACTATCTCAAGAAAAACGCCTACTTCTACCTGGAGGAGGAGGATGAACTCTCTCCATCCATGAAACTCATCACCGTTGGCGCCCTGGAGTGCTGCTTCATGTTCACCGACGGCATTCTCGACGGGGTTCAGTGGAGCTACTTCTGGGAGGATGACGAGACCCCCAAATGGCCCTCCATCCAGTAGGGCAGGTGCGATAAATGGCAATCTCAGCCTCTGCGTCCACGGTAACACTGCCCAGGGAGAATCCCCAAGGGTTTGCCGGCGTTCTTGATTTCCTGGACCACAGATTTCCCCGCATCGGCAGGGAGGTCTGGGCCGGGCGAATTCGCAAACACCTTGTCACCACCGATGACGGCAGCCCCGTCACCCTGGAAACCCCTTACCTTGCCGGGGCAAGGGTTCATTACTATCGAGAGGTTGAGATTGAGCCGGTGGTTCCGTTCCAGGAGACGATCCTCTTCCTGGACGACCACCTTCTTGTGGCGTGCAAGCCCCATTTCCTGCCGGTGGTTCCCTCCGGCCCCTATGTGAACGAGACCCTGCTGAACCGCCTGAAACAGCAAACCCGCAATCCCGGCCTTGTGCCGATCAACCGAATCGACCGGGAAACCGCCGGCCTTGTCCTCTTTTCAGTTCAGCCGGAAACCCGGGGGCTCTACCAGCGCCTCTTCATGGACAGGAGGGTCACCAAGACCTATGAAGCCGTGACCCAATGGCCCGAAACCGCCGGACCCGTTCCCGGCCGCATGGATAACCGCATTGTCAGGGGCGAGCCCTGGTTCAGGAACACGATCGTTCCGGGCACGCCCAATGCCGCGACCCGGTTGGAACTGTTGGAAACCCGGGGTAACAGGGCCCGTTTCCGGCTATTCCCCGAAACCGGTAAAAAGCACCAGCTCCGCCTTCACCTGGGCGCCCTGGGCTGCCCCATTGTCAACGACCGGTACTATCCCGAGCTTCTTCCTAAACAGAAGGATGACTGGGATCGTCCTCTTCAGCTTCTTTCCAGGGAGGTGGCGTTCCTTGATCCCATTTCGGGAAAGGAGCGGGTGTTCGCCTCATCCCGTTCCCTTGCCTGGCAAATGGATTAAATTCTTCCCTATCCGGGTCAACAACCGGCTCTTCCCTGGTCCCGGAAATCATTGAACCCGTCAATCCGAAGGTCCAGGTTGCGTAGGCATGGATAAACATGTAAATGACAATGGCCATGGACGCGGACATATGTATGAGCCTCGTGGCAGCGGCAGCTTTCCCGAAGGACGGCAGTATCCCATGGCATAAGCTGTTTATGGTGTTAAAGTTACCCGGAAAGAGGATCGCAAGGCCCGTAAAAGCCATTACGGTCCACAAGCCAAACCACCCCCACCATGCCAGAATGGCTGTGGGGACAACTTTTTCAACATATTGTTTCTTTTTAATACCGTATGCAACCGGGCTTTTCACTTTGTTTCCCTCAATGCAGTTTTTCGCTTCATGAACGAAAAAATCAAATGCGTGGCCAATTTTTGAAAGGCCAAACCATTTATATTCCCCGCTCATGATGAAGTAGTAGAGGAAGAAGGTGGTGGTGCTTATCCAGGCAAGCCCGGCCACAATATGCAGATTCCTTGAAGCGCCCCTGCTTATGAAATCAAAATCGAGGTATTCGCTCAAGTTCAATCCGGACAACAGGAGCAGGAGCATTTCCGTTACGATCAGCCAGTGAAGACATCTGTAAAGGAAACTGTGCCTTTTGACCGTTGCCGTATTATTCTTCATTGTCTGTTTCCCCCCTGCCAAAACGTTTGCCGGCTGCATGGACGCCTATGCCTGCCGCCGTGCCGATGGCGGCGGCGCCTGTCCATTTGCCGATATCCTCTCCATATACGGTTTTCAGCTTGTTTTCTCCCAAATGGGGCCGCATGTCGTCATGGCAGCTGCCGCATTCCATCATGCCCCTGGTAAATTGCCCTGTCTCGTATTTTTTCCCCTTGGAATGGCATGTTCTGCAACCTGCCGTTTTCCGGGAAATCTTCATGGGTAAAAGCGTAGGGACTTCCCCTTTCATGTGGGCGTTCAGGAGAGTCCCGGCCATTGCCGTAATGTCCCCTGTCACCCTTGCACATCTCTCGGATCTTTCTTTGGAGCCGGAGGCATACCCCGCTTTTTCACACCATTTTCCCACACTCACATGGCACAGGACGGAGTTGCTTGCGGATTGGGGCAACGATTTGTTGCTTTTGCATTTTGGAGGATAAAACGCTTTGTTGACGCCATATTCGTTTGATTTATCGCTCGGGAAGGGGGTTTGTTCGTAATACCGCATGAGCCTGGGAACGATCGTCTTAACATCGGCCATGGGCAATGCGATATTAATTGCGGATGAGACGCCGTTGGGTGCGCCGCACAAGGAGCCGTAGTTCGCGACCCCTCCGACACCAAACTGCATCATCACCTGGAGATGTTTCCCCGATTTTTTGTTTTCAAGGTGATGGATGACCTCCTCCATGGCGGGCAGGGGTATCAGGGTATAGGGGTAACCGATGGTTTCTTTCAATGCCGTTACCAATGCCCAGAACGAACCGCCGGCACATTCAAAGGCATAGTAGCCCAGATGGCCGAGTTTTCTCAGATACTCCGGGTCCAGCTCTTCATATCCCCAGGGCAATGCCGGTGCCTCAACCGTTTCAGGTGCGGCAGTATTCCCATTGGCATTTCTTGCGCCTGCGACACCGGATATTACCGCCCCTGACAAAGCAGCAAGGCCTTTGAGGAAACTCCTCCTGTGCAAATTTTTCATTGTGCCCCCCCCCCTCTTGAAACAGTTATTAATTCGTATCCAAGGATACTTAATGCCGATCCTAGGGAACCTCCTTCTGTTTTGATCAATTCCATAGAATCAACGCCGAAAAACGTGCAAAGACCATGGTTCAAAACGGCAAAAGGAATTAACATTTATCATTGCAGGTTTTTTATGGAGCAGCTATGAAATCCCTTGCATTGACAATGCATCTCTGTTGAAGGATCAGGTTTCGGGGGGGGACGCCTCTGAAGGTGTAACGAGTTGAAATGTAAGGTGAATTAGTGAGGGTGTCTTGTCGTGGTATGTGTCGTCCGGCACAAAACAAACAAGTTGGAAAACAGAACCTCATCAAGGTGCATAATACCCCGATGGCATCACAAAATCAAACTTTAACCCTCGGTAAAGTGGAATTCAGGAGATGATTAAAACGGAACTGTTGAGCACGTTGAATCCGACCGGTTTTCATCATGAAGTTTAATTATCGAGCCACTTGTTTCTGAGGCGCTTTAATTCCCCGGTCCTGACAAGCTTTTTTTTGCCGGTGTCATAGGCGTCCAGAAAAGCCCGGCTGTCGGGATTCGTTTTAAGTGCGATGAGGTATTCCAATGAAGGGGTTGAAATCCGGACGGTTTTTTCACCTCCGAAAGCCAAGGTGCTGATTGATAATATTAGAATTGTCCAACAATAGATCCTGTAGCCCATTTCATTCTCTTTATTGTGTAGCCTGCCAGCTTATTTCAACAGCAAACTCTAACATACCCTGAAACATGACGCCATGGATTTTATCCGGCAAAAGCAATGCAAAGGCCGGGAATTTTGAAAACCGGTTTTTCGGGCTGAAATGGAAAATGCCTTGTATAAATAGATAGATGCTCTATATTGTAAGGCTTTTTTGTTAATTCATTTAGATGAGGTGTTTCATGTTTTACCATGTGTCAAAAATTCTTTACCGGATACTGGGGTGGGAGATCGACAGGGACAAGGCCCGTGCCCTGTGGGAGAAGAAGAACGTTGTTGTGGGCTTTCCCCATACCTCCATGAAGGATACGGTGCTTACCATGGTGGGCATGCACCTGTTGAAGAAACGTTCCCATACCTTTATCAAGAAAGAGATGTTCTTCTGGCCCCTCTCCTGGTTCCTGAGGCTCAATTCCGCCATTCCCGTGGATCGAAGCGCCCCCGGTGGGATTGTTCAGCGGATTGTATCGGAGTTTGACAGCAACGAAGAGTTCAGTGTCTGCATCGTTCCCCAGGGAACCCGGCGATCGGGCTCGACCCTGAAGACCGGGTTCTGGCACATTGCAAACCAGGCCGACGCCTCGATCCTCTGCTGGTACTTTGATACGGCCAACAGGCGATGCGTTTGTCTCGGCAGCTTTCGTCCGGGGGAGTCCATGGACGAGGATCTCAAGACCATGCAGAAGCTATATGACAAGGTGGGGTATACCCTTCCCATGCGCCGGCAACAGGGGAAGAAAGATTGAGAATATGGCCGGGGAATGCTCGATAATGGCGTATGGAGGCACCCGTTGGGGCACCGGGGGGAGGGAATATAAACTGGTTCGGAAGGACTGCTGAACCGGGGGATCACCTGGGCGGGTTGGTGAACCCGCCCAGGTAATGGTGTTACTCTTTTTTGGGAGAGATCTTGTCAAAGGCCTTGTTCATGGCCTTTACCGAGAGCCGGATGCAGTGCTGCTTCTGGTCCGGGATCTCAATCAACCGCCGGAAGATGTCCCGGTCGGTGATTTTGCGGGCTTCTTCAATGGTCATGCCCTTGATCATCTCCATGGCGACCATGGCGGATGCAATGGCGCCGGGGCAACCGAGAACCTGGATCTTGGCGTCCTCGATGAGGTCTCCGTTCATCTTAATGTAGACTTTCATGGTGTCGCCGCACTGGCCGGTGAGTTCGCTCACCTGGTCAGCGTTTTCGAGGCTTCCCATGTCGGGCTGGTCGATGAAGTAATCGATGGCTGTGTCTGAGTAGCCTGATTCAGAGAGCATTGCTCGGACATTCTCTTTGTTGTCGGTATCTATGATTGTTTCCATGTTATCTGCCTCCCTAGTGTGCGCAGCTTCCGTCTGCTGTATGACCGCTGCATGTCTGGTCAATGGTGTATTCAGAAAGGCTGCCTGATTTAAAAAGATCCAAATTTTTTTTAACAGTGCCTTCAACTGCTTTGTATGACTTAATTCCGGCAGCCGCAAGTTTTGTCAAAGCGCCCTTGCCGATTCCGCCCACAACGATGGCGTCCGCCTCGATATTGCCCAGGGCCTTGAGGGGCTGGCATTGACCGTGGAGATGGTCTTTGTCATGGTTGATCAATACCTCATGCTCTCCGGTATCCGTATCTACGAGGACAAAAAAGGGGGCCGAGCCAAAATGGCCGTAGACCGAACCTGTAAGTCCAAGGTCGCTGTTTGTTGGAAAGACTGCCTTCATTTCAAACTCCTTGCTGCATCAAATTCTTGATGTAAATGCCTATTTCAAAATAGATGGAAAATAGAGCGGATTTGGTCGGCTGTCAAGGTGTTAGTGGGTCTCTTTTTCTTTGGGGGTACTGAAAAGACAGCTCAATATGAGCATATCCTCTTCATACTCGGAGTTCACCTCATAGGGGAGGGTGTTGAAGAGCCGGATCATTCCCCGGTTTTCAGGGGATGTATAGGCGATAAGACCCTTGATGCCGTTCAGCCTGGCAGCTTCGGCAAGTTTTGTCTGCAAAAGTTTGGCAATGCCCTTTCCCTGCCATTCCTGGGATACGGAAAAAGCGATCTCAGCCATGTTCACCACGGGGTTGCGCAGGTACTCGCCAACGCCGATGATCTTTCCAAACCCCACCTCACCGACAACGGCAACGATGGTTAGATCGTTGATGTAATCGATCTGAACGGTTCCGCCGATCTGGTCGTGGACAAAGCTTGTCTTTTCATGGAAAAACCGGGAGATCACATCCTGCCGGTTCATGGTGTAGTAGTATTCCTGTATCCTGCGTTCGTCAACCGGTTTGGCAGGTCTCAGGGTCACGGGGGTACCGTCAATCCTGACAAGCTCTTCGAGTTTCAGGGGGTATACGCTCCGGATCGATTCCTTGAGTTTCCGGCTGATGTCCAGGAAGTCCAGCTCCTGGGCCATGGCAAAGAGGTGGTCCCGGAAGTTGGGATGGGCGATGCTGATGAGGGCCATGGCCCGCTCCTGGATGCTCTTGCCGAACAGGTTGACGATGCCGTATTCGGTGGCTATATACTGGACGTCCCCCCTGGGTACCACAACGGCGGATTCTTCGAGAAAGGGCACGATCCTGCTTCTCCTGCCGTGGTCGGCCGTGGCGGTGAGCATGAGGATGGACTTGCCGTTGGGGGACATGGCCGTGCCCCGGATAAAGTCCAGCATGCCGTTGACCCCGGTGAAGTTGTTGTAGGGCAGGGCATCCGCGGAGACCTGGCCGGTGAGATCAATGGCCATGGCCGTGTTCATGGAGACCATGGAGTTGTGCCGTGAGATGATCCTGGGATCGTTGACATAGTCCGAGGGGTGAAACTCGATGGCCGGGTTGTCATCCAGGAATTCGTAAAAATTGGTGGTCCCCACGGCCGAGCTTGCCACCAGCTTGCCGTCGTTGAATCCCTTTGCCCGGTTGGTCACCGCCCCCATGGAGACGAGGCGCATGATGCCGTCGGTCAGGTACTGGGTGTGGATGCCGAGGTCGTTTTTTTCCGCAAGGCAGAGCAGGGTGGCCTGGTTGGTGGCCCCGAGGCTGGTCTGGAGGGTGGAACCGTCATCGATGACCCTGGATATGTGGCGGGCAATGGTGTTGGCCGATTCAAGTTCCGGGGGCTCCTGGATGGAGAGGAGCTCCTCCTCATGCTCCACGATATGGTCCACGTCGTTGACATGGATGAAGCTCTGGCCCAGCACCCTTGGCATGCGGGGGTTGACCTGGGCGATGACAATGTCCGCCGATTCGGCAGCGGCCTTGCTGATATCCACGGAGATGCCGAGACTCATCCAGCCGAAATCGTCCGGGGGCGATACCTGTATCAGGGCCGCATTGATGGGCAGCCGTTTTGTCTTGAACAGCTTCGGGACCTGGGAGAGGTTGATTGGGGTGATATATCTTGCGTCTTTGCTGATGCGTTTCGGTTTTGCAGATCCCAGGTAGAAGGAACGGATGTTGAACTGCTGGGAGTGGGACCGGTTTGCTATAAGGGTGATGGGGGCGCTTTCCAGGGAGAGCATCCTCACGATTTCAAGGTCGGTAAACCTGGTGGAGAGCCTTGAAAGCTCCTTGACCAGGTGCTGGGGTTCACCGCAGGAGGAACTGATATAAATCCTCTGGCCGGGGCGTATAATTGCGATGGCGTCCTTAGCACTGCACAGTTTATTCACGTAGCTGTCGGCCCAATAGATCGGTCTTGCCATGGCGGCCTCCTCGTTTTTGACGAGTATACTATAAAACCCGGGCAGGTCAATTAAAACCGGTACAAAACTCTTGTGCGGTTGGAGAAAAGAGTCTAAACTGTGTCTCAATAACGTAACGAATGAGGTTGGGAAAGAAATTATGCGGATCATGATTTGTGGCGGAAACGGGCAGCTTGGCAGGGATTGCCGACGGGTTTTCCAGAAGAACAATAAGGTTCAAGCCTTTGGCTCCCTTGACCTTGATATCACCAACCCGGAGCTGGTTGAAGAAATGATCACAACCGCATCCCCGGATGTGGTGATCAACTGTGCCGCCTACACCAATGTGGATAAAAGCGAAGCCGATGCCGGGCGCGCCAGGGAAATCAACGCCCTGGGCGCCGGTCATGTCGCCCGTGCCTGTTCGGCCATTGGCGCCCCCATGGTTCACATCTCCACCGACTATGTGTTTGACGGCAAAAAGGAACTTCCTTTGAGCTATGCCGAAACCAGCGCCACCTCTCCCCTGGGGGTGTACGGCAGAACCAAGCTCGAGGGGGAGCAGCTTGTGGCCCGGAACGCCGAAAAATACATGATCGTTCGCACGGCCTGGCTCTACGGCGCCCAGGGCAACAATTTTCTCAAGACCATGCTGAGGCTGGCCCTTGGGGACCCCGACCGGACCATCCGGGTGGTGAACGACCAGTTCGGTTCCCCCACCTGGACCCTGAGACTGGCCCTGCAGCTTGAAAAGCTTGTGATGGTAAAGGGCCGGGGTATCTATCATGCCACCTCGGAGGGGTACTGCTCCTGGTACGAGCTTGCCTCCTATTTCCTGAAAAGAATGGATGTCAAGCATAGCATCGCCCCCTGCACCACAGCTGAATATCCCACCCCCGCGACCAGGCCGGGCAATTCGATCCTTGACAACGCAAGACTCAAACGTGGCGAGATAAATCGCATGACCGGCTGGCGTCACGGGGTTGATCTCTTTGTCTCAAGATACCGGAATGAGCTTATTGAGGAGTGTTATCCCTCGTAAAGATCTTCGCGCTCCAATTGATACCCGCTGTCTGTTCTAATAAAAAACGGCTTCCGCCCATATGCGGGAAGCAATAATTCGTTTCTCTTTACTTTTTCTCAAAGCAGGAGAGAACCATGGACCAAATAGCGCTTTCAGGGTTTGAAGAGTCCATACACCGGTTTGTCCGTTATGTGCTTGGCAAGCGGTTTGAGGACGCCACCAGGCGGGATCTGTTCAATGCCGTCTCCTCGGCCGTCCGGATGCTGCTCATCGATATTGCCATGGACACGGAAAAACGGTACGAAAAGAGCGATGCCAAGAGAATGCACTACCTCTCCATTGAATTTCTTCCGGGAAGGCTTCTGTCCAACAATCTCATCAACCTGGGAATCCGGGAACAGTGCCGGGAGATCCTCAAAAACATGGGCATCGATCTTGACGAACTTATGGAACAGGAACCCGATCCCGCCCTTGGCAACGGGGGCTTGGGGCGTCTTGCCGCATGTTTCCTCGATTCTCTGGCAACCCTTGATATGCCGGGGTTCGGCTACGGCATCAATTACGACTACGGGCTTTTCAAGCAGAGCATCATGGGGGGGGCGCAGCGGGAAAATCCTGATTTCTGGCCGAACAGGTCCTCACCCTGGCTTCTGGCCCGGTCGGGTGAGAAGTGCATGGTGCCGGTTTACGGCAAGATCGAGAGTTCGGAGGACAGGGACGGCGAGTACAATCCCATGTGGATCGACTGGAAGCTCATCATCGGAAGGGCCCACGACATTCCGGTGGCGGGCTACGGCGGCAGGACCGTCAACCGGCTGCGGCTCTTTTCCGCCTGGGCCGGTGAGCGCTTTGACATGCAGGTTTTTAACGAGGGCGATTATTTCAGGGCGGTGGAGGAGAAGATACAGTTTGAATCCATTTCCAAGATCCTCTATCCCTCGGATTCCCAGGAGGCCGGCAGGGAACTAAGGCTTGTCCAGGAGTATTTTCTGGTGGCCTGCTCCGTCCACGACATCATCCGGCTCTATCTCAAGCATCACAAGGGGTTTGACCAATTTTCAGACAAGGTGGCCATCCAGCTGAACGATACCCATCCCGCTTTGACGGTGGCCGAACTGATGCGGGTCTTTGTGGACGGCCATGGGATCGGGTGGGATCGTGCCTGGGAAATCACCACCAGCACACTTGGCTACACCAACCATACGCTTCTTCCCGAAGCCCTTGAAACCTGGCCGGTTTCCATTGTGGAGCGGGTTGTCCCCAGGCATCTCCAGATCATCTATGAAATCAACCGGCGTTTTGTGGCTCTGGTGGAGAGGCGCTATCCCGATAATCACGCCATGGTGGCGGCCCTGTCCATTATCAGGGAGGGGGACGAGAAACTGGTCCGGATGGCCAACCTTGCCATCGTCGGAAGTCATTCGGTGAACGGGGTCGCAGCCATCCATTCCGAGCTTGTTAAGACCCGGCTTGTTCCCGAATTTAACCGGCTCTGGCCCCAGCGGTTCAACAACAAGACAAACGGCGTCACCCCGAGAAGGTGGCTGCTTGCGGCAAATCCCGGTCTTGCCGGGCTTGTTACGGAGGCCATTGGAGACGGCTGGATCAAAGACCTTGAACAGCTCAAGGGGCTTGAGCCCCTGGCCCGGGACAGCGGGTTCCTGGACCGGTTCTCCCAAGTAAAGCGGGCAAACAAGCGCCGCCTGGCAGGGATCATCAAAAAGACCACCTATGTGGATGTGGACCCGGATTCCATCTTTGACATCCATGCCAAACGGATACACGAGTACAAGCGGCAGCTGCTCAACCTTATGAACATCGTCCACGCCTATTTTGAGATAAAAGAGGAAAACAGGACGCCGGCTTCCCCAAGGACCTTTATTTTCGCCGGTAAGGCCGCTCCCGGGTATGTCAATGCCAAGTTGATCATCCGGTTGATCCACGGCATTGCCGACGTGGTAAACAGCGATCCTGACGTGAACCCGTGGCTTCGGGTCGTGTTCATACCCGACTACAGGGTGACCCTGGCCGAGGCGATCATTCCCGCGGCGGACGTGAGCGAACAGATCTCCTGCGCCGGTATGGAGGCATCGGGAACGGGAAACATGAAGTTCGCCCTGAACGGCGCTCTTACCATAGGAACGCTTGACGGTGCGAACATCGAAATAGCCGACAGGGTGGGGGAGGAGAATATCTACATTTTCGGGCTCACCGTGGAGGAGGTGGATGACATGAGAAACCACTACAATCCCTGGGATTATATCGATAACAACCCGGGGCTTGCCCGGGTGATGAACGCCGTTAAATCAGACCTCTTCTGCAAAAAGGAGCCCGGCCTCTTCGGCCGCCTCTATAGCGCCGTTGTCCACCAGGGAGATTACTATTTCAACATGGCGGATTTCTACTCCTATGTCGAGGCCCAGAAGCGGGTGGGGATCAACTATCAACAGGGGCGGGAATGGGCAAAAAAATCCCTTCTCAACACCGCACGGATCGGTTATTTCTCAAGTGACAGAGCGATCCGGGAGTATGCCCGGGATATTTGGAATATCAAGACCTTCTAAAACGTGTAACGCTGATTTTACATGGCTTTCAAGCCCGGTCCACATCCCCGTGGAGCCGGGCTTTATTTTTTTTAAATGAAACTTTTTTAAAGTTTTGCTTGCGATTTTTCAGCCGTCCTAGTATGCAATAAATCGATTGATACAGAATAAATCGTATTCAAACTCTGATGAGGAAAGACATGGGAATTCAGGAGCGCAAAATAAGAGAGAAAGAGCAGCGGCGCAGACAGATCATGCAGGCGGCAAAACTTGTGTTTTCAGCCAAAGGGTTCAACCGGGCAACCATGGAGGAGATTGCAGGGGAAGCGGAATTGAGCCCCGGCACCCTTTATCTTTACTTCAAGAACAAGGAGGAACTCCACACCTCCCTGTCCATCGACATCCTGAAGTATCTGACTTCGCAGATAAAGGAGTATGTCGATAAAACGGATATGAGCCCCGAAGAAAAACTCGATGCCCTGAGGGACGCATTTATCAATGTGTACGAGTTTGACGCAATGGTGCTTATTAATCTATTTCATCTCCAGTCCGGGGAAACCTTGAAAAACCTGTCCGGCGAGGTGCTTCAGCAGATCAAGCAGACCTCCTCCGACGCTTTGGGCGCAATAACCTCCATTGTCCAGGAGGGAATAGACCAGGGAGTTTTCATCGACAGGCATCCGGTGGCCCTTGCCGACATCCTCTGGGCAACCTATTCAGGGGTGGTGCTCTGGGTGGACAGCAAACGCCAGCTCAACAATGAAAAGGATTTTGTAAGGCAGACCCTTGAGACTGCCTTTGAAATCATCGGTGCGGGCTTTAAGAGGCAGTAGCTATTTGCAGAGCCTGTGTATGGTCTGGGCATGCCAGTCTCCCCTTCCGGAGAACGTGGGTATGCCCTTTGCCGTCAGGGCTTCGGCAATTTCCGCATAGGTTGCCCTCTCCTCCCGCATGGACCGGATGATGGCGATCACCTCGTCCTTGGTGTGGTGGGTGCCGGATGCGTAGCTGGTGGTGCCTTTTCTGACGGGCCTTGGGGCCGCGCTTGCCGCGTCCAGGGAAGGGACGATCTTTTCCATGAGAACCTGGTTCAGGTTCTCGAAAAAGGTGCCCATGGCCTGGTGCTGCTCGGCCTTTACCTTGGCCAGGTTTTCCTGGCTTTCAGCCATCCGTTCAAGGCTTGTCGCCACTGTTGCAAGGTTTTCCTTGATCATGGGCAGCGATTCCAGCATCGTATCAGATTCCTTGTACTGCCGCTGGGGCTGCTGGGGGCGCAGGGGGGCCCGTCTGTCAACCACCGTTCTTCGCTCATTTCCTGAATAGTAGCGTTCTCCAATTTCTTTCCGGGTGGGTCCCGAAGGTCTCGGTTGGGAACCGCGTTGGGCCTGGGAACCCCTATGGGTACTTCTCAGATTTTTTAAGAAATCGCTCATGATACCTCCTGAAATAACGATATAAAAAAATCTTTAACATTAAATTCCTAACGTTGAATTTGTGTCCGGTTGAATGTGCTTTAGCGAATTGACAAGGATCAGAAATTGGACCTCACTTTTTTTCTGTATTTTCGTAATGTTATTGTATATCATTATTTTCATAAGTCAAGCAGTAAATAGTAAAATATCACGGGGGCGTTAAATCGGTGCTTCGCAAGGCCCGGCGTGCCCCTCGGCGTTATCTGCGACGGGGGTTGCGGAGGGATCGCTCGCTGTTGTCAAAAAGATGTTCCTGTTCTATGCGAAAAAAGGTTGCGATGCCCCGGGGACGGCGCTGTGGATGACACGGCAAAGGAGGATTTCATTGAATCGCAGGGGGAGGATGAAAAGGGGGTAACTTAATGCCCGGGCGGGATGCCGGTCGCCCGCTGTTTGGAACGGGGGTGTGGCCGGGATGGTGTCTTCAACTAAGGAGATGTTTTTCCCGGTTGAACATACCATCCCGAAATCAATCCCGGGGACAGGGGTTAACGGGCTCCGGCCATGAGCTGGGCTGTCTCTTTCTGAATGCAATGGTAGATGTCTTCGTCACTGCCAAAGATGTCGATGACATCCTTGTGGTTGATGAGGGTTTCAACGACATAGGCGGTAAGATAGATGCTGACCACGTTGGGGCTGGATACCAGGGTCCTGAAAGGAGCGATCTTGAAGTCGATGTCAAAGTCTTCTGACTTGCAAAGGGTATCAAGGCATTTGTTGATTTGCTCCTGGATGGAGTTTTTGCTGACCGTTTCGATGAGACCCGTCTCCACAAGCTTCATGGATACCTTGTTGCTGAAGGATTCGACATTGTCCCTTACGGCGCTGATGGCACGGATTCTTTCCCGTGTCTTTGAGGATTCAATTTTCGAAAGCAATTTTGATTCTCGGTTTCCTACACTGAATGACTTGGCCATGGACTGTCCTTATACCTCTACGTTGTTGGTGCGTTTTATTAAAGCTCACTACAATTTATCCGTTATTTATAAGCTGAAAATCCATTGGGTTTCAAGATAAAAATCATGCTTCCTCGATAATAATCTGGGGAGATACCTCCCTGTTGAATCTGTTCATTCGAATTCGAAAGGCAATTTTGGAAAAGTGGCTTGGCAGGTCGTCGGGATTATCGATGTTGAAGTGAAGGGCTTCCATGGTGGGGCCCGTAATGTCTGCGGTCTTTGCCAGCACCATTTTTCTGTGGCGGGTCCCGATGATGGCCGAGCGAATCACGGTGACGTCTTTACAGTAGAAGAGGGGTTCGGGGTTGCCGGTGCCAAAGGGCCTCAGCCGGTCCACCTGTTCCACCAGCTCCTTTGTGATGGTGTCGATGGGAAGGGCGCAGTCCAGGTCCAGGGTCTTTTTGATATCCTTTCCGTTGATCATGGCGCTTATCTCGGATTCGAACATGGCTGAAAAATTCTTGATGTCCTTTTCCCTGATGGTGAGGCCGGCCGCCATGGCATGGCCGCCAAACCGTTGGAGAACCTCGCTGCATTGGCCAAGGGCCTTATGGATGTTGATGCTGTTGATGCTCCTGCACGACCCGGTTGCCGGGGATTGGGTCGTGGAGATGAGCACCACGGGGCAGGCGTATTTCCTGGCGGCCTTGGAGGCGGCAATGCCGAGGACGCCGGGATTCCAGGAGGGGTCCGACATCACCAGAGTGCTTCCCTGGGCAAGCTCGGGATGGCGTGCGATCCTTTGTTCCATATCGGCAACAATGCTCTGCTCGGTCTGCTGGCGTTTCTTGTTGAGCTGGTCCAGGAGCGCCGCCTTCTGTTCCGCGCCGTTCCTGTCCGAAGAGCAGAGCAGGTCGATGCAGATCCGGGCGTGGGACATCCTGCCCGCGGCATTGATCCGGGGGGCGACCCTGAAGGCGATATCATCGGAATCAAGCACCCCGGTATCGACCCTTGAGACGTCAAAGAGGGCCTTGAGCCCGGGGCGTTTTCCCCGGCGCATCACGTCGATGCCGGCCCTGGAGAGGGTCCGGTTCTCGGCGACCAGGGGAACCATGTCCGCGATGGTCCCGAGGGCGACAAGGTCGCAGCTCTTGAGGAGGTTGGGCTCTTTTATTTCCTGCCACACGCCTTTTTCCCGCATGGCCATCCTAAGGGCGATGACCAGGTAGAAGGCGACCCCGACCCCGGCAAGGTGGTCAAGTCCCGACCGGCAGGCCTTCTGCTTGGGGTTGACCAGGGCAAGGGCGGGGGGAGGGGGATCGGGTGTTTCGTGGTGGTCGGTGACGATGACGTCCATATCCTCGAGCCTGGCCGCTTCAATGGCCTCAAAGCTGTCTGAGCCGCAGTCCACGGTGATGATCAGGTCCACGTACTGCTCGGCGGCCATGGCGATGTGCTCGGGTTTCAGGCCGTACCCCTCCTTTGTCCTGTGGGGGATGTACCAGGTGAGTTCCGCGTTCACATGGGTGAAAAAGTCGTTTAGGATTGCGGTGGAGGTGACGCCGTCCGCATCAAAATCTCCGAAGATGAGGATCTTTTCCCGGTTTTCCACGGCGGAGACGATTCGTGCAACGGCCTTGTCCATGTCTTTGAGGGTATAGGGTTTGGCCAGGCTTTCAAGGGACGGGTCGAGAAAGGTTCTTGCCTCTTCCGGGGTGTCGATGCCCCTGTTTGCAAGAAGGGTAGCAACCACGGGATGGCATCCCAGGGTCCGGGTCAGCGTCTCAACGGCGGTCGGATCAGCCTTTTTTTCTTTCCACTCTGTTTCCATATCGGTCCATTCGAAAAAAAATTATAAACATATAGGTGCTGTCTGGAATTGTCAAATTGTTCGACCGGGCGCTGTCTAGGAAAATGTCATATTATTCCGCCTTGTTCTTCCGGGTGGTGTATGAAAAGTGCTTGAGGATCTCGGTGTTGGCGAGCCGGTTTTTGAAAAAGGCCAGAAAGCTCTTTTCCGTGAGGTTCGGCACCTTTTCCTGGAGCTGAACCAGGGAGATCCGGTTGATCACCTCGTTTTTTTCGGTGGTGACTGGAACGATCCGGCCTGCCTGAATCTCGTCCCACACCAGGTGGGAGGCCACAACCCCGAGTCCCATGCTGCTCTTCACTCCCTGGATCAATGCATGGTGGTTTCCCACGGAGAGGATGATGTTCAGGTTCTTTTCCGAGCGCTGGAAGTGGTGCTTGAACCATTTCTTCAGGTCCAGGCCATGGGTCTGGCAGGAGATGAACTCCCTGGATCTCAGGTTGTCGAAGGAGTGGTCGCCGCGGATTTTTTTTTCATGGTATTCCCTGGAGCAGGCCAGGATCACCTCCTCGTCGATCAGGGGTTCCATGCTGTAGATGCCCAGGTCCTCCCTGAATTTCTCCTGGGTCAGGAACACGTCCACAAAGGCGAAGTCCAGCTCTCCTTCTCCCGTGAGGGAGAGCAGCACGTCGGGGGAGCCCAGCTTCAGGGAAAAGACCACCTCGGGATAGCGTTCCCTGAACTGGGCGAAAATCGACGGAAAATACTGCTTGCCGAATTCCACGGGGGCGCCGATGCGAAGCAGGCCGTGGGGTTCCTCCCTGGCCCGCTTGATGGCAGGGATGCCCGCCGTAAGCTCTTTCACAAAGGGCTCTACAATGGCAAAGAGCCGGGTGCCGGCCAATGTCGGCACCAGCCGTTTATGAAGCCTTGTGAACAGGGGGGTGTCGATCTCGGCCTCCAGCTTGTGAAGGCTCTGGCTGATGGCTGACTGGGTGATGTTGAGCTCTGCCGCCGCCGCCACGATGCTCTGGTTGGAAAAGACGTGGTAAAAGACCTTGAGCCGGTTAAAATCTGGTAACATTAGCTGTCCTTAATCAATAGGCTTAGTTAGTTTAATTTTACTCGTTACTCTCCCTGAACTATAAAATCAAGAAGTAAGTACGGTAAACGATAGATTTTATTAAAATGAGTTGCACACAAAAATGGAGGTACCGGCAATGACAGCACGCAATCACGGTTTTTTCGATATCTTTATGTTCATGGTAACCCCGGAGGATTCAACCGGCTGTTTCGACAATCCCCTGCCTCTCTTGGCAAACAACGGGGTCAGGACCTGCCTGAACGCCATGAAGACAACCCTGTGGGTGGGTGTGGCCATGGTGCTTTCCATCGGAATTTCAGGGCTGTAAGGTTTCTGATCAACGATATCCTTGATGTCCTGAGGAGCGGGCAAGGTCTGTCCATGGTCACCCCCCTGTTGGTAAAATATCCAAGTTTTGTGTTGAAGAGTGTCCCGGGAAAGTGATATAAAGCAAGTTTGGATTTTATCAACCAATAAGGGGTTTGGATGCAGACAGTTCATAAGTTGTACAGGGTGGAGAAAAGCAGGATAGGGTTCTTGAAATTTATCTTTGAGGCCCATGACAACCTTGCCGTGATTACCACCCTGGACTCAAAAGATGGCCTTGTTCGCCTTGCCATTGCTCCGGGCTGTTCTCCTGAGGCATTTGCCGTGATGGAGGATTTGAAAAAGGATATCATGATCAATGAAGTTTAAGGGATACGCATACATCTACACCATCGGGTGTCAGATGAACACCTATGACTCGGAAAAGTTTTTTTCCATACTGCACGGCCTCGGGTATGAAAAGACCGACTCCCTGGACAGGGCCGACATCGTAATTTGCAACACCTGTTCCATCCGGGAGAAGGCCCAGGAAAAGGCTTTCAGCTTTCTTGGGCGGATTCCATCGATAAAAAAGGCAAAACCCCATCTTGTCACCATCATGGCAGGCTGTGTGGCCCAGCAGGAGGGTGAGAAAGCTTTTAAGCGCATTCCCCACCTTGACATCGTGCTCGGCACCCAGGCCTTTTCACGCCTTGCGGGGCACATCCGGGCCGTCCAGGCAGGAAGGAACCGGATTGCCGACACCGACGACGCCACCGCCATCTACGAGTCCATGCCTGATTTTGACTGCCTTGACAACGACAAGGTGTCACGGTTTGTAACCATCATGCAGGGCTGCGACAACTTCTGCACCTACTGCGTGGTACCCTATGTAAGGGGCCGGGAGCGCAGCCGCACCCCCGAGAGCATTGTGGAGGAGATCTCCATCCTTGCCGATTCCGGTCTCAAAGAGGTGACCCTGCTTGGTCAGAACGTCAACTCCTATGGAATAAAAGAGGGCATCTGCTCGTTTCCCGAGCTGCTTGCAAAGATTTCCGAGATCCCCGCCCTTGAGCGGATTCGTTTCGCCACCTCCCATCCCAAGGATCTTTCCGACGAGCTGATCCATGCCATCCGCGACCTTGACAAGGTGTGCAACCATCTCCATCTTCCTGTACAATCGGGATCGGACAGGGTATTGAAAAAGATGAACAGGGGATACACAAGCAAGGACTATCTTGAGAGAATAGAAAAGCTCAAGAAGGAGTGCCCCGGCATTGGGCTTTCATCCGATATGATCGTCGGATTTCCCTCGGAGACCCGGGAGGATTTCGAACAGACCATGGATCTTGTCAAGGCGGTCGAGTTTGACGGGATCTTCGCCTTTGCCTATTCAGATCGGCCCCAGGCCCCGGCCGCCAAATTTTCCGACGCTGTTGACGAGGCCGAGAAGATGGCGCGGCTCAACGAGCTCCTCGAGTTCCAGGAAAAAATGACGGAACAGAAAAACCAGGCCCTTGTGGGCCGGTGCGAGCGGGTGCTTGTGGAAGGCAAAAGCCAGAAAAAAAGACACAGTTCTAATGCGAGCCAGAGCAATCTTCCCCAGATGACCGGTAGAACTGAATCAGCAAAAATAGTCCATTTCCATGGGGAAGATATCCATCCGGGAGATATCCTGGATATAAAAATCGAGCATGCCTACCCCCATTCCCTATGGGGCAGCGTGCAGGGAGTTTGATCTCTATGAGAACCCAAGGTAAAAGCAAGAAGGTCGGCAGGAACAGTGCCTGTCCCTGCGGAAGCGGAAAAAAGTATAAGAACTGCTGCATGAACCAGGCGCCCAAGGTGACGAGCCTTAAGGAAGCCTACAAGAACCAGTACGACATCATCCTCAAGGAGCCCCACCAGATCGAGGGCATCCGCAAGTCAGGGCAGCTGCTTCTCTCCATGATGGACAAGGTGGAGGCCATGATCCGGCCGGGCATCACCACGGACGACATCAACACCCTCATCGAGGAGGAGACCCGCAAGGCCGGGGCCATTGCCGCCCCCTTGAACTACCGGGGCTTTCCAAAGAGCGTGTGCGTGTCGGTCAACGAGGTGATCTGCCACGGCATCCCCGGAGACCGGGTGCTCAAGGACGGTGACATTGTCAATGTGGATATCACCCCCATCCTTGACGGCTATTATGCCGATGCCAACAAGACCTTTTTTGTGGGCAAACCCACTGCGGACGGCCAGAAGATCGTGAATGTCGCCCTGGAATGCCTCCGGCGCTCCATCGATACGGTGCGTCCCGGCTCCCATCTTGGTGATATCGGCCATGCCATCCAGACCTATGCCGAGTCCCAAGGGTGTTCCGTTGTCAGGGAGTTTGTGGGCCACGGCGTGGGCATTGATTTCCACGAGCAGCCCCAGGTGCTTCACTTCGGCCGGAAGAACAAGGGAATCGAGCTTGTACCGGGCATGGTTTTCACCATCGAACCCATGATCAACCTTGGCGCAAGGGATCTCCACATCCTTGACGACAACTGGACCGCCGTTACCAATGACGGTTCCCTGTCGGCCCAGTTCGAGCAGACCATCGTCGTCACCGAAACCGGGGTGGAGAGCCTCACGCCCTACTAAATATACAGCCGTTAACCGGCAGACGCCTTCCAGGATTATTCCTTGACATCCTCAATCCCCGGGGGTTATTAGAATTGACGAGCAATATGTTACTCTTTTCCAATAACCCGTATATCATGCGCAGCCATAGAGCCGCGGATACAGAGGGAGGATTTGTTAATGAATGCATTGTTGATCATGGTGGCGTCTTTTGCCGGTTATCTGTTGATGTACAACCTCTACGGCAAGTTCATAGGGGAGAAGATTTTCAAACTGTCGGCGGCGGCTTCCACGCCGTCGGTGGTGCTGGAAGACGGGGTCGATTACGTTCCCACCAATAAAGAGGTGATCTTCGGTCACCACTTTACCTCCATCGCGGGAACAGGACCCATTGTGGGACCGGCGGTGGCCATCATCTGGGGCTGGGTTCCGGCCCTGATCTGGGTATTTGTGGGCAGCATCTTCATGGGCGCGGTCCACGATTTCGGCGCCCTTGTCATCTCCATGCGCAACCAGGGCAAGTCCATTGCCGACTACACCTCCAAGTATGTAAACAACCGCACCCGGTTTCTCTTTTTTCTCCTGGTATTCCTTGAACTCTGGATCGTGATCGCCATATTCGGCCTGGTTATCGCCGTTGTGTTCGCCATGTATCCCGCCTCGGTCATTCCCGTATGGTTTGAGATTCCCATCGCCATTTATCTTGGTTATCTCATCTACAAAAAAGGAAAGAATATTGTTCTCTGGTCCATCATTGCCGTGGGGGTCATGTATCTCACCGTTGCCATCGGCGCTTACGTTCCCATCAAGATGCCTGACGTTGCCGGTATTCCGGCCACGGGCGTATGGACGATCCTTCTTTTGATCTACGCCTTCATCGCCTCCACCCTGCCTGTGACAACCCTGCTCCAGCCGAGGGATTTCATCAACTCCCACCAGCTGGTCATCGCCATGGCCCTGCTGATATCGGGGGTGCTGGCCTCGGCCTTTACCGGCAATCTTGAGATCGTTGCCCCGGCCATCCAGGTGGCTCCGGCCAAGGCTCCGCCCATGTGGCCGTTCCTGTTCATCACCATTGCCTGCGGAGCCATCTCCGGGTTCCATTCCCTGGTTTCCTCGGGTACCTCGGCCAAGCAGGTGAGAAAGGAAACCGACGCCCTGTTTGTCGGG
>JAAEMK010000204.1 GCA_024225635.1 Desulfobacteraceae bacterium | reverse complement strand
TGGTGGTCTTGAGGTAGTTGAAGGTGAGCTTGAAGGCGCCGACTCTCTGGGCCGGCAAGGCCTTTTCATCCTTCATCAGTAGATCCCCCAACTCGTCCTTGTGATACTGGTCCAGCCAGTTGAGGACTTTCAGAATTAAATGTTCCACCTGATCCATCTCCTTCTCCTTCCCGACGCTCTGGAGGTCCCGATACGTCTTGGATACATGCTCGGAGATTTCTATCAAGCGCTCGTTCTTCGACTTCTTGGTGGGAATGAAGGCGACATAGTCCTTGAGGGCCGCCTCGGATACCACTCTTGTTGAGGCGAAGCGTGCGTCAAGCTGCTCCCATACTTCGGTGAGGGAACTGTTAGAGAGTACATCGAGCCAGTCAGGTGTTGAGTGCTGGAGCATCAGGAAAAACTGATCCTCGCCAAAATACTTTTGCGCATCCTTCCATTGGCGACTCCACCTTGGGTATGTTCTGAGCTCTCCGGTGAAGATTGGGAGTTTTTCCTTTTGGTAGCTGTGAGGATTCCGGGATACTCCTTCGGAGGAGGATACATTGGATTCTGTGCCGCCGGAGCCCAGAACTGAGTTGTTTGGTGTAGAAGTCACAGGCGAGGCCGGGATAAGTGCAAGACTTGCGGCCAGGAGGCCGGCAGAGGCTTCTTTGAGAGCCTTCTTGTGTGCGGTATATTCACCCGTGAGAGCTGCTCTCGACTCGGGTTTGAGATCTATCATCTCTTCATACTCATTCCATAGTGTGGTCTCGATCTCGTCCTCTGCGCTGGCCGCCTGGGTCTTGACGATCTCCAGGGCCCTGTGAGTGATGGATTGACCTAAATTTCGCTGGATGAGAACCAGCTGGGCGATCGCATCTTCTGCTCTTGTTTTCGCCTTGATGTGCAAGATTTCATACTTGGCATCTTTGGAGGCTTGAGTCATTTGTGCGTTATTCACCTGAAGTGCGGGGTTCTCCAACACACGTATGTGATGGTCTTTCTCATCTTGCCATTCGAGTTGAATGATTTCAAACTCGCTGAGCTGAACTCTGGCCGCAGCCTTAGCTTCTTCGGTATCAAGTTCTTCAATGGCTTCTTGGGCAAGACGATAACAGTCCTCATAGAATCTTTTGGCTCTTGTGAGGCTGCCTTTGAGGATGCAAGGAGCTTTGCTTTGCTGGATCTGTTTCTCGTGATGAGACCTCCACGTTGTGAGTAGCTCTCGTGCTTGAACTTCTTGCGGAGTAAGTTCTCTGGGTTCTTGTCTTTGCTCCTCGTCATGTGCCATGACGGGATGTTGCGGAGGGACGAGAGAATGCTCTTCGTCTTCTTGTGAGCGATCAGCTTCTTGTGAATCTTCTGAATCGCTGTGTGAACCTTGTGCTCTCCAGTTGATGAAGAGATCAATTGTGGTGGTTGTGAATGAAGAGGAAGGCGCTGGTGTTGAGGGCGGCTTCCTTGATGGCGTTGATCAGGATCAGGGTGATTCCCGTGTTCAGAATGTCGCAGTCTAGATAGACGGAGACCCTTGCTCGACAATGGCTTGTTGCTCTAGACTTGCAACCAAATCATCCAAAGAGACTGACACCGTGAGCGATCGACGGGGAGCTCAACAATGAAGTAATCTTCTGTCGTACATCATTTATTGAAGTGAAGTTCTGATAAAGGAATAAATAGTCAAAATTTATACACATAAATACAATGATTATTAATACCTGAACAGTTGAAAATTCAGTCTTTGATGAGTCAATGGATGATACAACAAGTATCGAGAAGGATGCTGCACTGGCAACCTTTAAGGAATGTCAAGTTGATAAAAGAGAAAGCCTTGAGGTTTACAACATTTACCTCGGCTGTTGCGGAGAGCGCCGACTTTGTGGGAGACGTGGAGGAAGTGGGCTTTGTACAGGGCAATGGGCACCTGTAAAGAGGCATGATTAGACCATCAACATGACGATCAAGAGATCAGGAAAGTACCTGTCTGCGATGTGGACCAGTCTCAAGTCGGGGCTTCGGGACAGCTTTGGGCTCAGTGATCAAGTTGCTTTGGTTTAAAAATGAGCTTGTCTAAACGGACCAAGCATTTACTCTGAAAGTAGTTGATTTCTTGAGAATAAAACTTAGAATTGGAGACATCTCACGGTTTCAAAGTGGAACAGTTGCCTTGCAGGTGAGTTCGCTTTGAACTTATACAGATTACTGAGGTGTGATCATTTCTATTCTCAGGACATTAAGTTTAAGCAGCCATTGTACGGACCAAATGAATCCTTGGCGGCATTGAGAATTTGTTACAATAATAAGTACGATTTCAAATATCTGCTTTGGGATCCATTGAATGTTCCCTCCGCATTAGACGGACACAATCCCGGGGGAGAGAGGTCGCGATACATAAATCACATAGAGTTCAGTGGTTATAGGCGCAGCAGTCCTGGCAGTGCTTGCCTCCGTGGCTGGAGTCCTCACCGTCACAGTCAAGGTAGACATGAATGGGATCCTTACACCTGTGTCCGTGGAGTGGGCGGCCGCAGTCCTTGTTGCCGCAGAGATCCTGGGAATTTTCCAGCTGCATCCACAGGCAGCACTCCTCACAGTGCCTCTCGGAGTGGTAGGAACCATTAACATCTGGGCACTCATGGACCAGGAGGTAGTCGCAAGTCCGGCAAATCCGCTCAGGATGGTTCTTCCTGATCTTAGCAAGGGCGACATGGTGCGCCTCAAGGGCCACGGAGTCTTCAAGATGATCCCAATTGCCGACCCTTATCATTCCTCTAGTGGCGGCGTCAACATTTGTGACGCGGGGCTTGCCATCCTTGACACTCTGGAGGATGATTCCCCCGTCACACTCTGCCTCCTCCGACCAAGCGCGGATGGCATCATAGTTCCTATGATCCAAGGTGTAGAGTTTAGAGATGAACTTGAGATTGCGCTTGTGAGGAGGAGGGTTGGTGTAGCCTTTGCTGACGCTCTTGTGTGACGGCAGACTGCTGGTGCTAGCATAGGGTTCGTCCTCGTCAGTGAGATCCACACAGGGGACGGAAAGCTTCTCTTTCATTTTACTGCCGGCAATTGCGTAAGTATCGAAGAGCCGGATGACGTCGGTGGCCACCATGGCGTCGATGTGGAAGTCCCCGACAGGTTTTCCGTCCTGAACACACTTGACGGTCATCTCGATTCTAC
>JAAEMK010000203.1 GCA_024225635.1 Desulfobacteraceae bacterium | reverse complement strand
GACGTGTTCTTACACTGGTTAGGTGAATACAATATGTGTACTCAAGACTATCCAGGCGAGTTGCGTCTCCGGTATCTCATCGCTTCGTTGACTGGAGAAGCATCAAAGCTCTTCCTGTCTTTCACTGTCAATGTTCAACAGGACTTCGAACAATTAACGGCCGAACTGACTCGGTTCTATCCAGACAACCGGACAGTCGTTCAAATTGTACTACAGCACCAGAAGATCAAACAACGCGACCGCGAGCCAGTCATCCAATTTGCGGCACGTTTTCAGCAGTCTGAACGAGAGATCCCTGTCAAACAAGACGACCTAACGCGCACTCTACTATTCTACCAAGCGTTGCGCAGTGATGTCTGTCCTGAGGTCCTGTCAGACGATTTCACGTTCGACAAAGTGTTGAAGGCGGCGATCCAGAGAGAGGATAGGAAACGTCTCGCGTCTTCAGTGGGGAACAATAGTGTACCTGCGCAGATCCAACAAGAACCCTTGCAGAACCAACAACAACTGGGAAGTGGACAACGGCCCAAAAATCTCAATATGAGTGTCTGTTCGAAATGCAGATCATTTCATTTGGACCGACACTGTCAGCCTGGCATGAACGAGATCTTGTGCTCACAGTGTTTCAACTATGGACACTATGGCAAGAACTGTCCACTTTTACGACAAACGCCACGGTGCAGCAAATGTGGTGACAAACACAGGGAGGGCGAGTGTCTGGAGACGACGTGTGGTGCATGTAGACAAAGAGGTCATTTCGCCACTCAGTGTCCAATGCGGAATGAACGTCGATTTCCACTTCGTGCAACTCAGAACGATGGGACAAATGGGTTAATCAATCAGTCTCTTCCACAACAGAATGATCGACCGACTTGCTTGTGGTGTCAGAGCAATGGATACTTCCCCTTCGTCGGACATACCGAACAGAATTGTTGGTATTGACAGGGACAGCAACAGATGCAGGAAAAGCAGAATGT
>JAAEMK010000202.1 GCA_024225635.1 Desulfobacteraceae bacterium | reverse complement strand
ACTAGGGATTGATCGGAAATGAATTTCATTCACGTATTCCCGTATTCACGTATTCCCGTATTTACCCATTCACGTTTTTCCCGTATTATTCACGTATTTCGCTCCATTCAAAAACTACAGTTCTGGCGAAGTGCCGGAACAATTATCCATGTTCTAAAGTTTATAAACATATAGTTTTAAGCCTATTGAGCACCCGGCTGCGGTGCTTGAGACATAATCTTGTGCAAAATACATACCAAAGTTTTTATCTGACAGTGGTTTTATCTTTGGCTTAATTTGACTTCAATCCATTGAGGTAGCGTTTCTTGGTTCTGGACTCAGTTTGTTGTCTCACAGTCACAAGTAGAGTTGCCGATAAAATTTAAATTTATAATCTAAATATTTTAAAATACGTAACCTTTTATTATTAATTTTTGTTCGAAAAAATTTGTCCAGGAAGGTGAAGCGTTTTCGATAAAGAATATCGGCCAATAAAAAAGTATTTTAAACAATGTCTCTACTGAATATTTGGAAGAATCACTTTTCTTGAGATACGGGACGTCAAGACACCAGACCCAATTACCATCACAAACTACACGACACGTCTCGACGAAATGTTTCTCGAGACGGCAAGTCCTGCCTTGCCTTGTCCAGAAACAAAATTGTCATTCGTCCTTGTCAGCAATGGGCACATGGCTTTTGTAGGTGGTCTCTAATTGGTTTGCCACAGCAAAAATGCTGCTGTTGCTGCCGCTTCCGCAAATTTCGGGGGAATTTTGAATTACGTGAATACGGGAAAAATATTTTCACGTATTTTACCACACGTGAATACGGGAATTCATTCACGTATTCCCGTTCTTTCCCGTTTCCCGTATCATTTCCGATCAATCCCTACTTCGTTCCCACGAATAGTCGACCGTGTCAAGCGAGCATTAGATTAGAATGTTCGTCTATTCTTCCAGTGCGACGCGCCAGAAGTTCCCCGTGAAACAGACGGAGCCGGTGACGGCCATCCTGTACATCACGTCGGACAAGGCTCACATGGACGACCTCAAGCACACCATTCACGTGAAAGAAGTGGCCGAAGGTGCCCGCCCTCCCTCCCCACCCCTCTCCCTCTGCCTCTCGTCGGTTCCTTTGTCGATGGTGTGGGTGTGTCAGCGCCGGCGATCGAGCAGCACGTGTTGGCGTTGCACGAGCACGGCCACCACCTGGCGGGTCTGCCGGCGAGCTTCTGGATCCTGCTGGCGCTGTTGATCCTCCTCTTCCACCTGTTCCTCATCAAACTCGTCTACAACGAGTGGATCCGCTACGACCGCTCCGTCGGACCTGGCGGCGCCGCCGGCAACGCCTTCTTCGCCAGGCTCGCCACTTCGCGCACCAGATACGCCATGTGACAGACACCGCCCTCCTTGGAACGT
>JAAEMK010000201.1 GCA_024225635.1 Desulfobacteraceae bacterium | reverse complement strand
TTCACTCAGGAATCTTGTGAGTCACTGGCGATATACACAAATTGAGTCCAAATTCAAGACAGCTTTTAGCTGGCTTTTACAAAGATTTGCGGCAATTGCCGAAGAGTTTGACATTTCAAATGGTAAGTACGACATAAAATATTCATGTTTGGAATTTTCAAATGTTCCCTCCGTTGAGACGGACACAATCCCAGGGGGAAAGGTCGCGAATACATGGATGGCAAGAGTAATCAAATAAATTGTTCAATTTCTTATATCTTTGGCAGTTTGGTTCTTTTCGCCCCGGCTTGCTTTTCATCTGTGGGGTCTTAGTAGGTGTAGGGGCAGCACTCCTGGCAATGCCTGTCGCCGTGGGTCGGATCCTCACAGTCACAGTCGAGGTAGACGTGGAAGGGGTCCACGCACTTGTGCCCGAGCCTGGGGAGGCCGCACATGTCGTTACCGCAGAAGTCGAGGGGTTCCTTGAGCCGCCTGAACACGCAGCATTCCTCGCAGTGCCTGTCCGAGTGGTTCGAGTCATCGACATCGGGACAGTTGTGGGCAAGGAGGTAATCGCACATCCAGCAAATCCTCTCAGGATAGGCCTTCCTAGTTTTGGCGAGGGCGATATGAGCTGCTTCCAGGATCTCGGGATCCTGGAGATTATCCCAATTACCGACCTTAATCATACCCTTGGCAGCTAGGTTGACATTGGTGATCCTTGGCTTGCGGTCTTTCAGGCTCTGGAGGATAATTCCTCCATCATACTCGGCCTCCTCGGACCAATAACAGACCGAGTCCCAGTCCTGATGATCCAAGGTATAGAGCTTAGAGAGAGGCTTAGAGTGGCGCTTGTGGGGAGGAGGATTAGCGCACTTGTACAAGGTAGGCGAGATCTTAGTTAGACTGGAGGTTGATTCCTCCTCGCCGCTAGTATCCACGCGGCGGGTGGCAAGCTTCTTCTTCATTTTGCGGCCGGCGATCATGTATGTATCAAACCGGTGGAGGATGTCG
>JAAEMK010000200.1 GCA_024225635.1 Desulfobacteraceae bacterium | reverse complement strand
TAAAATTGTCGAGATAATCACAAATTAAATTTTGGTATAGCTACACGGGAGACACAGGAGTCTGCCGTTATGCAATAGTTGCGAGCAAAATCCTGATTAAAAACACTGTAAGGCACTTCTGGGGTCATATGAAGGATGCCTATATATGCAACAAAAAATAGAAACGGTAGGGCTCCGTAAGGTGTCAAAGCATGGCGCAGATTCATCTAAAGTCAATGTGATCGATATATCTCCAAGAACCCTGAAACCTAAAAACAAACAATCTGAATTTGAAAAAGCGATTAAAGAATCGTCAAAAATAGATCGTCATTTTTTTCCACCAAAGGATCCGGCAATCCATATTGAAATAAAGCAGTAGGTGGAGGTATGAATTGAAAGTTGGAAAAATATTGCGGATTCTGGCAGCTATATCCATTATCGTGTGGCTTAATGCTTGCTCGATATCTCAACAAAAAGACTCTGACTGCGTATTTGATCCAGGGTATTTTACGATAGCCCGATACGAGGCAAATTCGTTAACTGAATACATACATTGGATTGATCAATCAATGGAAGCTGTAATCATTACGCCTTCCTCCGAATTGGTTCGGATTAAGCACTGGGCATGTAATCACATTGGATTGGAAGCCACCATGTATCTGGAGGGGACTTATTTTAGCGAAACACAATTAAAGCAAAAGCTTAATATGCTCGCAAGAATATGCATTGAGCATAATGAAATTGAAGTCGTCTTAAAGGAGATCTCAAGAGCCAACATTCCAACGAGATCAGACTATGATATAATAATTCCAACAAATATATACTCTGAATTCTACGCAGCAATTGAACGGTCAATAAGTGTAACAATTTTAAAGATCAAGTATTATCGTGACTAAGTTGTCTGATACGGATCTTCAGCCGAAGGATTACCGGCCCATCGACTGGTAGCTCCGGGACGGCGGATTTATGAATATATCCGGACGCCCGGCGGCAGGTTTACCCCTGTCCCGGGCATGACGGTCCGGCTAAAACTGGAAACGGGCAATATTTCCCGGAATGTTTAAACCGGTGTCTGTATTTTCTTGTTGGTGTTCCGGAGGCGGGAATTGAGCATTTTTATAAAAGCTAACAGGATTTTATTACCGGCTTCAGCATTTTTAGTAAGGATTTCCTGAAAGCTGGATTTGGTTATAAGCAGCAATAGGGCATCCGCGCTGATCCGGGCCGACGCGGATCGTGGTTCAGCGTCAATCAGGGACATTTCACCAACAAACGAACCGGGTCCCAGTTTTGCCAGGCTTATTTCAGATGCCTTCCCTTTCTTGAAAATTTCTATTTCCCCTTTTTTTACGATATACATGACACCGCCACGCATACCTTCCTTGAATAAAATGGTACCTTTTGCAAAGGTCTTTTCAGTAACAAGGATCTTAATATTATCCAGCTCGTCATTGGTAAGGTTTTTAAATACACTGACACGTTTTAAATCTATTATTTCAATCATATCCAGTCCTCGACATCTTTCAGGGTTCAGCTTATGGCAACAGAATCAGGCTATTGCCGTCTTTGAATGTTGCAACTTCCGGTTATCCGGCATGGAATAATAGAGCCTGCGTTCGCTTAAGTCTCATTCGGTGTAGGTATGTTGTTCCACCTTGTTTTCCATAACGTCAGCCACAAAATAGGGAGAATGCGGCTTTTTGTCAAATGATGAAAATGTTTCTGTAATGGTGCGGTAAAATCCTCAAGGATCGCCGGTCATTGACCGGCGGGTCGTCAGGATTTGCGCATGGAAAGCGAGATGCGTTTTCGTTTGATGTCCACGTCAAGGATGGTGACCTCCACCTGCTGGCGGACCTTGACCACCTCGTTGGGGTCCTTTACATAGCGGTCGGCAAGCTGGCTGATGTGAACGAGCCCGTCCTGGTGCACCCCGATGTCCACGAATGCGCCGAATGCCGTGACATTGGTCACAAGCCCCGGCACCCGCATGCCGGGAACCAGGTCCTCGATCTTGTGGATGGTGTCGTCAAACTTGAAGGCCTTGAAGCTTTCCCTCGGGTCCCTGCCGGGCCGGGCAAGCTCGGCGGCAATGTCCTTGAGGGTCACCATGCCGGTTGTTTCGGTCACATAGGGGGCGAGATCGATGGTTTTGACCAAGGCTTCGTTGCCCACAAGCTCCTTGACCGTGTGGCCTGCATTTTTGGCCATGGTTTCCACGGTTTTGTAGGATTCCGGGTGGATGCCGCTTCTGTCCAGGGGATTGGCGCCGTCGTGGATTCTCAGGAAGCCCGCGCACTGCTCATAGGCCTTGGGTCCCAGGCGGGGAACCTTTAAGAGTTCCCGTCTTTGGTTGAACGGGCCGTTGGCTTCCCGGTATTTGACGATGTTGGCCGCAATGGTTTTATTGAGCCCCGCCACATGGGTGAGAAGCTCGGCGCTGGCCGTGTTCACCTCCACGCCCACCCGGTTGACGCAGGTCTCGATCACGTCGCCGAGGGCGTTCTGAAGCAGCTTCTGGTCCACATCGTGCTGGTACTGGCCCACGCCGATGGATTTGGGGTCTATTTTGACAAGCTCCGCCAGGGGATCCATGAGGCGTCTGCCGATGGACACGGCCCCCCGTACGGTGATGTCGTGGTCGGGGAATTCGTTTCTGGCGGTTTCAGATGCCGAGTAGATGGATGCGCCGCTCTCGTCCACCATGATGACCTGGATGCTGTCGTCAAGGTTGGCTGCCCGGACAAAGGCCTCCGTCTCCCGGCCTGCCGTGCCGTTGCCGATGGCGATGGCTTCGGTGCCGTACTTTTTGGTCAGCTTTTTCAGGGCGGCGGCGGTCTTGTCCCCATTGGAAAAGGGGTAGATCACGTCATGGTGGAGAAGCGCCCCCTGGCGGTCCAGGCAGACCACCTTGCACCCGGTCCTGAACCCGGGATCGATGGCAAGCACCCGTTTTTGGCCGAGGGGAGGAAACAGTAACAATTCCTTGATGTTGCTGGCAAACACCTTGATGGATTCCTGGTCCGCCGAAAGTTTCAGGGCGGCCATGGTTTCTTTTTCAAGGGATTTGCCCATTAGCCGCTTGTAGGCGTCCTTGACAGCGGTCTTGACCTCCCGGGCGGCTTTTGTGCTGTTTTTAATGACCCGGTTTTCGACCACGGAGAGGGCGGTCTCTTCCGGGGGAAGCACATGGACGGTGAGGAAGGATTCCGCTTCCCCCCTGAACATGGCAAGAATCCGGTGGGAGGGGGTCTTTGCCGCCGGTTCCGACCAGTCAAAATAGTCCCGGAACTTTGCGCCGTCGCTCTCTTTGTTTTTTTTCACCGTGGATTTGATTTGGGCCTTTGAGGTAAAGAGCCTGCGCATGGCCGACCGGATAGGGGCATCCTCGTTAACGGTTTCGGCCAGGATGTCCCTTGCCCCTGCCAGGGCCTGTTCCGGGGTCTCCACGCCCTTGTCCGGGTTGACAAACCGCCGGGCCTCGGCCATGGGGTCGCTGCCGGTCTGTTTCAGGAGCAGGGTGGCCAGGGGATCGAGGCCGAGCTCCCGGGCCGCCTGGGCCTTTGTTTTGCGTTTGGGCCGGTATTTCTCGTAGAGATCCTCCAGGTCGGTCCGGGTGGGGGCCCGGTCGACGGCCTTTCTCAGGTCGTCTGTGATGAGGTCCCGCTCTTCCAGGGAGGTGATGATGGCCTGCTTTCTTGCGGCAAGCTCCTTGGCCTTGGCGAGCCGGTCCCGGATGGCGGCGATGGCCACCTCGTCCAGGGAGCCGGTACGCTCTTTTCTGTACCGGGCGATGAAGGGGATGGTTGCCCCCTCGTCAAACAGCTGGGTGACGGTTTCGACCTGGCCGGGTTTCAGGCCCAGCTCTTTTGCGATGGCGGTGATCATCGTTTCAGAATCTCCTTCAGAAAACGGCCCGTGTGGGAGCCTTCGAGTTCGGCGATCTCTTCCGGGGTGCCGGCGCCGATGATTTCGCCCCCCCGTTCTCCGCCTTCCGGGCCAAGGTCGATCACGTGGTCCGCATATTTGATGACGTCCAGGTTGTGCTCGATCACCACAATGGTGTTGCCCATATCAACGAGGCGGTCCAGGACCGATAGCAGCCGGTTGATGTCGTCGGTGTGAAGCCCGGTGGTGGGTTCGTCCAGGATGTAGATGGTCCGGCCGGTGCTCCGTTTGCTGAGCTCCCTTGCAAGCTTGATCCGCTGGGCTTCACCCCCGGAGAGGGTGGTGCCTGCCTGGCCGATCTTGATATAGCCGAGCCCCACGTCCACCAGGGTTTCGAGTTTGGTGCGGATGGAGGAAACCCGGTCGAAGAATTTTAAGGCCTGGTTCACGGTCATGTCAAGGACGTCGGCAATGCTCTTGCCCTTGTACTTGATGTCAAGGGTCTCCCGGTTGTAGCGTTTGCCTTTGCACACGTCGCAGGCCACATAGACATCCGGAAGGAAATGCATCTCGATCTTGATGATGCCGTCACCGGCGCAGGCCTCGCACCGGCCGCCTTTGACGTTGAAGCTGAACCGGCCGGATTTGTATCCCATGGCCCTTGCTTCCTGGGTCTTGGCAAAGATTTCTCTAATAAAGGTAAAGATCCCTGTGTAGGTGCCGGGGTTGCTCCTGGGGGTGCGGCCGATGGGGGACTGGTCGATATGGATCACCTTGTCCAGGTGTCTCAGCCCTGACACGCCCGTGTGCTTGCCTGCGGCCATCCTTGAGTTGTAGAGCCGGTTGGATAGCAGCCGGTACAGGGTGGTGAGCACCAGGGTGGATTTTCCCGAGCCCGACACCCCGGTGACGCAGGTGAGGCATCCCAGGGGAAACGAGACATCGATGCTCTTCAGGTTGTTGGTGGATGCGCCGGTGATGGTGAGGCGGGCATCCTTTCCCTTGCGCCGGTGTTTCGGGATTTCGATGCGCTTTCTGCCGGAAAGGTAGTCCCCGGTGAGGGAGCCGGTGGTCTCCAGAAGCTCCTTGGGGGTGCCGGAAAAGACCACCTCGCCGCCCTTCATGCCGGCGCCTGGCCCCATGTCGATGATGTGGTCGGAGCTGAGCATGGTGTCTTCGTCGTGCTCCACCACAAGCACGCTGTTGCCGATGTCCCGGAGGTTTAAAAGGGTGTCCAGCAGCCGCTTGTTGTCCCGCTGGTGGAGGCCGATGCTCGGCTCGTCCAGGACATAGAGCACCCCGGTGAGCTTGGAGCCGATCTGGGTGGCGAGCCGTATGCGCTGGCTTTCCCCGCCGGAGAGGGTGGCGGCGGACCGGTTCAGGGTGAGGTAGTCAAGTCCCACGCTTGTGAGAAATCCGAGCCTTGCCCGTATCTCCGCAATGATTCCCTTGGCGATTACGGCGTTCTTGCCCGTCAGTTGAACGGTCTCAAAAAAGTGCTCGGCATTTTCGACCGAAAGGGCGGTGATCTCAAACAGGGTCCTGTCTCCCACCCTGACCGCGCTTGAGGCCTTGTTGAGCCGGGTGCCCTTACACCTGGAGCAGGAGGTGAAGTTCATGTACTGCTTGATCTCTTCCCTGGACTGGTGGGAGTCGGTTTCGTGGTAGCGCCGTTTCAGGTTGGGAATCACACCCTCGAATTTCTTCTTGTAGGTGATGCGCCGTCCCCCTTTTTCAAAGTAGAACGGGATCTCCTGCTTGCCGGAACCGGAAATTAGCACCTTCTGGAACCGGGCGGAGAGCTTTGAAAACGGGGTGTAGATATCTTCGTTGTAGAACGATGTCAAGGCATCGAGGAATTCGGCAAACTGCACCGAATCCCTGCCTGTCCACGGGGCGATGGCGCCTTCCCGCAGGGATAGTTCCGGGTTGGGGACGACCAGGTCCGGGTCGAACTCGGTCACGGTGCCAAGGCCGTCGCATTTGGGGCAGGCCCCCTGGGGCGAGTTAAAGGAGAAACTTGCCGGTACGAACTCCGGATAGCTGACCCCGCATTTCACGCAGGAGGAGCGTTCGCTGAAAAAGATCTCCTGGTTGTCGTCCAGGCACAGCACAATGACAACGCCGTTGGCAAGGGAAAGGGCAAGCTCCAGGGAGTCCGTGAGCCGTTTCTCAATGCCCGGCTTGACAATGAGCCGGTCCACCACCGCTTCGATCCGGTGCTTCACGGTTTTCTTCAATGGGGGCAATTCGTCGGTGGGGTAGATCTCCCCGTCGATCCTCACCCTGGAAAACCCGTCGGTTTTAAGCTGTTTCAGCGGCTTATCATGGCTGCCCTTCTGATCGGAGACAATGGGGGCAAGGAGGATGATCTTGGAGCCCTCGTCCAGGGCCATCACCCGGTCCGTGATCTGGTCCACGGTCATGGAGGTGATGGGAAGGCCGCATTTGTGGCAATAGGGGGCCCCGACCCGGGCAAAGAGCAGGCGCAGGTAGTCGTAGATCTCGGTGACCGTTCCAACGGTGGACCGGGGGTTGTGGCTTGCGGTCTTCTGCTCGATGGATATGGCGGGGGAGAGACCGTCGATGAAATCCACATCCGGCTTTTCCATCTGGCCCAGGAACTGCCGGGCATAGGTTGACAGGGATTCCACATAACGGCGCTGGCCTTCGGCATAGAGGGTATCAAAGGCAAGGGTCGATTTGCCGGAGCCAGACAGGCCGGTGATGGTGACAAGCCGGTTCCTGGGGATCTCCACATCGATGTTTTTGAGATTGTGCTCCCTTGCGCCCTTGATGATGATGTTGTCTGTGGTCATTGGTAGATACAACCCGCTTTTTAAGATTGCTGTCTGCTGGTTTTTGCCTGGAGGGCGGCCATCCGGATCGCGGCAACCAGGCTCGACGGGTCCGCAACGCCTTTCCAGGCGATGTCATAGGCCGTGCCGTGGTCCACCGATGTCCTGATGATGGGCAGCCCCAGGGTCGTGTTGACCCCGTCGCTGAAGTGGATCATCTTGAACGGAATCAGTCCCTGGTCGTGGTACATGCACACCACGGCGTCGAACTTGCCGTCCGCCGCGTTGAAAAACAGGGTGTCCGGCGGGTAGGGGCCGGAAACATTGAATCCTTCTTTCCTTGCCTGGTCCACTGCAGGGGTGATGATCTTCTCCTCTTCGGTGCCGAACATGCCGTCTTCCCCGGCATGGGGATTAAGGCCTGCCACGGCGATCCTGGGGGACTTGATGCCGAACCGCCCGGTCAATGCGTTCGAGGTGAGCCGGATGGTGTTGATGATTTCCTCCCGGTTTAATCGCGGGGCGACTTCGGCAAGGGGAATGTGGATGGTCACAAGGACAACCCTGAGACGATCCCCGGCCATCATCATGGCCACCTTTGGTGTGTTTGTCCGGTGGGCGATGAGTTCCGTATGGCCGTGGAATTCCGATTCCGCAAGTTTCATGGCGGTCTTGGTGATGGGGCAGGTGGCGATCGCCTGGATTTGGTTGTCCATGGCAAGGTCAACCCCCCGGGTGATGTAGTCGATCATGGCCCGGCCGGTTTCCGGCGTGGGCGCTCCCGGAGTGAGCCCCTTTGATTCAAGATGGGACAGGGGCATGAGATCGATGGCGCCAAAGTCGTACCGTCCGTTTTCCGGGGTGTCCGCCCGGCGGATGGCAAGGGTGCTTGCCTTGAGCGCCAGGGCACGCTCCATGACCGATTGATCCCCAAGAACCAGGGGGCGGCACCAGCTGTACAGGTCCGGCTGCTCAAGGGCCGAAACAATGATTTCCGGCCCGATTCCCACGGGGTCTCCCATGGTGATGCCGATGACAGGACGTTCTGCGTTCATGGGCGTAATTCTCCTTAATCTTGCTTTGTTGAAAATTTTGCCCGGCCCCCCTTGCTGAAACGGTGGTGATCATGCCCGGCCTTTTATGCTTGAAAATCAGCTTTTCAGTATACTATCGGATGGGGTGGGTGTAAACAAAAAATCCATAATAGACCCTTGAATGAAGGGGGATTGATCGGGCTATGTAAATTTTTCGTGGGTTGTGTTTCGTTTTTGACATAATTGCAGGTCCTTTTTTGTCCACTTCCAGGTCTGCCTGAATGGGGATAATTGCGGGATCATCCGGCTGTTTTTGGTTCGAGGTTGACATGCCACCTTGTGGTGCAGATATTGCACTGGACTATTTTCGAAGTGAATTCCTGAAACTCAAATTAAACGCAAAAAAATACAACGCCTGGGGAGCGTAAATGGAACGCCATTGGAATAAAAAAATCCCCGCGTGTGAAACCATTGAAAAACGATGTATCCATGGGTGTTAACCTCGAAATGGTAAAAACAGGAGCTATGCAGAGAAAAACGGAGATATTGGAAGGAAAATATTTTCCAGGGTTTTCGGTTCCCCTTCGGGAATAGTGGATATTTCAAGGGAATATAACCCCTTAGGGAAGTTGCTGTAATTAAAGGCAAAAAACTTGTTTCACGAAATAAAACCTTGTAAAATCAACGGATATTCGTCGGTGTCGAGACAAACAATAACATTTTTTTAAACAAAGGGTGATCAGATTTGACTTGAGGGGTTAGATGGAATAGAAGAGACTACATTTTTATTCGTTTTGGATTGTGACTATGGCGTAACTGCCTGTGAATACACCCTTTTAGGGTATGGTGTTAATGTTAAAGATAAACAAGAGAGATCGGAGTTCCATGGAGTCAAGCTGGGAAAAAGTAAAATTAGAGATGAAACAATCTTTACCAGACCACAGTTACAGGATGTGGATTCAGCCCATGGGTTTTTTGGAATCAGGCGCAAATGTTGTTAAACTCTCCTGCCCCAATTCATTCTCAAAGAAGCGTATCCGGGAGAATTATCTTGCGGGCCTGGAAGCCCAGTTCCGAAAACTGGGATGTGCCGATACAAAGATTGATCTCATGGTTGAAACTGCACCGGCTAAAAAGAAAGCCGTTAAAAAAAGCAGTGTGAAAGCGGCTCCCGGGAAGACCCGTACAAAAGCCGTGGCCGGGACATTCCCCGCTGTTTCCGCTGCTCCGAGAAGAACGAATCGTCCGAGGCAGATGACGCTTCCCGGCCTCAATCTCAGGTGTGACAGTGGCAGGATGTTGAAAAAAGGGTATACCTTTGACCGTTTCGTTGTGGGGGATAACTGTGACTTTGCCTATTCGGCGGCCCTCTCCCTTGCCCAGCACGGTTCAGCCAACAACGGCGCCCTTTACCTGCTGTCTGATACGGGACTCGGCAAGAGCCACCTTTCCCAGGCTGTGGGCCACCACGTGATGTCCCAGGGGGTTTCCGACAAGGTCTACTATGTGACGGCCGAGGATTTTACCAATGAGATGGTTTCGGCCCTCAAGGACAACACGATTAACTATTTTAAAGAGAAGTACCGGAAAAAATGCGATGTCCTGATCCTTGAGGATGTTCATTTTCTTTCGGGAAAGGATGCCACCCAGAAAGAGCTTGCCATGACCCTGGACTATCTTCTGGATGCGGAAAAAAAGATCATCTTCAGCGGGTGCTATCTCCCGGACGAGATCCCCAAGATGAACGAGCAGCTCAAGTCCAGGCTCACCCTGGGGCTGGTCACGAAGATCGATACCCCGGATTTCAAGACCCGGGTGAAGATCCTCAAGAACAAATCAAGCTACGCCGGCTATGTCATCCCCAACGATGTCACCGACTATCTTGCCCAGGAGCTTTGTGACAATGTAAGGCAGCTTGAGAGCGGACTCATGGGTGTTGCAAGAAAGGGCGCCCTCATGGGGGAAAAGATCGACATCAATCTTGCCCAGAGCGTGCTGTCCACCATTGCAAGGAACCGGAAGGCTATCACGGTTGATTCCATCAAAAAGCTTGTGTGTACCGAATACAGCCTTTCCGAGCAGGAGCTGGTTTCCCCCTCACGGAAAAAGAGGGTCGTCAAGCCCCGGCAGGTGGCCATCTTTCTTTCCAGGAAATATACGGACCAGCCCCTGAAACAGATCGGCAGGAGCTTCAACCGCTACCATGCAACAGCCATCTATTCCATCAATGCCGTTGAGAAGCAGCTGAAGCAGCAGGGCATTTTCAGTGAGCAGATGAATCATCTATATCGAAAGATCGAGACTGGAAGACTTAAATGACCGTCCCCGATTCCCTGTTCAAAGAGTTGGAAAAAATAACGGGCTCCGACGGGATCACCAATGATCCCGAGGAGCTCGTTTGTTATTCCTATGATGCAACGGCCCGCTCCTTTCTCCCGGATATCGTCGTCTTTCCCTCCTCGACCCTCCAGGTTTCAAAGATCCTTGAACTTGCCACCCGGCATTCGGTTTGCGTGACCCCCAGGGGGAGCGGCTCCGGCATGACCGGTGGGACCCTGCCCCTCAAGGGCGGAATTGTCATGGTGATGACCCGCATGGACAGAATCATTGAGGTCGATACGGAGAACCTTGTCGCCCGGGTGGAACCCGGTGTTGTGACCGGGGATCTCCACCGCGCCGTGGAGAAAAAGGGGCTTTTTTATCCGCCTGACCCGGCAAGCTCCGCATTTTGCACCATTGGCGGAAACATCGGTGAATGCGCCGGCGGTCCCAGGGCGGTCAAGTACGGGGTGACCCGGGATTATGTGCTCGGGCTCGAGGCGGTTCTGCCGTCCGGCCGGATTATCAATACCGGTGTGAGCACGGCCAAGGGTGTGGCGGGCTACGACCTGACCCGCCTCATTGTGGGGTCCGAGGGCACCCTTGCCGTGGTAACGGGCATTACCCTCAAGCTTGTTCCCCTGCCCGAGGCGGTCAAAACCATGTCCGCCGTGTTTAACAGCATGAAAACAGCCGCGGAAACGGTCTCGGGTATCATCCGGGAATCGGTGGTGCCCCGGTGTATCGAGTTTGTTGACCGGGCTTCCATTGACTGTGTCAGGGAGGCTGTTGACCTTGACCTGTCCGGGGACGTCCGGGCCATACTGATCATCGAGGTGGACGGCACCCGCCTGACAGTGGAAGACGATATCCTTAAATTGGAGCGTTATTGCCTGGATAAGGGGGCTTCAAGCGTTGTTGTTGCCCAGACACCCGCAGAGGCGAAAGAGCTCTGGAAGGCAAGGAAAGCACTCTCTCCCGCCCTTTTTAAAATTGCGTCCGGCAAGCTGAACGAAGATATTGTGGTGCCCATCAACCGGATTCCGGAGATGGTGGCAAGGGTCGAGTCCATACAGAAGCGTTCCGGGCTTACCATTGTCAGCTTCGGCCATGCCGGGGATGGAAACATCCACTGCAACATCATGTATGACAAAAGGGACAGGGATCAGTGCAGGCGGGCCGAGGCCGCCGTGGACGAACTCTTTGACGCAACCCTGGAGCTTGGCGGAACCATCACGGGTGAACACGGGGTGGGGATCACGAAAAAGGAATACCTTGACCGGGAGATCGGCGTTGAAGAACTCGAGGTTATGAAGGGGATTAAAAAGGTGTTTGATCCCGGGAATCTGTTGAATCCCGGGAAGATCTTCCAGGCTTAAGTCAAGCCTAATGTATTTTTGCAGGAAAAAAGTCCATGGTCAGAATATGGTCGAGGATATCGACCCTTGGATTCTGGCTCTGCTCAATGGCGCAACGGATCGAGTAGGAGCAGTAGGTCGTACAGATCTTGTCCTCTTTGCTGAATTCTCCAAAGCAGTCAAGGTTGTCACTTGAATCTTCGATTACTGAATCGTCTGCTATTACCTGGTTTGTCTGGTTAAATTTCATACTTGTCTCGATATGCTCCAGCGTTGATAAGGTAGGTTCAGCTCCTGGACCGTTAAAAGCCTAACCCATATTATTTTTTTTTGTCAATATAGTCGATCCCCGGATGATGGTCAACCTGTTTGTTGGCGAACCATGGATTCCAGGCGGCTTACAAGGGGTTTCAGGGTTTCGGGCCGGGTGGCTGAGATGAGGGTGCCCTGGTTGAGGAGCCAGGGGTTGTCAAACTCCGACAGCTCGATCCGGTCCTGCTTGTTGAACACGTAGAGTACCGGGGTTTTCTCCAGGTTGAGTTTCTTCAATATCGCTTCCACGGAGTGCATCTGCTGCTCGTATCGCGGGTTGCTGACATCGATGACATGGAGCAGGATGTCCGCCTCCTGGAGTTCCTCCAGGGTTGCATGGAACGCTTCCATGAGTTCGTCCGGAAGATCCTGGATAAAGCCAACGGTGTCCGTGATGATAACCTCGATGTCCCTGGGGAATTTCAGCCTTCTCGAGGAGGGGTCAAGGGTCGCGAACAAGCGGTTCTCCGCGATGATCGTGCTCTTTGTCAGGGTGTTGAGCAGGGTGGATTTTCCCGCATTGGTGTATCCCACGATGGAGATCACCGGCACTCCCTTTCTGTTTCTCTTTGAGCGCTGCTGGGTACGCTGTTTCCTGATTTTTTCGATATCCTTGGTGAGCCGGGTGATCTTGTCCCGAACCCGCCGCCGGTTGATCTCAAGCTTGGTTTCACCGGGGCCCCTGCCGCCGATGCCGCCGGTGAGCCTGGACATGGCCGTGTTTTTGGTGGCAAGCCTGGGAAGCATGTATTTCATCTGGGCCAGCTCCACCTGGAGTTTTCCCTCCCGGCTCTTGGCGCGGCGGGCGAATATGTCCAGGATCAGCTGGGTTCGGTCGATTACCTTCATCTCCACAAAGTCGGTGACGGACCGGATCTGGGAGGGGCTCAGTTCCCTGTCAAACACCAGCAGGGTGGCGTGCTTCTGAAGCGCCCGGATGACTATATCGGCAAGCTTGCCCCTTCCCACGACAAATTTCGGATCGATTTTCTTTCGTTTCTGCAGGGCCGTGTCAAGGACCGAGATGCTGGACGACCGGCACAGCTCCTTGAGCTCGTCCAGGGAGGCGACGGCCTCCTTGGGATTATCCGTGAACACGTTGATCAGCAGCGCTTTTTCCCCGCCGGTGGCCACTTTATGGAGGGCGTCCTTCCGGGTGAGCTCATCCTCCAGGGCGTTGATCCGCTCGTAGCAGTCGATGGTAAGATCGTCCGCATAAATGGGATTCATGATCTGGTAGGGCTCTTCCTCTTCGCCGGGAAGGATGTGTCCCATGTGGATCTTTCCGGGTGCGCCCTTTTGGGTGATGCACACGGCTGCCATGAAGTCCAGGCGGAGCAGGGCAAGGTCGGTGAGGTCGTCCCGGGTGAGGGCTTCATCGTTGAGATGGGTGTGGATGCACCGGAGCCCCTTGAGGCGTCCGGGAAGGGCCCGGAAGTCCGGGGTGTCCGGAATGACGATCCTGTGGGGTTCCCCTGCAATGACATGGAGGGTCTTGCCGTTTCTTCCCACAAGGAGTCCGACCTGGCGCCGGATGTCATGGGACACGGCGACGAGCGCATCCAGCTGTTCCCTTGAGATGAGGTCCTCTGGCGGGGTCCTGTACTGGTAAAGGCTTTCAAGCTGCCTGATCTGGGATGCTGACAGGCCGGTGGTGGAACCGAAGATTTTTTTCATCGAACCTCTTTTCTATTCATACCCCTGGTAGGATTCCGCGGCCAGCTCTTCAAACCTGGTGTAAGCTCCGATGAACGCCATGTGGGCCGTTCCGATGGAGCCGTTCCTGTTCTTGGCGATGATGATTTCAGCCTTGCCCTTGTTGGGGTTGTTCTCTTCCTTATTATATACCTCATCTCTGTAGATGAATGCAATGATATCTGCATCCTGCTCCAGTGCTCCGGACTCTCGAAGGTCGGACATGAGGGGGCGTTTTTCCGCGCGCTGCTCCAGCATACGGTTGAGCTGGGACAGGGCGATAACCGGAACCTCCAATTCCTTGGCAAGGGCCTTGAGGTTTCGGGAGATTTCTGCAATTTCAAGGTCCCGCCGGTCGGAATGGAAGGGAGCCTTCATAAGCTGGAGGTAGTCGATCACCACAAGCCCGAGTCCCTTTTCCATCTTGAGCCGCCTGCATTTGGCGCGAACCTCAAGGGTGGTGACGTTGGGTGTGTCGTCGATGAAGATGGGTACCTCGTTGAGGATGCCCGCCGCATCGGTGGCGTTCTGCCAGTCCTCCTGGCTGATGTAGCCTGTCCTCAGGCGGTTGGAATCGATTTTGGATTCCGATGTCAAAAGACGCATGGAAAGCTGATCCTTTGACATTTCCAGGGAGAATACGGCAACCGGCGCCCGCTCTTCGACTGCAACGTTCCTGGCGATGTTCAGGGCAAAGGCGGTCTTTCCCATACTCGGCCTTGCCGCAAGGATGATGAGGTCGGCCTTCTGCAGTCCAGAGGTGAGGGAGTCGAGCCTCGCATATCCGGTGGACAGGCCTGAGAGTCCTCCGGTTGATCCCTGGCGCTCCTCCAGGGTGTCGATGTTCATGTCTATGAGCTGCCCAAGGCTTGAGAAGGATTTTCCGCCCTTTGCCTCGGCTATCTTGAACACCTGGTTTTCCGCAAAGTCGATGATCTCCTCAACATTTCCATGGTCCTTGAGAGCCCGGTCGATGATGGATGATGCGCTTGAGATCAGGGCGCGAAGGGAGGATTTCCCCTTGATGATGTTTGCGTAGTGAACCCCGTTGACGGCCATGGGGGCCGAGTCCGCGATGGAGGCCAGAAGCGCAGCTCCTCCTGATTCTTCAAGTTCCTCCTTCTCGTTCAGCCTCGATGCGACGGTTACAAGATCGGCGGGTTCGTCCCTGGAAAAGAGCTCCAGAATGGCCGCGTATATTTTTTGATGGGCTTTTTTGTAGAAATCTTCGGGCTTTAGGATTTCGATTACGTCGTAGAGGTTATCGTTATCGATGAGGAGGGCGCTCAACACCGCCTCTTCAGCGTCAAGGTCGTGGGGCGGGACCTTGTTCAGCAAGGGGTCTTTCGTTGTTTTTTGATTCATTGGTGCTGCAGCTCTCAGGAGAGCCTGCCGTTGCCCGAAAATGGCGGGCAACGGCAAGGCGGGTATTTATTTGGTGTCTTCTTCCGGTACTACCTTGACGGTGATTTCCGGTTCAACATCCTTGTAGAGACGGATGGGTACCTTGTACTCACCGGTCTCCCGGATGGGCTCGGCAAGAAGGATGGACCTACGCTCAAGGGTGATCTCCTGGGCGTTGAGGGCAGTCTTGATGTCATGGGTCGTGATGGAGCCGTAGAGTCTGGTCTCCTCATGAACCTTGGCCTTGATGGTGACCTCGACTGTCTTGAGGCGGTCAGCCATCTCCTGGGCAAGTTTTCTCTCTTTTGCGATCTGGAGCTCGAACTTGGCCTTGGCCTGCTCGATGACCTTTTTGTTCTGGGGAGTGGCCTCGATGGCCTTGCCCTGGGGCAGCAGGTAGTTGCGGGCATAGCCCGGTGCAACGTTGCACTCTGAGCCAACAATGCCGAGAGTGTCTATTGTCTCTTTCAGTATTACTTTCATTTCAACCTCCGATAAAGGTTCAACCTGATGACAGGCTGGAACTTATTTCTGATCATATCTGTTTAGTTTTGTTTCTTCCCGTCACCGGCTGCGCCGAGTTTCCTGAAGTCGATCCATGTGTCAAAAAAACCGAGTCCCACAACAATAAAGAGAAAAATCTGCTGAATTGCGATGATGCTGTAGATGAAAAATCTCAGCATCCCGGGGAAGCGCCGTTTCTCAAACACAAAGGATACAACCGCTATGCCCTGGAAAAAATAAACGGGCATGAGCATGAGGATGCAGTTGAGTCCCAGGATCTTGAGACCCGTTACCGGTACCAGCAAGAGCATGGTGAACGCAATGGCCAGCCATACAAGCTGTTCCGGAGCCCTCCATTGCCTGAGGTTTTCAAGCTGGGTAAGAGGTATCCCCTTTTTCATCAATATGGTTTTGATGAACAGGATGTTTACCCAGACCACGAACATGATCATCATGGAAAACAACGCCGGCATGATCCTGACCATCACATAGTGGATGGTGTCGATGGACCGGGAGATCATGTCTATGCTCTCCTGGGGAACTCCCATGCCGGAGTACAGGGCCATGGTCATTTCAAGGTTGGCACCGACATAGTTCGATACCATGGAGAAAAGATCCTGGCCTACGGTGACCGAGTGGAGAAATAGAACCAGGAGGCAGGTTCCCATGGTTGTCAGGCAGGTATAGAGTCCCACCTTTTCAACCGGAACATGCATCTCGATAAATTCCCCCAGGAAAAAACCGGTAAGCAGCAGTGCGCCGAAAAAGAGTACGTCAAGGGATATCCCTCCCGTAACACCCGCGATAACGCCGAAAGCCGCCGTCATTATTAGGGCGCCCAGGTTTCTGCCCAGCTTGAGCCTGTAAAAGGTCACGGGCATGGGAAGAATCAGGGCAAGGAAGAATCCGAGCAGCGGCAGGTAAAGGGTTGCCGAAAAAATCAGCAGGGAGACGGATACTCCCATGATGCAATCCCTGGCCACCGAATTTAACGCTCTTTGTACGGTCAATGTTACTCTCCGCTAGCGGGCTGTTCCCAGCCTAACTGAGTTTTCCCACATAGGGCAACAGGGCAATGGTTCTTGCCTGTTTGATGGCGGTTGAAAGAACCCTCTGGTGCTTGGCGCAGGTGCCTGTGATTCTTCTGGGGATGATCTTGCCCCGCTCTGTGATAAAGGGTCTCAGGGCCTTTCCATCCTTGTAGTTGATCTCAAGGGTGGAATCCGCACAGAACCTGCAAACTTTACGGCGCTGGTAAAATCTTTTTTTGGTGTTTCGTCGCTGAAAGGCCATCCTATTTCTCCTCCTCTTTCTCTTCTGTTTCCGCTTCTACTTCAACAGTCTCGTCCGCGCTCGTCTCTTCTGCCTCTTCAGCCTTGGCTTCCTCAGCCTTGGCAGCCTCGGCCTCAGCTTCAGCCTCAGCCTCAGCCTTGGCCTCATCGTCTATCTGCTGCTTGAGGGCATCGGGATTAACGTCTTTTTCAAGGAGGATGGTCATGTACTTGAGAACTTTGTCATCCAGGCGGAAGTTACGCTCGAGCTCTGTGATGAGCTCGCCTGTTCCGCCATAGGTCATGCATACATAGTGACCCCTGGGTTTTTTGGCTATCTCATAGGCCAGTTTTTTGTTTCCCCAGTCGTCGAAATTGGCAAGGATGCCACCCTCTTGAACGAGGATGCTCTTGTATTTTTCGAACAGGGTTTTCCGAACTTCATCTTGAAGATCGGGGTCAGCGATAAAAATGGTTTCATACATTCTCATACTCTGTCTCCTTACGGATATTAAAGCCCCGGCTGTTAGTTACCGGAGCAAGGATTAAAAACAGCACCCCTTATTTTTATTGCAGGGCGCCATGGTGCATATCCACCGATTGTGGATGCTTTACAAAAGTAGGGTTATATATCATTGATCCGCCCGGCGGTCAAGATTATTTGGGCGCCGAACCGGTTTTTACCCCCGGAAGGGTCAGGAGAGGCTTTTCAGTTCTTCCAGTTCCTCCCAGCGTGCATAGAGCCGTTCAACCTCCTCCTGGGACTGTTGAAGCCTGGAACAGACATCCCTCAGCTGTTCCGGGTCCGACATCACCAGCTGGTCCTCCATGGCATGCTCAAGTTCACTGACCGCTGTTTCCGCTTCAAGGATTTTGGTTTCCATCTGCTCGAGTTCATATTTATCCTTGTAGGAGAACTTGATGGTTTTCTTTTTGGGTTTGACCGGCTTTGCCTTGGCCGCCTTTTTGGCTTTTTTGGCCGGCGCTTTTTCGTTCAGGCACTGGCTGGTGTCCGCATAGAGTCCTGTGCCGCCCTTGCCGTCAAAATGGAGGATGCGGGTGGCGACCCGGTCCAGGAGATACCGGTCATGGGAGACCAGGACAATGGCTCCGGGAAACTCCACCAGGCTTTGCTCAAGAATCTCGAGGGAGGGGATGTCAAGATCGTTTGTCGGCTCATCGAGGAGGAGAAGGTCTGCCGGCTGGAGCATGATATTTGCGATGAGTATCCGTGCCTTCTCACCGCCGGAGAGCCGCCGTACCGGCAGGGTGAGCTGCTTCGGGGTAAACAGAAAGCGTTTGGCCCAGGAAACCACATGGGTGCTGTGTCCCTTGTACACCACCGAGTCTCCGGTGGGGCTCAGCGCCTCTTTCAGGGTCATGTCCGGGTCAAGCCTCGACCTGTTCTGGTCGAATATGGCCACCCGGAGCTTTTCCGCCCGCTTGACGGTTCCCTGGTCCGGTTCCAGCTGTCCCTCGATGAGATTCATGAAGGTGGTCTTGCCGCAGCCGTTGTCCCCCACAAGTCCCAGCCGGGTGCCGGGAAGAAGCTCCAGGTCGATATTGGAAAAGAGCTGCTTGTCCCCCAGGGATTTGCCGATGCCTTCACAGGTGAGAAGCTTTTTGGTTTTCCGGTTGGTTGCGTTGAAATCGATCTTTACCCGGTTGGTCTGCCGGTTTCTCATTTTGATGTCGGAGAGGTCGTTTCCGAGTTTGCCGGCCTGGTCGATGCGGTATTTTGCTTTGGTGGACCTTGCCTTGGCGCCCTGTCTCAGCCATTCGGTCTCCCGGCGCATCTTGTTGGAAAGGACCTCCTCCTGCTTCATCTGGGTGTCGAGAATCCGCTGCTGCTCCTTCATAAACGTGTTGTATCCGCCGTTGATCTTCAGGAAGCCTTCGGGATAGCACCGGCCAAGCTCTGTGACGGTCTTGCAGGCAGCCTCGAGAAAACAGCGGTCATGGCTTACGACCACAAAGGCGAAGTCGGGATTCCTGAGCAGTGACTCGAGCCACAGGATGCCGCTGATGTCAAGGTGGTTGGTGGGCTCATCCAGCATCAGGATGTCCGGGGCAAGGCTCAGGGCCCTTGTGATGGCAAGGCGTTTCCGCCATCCGCCGGACAGGGTGCCGCAGCATTGGGAGGGGTCTTGAAAGCCTCCCAGGCCGATCATCTTCTTGACCCGCCGGTACTGTTCCTGTTCCTCCAGGTTTTCCTGGGAAAGGCCGTCAAACAGGGTCTCCCGGATGGTTTTGTCCGGGTCGAGCCGGTCCTTCTGGGGCAGGTATACAAGCCGGGTGTTCTTCTTGAGATAGCGTTCTCCCTCTTCCGGGGTGTCTTCCTCCGCAATGAGTTTGAGAAGGGTTGATTTGCCGGAGCCGTTGCTGCCGATGAGGCCCAGGCGTTCGTCATCCTTGAAGTTGATGGTGAGATCATCAAACACCGGGGTGTCGCCATAGGATTTGAAAATGGATCGATAGCTGAAAACGAGTGTCATAGGATTATTTTTTAAGTCTCTTGTAAACCCCTGCCATCCTGATAATGAATCCCACCAGCAGGGTCAGGCTGATGAGAATGATCAGGCATGCGGCAAAAAAGGTCATGATAAAGTAGAATGGGTCATTCAGGGAGTATGCTCCGACCAGGAGATCGATGCCAAAGGTCAGGAAAAAGAGGGACACAAGTACGAGTCCCGCCTGGAGCGGCCACCAGTAATATTTCATTAAAAACATTCCTTAAAGGTTTAATTCCATGGCGCTTCCCTTCTTGATTTATTAAAAAAAAGTGTCGTCATGGGCTGTTTTTACGAAAGGTACTATACAGTTTTTTTCCAGGTAAATCAATCGGGTTTGTCCGTCCGGGTTTTCCCTTTATTTTGTCCCTCTCCTATGATTAATATGAAAGGTTGAAACGAAAACGTGAATTTATAATCAAACTTATATGGAGGGCAGGGGTTTAAACATGAGAATCTTGCTGGTTGAGGATGATGTCAAGATTGCCGACTTTGTGGTCAAGGGGCTTACGGCCGCCGGATTTGTGGTGGACCATGCCGCCAACGGCAGTGACGGGCTTCACATGGCACTGGTTGAAGAGACCGACCTGATGGTGGTGGATATCATGCTGCCCGGGCTTGACGGCCTCTCCCTCATCAAACGGCTCAGGTCTGAAAAGGTCAACACCCCGGTCATTGTTTTGAGCGCAAAGGACCGGGTGGACGACCGGGTCAAGGGGCTCGAGGCCGGCGCCGACGACTACCTGACCAAACCATTCGCCTTTTCCGAGCTCCTGGCCAGGATACAGGCCCTGATGCGCCGGGCAGGCGGCGTCACCGATCCCACATCCCTCAGTTGCGGGGACCTTGTCATGGATCTTCTGAAACGGGAGGTGAGACGGGGGGGCAAGTTTGTGGAGCTCCAGCCCCTGGAGTTTTCCCTGCTGGAATATCTCCTGCGGAACCAGGAGCGGGTCGTGTCAAAGACCATGATCATGGAGCATGTCTGGAACTATAACTTCGACCCCATGACCAATGTGGTGGAGGCCCGGGTATGCAGGCTCCGGGACAAGGTTGACAAGGGGTTTGGTTCACGGCTGATCCATACGGTCCGGGGGGCGGGCTATGTCCTGAGGCTGGCGGATGATGCCTAAGCTTTTCAGGACCCTGGCTTTCAGGCTCACCCTCTGGTATGCGGGCATTTTCACCGTTTCCTCCTGTGTCGCGTTCATCCTTTTTTATTTCCTTGTCTCCCGCACCATATTGAACAGGATCGATCAGGATCTCCTTGACAAGGCCAACGGGTTTTCGGCGGTGCTCTCCATGAAGGGGGTTACCGGCGTGAAAAACCTGGCCGTGCTCGAGGCCCGGGCGGCAGGGGAGAAGAAGATCTTTTTCCGGCTGCTCTACCCCAACGGCCAGGTGTTCGCCACCTCCCACATGGCCTACTGGAAGAACCTCCGGGTGGGGGAGGAGGCTGTCAAGGGATTGATCTCAGGGAAGAAAAACGTGTTTGAGACCGTCGCTCTCAGGCCCGATTCCCAGCGGGTGAGGGTGCTCTATCATTTTTCAGGTCCCGGGGTGATTCTCCAGACAGGGCTCTCCATGGAGACCTATTCCCATTTTTTTGTAGCGTTCAAGCGGGTGTTCATCGTTGCCATGGCCGTTGTGGTGCTCCTGTCCGCCCTGTGCGGATGGTTCCTGTCCAGGAAAGCCCTTGCCGGGGTGGGGGCCGTCACCGAAACCGCCTCCCGGATCTCCGGGTCCAACCTGGATGCCAGGGTGCCTGAGACCGGCAACCAGGACGAGCTGGATTACCTTGCAAAGACATTTAACAAAATGCTGGACAGGATTGCCGGGCTTGTGGCCAGCATCCGGGAGATGAGCGACAACATCGCCCATGATCTTAAGAGTCCCATCACCCGCATCCGGGGGCTTGCCGAGATCACCCTGGTCCAGGGGGGCGACAGGCAGGCCTTTGAATCCATGGCCGCCTCCACCATCGAGGAGTCCGACCGGCTCCTTGACATGATCAACACCATGCTGGTGATCTCCAGGGCCGATGCCGGGGAGGGGGGATTCCGGTTTGAGCCGGTGGATGTCTCGGCCCTTGTGGCCGAGGCCTGTGACCTGTTCGCGCCGGTGGCCGAGGACAAGGGGGTGGGGCTTGAGTGCTCCGTCCCGGGCGGTGCCCAAGTGATGGCGGATATCGGCATGCTCCAGCGCTGTCTTACCAACCTCATGGACAACGCCCTTAAATACACCCCGGCCCGGGGCCGGGTGTGGATCGAAGTTGACGCCGATCCTTCCGACCGGGTGGAGATCCGGGTCCACGACACGGGTGAGGGGATCGGGGAGGAAGATCGTGGGCGCATATTCGAGCGCTTCTACAGGGTCGATCCCTCCCGGAGCGAGGCGGGCGCGGGCTTGGGGCTCTGCCTTGCCCGGGTCATTGCCAGGAGCCACGGCGGGGATGTGACCGTCAGCAGTGTTGTCAATGGCGGCTCCTGTTTTTCCATTTCATTACCAAAAGGTAATCTTCGGGTCATTTAACCGTTATCTTTCTGCATTATAGTATGTCTAAATGAGATCGGCGCCACGGGCGTCTGAAACTTCATGGCGAAGATAACCATAATGACAATAATTTGAAATTCCGGCAAATCCGGGAGAGGAGTTTGACAATGAATTTAAATAGAAACCTACGGCGTTTTTTTCTGTCTGTTGCCTGCCTGGCGTTGGTGATTTCGGTGTCCATGCCTTCCGCGGCTTCCTGGGGGAAATCCGTGCCCATGGTGCCGGCAAGCTTCAGCGAGCTTGCCAAGCAGGCAAAACCCGCAGTGGTGAACATCAGGACGGTCAAGGTCACTAAGGGCGGGGGCAGGGTGTTCAAGCATTTCTTTGGCCAGCCCTTTGGCGGCGGTGGCGGTGGCGGTGGCGAAAATCCGTTTCGGGATTTTTTCGAGCCCTTCATGCGCCAGCAGCCCCAGCGGGATTACAAGCAGCAGAGCCTTGGATCAGGATTCATCATCAGCCGTGACGGTTATATCGTCACCAACAACCATGTGGTGGCCGAGGCCGACGAGATCCGGGTGAAGCTTTATAACGAGAAAGAGTATGATGCCAAAATCGTGGGGGCCGATCCAAAGACCGATCTTGCCCTGATCAAGGTGGAGGCGGACGACCTTGAACACCTTGAGCTGGGGGATTCAGAATCCCTGGAGGTGGGCACCTGGGTGGTCGCCATCGGAAGTCCCTTTGGCCTCGAGCAGACCGTTACGGCGGGAATCGTCAGTGCCAAGGGCCGCATCATCGGCTCCGGGCCCTATGATGATTTTATCCAGACGGACGCATCCATCAACCCCGGTAACAGCGGCGGGCCCCTTCTGAACCTCGAGGGTGAGGTGGTGGGAATCAATACCGCCATTGTCGCGTCGGGCCAGGGCATCGGCTTTGCCATTCCCTCAAAGCTTGCCGGCGGCATCATTGAACAGCTCCGGGATTCAGGTGAGGTCATCCGTGGATGGATGGGCGTCGCCATCCAGGATATCACCCCCGAGCTTGCCGGGTATTACAACCTCGAGGAGAAGTCCGGTGTGCTTGTGGCAAAGGTGTATAAAAACGATCCCGCGGACAAGGCCGGTATTGAACCCGGTGATATCGTGACCCATGTCAAGGGGGAGCGGGTGAAAACCAGCAGGGATCTCTCGGCTGCCGTCGCGGGCCTGGGGGTTGGTAAGAAGATCCCCGTCACCCTGATACGGGAGGGCAAGGAGAAGACCGTGCATGTCGTCCTTGCAAAACGAAGCGAAGCCGAGGCAGCAGTGGCGCTTTCCGATACCGGGTTTGATCCCTTTGGATTGGGATTTCAGGAACTCGATCCTTCCAATGCCAATGATTTCGGCTACGCCAGGAATGTCCGCGGGCTTGTGGTAGCGGATATCAAGCCCGACGGCAAGGCTGCCGGTACCGGCATCCGGCGGGGGGATCTCCTGAAAGAGGTGAACCATGTACGGGTCGCCACGGTTGAGCAGTACCTGGATGTGTTGTCCGAGATCAAAAAAGGGCAGCAGGTACAGCTCCTTTTCAGGCGGGGCAACACCAACTTCATAGTAGTGCGCCTCACCAAGTAATATAATATAGGGGGCAGGCTTAGCTTATTGCGACTAAATAACTTAAGGGAGAGGCTCACACAACCCAGGGGTCAGGCTTACACAACCCAGTGGTCAGGTCCACACAACCCAGGGGCAGGCTCACAACTCAGGGGTCAGGCTTAGCTTATTGTAGATATTTTTGAGAAATGAGAATTATATCAATAAGCTAAGCCTGACCCCGGTATGCGTGCCCCCTGACCCCGGTCAGTCTAAGCCTGCCCCTGGTATCGCAAAGACAAAAACAGGGGGGATGAAAATCATGGAAAACCGAGATATTTCAGATTCAATGACAATCAAAATGGACGAAATATTCACCGAACTTCCTGAGATGCCAGATTTTGTCGAGGGGATTAGACGGGCCCCCAACAGGCCCCTTCACCTGACCCGGGAAGAAATCGGGCTGGCCCTTAAAAACGCCCTGCGGTATGTGCCGGAAAAATGGCATGATCAGCTCGCGCCGGAGTTCCTGGACGAGCTTTTGACCCGGGGCAGGATCTACGGGTACAGGTTCAGGCCCCCGGGACGGCTTTACGGCAAACCCATTGACCAATATAAGGGACGGTGCGTCGAGGGCAGGGCGTGCCGGGTGATGATCGACAATAACCTGGATTTTGAGATCGCCCTCTACCCCTACGAGCTTGTGACCTACGGTGAAACCGGCCAGGTCTGCCAGAACTGGATGCAGTACCACCTGATAATAAAATACCTTGAAAACCTGACCCGGGATCAGACCCTTGTGATGGAATCGGGGCATCCCCTGGGCCTGTTCAAGTCTTCCCCCGAAGCACCAAGGGTGATCATCACCAACGCAATGATGGTCGGGCGCTTTAATGATGAGAAAAACTGGGAGCGGGCCGTCTCCCTCGGGGTTGCCAATTACGGGCAGATGACCGCCGGGGGATGGATGTATATCGGTCCCCAGGGCATTGTCCATGGCACCTACGGCACCTTGCTGAACGCGGCCCGTAAGGAGTTGGGCGTTCCTGAAGACGGGGATCTCGGGGGAAAGCTGTTTGTATCCTCCGGCCTTGGGGGAATGAGCGGCGCCCAGGGCAAGGCCATTGAAATTGCCAACGGCGTGGGCATCATCGCTGAAGTTGATTATTCCCGGATCAAGACACGGCACGACCAGGGCTGGGTCAGTGTGATCGCCAAAGATCCCGGCGAAGCGATCAAAGCGGCACAAAAGGCCGCGGGGGAGAAAAGGGCGGTTGCCGTCGCATTTTACGGCAACATTGTCGATCTTCTGGAGTATGTGGTTGACAACAATATCAATATCGATCTCCTTTCGGACCAGACCTCCTGCCATGCGGCCTACAGCGGCGGATACTGTCCCCAGGGCCTGACCTTTGAAGAGCGCACGAACATGCTCAAGGATGACCCTGAAACCTTCAAGGGCCTTGTGCAAAAATCCCTTGTTCGCCATTACCGGTTGATAAAGACCCTGGTTGACAGGGGCGTTTATTTCTTTGACTACGGCAATGCCTTTATGGGTGCCGTGTTTGATGCCGGGGTCACGGAAATCTGCAGGAATGGAGAAAATTCCCTGGATGGTTTCATCTTTCCTTCCTATGTGGAGGATATCATGGGGCCCCTGATGTTTGACTATGGGTACGGTCCGTTCAGGTGGGTCTGCCTCTCCGGTAAATCCGAGGACCTTCTCAAGACCGACCGGGCCGCCATGGCGTGTATCGATCCCGGCAGGAGGTTCCAGGACAGGGACAACTATAACTGGATCAGGGATGCGGAGAAGAACCGGCTGGTGGTGGGCACCCAGGCCAGGATTCTGTACCAGGATGCCCCGGGACGGGTGAAGATCGCCCTTGAATTCAATGCCATGGTGCGAAGGGGGGAGATCGGGCCCGTGATGCTGGGCAGGGATCACCATGATACCGGCGGCACCGATTCGCCCTTCAGGGAAACCGCGAACATCAAGGACGGCAGCAATATCATGGCGGACATGGCCGTCCAGTGCTTTGCGGGAAACTGCGCAAGGGGCATGAGCCTTGTTGCCCTTCATAACGGCGGCGGCGTGGGTATCGGCAATGCCGTCAACGGGGGATTCGGCCTTGTCCTGGACGGCAGCGCCAGGATCGACGGGGTAATCAGAAAAGCGATGCTCTGGGATGTCATGGGGGGCGTTGCAAGAAGGGCCTGGGCAAGGAACGAGCATTCCATGGAAACCTGCGTTGAGTTTAACGGGATGTATAAAGGCGAGGCCCACATAACGATTCCTTACATAACGGATAACGACAAGATCGCGAAACTCGTGGCGGAGAAATTTAAAAAGTAAAAGAGGTGTTTCTTTTCTTCTCCGGTCGCCGTCTTTCGTTACAGGAGGAAAAAAATGAGTGGAAACATCATCGTAAAGAATGCCGCCCAGGTGGTCACCTGTACGGGGTTCAAGGCAAAGCAGGGCAAGGAGATGTCCGATCTCGGCATCATCGAGAATGGTGCTGTGATCATCGAGGGCGGTATTATTAAAGAGGTGGGCGCCTCCCGGGATCTGCTGGAAACGTTTGACACCACCGGATTCACGGTCATGGATGCCGCAAACAAGGCTATCCTGCCGGGATTTGTGGATTCCCACACCCATTTTGTGTTCGGCGGCTACAGGGCCGATGAATTTTCATGGCGGCTTGCCGGTGAGAGCTATATGGATATCATGAACCGTGGGGGCGGCATTGCAAACACGGTCAGGGCCACCCGGAAAGCCTCCGGGGAGGAACTTTCCGGCCTTGGCCTGAAACGCCTTGATTCCATGCTCTCCTTTGGGGTGACAACCGTTGAGGGCAAAAGCGGTTATGGTCTTGACCATGATACTGAAATAAAACAGCTTGAGGTGATGAAGCGCCTCGATGCTGTCCATCCCATTGATATTGTCCCCACCTTTCTGGGAGCCCATGCCGTTCCTCCGGAGTTCAAGGGTAAAAAGGATGAATTCATCGATTTTGTCATCCAAATGCTTCCCGAAGTCGTTGATGGAAAACTGGCTGAATTCTGTGATGTGTTCTGCGAAGAGAATGTTTTTACCGTGGCCCAGTCCCGGCGGCTGTTCCTGGAGGCAAAAGCCCTTGGGTTGAAACTGAAAATCCATGGGGATGAGATGGTGCGGCTGGGAGGAGCCGAGCTTGCCGCTGAAGTGGGCGCCGTGTCCGCGGATCATCTTCTCCAGGCTTCGGACCGGGGGATAAAGGAGATGGCGGCAGCCGGTGTCGTGGCGACCTTACTTCCGGGAACGGCCTTCAGCCTCAAGGAGGATTATGCCCGGGGACGTTACATGATCGACCGGGGATGTGCCGTGGCCCTTGCAACGGACCTCAATCCCGGCAGCTGCTTTTCGGAATCCATCCCCCTTGTCTTTGCGCTGGCCTGCCTGTATATGGATCTCACCCCCGAAGAGGCGTTGACCGCCCTTACCATAAACGGCGCGGCAGCCGTTGATCGAGCCCAAACCATTGGAAGCATTGACAAGGGAAAGCTTGGCGACCTTGTGATCCTTGAATTCCCTTCCTATCGGTTCATTCCCTACCACGTTGGTGTAAACACCGTTGAAACCGTCATAAAAAAGGGTAAGGTCGTTTTCACGAAAAACTAAACCTATTGCGATCATCATTGTTGATTTTCCAGTACCGCCCGATAAAAACCTTGACAAGGTACAGGCTTATCTGTTTAACGTTAAGCGCTTGAATAAGCACTGAAGAAAATGGGTGTGGGATGTTAATTAGCTAGGAAACCGGTGCTTTGCTTTGTAGTACAAGTTTAAAAAAACGGGTGGAGAGACGCTTACATGATCCTTCCCTGTTCGTGATAAACAAGAATTATCGATCTGTGATAAATCTCAATCAACCGATCCAGAAATCCTATCTATATCCATGCATTAATTTTTCAGGCGTTCCCAGGATAACGAGTCAATACCAAATCATCAGACCGGAAACGGTTAAAGACTATACAGAGGAGTATTATGAAGATACATGAGTACCAGGCGAAGGAGCTGTTCAGAAGCTTTGGTGTGCCTGTCCCGGACGGGGGAGTGGCCTTTTCCGTGGATGAGGCCGTGGATGCCGCCAAGGGGCTTGGGGGCTATCCTGTCGTAGTCAAGGCCCAGATCCATGCCGGTGGCCGGGGAAAGGGCGGGGGCGTGAAGCTTGCCGCCTCCGAAGCCGAGGCAAGGACGTTTGCCGATGAGATCCTTGGCATGACTCTCGTGACCCACCAGACCGGTCCCGAAGGCAGGTTGGTGAAGAAGCTGCTGGTGGAGGCGGGCCAGGAGATCGCAAAGGAGTTTTACCTCAGCATCCTGGTGGACAGGGCCACGGCGGGCATCGTGATCATGGCAAGCCAAGAGGGCGGCATGGACATCGAAGAGGTCGCGGCCACCACCCCTGAAAAAATCATCAAGGTCAGGGTCGATCCCCTCACGGGCATCCAGGGCTACCATCTCAGGGAGGTGGGGTTCGGTCTCGGGCTTCCCAAGGCCGCCCTTAAAGAGTTTTCAGCCCTGCTTAAGAATCTTTACACCCTGTTCGTCAAAAACGACTGCTCCCTTCTGGAGATCAATCCCTTGATCCTCACTAAGGACGACCGGGTCATGGCCCTGGACGCCAAGGTGGATATCGATTCCAACGCCATGTTCCGGCACAAGGATCTCCTGGAGTACAGGGACCTTGACGAGGAGGACCCCCTGGAGGTTGAGGCCTCCAAGTACAACCTCAATTACATCAACCTGGACGGGAACGTCGGCAACATCGTCAACGGCGCGGGCCTTGCCATGGCCACCATGGATATCATCAAGAACGCAGGCGCGGAACCCGCCAACTTCATGGATGTGGGGGGCGGAGCCACGGCCGAGATGGTGGAGAACGCCTTCAGGATCATCCTCATGGACGAGAAGGTAAAGGCGGTGCTCATCAACATCTTCGGCGGCATCCTCCGCTGTGACGTTTTTGCCGAAGGCGTGGTCGCAGCCGCCCAGAAGACCGGCATCACCATTCCGGTTGTTGTTCGCATGGAAGGAACCAATGTGGAAAAGGGCAAAAAGATTCTTGCCGAGTCCGGTCTCAATCTTATCAATGCCGTGGACCTTAAGGATGCAGCCGAAAAGGTTGCAGCAGCCATATAACGATAGCGGGCGGAACCTGAATTTAAGCTAAAGCAAAAAATTGTTTCCGCCGTGGGGAGTATGTTGTGAGTATATTTGTAAATAAAGAAACAAGGCTGGTTGTCCAGGGCATCACGGGCAAGGAGGGCCAGTTCCATACAAGGCAGTGTATCGAGTACGGCACCAATGTGGTTGCCGGGGTGACGCCGGGCAAGGGCGGCCAGACCATGGACGGCGTACCGGTGTTTAATACGGTGAGGGCGGCGGTGGAGGCCACCGGGGCCAACGCCAGCATGATTTTTGTGCCCCCGCCGTTCTGCGCCGACGCCATCATGGAGGCGGCGGACAGCGGGGTCGGGCTGATTGTGGCCATCACCGAGGGCATTCCCGTGCTCGACATGGTAAAGGTGAAGAACTTTCTCGCCACCAAGACCTGCCGCCTTATTGGTCCCAATTGTCCGGGCATCATCACCCCAGGTGAGTGCAAGATCGGCATCATGCCGGGCAAGATTCACATGGCCGGAGGACCCGTCGGAGTGATCTCGCGGTCCGGGACCCTCACCTACGAGGTGGTGGACCAGCTAACCAAGCTCGGCATCGGCCAGACCACCTGCATCGGCATCGGCGGTGATCCCGTGAACGGCACCAACTTCATCGATGTGCTCGAGGCCTTTGAGAACGATCCCGACACCAAGGGCATCGTCATGGTGGGCGAGATCGGCGGCAGCGCGGAAGAAGAGGCAGCCGCCTACATCAAGGCCCATGTGACCAAGCCAGTGGTGGGATTCATCGCAGGGCTCACCGCCCCTCCGGGAAGACGAATGGGCCATGCCGGCGCCATCATCAGCGGCAGCAGCGGCACGGGCCAGGCCAAGATCGAGGCCATGGAGCAGAACGGCATCCGCGTGTGTAAGAACCTCGGCACCATCGGAGAGGTGTGTAAAGAGGTTTTCTGATATTGAGCAGTGAGAGGAAAAAATGACGGAATTTAAGTATAAGCCCATGTTTCCCCTGGGAGAGGACTCCACCGAGTACAAGCAGGTTTCCAGGGATTATGTCAACATCAAGGAGTTCGGCGGCAAGGAGATCCTCACCATCGAGCCCCAGGCCCTGACGTTGCTTGCAAAGGCAGCCTTCAAGGAGGTGGCCCACCTTTACCGACCCGGTCATCTGAAAAAGCTCAGGGGCATCATCGATGATCCGGAAAGCAGCGACAACGACAGGTACATTGCTCTCGAGCTTCTGAAGAACGCCGCGATCTCCGCCGAAAAGGTCTATCCCATGTGCCAGGACACGGGAACCGCCATTGTCATGGGCAAAAAAGGCCAGCAGGTCTGGACCTGGTCCGATGACGAGGAGGAGCTCTCAAAGGGCGTGTTCGAGGCCTATACCGAGAACGCCCTGAGGTACTCCCAGAACGCCCCCATCACCATGTACGAGGAGAAGAACACCCGGTGCAACCTCCCGGCCCAGATCGACCTCTTCGCCACCCAGGGAGAAGATTACAAGTTCCTGTTCATGGCCAAGGGCGGCGGCTCCGCCAACAAGACCTTCCTCTACCAGATGACCAAGGCGGTGCTCAACTCCGAGGAGATCCTGCTGGACTTCATGACCGAGAAGATGAAGAGCCTCGGCACGGCGGCCTGTCCTCCCTATTATCTTTCCTTTGTCATCGGCGGCACCTCGGCCGAAACCAACCTCAAGACGGTGAAGCTCGCCTCGGCCCGGTATTACGATACCCTGCCCACAGAGGGTGACGACACCGGCCACGCCTTCAGGGACCTTGCGCTTGAGAAAAAGGTGCTGGAGCGGGCCCACAAGCTCGGCCTTGGCGCCCAGTTCGGCGGCAAGCACTTTGCCCTGGATGTTCGGGTGGTCAGGTTGCCCCGCCATGGCGCTTCCTGCCCCGTGGGCATCGGCGTCAGCTGTTCCGCCGACCGGCAGATTAAGGCAAAGATAACCCGGGACGGGCTTTTCATCGAAAAGCTCGAGGAGAACCCGTCAAAGTATCTGCCGTTGATCGAGCCTGAGATGGCGGAGCCGGTCAAGGTGGACCTCAACAGGCCCATGGACGAGATCCGGGCCCAGCTGAGCCAGTATCCCGTTGCCACACGGCTGCTCCTTTCAGGCAAGATCATTGTTGCCAGGGATATCGCCCATTCAAAGTTCAAGGAGCGCCTGGACAGGGGAGAGGGACTGCCCGATTACATCAAGGATCACATTATCTACTATGCCGGACCCGCCAAGACCCCGGAAGGCCAGGCCTCGGGTTCCTTCGGCCCCACCACTGCGGGACGGATGGACCCTTATGTTCCTATTTTTCAGGAGCAGGGGGCGTCCATGGTCATGCTGGCCAAGGGCAACCGGTCCGGCCAGGTGACGGAAGCCTGCAAAAAGTTCGGCGGCTTCTATCTGGGATCTCCCGGAGGCCCTGCCGCACGGCTGGGACGGGATTTCATCAAAAAGGTGGAGCTCGTGGAGTATGAGGAGCTCGGCATGGAAGCGGTGTTCATGATGACGGTGGAGGATTTCCCCGCATTTATCATCGTGGATGACAAGGGCAACGATTTTTACAGTGAACTTTTGTAATCGTTTAAACCCATAGAAAAATATAGAGACGGCAAAGAATAAAGAATAATGATAACGCCGTCCCATAGCCCCCAGTGAAGAAAAATGGCCCGAAGTTCCGACTTCGGGCCGTTTTTTTATATTTATACTCCTTGAGCCCGGCAGGATGAAAAAGAAAGGGCTTATTTGTTACATCTTTTCCTTAAATTGCGAATTGTGTAATTGTTTTCCTATGAGAAAAAAGGACTGATTCAATCTGCGATTTTAATCGAAATCGTTAATCTATGCTGCCTTTAAGCTGTCGCGTCCGGTTGTTCATAAGTTCAGTCTTAGAAAAAACGACAGCTTTTTCTAATGGCCTTCTTTTTGCATCTTGATAGTAACTAGTTTGTTTTCAAGAAACTTCCTGAACAAAACATAATTTTAGCAATTAATTCAATTATAGGGAGGTAGAAGGTATGCAAAAGAAAATCATAATGATTTTGTTTGTTTCGTGCTTTTTAGTAAGCGCTTATGCTTCAGCCGTGGTTGCCGTTACAATTGATTTGAATGATTTCTATGCAGACCCGGCTGTAACGGTTGCTCCGGATGGGGCAAGTGCGATCATGGTCGAGGATTCTGTATGCACCGTACTTTTAGCAAATGATCCTGGTTTGGGGGAACCCAATGTCATCATTCCTCAATCGGGCTTTGAGCTGTTATTTGACTATGTTTTTACCGAGGGTGCGGATGCGGGAGAGGACGATGAATTCGGTGTATTTATATTGGATGGGGCCACCGGATTTTGTGTCGGCTCACCATATGAATTTTTTACCGGCACAACCGCTTCCGGAAGCATAGGCTTTGATCTGACAGGGCTGGTAGGCATGACCCTTGGACTTCAATTTCAGTTAGGCGCTTTTCCCGGGGACACAGGATTCGATTCAGTCGTTGAAATTTCAAACCTGAGGATTGAACAATCCCCTGGGATTCCTGAGCCTTCAATCATCTTTCTTTTCGGCCTGGGTCTGTTGGTAACTGCTGGAATCAGCAGAGAAAAATTATTTTTTTGAAGAATTATAGTTCCGGTCAGACCAATTGATACCGCTACTTATTATTATAGGGTAAGGTTGGCATCACGTCATTTGACCGGCACTATAGTAATGAATTCTGAAAAAGCCACACTGCTAAAAGATTGAATTTATAGTAGTACGGAAAGCCACGGGTTTGATTGATAAACAGCCGGGTTGCCAGAAGATTATAGCAATAATCTTTATCGGTAATCCGGCTTTTTTGTATGAAAAAATAGAGGAGGAAGAAATGAAAAATCAACTTTTTGTCAGGATAAAGCAGTTTATTATACTCTTTTTATTCATTGGCATCGTGCTCCCGTCATTATCAACTGCCGAGACAGATGTGACTGATAAAGTGGAGATTCAGAAATCCAGGCTCTTCTATAATCGAAGGGCCATGACAACATCCCTGGATGTATCTTTGATAAACATTTCCCAGGATACATTACTGTCACCGGTCAAAGTGGTTATCGAGGATATTACAAGTCCGAATGTCACCGTGGCCAATGCTGACGGGGTCACGGCAACGGGGAAACCCTATTTTGAATATGCGGATATGGAGCCCGGCCGGACAAGTGTCTCAAAACGGTGGATATTCAATAACGGGTTACGGGAACGGTTTAATTACAGTCTGGTGGTTTTGGATGCCGCTCCCTCAACGGTTGTGGTTACGGGAAAAGCAATTGCAGGCTTACCGGTTGTGGGGACCATAAACATCAAGGATTCAAGTGATCCTGTCCAAACCTCTTTTTCCGCCATCAATTTTGATGGGAGCTATCAACTCAACATTAATCCCAACTGGACGCCGCCTTTTATGATGTGGGCGGAAGGATGGGTAAATAATAAACATTTAAGGCTTTTATCCTGTTTTGATCTTGGGGAAGGTGAGACGGAAAAGAATGTCAATACAACACCTGCCACCACGGCGATTGTAGAATCCGCCATGGGGAAGGATGCATCGGAAATAGACCCGGCTGCGGTAGAAATCCCCGATCCTGGGGTGGTTGCTCAAATCAAGGAAAAGGTTGAACAGACCTTGAAAGATATTTTTGCAGTTACAGGTATCCCTCCCGGCTTTAATCTGTTTGAAAGTCCCATTGGTCCGGTGGGCTCTTCAACAGATCGGTTTTTTGACGTGGTGAATATCTCAACGGATGATGAGAATCGTATCGTTGTGGCCGATGTCACTGATGGGAGCCAACATGTGGTGATTGATCCGGATCAGCCTCCCGGCAGCGTTCCCCAGGAGATGATTGACAGTATCGTTCAAACAGGTGATGCACTTACCCAGATCAGAAGTATTCTGGAAGATTTTTTTGAATTGTTTCAGGATCCAAATGATCTCCCGGATCAGGATCGACTTGAAGCTGAGCTCAAACCTGATCTTGCACAAGGATATTTACACAGCGGCTATGGTATTGAGGACAGGATTATCGATTTGGCCCAGAGGGGGGCTTTTACCGGGAGTTTTGTCGGGTGTTCAATTCTAAGGCCCATGGAAACCCGGTATTACGGCACCCGGCCGGTTGAAGAAATCCCTGATGGACATGAAGAGGGGGTCTGGGTGCAGGTGACGGAAAACTATAACGGAAAGCATATCTCTTACCTGACCGCTTTTGTGGATGTGGGCGGCAATATCTGGAAATGTTATGGTAACAGACGACCTTTCAGACGCGCTGATCCGGGAAGACCCCGGGCCAGAAGGATACAATTTCCGGCCGGGGCCGTGACCTATCATTCCGGTCTTAAATTCTGGCACAATGATGTGGGGAATAAGGCTCTGGACATGGGCATTACCAACCTGGCCGTATTCAACCCGGCCTTTGCCCCGGAAACCATTGACGGCATGGATACGAACTGTGTCCGGCTGGAAAGACGGGCAGGCGGTCTGGACACCCGGTTTCGCCTGAGCAATGTTCCCCATTATTGGACAGATGAGTCCTTGTATGAACTGAGCAAAGAACCGGGGGACAGGCGGATTGACCTGGAGGCCCTTAAGGCCCAGGAAACCATGGAATTTATCCTGATCGGGCTGAATGATGCTGACGATCCTGTCAGAACCTGGATGTATACCATTCCGGAAGCCCCCCTTCCGGTCAGTGAGGTTATGGCCAACCCGGATAAATATTTCGCAATCATTGAGCAGAGTGCGGTTTCTTTTCTGGCCTATGACCCGGCTGATCCGGACAACCCCGATGCGTTCCCCGGTAACGGCGGGGTATTCAGCTGGATATTTCCCGATAATCCGGAACTCTTTCCGTCATGGGCTGACTTGGGATGGTGGAGTGGCATAAACCATAACTGGAATGAATTTTCAATAGATAATCCTGCCTGGTATGGGCCTGGTGATTTCTCTGCCTGGACCTCTGATAATTACCAGCCCGGCCCCAATGCGATTCTGCCCCGTGAAACCAGTTTTACCGTAACCATGCGGGATACAAGCATAAGGCATTATCAGACTGACAGGCGGTACGATCCCTGGTCCGAAGATGTGCTGGGTTTTGAGAATGGGAATTTGATTATCGATTTGACCCATTCCCATAAACCTGAAAATACGAGTAACCAACTACAAAATCAGCTCCGGATAAGGGACAGGGAAGTGACGCGGTTGGAGGGCAGGGTAAAAGTGGAGAATGGATTTTTCATTGATGCCGAACCGGGTAATTCCAGGGCTGTGCATGCCGCGACCCAGATCGAATTTGTCTATCAGCCTGAAATCTATTACCTGGAGGGGGGGAGTCAAGGGTACATGCAAATCGTCATTGAAATCCGCCTGGATAAAGACGGTCACCGCAGGCTCAATAGCTGGATTTGGGCTGCAAACAATAACGACTGGGATACCAAATGGGAAACCTATCCCGGTAAAATCGAACCCGGTGAAACCGAATCAAAGTTTCCCGGCACCTTTCCTCTGGGAGAACTGCTTGAAACACCACAGACGGCTGTACACCATACCATTGCCATTGAACATGATAAAGTTAACGGAAAGATGACGGTTGAATTTGATGGTCAAAGCAGCTCAATTGCTCTTTCTGATCTTCCGGGATTCAATGGGGACGATTTTCAATTCGCGCGGATCAGAACCCGGGTCAGAAAAATCAATGAGCCCGGAGACGAGGGCAGCATCAGGGTTCTATGCGACCATGTCAAGGTGAATGGCCAGGATTATGATGACTTTGACGGCCAATTCGGCCTTAACAATTGGTATATCCTTACTTCTGAATAGTACTCGATTTATAGCCGGGCTCATTGGGGGGGGCTCGGATTATGATGGCGCAGATTACAGTGAGCCCATGTAATCGCTTTAGACCAGAATGAAAGGCCCGAAGTTTCGGCTTCGGGCCTCTTCAAATTTATTTAATGCGGTGGGAAAAGGAAAAGGGAAAGCCCGTACCTATTTGCCGAGGTATTTTTTCAGGCTCTTTGCAGCCAACCGGGGATTGCCGATCACATTGGGACCGGCAATGCATCCGCCTTCACAAGCCATGACCTCAACGAGGTTTCCGGGACATTTCTTTTCAAACCGCTTCATTTCCTTTAACGATTTTCGGGTAAGCCCGTTAATGGCCACGGGGGTGACCTCAACCTTTCCGTCGATTTTTTTGATTACCGCACTGGAAACGCCTCCGGTTACGGGAAAACCGCGTCCGGCCTTGGTTCCTTTTGCCGGTGCCTCGTAGGAATCGCATTTCTTAACCTCGATTTCCCTGGCATCAAACATGGCCCCAAGCTCTTCAAAGCTGAGAACAAAGTCCACGTATGAATCTTCGAGGGCCTCTTTCTTTTTCGCAACGCAGGGACCGATAAAGACCCTGATGGCGCCGGGGATGGTTTCGGCAATGTGCTTGGCGGTATAGTGCATGGGGGTTCTGGTATGGGAAACAAACGGCTTCAGCCCGGGAATCTGCTTGTTGACCGTCTCCGTGTATGCCGGGCAGCATGAGGTGGTCATGAACGGTTCTCCGAGTTCCATCTTTTCTATGAATTCCCGGGCCTCTTTTTCCGTGGTGACTTCCGCGCCCCAGGCAACTTCGGCCACCTCATCAAAGCCAAGCTCTTTTATGGCTGCATGCACCTGCTCCGGTTCCGCGGAAAACTGGCCGACAATGGCCGGCGCCACCATGGCGACTACCTTTGTTTCTGATGATATGCCCTGAAGAACGCTCAAAAACTGCGACCGTTCCATGACCGCGCCAAAGGGGCATTCCCGCATGCACTTTCCACAGTGGATACATTTATCAAAATCAATCTCTTCACGGTTGGAGCTGTTTCGTGAAATTGCGCCGACCGGGCAGGCTTCCTCACAGGGGACCGGCATGTAGATGATGGCATGGTAGGGGCATTTAGCCATGCAGAGGCCGCAGTTGACACACTTGTCATGGTTGATTTCCGCCTTGCCGTTTTTTATCTCTATGGCATCCTTCCTACAGGTGAGGGTGCAGGGACGGGCAACACAGCCCTGGCAGGCATTGGTTATGAAATAGTTGATCCTGACACAGCTACTGCACGCTTCGTCAATCACCGTAAGCACCGGATCTCCGGGGGACAGTTCCTTTCGGTTTTCCAGGTATTCCTTGAGGGTGGTCAGCTCATCTTCCTCCTGCTCCACACTTACGCCAAGGAGCGCCATGAGCCGGTATTTTAGAATGGCCCTTTCTTTGTGTATGCAGCATCTCAGCTGGTTCCGGTTCTTTTTGGGCCTCATGGTCAGGGGGATGCGGTCAATCTCGTCAAGCCGGTTTTCATTATAAAGTACGGCAAGGCGCATTAACAGTTCGCGCCGGATCAGTGTAGCGTTATTCATATATTTCATGTTACGTATATTTTTCCTGGTATTTAAGGATTCTTGTGTTAAGCCTTGGGAAAGCGGTTTTTTAATATTATTTCCATAATCGCAAAAAATGGAAAGACGGATGCATAATAAATAAAATCAGGAACGTCAAGTCCTATGTGAATATTTCAACATAAATCGCCTACTCCCACTTCCGCCCGTCATCGGAGATGATGGAGAGCGCAGTGATATCAGCCGAGACGGTTTATCCGATAGCCCTGTGAACGAAAAAGGCCCGAAGTTTTAATTTCGGGCCTTTTTCTTGTTATGGAGACCGGCATGGAGAAACATCAAAAAAAAATTAAATTCCAATATAAAGGGGCGGGCAGTTTACTCTACTATTACTTCCAGCATTGGAGCGATATTGTGATGAATCACAACAAAGGCATTAATCAGCCCATGTATGGCACTGGGGTGACCACGAAACCTGATTATCCCCCATTCTATCTCATTGTCAAAAACAAGAATGGATTCATCCAGCAACATGGAACAGCGTTCCGGTGAAACCGGGGCAACCCCGTATGCCCCCATGGCGACCGCCGTCGCCCAGGTTAAAAGTTCACCTTCAATAGTTGCCGCATCATCTTGTTTGATGTTTTGTTTGAAGGTTGCAATAACGGTGAAGTTTTCATAAAAATCTTTGTTAATGTCCAGTGCGAAGGGTAAATCAGGCCATATGGGCGGATAAGGATCGAACATTTTGGGATCACTGGCTAATGGGGCGAGTTTGCCCATGCTGTTTTGTCTGACTATAGCCACCTCTGTTATGGGATCTTCATCATGGGCCGTTAAAAGGAAATGGACTAAAATAACCAGTGCGCGTTCATCCATATTGCACTCATTAAAGATCCATTCAATTGTATGGGGGGTAATGATTTTCGGATTGTCAGTCATGATCAGATCCGAATCCACCGGATTAACGGTGTCGCCACACAACGCACCAATTGATGCCAGCATCACAAAAGGAGTAACCAGCGAATTTAAATTATCCATACTGTTTTGGTTGGCGGTATTCTTCAGTGAAACGCGCAAAAGAACACCTGCTTTGCCAACCAGGAGGGGCGGTTGCTGGATTGAAACGGAAAAGGGGATGGAATACGGTGTTACCGGTTTTACCTGAACGGCCATAACAGGGGTCCTCAGCTATTGTTCAGTCGTTTTACCAGACACTTTGAATGAATGGCAACAGGGTCAATCTAAAAAACGACGTTCCCATTTCTCAAGTTTATCTTCATCTTCATTAAAAAGCACTTTCAAAGAACTGTCATTAAAATAACTGATTCCTTCAATGGCTGCCGCGACTGATTTTAAGAGCGGAAGATCTTGTTTGCGGTTCAGGTCTCCGATTTCAGGCTCAGCACCTGCACGTATTGCTATTCCATTTCCCGCCTGCATTATTTCTGCTCCGGGATCGATCTTTTTTTTCAATGACTGTTTTCCTCCGATTCTTTCTGTCAAGTGAGGACCAAGAAAAGTGATCCACCTTGCTCCCCTGCATGATCTGTCAAGCACGAATCGGGAATATTGATTGTTGTTGATGTCAAACCCCGGATGCCTCAAGGCCAGCGGGGCAATGAGTTTTCCAGCTTCCCACGCCGCGGATTCGTATCCAAAATTAAGAGCAAGTGAAGCATAACCTGAATCATATGCCAGGAATTCAGATATTGTGAGGCCAAAACGTATAAATCCATCAGGGCCCAGCTCCTGAAAGAATTCCGTGGGAATACGGATCTCTAATAAATTTGTTGCAGAACGGGCACTGTCCTCGTGTATGTCATTACTACCGACAGTGGAAAAACAGAACCCGGCATTATACTTGTCCTTGCCCTGGATGTCGAATGAGGAAATGTTCCGCTTACGCGCTTTTTGAGGATCGAGCTGGTCAAAACATCTCTTTAAAGTGCGACTGTTGAATGGTTTATGTATTTCGGCATTAGCTCCAATCATCGCCCATTTAAGATTGCCTTCCGGGATGAGGGCAAGCCAGGCATCAAATGCGTGCCTGATACCGGGAGCCATTTTATGGAAGGGTTGCTTCAAGAAAAAAGCAAGAATCAAACCATCCCTTACCAGTATATCTCCGTCGCTATCATAGTGGCGTATCGGCAGCACAATGGACCTCCTTTTTAATATGCATGGATGATCAGCACTTATTTCCAGGGCTGTGTATTAAAGGTTGGAGTTTATTTTTACCAAGAAATTTATCGTAGTTGTCTCTTTGCTCTTGGTCCATGGAACCTTCTTCATCGCAATTGAACTTGAAATCATAGGCCTCTTTCACATTATTCTTGGTCGGTTCGGCATCCGGTGGATCGACCACAACGACATCGGCTCTAAATCCCCCTTTTCTTCCTCCATGTTCTATAAAGGTCCTGAACCAGACCTTGTTCTTCCTGGCACTGCTTCTTGCTTCCTTATACGCATGTTCCCCCTGCATTGTGGGCATTTTGTTTTTCCATTCTGTGATATAAGTCTCGTAAACCTCATCAGCCTTTTTTCTGGCCGCTGCTGATTTTGCCTTCTCTTCATATCTGACTTCCGAGCGTAAAGGTGACGGTTTTCCTTCAGCTTCCCGTTTTTTGTTATCTTCTTTAATGGCATTTTCGCAGCATTTATGTTTTTTCGTTCCCAGAGTGGTGCATTGACGACCCTCTGGACGAGGCGGACATGCCTCCTCCTTATTTACTTTCTTGTTACATTCATTGGCAAGTTTCTGGAGGTGTTCTCTCGTTGTTCCAGCCAATACCGGGGGCTGTTGGTTCGCCATTGTTCCAGTGTTGTTTTGGTTTCCGTTATTCGTCATTGCATCGCCGAGCAGTTGGATGTTCTTGCCCTCGGCCTTGACGTTCATGGAGCCTGGTGCGACAAATTTGGTTTTGCCATGTGTGGTAGCTGAGATAATGCCGCCACCGGTTCCCTTGCTGGCAATGTCACCTATGCTCATGTAATAGGAACCTTTTATAGCGACTTTATTCCCTTCGAACAGTACTTTTTTTGTGCATTTTGTTAATCTGTCTCCGGACCTGCCTAAATTGGGTAATGGAGCAGGCACGAAAGGGGCAGGGGGGCCCGGCATTTTGCATATGTTCGGCAAACTGGCCGGGGCGACATCCATACTTCCTTCGGTCACCGGTGTTTTGGGTGGGTTAACACCTATTGAGATCATACTTGCCCCTTTTTTGAATGGGATGGCGCATAAAGGATGGCTGCACTGCGCTGTCCGCCTTCTGAACTGGTCCAAAGAAGTGTTCGTGGGCCTTTTGCATAGCCTCGCAGGCCTGATTGCACCGCCAGGCCGGCAAACAACGGCCCGGAAGCGGCGCCCACGTCACCCCAGGAATCCGCCGGCGTTATATAGTCATGAGGACCCACAAAAGCCGACTGGGTCCGCAGAAGTGTAAACACAAGCTCCTCTGTTCGGTAACGTTCACCATTTAGATCACAGATGGTAAAATTGATTTTTTCTTCAGGTAATTTCAGGGTGTCGGTTGCTTGAGAAATGGCATCCGTCAACCCTTTGCCGATACAGATTGTTTTGGTTTTTATCCTGTTTTCTTCCTCAGCCGTGGCAACAACAACCACTCGGGCAAGGAGGTTCAGCTTTAATTGCCGAACCGCTCTTTCCGAAGCCAGTAAACAAAATCCTGCTCCTTCACCAGGAGGAAACCCGGACCGGTTTTCCCCGGAGTTCAATTGCCCTTCATCATCAAGCCACTCAAGGGTTTCCGGTTCCATATAGGAATCAACACCACCGATAAGGCAAAATTCCATTTTCCCCTGGAGAATTTGTTTCCACCCCTCCTCCATTGCCATTAAACCGGCGGAATGGCCAAAGGGGAGTATTGTTATCTGGGATAATGATAAACCGATATCCTGATTTCGCCTGAACCGCTCCTCAATATCCCCGTAGTGTCTCTTTTGCAATCCCGGGCGCAGCTCCGGCATTCCGAGAATCATCGGAACAGGATCAATGTCCGGCCCTTTTCCGGCCAAGGGGGTCAGAGCTTCCCGGATTCCGGGCAAAGCCAGTTCATAGAGCCGGTCCTGAATCGTCAGATCATCGGGAAGAACCGGGACCATGGCCACAGACATGGGATCTCCGGCCTTGTCGATCATATGGGGATGATCTCCGATCCTTGAAATAGCGGCACGAACCGATGCAGCGGAGACCGCTGCGTTCAAACCGACTGGGGTTCGTCCACCAATACCAACAATGCAGACCGGGTATCTGTTGTCGTCCACTTAATCTCCCGTTTATCGGTTGTTTTTACCCGTTAAAAAGCAAGATATTTACAATCCTGGCCCGCCATTTGGCGGCCGCTACAAATACTCAGAATGAGTGATCTCCGTCGCATCCAGCTTATCGATCAGATGATGGCAGGCAAGGCTCGTGTGCCAGACCATGATTACCCTGGGAAATTCCGGCTCAATAATAACCGTGCTTAGATTGGCTTCATGTTTTTCTTTTTTTTGACCAAAATGTGTTTCGAATTTAAGAAACACTTCCGGCAGTCTAAAAAAAAGCTGGCCGCCGGGGGTGAAATTTTCAAGATAGACAGGCTCGCCACCTTTTAGAAACCCCTGCACCTGTTGATCTTCCGGTGCACATTGGAAAAACCTTTCATCAAAATCCACAGGGAATAACGGAAATCGCTCTTTTTGCCATTTTTCATCATATGTGCCTGCATATTCCTTACGCGGAGTCCAGTAGCTTGCAACCGCACCAAAGCCGGCAGGCCTTGGACGATCTTTCCATGAAGAGATCCGCTCTTTAGTATATTCAATATTTGGCAGAGCCTGACCAGCCAGGTGTTTCTTTAGTGTGGCAAAACCTGTGCCGATGGGATTCCTGAAATACATACAATGTTTTTCAGGTTTGTCTGAAAAGGTGTCTGTTCCGCCAAAGGCGCGTTCATAAATAATCGGCATTGAAGTGAAAGGTTCGGGTTTTGAAATGGTCATTCCCAATAACCCTTTTTCCCATCGGCGATCTCCATATGCCGTTAGTTGTTTTACTAAATTAGTTGTTTGTAAACCCAGGGTCACTTTTCTTGAAGGTTTGCCTTCAGGTGAATAAGCCTTTCCGTTTATCAGTATATCCGTTGCCTGCTTGGACGGTATCAGGTCCGCCTCATATTTTATACTCGACTTTCCATCTTCCCCAAAATACCGGGGGAGAAAAAGAGGCTCTTCCTGCTCTGCCGCCATTTCGGTTGTCCCGTCCGGAAGAATATTGTAGGTCCCTTTAACTGTAACAATCCAGTGCTTGCCGGCATTCTTGTCTAACACCCAGGTCCGCTCTGTTGCATAAGGGGTATTATTTTCCAATAGCCACATCTAAGTCACCTTTCCAACCATTCTTCCCATTTCCGAATCGCTTCGAGCTGTTTTGGGACGAACCAATCGGCTTCAAAAGGTAAATTCTCTCCGGATCGAATGATAAGTTCCAGATATGCACGTTGCCTTTCATGATATTTTCGTCCGGGATCCGCCATCTCCCGGATGCAGTCACCCAAGGTAAAGACCTTTCCCCTTCTCCAGCGCTTTTGGGGGGGGAATCTGTTTTGAGCGGCCTGCCACCATTCAATCCACTGCCCGGGTGAAGTGGCGGGCATCTCTATCTCTACCGGGTCCGGTGCAAACAGCGTTTCAATATCTTCATCATCGTCATGTTCACTGTTGGGTGAAATTTCGTTTTCTTCAGCCGCTTCTTCTTCAATAACCTGTTTCTCTGTCAGTCCTGCACCCGTGATCAACTCAAGGGAATAAGCCGCCCTGGATTTAAGATTGTCATCTTGCCCTTTGAGTATTTCAATTAAAATGGGAATTGCTTTTACATTCCCCATTACGCCAAGCCCTTCGATCACTGAATGACTGACTTTTTTATAGGCAAGGGTGCTTCTGAGCAGCGGCAGATCTGTATGGTCTCCGGCAAGAGCCACATATAATGGGAGGTTCTGAGTTATTGTGGCTTCTGACCGGCAGGCGGCTCTGGCTTGATTTAAACCGGCCCGGGAGCCGAGTTGTAAAGATGCCAGAACCTGTTTCTCCCAATCCGGACTTGAGTTGCCGGTGATGAGGCGTTCAAGGCTGGGAAGCGCTTCACGATAACCGGCCAGGCCCAGGAAGTTCGCAGCAGTGGCTCTGAGCTTTGCGCAAGGAGCTTCGAGCAATCCGGCAACCTGTTCCGGGGCTCCTTCCCGACGATAAGTTAATATTTCAACGGCGGTTGTTTGAATTTCAGGTCGCTCATGATTGAGCAATATTTCCAGTTTGTCTTTGAGAAAGGGACTATGTCCATATTTCAAAGCCTTCACATGGATGTTGAACAACCCATTGTCATCATATGAATCAATAAGGCTTCTGATAATGATATCTATGTTTTTCCCATGACCTTTATTTCTTATCGAGGTCAACGTGTATGCCGCGGCCGAAATGTTGTCTTCATCATCATCCGATAAAAATAACTTTGTGATCTCAAGGGCCGGCGGTCCGCCAACATCAACAGCATCCACGTGTGCATCGAGCCGTTGTTCAAAGTCATTTATCTCCGGCCAGTTTATATCCATGTCTTCAAACAGGCCTTTGCATTGGCTCAGAAGAAAACCGATTTCTTCAAGATGCTCCTGATAAAGGTCAAATGTAAAATCTTCTTCGGGTGTCCGAACCTGTTCCGGCAGTTCAAGCATTGCATTTGAATCATCCGGATCTTTTTTGCAAGATAAGGCCTTCAGTTGTTCACTGGATGTTATGATCATCTCTTCAATTCCATGACTTCCCATTGAAAAAGGCTCTAATTTATCATTACACTTCCACCCTTAATTTTGTTCCTGCCACTGGAACAGCTTACCAGACTGGTTCCTTTGATTACGACCCTTCCATCCGCAGAGATAACTATTTTTCCTTTGCCGCATCGCAATATGATCTCCTTTTCCGCTTTGAAGATCATGCGTCTCCCGTCCACAATAATATCATCGGGTTTATTTGTTTCCAAGGTCGTGATTTCATCAATGAGCGATGAAAGGATATCTATAATAATCGGTAACTCCGGATTATTGTTTTCAAACACAAGTAATATCTGGACCGAATTTTTTTCCGCAAGCTTGAGGGAATCAATATCTACAGAGCGGGTGAAACGGGCTGAAACCGGACCCCTGGTGTTACCCGGATAATCCACGAGTACTTTTCCGTTTGCATTTATATCGATGATCTGTCCCACACGGACACCTTCTATACTCTGTTCAATTTTCAGTTTCGTGATATTCCCTGGTAAATGTCTGTTCATGCTCATCCCCCAAGTTATTCTCCCTTTTGATTATAATGGCGCCGGGGCTTTTGTATTTGTTTGCGAGAGTGAAATTTATTCCGCCTTGACAGTACGTGTTGCCAATCAATAGCCAATCTGAATGATCGGATGATGCAACGTTGTTTGCGTTCAGCTGTTTTGCGGTATGTGTTCCACAGGAGGGGCAGGTGAAAGCGCGTGATACATGATAAGAGATCGTTTTGTTCAAATGCTGCCTGCAAACGGGCTTTTTTAAAAAGATATTAGTGCGGTTACAATTTGTCAAGAAAAACATTATTAGCTGTTCCGGTCCATATGTCCCTGAAATCCATTTCCCTTGCCGGGTACGGTGATATCTCAACGGTTGTTTTGTTATACTTCTCCTGGATTTAAAGCAGGGCCCATTGGGTGGTGGTGCGGATGAAGACGGCGCAGATGATTGTCATGAGGCAGATGAGCAGGATAACAATGTCATTTTTTTTGAGGCGGATTTCATGGAGGTTGGTCCAGGTGTTCCGGTAGCCGAATCCCCGGTTCAGCATGGCCATGGAAAGTCTGTCGGCCATGATGATGGCGTTGACAATCAGGGGAACCATGATGGCGATGCGCATGCGAAAGCGGGTTACCATGCCTTTGTCATCCAGGGAAGCGCCCCGTGCCTGCTGGGCGTTCATGATGAGCCGTCGCTTTTTTTCAAGCTCCGGGATGAACCGGATGGCGGTGGTGATGACAAAGGAGAGGGAATGGGGCAGGCGCATCTTGTGGAACAGTTGAATCAGGTCATCCAGGGGCGCGATTGCCATGAGAATCCTGGATGCGGCAATCATATTGATAAGGCGAAGCAGCAAGGTCAGCCCCAGGAGCAATCCGCCCCGGGTCAGGACCAGGCCTGCGCCCGGTTCAAATATCGGGGCCTGGTTCAGCGGGTCCCGGAAGGTTTGATTCCCGTTAAATCCTGTGAATAAAACGATCAGGATCAGGAGGGGCAGGACGGGAATAAGTATCGACATCAACTGCCTTAACGGCTGACCGGAAATACGGGCGGCCGCCAGCACCAGCATTCCCAGTCCCAGGTGCCCTAGCGGATGGTTGAACATGAAGGATGGGATCAGGAAGGTGCTGAAAATCGCCAGCTTGGTTCTGATGTCCAGGAGTGACTCCGTTGATGGCGGCATGTGCCGGTCCGGGTTCATAGGGGCGTATCCTCTTCGGTTTCCATGGAGCCTGAAACCGTATCCTTAGGTTTGTTTTGTACGATCCGTCCCCGGTTCAGCACAACGGCCCGGTTGGCGTATTTTCGTATCAGTTCCATGTCATGGGTGATGCACACAATTGCGGTGCCGGAGTTGTGCAGCTTTTTTATGATCCCCATGATGGTTGCGCACCCGGAGGCGTCAAGGCCGGTGGTGGGCTCGTCCACCACCAGTATGCGGGGGTTGAGGGCGACGATTGACGCCACGGCGATCATCTGCCGCATTCCCTTGCCCAGGGTGAACGGATGAACCGTGGCGTATGCTTCCAATCCCATGAATCGGAGGGTTTCCCGGACTCTCTCTTTTCGCTCGGGCTTGCCCATGCCCCTGGTTCTCAAACCAAACTCCAGTTCCTTTTCCACCGTGGTTTCGAAAATCTGGTGATCCGGGTTCTGAAAGACGAATCCCACCTTCTGTGAAAGTTCCTTCCGGTTCATGGAGCTGATGTCGCGGCCTTCAAAATGAATAGTTTGGGGCGGGGCGGGGAAAAGACCGTTAAGATGTTTGGCCAGGCTGGTTTTACCCGCGCCATTGTGTCCCGCCAGGGCCAGGAAATCGTTTCCATGGATATCAAGGTTGATATCCCGGAGTATGGGACCGGAACCGGGATAGCTGAAATTTAAATCGCGGATCTGAAGGATGGGGGCCGAAAGGGCTGCATCCGTTTCACGGGAACATCCCTGATCCATTTTTGACACCGGCTTTGATGCTGTTGATGTTACGGGCCGTTGGGGTGGGGCGGCCTGTGTTTTTAAATATTCATCGGGACTTCCTTGCCAGGAGATCCGTCCGCTATCCAGGACGAATACAGTGTCAACCATGGCGTGGATATCCCGGAGTTTCTGTTCCACCATGATCAGGGTGGTGGATTTTTCCCTTCGCAATCCATCCAGCATTCCGTACAGGTTCCTCCGGCCCGCCGGATCAAGTTCCGAGGCGGGTTCATCCAGAACCAGAATATCGGGTTCCATGGCCAGCACCCCGGCCATGGCCAGGCGCTGTTTCTCTCCCCCGGAAAGGGTGTCCGGGCTTTGATTCTCATATCCCCGCAATCCCACCTGTTCCAGGGATTGGGTGACCCGGCGGTGGATATCCTGTCTTGGGACTAGAAAGTTCCTCGGCCCAAAGGCGACATCTTCATACCCGGTGCGGCCGACAATCTGGGTTTCCGGGTCCTGCATCACAAGGCCCGTCTGCCTTGCCATGGCCTGAACCCGGATGGCGGCCGGGTTTTTCCCGGCAACGGACAGGGAGCCCCTCAGATCCCCTTCAAGGGCCTGGGGGATCAATCCGTTCAGGCAATGGCACAGGGTGGACTTTCCCGATCCGGCGCTGCCGGTGATCACAACACAGGCACCCCGCCGGACGGAAAGAGTGATATCCGACAGGGTGTCCTTCTCCTGATTCCCGTACCGGTAGGAAACCCCTTTCAATTCAACCGCAACATCCATGGAACATTTATCCTTCAGGTCATGGGTTATACCAGTCTGCCCCCATGGACAACCCGGTAGGACAGGGCCGCGATCAATACGTTCACCAGGGAACCGGCCAATAGAAAAGGCATGATCCCGAGCACTGCGCCCATGCCGCCGACAAAAAACATGGAAAAAGAGGAGAGCACCCCGTTCAGGAGAACCGTCACTGTGGAACCTGCGATGATTCCGAACCTGCCCCGGATCAAGCGCAGGGCCACCGCCCACAACGCCATCTGGGCGGCGATAAACAGATGAAGAGGGATGCCCAGGGGAAAGCCCAGCACGGCGGATGTCAGCATATGCCCCATGGCGATGACGGCAGCCCCTTCAACATAGCCAAAGGCCAGGGCGCAAAAAAAGCCGGGGGCCGAATCCAATCCAATGGTGCCCACGGGGCTTGGGAGTTTGATCATGGCCCCCACCGCGCTCAAGGCGATAAAGACCGCAATTCTGGCGATCCGCCTCACATTCATTACCGACGGTTTCAACCGGTCCGGGTTGTTCGTATTCATGATAGCATCCTTATTATTGGGTTAAGATCCCGATGGGGAACAATGGCAGGGAACCGAAATCTCCGGCTTCACAGGGGGATGAACTGGTAAACAGGGCGCAGGTGGCCGGTCCGGCTGATTTATCCAGGTCGGGGATTGCCTGTTTCTCAAACCGGATGGAACTCCGGACGCTTGAAGCGAGCCTTTCGGCTTCCTTCCTGATTCCCTGGGAGCCCACCGGGAGCACATCATGAACCGACGGGTGCCCAAGCAACCGTCGAATAAAGGACCCATTGATAATCTCCGGATCGTCGGGATCGTTCAGCTCGTTCCCCACTTTGGGCAGTCCCAGGCAGTACAGCCGATCCCCGGATCGAGACTTCTCCAGCCGGAGCCGGTCCGCCGGGCAGGTGCCGGATACGCTGATTCCAAGGCCGGTCTGCCGGGTGGGAAAGTTCTTTTCCGTGCTGATGGCGAGGGGAATCTGCTTTCCGCAACAGGCGGCAAGTTCGTCACGCACCCCCTGTAATATGCCCTCACCGGTGGGTTCCGGCTCTGCGGAAACGGATACGGAAACCACCCGGGGATCGGCGCCCGAGGAGATGACCTCAAGCAGGGCGACCCGGGAGGTCAGGCGTCCCACCAGGTATGGAGGGACCGTGACGACATCCAGTTCCTTGTCTCCCACGGCCCCGCATGAATCACAGGCAACCACCAGGCACCAGCCATTCTCCATGAAAACCACCTCAATATCCCGACCTGCATACCCCATGTTATTCACCTGTTAACCATTTATGTTCGCTTTGAAATTTGCAATGGGATGCCTTATCATAAACCATCCCTTAACTCCAGGATCATTTGTGGGGCCTTGAACGGTTCGGGTGGAACGCCTGTGCCCGCCGGAGGATTCTTTTTTGCCGGGGGTTGCCTTTTCAATCAAATGTGATTAGATTCGGGTCTCTATTAGCCTAAAAGGGATGAAAGGAAATAATCGTTGTGAAAGTTGTTAAGGTCGGCGGCGGCTGCTTAAAAGGGAAGAAGACCATCCATGAGATCCTGGATCTTGTGGAGGAGAGGGGACGTGGAAATATATTTGTTGTTTCGGCATTGAACGGGATAACGGATATCCTGATCGAGGGCATGGCGGAAGCCCTTGGGGACGAGAATGCAATTGCCCCCCTGATGGGACGCCTGAAAAACAAGCACATGCTTGTGGCCCGGTATATTATCCGGGGTGCCGGTAATCTTAAGCGGTTTGCCAAGGATCTGGACACAGCCCTTCTGAAACTGGAAAGATATTATTACGGCCTGAATTTCACAGGTGAGATCTCTCCTAAAATGCGGGATACCATCAGCAGTTTTGGTGAGCGCATCAGTGCGGAGCTGCTCAGTGCGGCCATGTCGTCCCGGGGGGTGCCTTCCGCATGCAGGATGCCCCATGATATTGGTCTTGTGACGGATGGCAAGTTCGGGGATGCCTCCGCCGACCTGGAAGTGACCCGGAAGAATTTTAAAAAGCACCTGACCCCGCTTTTGAAAAAAAAGGTGGTCCTCTTTATTCCCGGTTTCTACGGGATCAGCGATAAGGGCGACATCACCACCTTTGGAAGGGGCGGCAGCGATTATTCGGCAGCCGTGGCCACGGTTGCCATGGAGGCCGGGATTCTCGAGTTCTGGAAGGATGTGGCGGGGTTCATGAGTGCGGACCCCCGGATTGTCAGCGATGCCGAGTTGATCCCGGTGCTCTCCTATGGAGAGGCGGCGGAGCTCTGTTATTTCGGAGCAAAAATCCTTCATCCCCGGGCGGTGGAGCCGGTGAGGCGGTATGGCCTGGACATGGCCATCAAAAGCACCCTGGACCCGGATACGGCCGGGAGCCTCATCACCGGTGAGAGCCCGGAAACCGAGCAGGTGGTTAAAAGCGTGACCCAGAACACGGAGATCGGAATCCTGAAGATCCATGCATCGGGGGTGGGGGCGAGGCCCGGCATGCTTGCAACAGTGGTGGGGTGCGTTACGGACAAAGGCATCAATATCAAATCCGTGGTCACCTCCCAGACCTGCATCAGCCTGCTCCTTGACTATGGGGATCTTGAAACCGGGTATGCCGCGCTGAACAATCTTGACCCCATGCCGTTCCGCAGCATCGAAAAGGAAGAGGATGTTGCGCTTCTGGGGGTTGTGGGGGAGGGGCTCAGCACCCGGAAAGGGGTGGCGGGCCGCTGCTTTACCGCAATGGACAAGGCGGGCGTTAATGTGGAGATGATCTCCTTCGGGCCCTCCCGGGTCGCGCTGTATTTTATTGTTCATAAAAAGGATCTGAAGAGGGCTGTCCGCGCCATGCATAAAACCTTTTTTGCTTAAGGTTCGCCTCCGCCGAAACCGGATAGCGCCATGCTGCCGGCCCTGTGAGGGGGGGCAGGGGATTGTGCTGTAATGTGCAATCCGCCTGGACCTATTGCGGATTCATCAAAAAAAACGTAGGATAATAATCTCAAGATTCTTGTCAGCTTCCTGATCCGTATCGTCGATGATAAAGGGGTTTGCGATGAGGTTATTATGGGTGTTCTTCATATCTTTATGGGGGGTGGTGGCGCTGTTCCAGGCCCCCTTGCCCGCCGATGAAATTACGTGGCTGGTTACGGAGTGGCCTCCCTTCCAATACCGGGAAGGAGGAGAGTACAAGGGATATGCAATTGAACTGCAACGCCTTGTGGAAGCCCGGATGCCTGAATACACCCACAGAACCATAACTGCCAATTTCGCAAGGATTGCAGAGCGGATTAAGAATGGAAACAATGCGTGTGCCTTTGGCATGTACAAGAATCCCGAGAGAGAGCAATACGGATATTTTACCATACCGGACCTGCTTTTTTTTCCCAATGTGGTTTTCATGTCAAAAGAGCTCCATGGGGAGCTGGGTGAACCGGTAAGCATCTCGTTAAGGGGGTTGCTTAAGGACGATCAAAAAAAACTGCTGCTGCCTGCCAAACGTAAATTCGGGCCTGTCATTGATAAGATCATTCGCGAAACCAGGGCTGCAAATAATGTTGAATATGTTTTTACCGGTGATTTCTCCAAAAATATCTTCAGGAGACTGACGTTTGAGCGTATTGATTACACGATTGAATATCCCATAGAGGGCAAGTTTATCGCGGCGCAACTTGGCGCTGAAGATAAAGTTGTTTCAGTGATGATCGAAGAAGGCCGGACACTGTTATATTCCCATACCCTTTGCCCTAAAACTCCCTGGGGATTGAAAACGGTAAATGCCATTAACCGGGCCCTGCTGAAAATCAGACCCACCGAAGCGTACCGGAAGGCCTATGAACAAAGACTGGAGGAACATTTGATCCCCGTCTACAGAAAAGCGTATGATGACATTTTTTTGAATGAAACCGAATAAAAAGGCAGGGTCATCAGATGGTGTGACCCTGCCTTAAGCAAATGTACGGTTGAATCCCGGTGTTGTTATTTTTTCATATTATTTCGGCCGATTGCCGCCAATCCTATGAGGCCAAAGCCAAGGAGAAGCATTGTGGCCGGTTCCGGGGTTGCAACAATTGAAACATCGTCAAGAAAGCCCCCAACCGTATTAGCCTCGCCGGTGGCCGCAAACATAAGTTCATAATCCGCTGCGGTTTCAACCTGAAAAGAATAGCTGTATTCCAGCCAGTCCTTAAAATCCGCCCTGACGCCGTCAACGGTTCCAGAGAGCAGGGAAGGTACCTGGCTTTCTGAGTCGTTGTTATATATCCCAAAATCTATGCCATTGTCATTCGGCCTGTTGGTCCGGGCCATATACCAGAAAGAGAGGTTGTACATGCCGGGGTCCAGGAAAACCGTTTGTCTGATAGAGCTGTTGGATGTTGGTGTGGGATGGCTGTCGAGTTCCACATAAAAGTTCGGAGAATGCGCCGTGACAACCGTGTTGTATTGTATCTCAATTCCTGATTCATCATCTCCCGAGCGCCATCCGTCAATGGTGTCATACACATCCCACTGCCCGGATGTCATTTCGTTTAATTTGATATGGTTGACGAGGCCGGTATTGGGGGAATAGTTTCCCGTACTGTCAAAGTTTCCGTTTATTAATGGTAATGCGCTTGAGGTCGCTGAAACACCGGCCAATAAAGATGTAAATAAAAACATGACAAATATTCTTTTCATCCCCACGTCTCCTTTTAACCTTGACGAAGACGACCAGGCCGTCTCTCCATGAGTTCCCGGGGTCTTCGTCTATTTCCTGTAAACGCTGGCTTTTTATCTATGGGTTAGGTAATAGCAATGAATATGCCAATTTGTCGATGTCGTCGATAGGTGCTTGATTTGATAGGGGAATGCGTCGTTGTGTGGGCGGTGGCTGTTTTGTAATGGTGTAAAAATGTTACTTTAAGTACATAAAAAGAGCTTTTTGGAGGGGTAATTATGTAAAAAAGGTGTTACTTTTTGTGTGATACTTAAAATTGACCGGAACCAGGTAATGTCCGCAAGGGTTTGTCAGGATGTGGGCCGATCGCCAAAAACAAAAAAGCTCCCTATCCTGAATCAATAATTATCAGGAAGTGGAGCTGAATCGTAATGCAGGTTTTTTTGGTGGAGCTGAGGGGGATCGAACCCCTGACCTCATGGCTGCCAGCCATGCGCTCTCCCAGCTGAGCTACAGCCCCTCAAAAAAAACTTCGCATTTTATAGCTGATGCGGTTTGTTGTGTCAACAACAAAAAAAATCTTTGTCTTATTATATTCTCCGGAAAAATCCCATGAGAAAAAAAAAGACTCATTTAAGCGGTAATCACTTAAACGGCAGTTTTTGGTGGAGCTGAGGGGGATCGAACCCCTGACCTCATGGCTGCCAGCCATGCGCTCTCCCAGCTGAGCTACAGCCCCTCGAAAAACTTCGCACTTTATAGTCGATGGGCATTGTTGTGTCAACAAAAAAAATGGTATGGCATGAAAAAAATAGTGATATTCAATAAAGTATTGACACAGCCTCTTATATAACGGTATGAAAACAGTCTCACAATTGAAATCATTTATTTTGGATAGTAAGGAGAGTGTAATGCTCAAGTACATGCGGGAGAATACCGGGTCATGGATTATTAAAATTCTGCTTGGTCTTATCGTTTTGGTGTTTGTTTTTCTTGGAATGGGTTCCATCGGATCCAAGCGTGGCAACCAGGTTGCCACGGTCAACGATGAGCCTATAACCCTGGATGAGTACAAACGATCCTATCAAAATATCCTTGAGCAGATGCGCCAGAGGTTTGGAGACAATCTCAACGATGAGATTCTTGAAATGCTTCAGGTGAAAAAACAGGCCCTTGACCGGCTCATCGAGGAGCGCCTGGTGCTGAGCGAGGCGGACCGGCTCAAGATCAGCATATCCGACCAGGAACTTCGTGATTCCCTTCTTGGTATTCCGGTTTTCAGGAAAAATGGTGCTTTTGACCTTGCAACCTACAAGATGGTGCTGACAAGGAATCGAATGAGCCCGGAATCCTTTGAGCAGATGCAGCGGGAAGCGTTGAAGCAGCAGAAGGTCCGGGAACTCGTTTTAAGTACCATCTCGGCATCGGACCAGGAGGCCGGGGAATGGTACACCTATGGGAAGACCCAGATGGGCATCGACTACCTGACCTTTGTCCCCGCCGACTACGAGGATGTCAAACCCGATGACAAGGCCGTGGCCGAATACTATGACGCCAACAAGGATAATTACAAGTCCGAGCCCAAGATCAGCGTCGAATACCTTGAGTTCGCCGCCAACGATTACAGGGACAGGGTTGCGGTATCCGATGGGGATATCAAAGCCTATTACGAGGAGAACCTTAACCAGTATCAGGTGCCTGAGAAAGTGGAGGCCCGCCATATCCTGATCAAGGTTCCGGAGGAGGCTGACGAGGCTGCGGTTGAAGTGGCCAGAAATGAGGCCGAAGCGGTCTATGTAAAGGCCAGGGCCGGTAAAGATTTCTCTGAGCTTGCAAAGAAATTTTCCCAGGGACCGTCAAAGGCGAGCGGTGGATACCTCGGATCCTTTGCCAGGGATACCATGGTAAAACCCTTTGCGGATGCGGCCTTTGCCATGGAGGCCGGGGAGATCGGCAAACCTGTCAAAACCCGTTTCGGCTGGCACGTAATCAAGGTCGAAGCCAAATTCCCGGCATCCACGACCCCCATCGAGTCTGCAACAGCCGATATCCGGAAAAAACTTGAATCTTCCGAGATTAAGAATCTTGCCTACGATGATGCAGGCAAGGCCTTTGACGGCATCATAGACGGGGATGACCTGGAGCAGGCAGGCCTTGTCACGGGACACAAGGTGCTCACCGCAGGGCCGTTTACAAAGACGGGCCCCGGTTCCGTCGTCGCGGACAGCAGTCGGTTTGCAGAGGCGGCCTTCGCACTGCCCATGAAGGAGATCGGGGAGGTGCGGGAGATCGGGGATGCCTACTACATTATCAAGGCCGTCGACAGAATCGAGCCAAAGGTGCAGGCGCTTGACGCAGTGCGTAAAACGGTTGTAAAGGACCTGACCGCCAAGCTCAGGCAGGAGCGGGCAAAGCTTGAGGCCGAAACCTTCCTTGGCGCCCTCAAGGAGAGTAAGGATTTGAAGGCGTTGGCCAAGGAAAAGGGTCTTGAGGTAAAGGCGTCATCCCTGTTTGACAGGAGTGGTTCAGCACCCGAATTCGGGCGGAATCAGGAAATTGCACGGGCCGCGTTTGAACTCTCCGCAAAGGACCCCATTTACTCCAAGGTGATCCAGGGCAATGGCCGTTACCATGTCATTGTTTTCCGGGAGAAGAAATTGCCCGGGGATGCTGAAATCAAGGAGAAACTTGCGGATGTTAAAAAAGCGGTTATCCAGTCAAAACAGCGTAACACTTACGAAGAGTGGCTCCAGGAGCTGAAGAAGCGCGGCACTGTCATAATTGAGCCGGGTTTCCTGGATTAACCATTTCCATTAAGGTGGTGCGGGCGCTCCTTTGCCCGCACCACTTCCTCCCCCCCTTTTTTCTTTATTAAGGTAGAGAATCCCCATGTATAGGATAAAGCTTTTTTTCGTACTTTGTCTTTTTTTTGTCGCCGCTTGCGCACCTGCAGGTAAAAGTATAACTAACACGCCTGGAGCCCCGTTCGGGCCGGAAGGTCTTGAGCCCGATCCCCATCTCATCCGGGGGGGGCTGCCCAACGGTTTTACCTATCTTCTCCTTGAAAACGCAAATCCTGAAAACAGGGTCAGCATGCACCTCAACGTCCAGGCCGGTTCCATGAACGAGACCGGGGAACAGCGAGGGGTTGCCCATTATCTGGAGCACATGCTCTTTAACGGTTCCACCCATTTCAAGCCCGATGAGCTGGTCGAATATTTTCAGTCCATCGGAATGAGTTTTGGTTCGGATGCCAATGCCCATACCGGGTTTTTTGAAACCGTGTATGACATTTTTCTTCCGGCAGGCGACCGGGACAGCATCGATCAGGGGCTCCTGGTCCTTGACGATTTTGCCCGGGGGGCGCTGCTCCTTGAGTCGGAAGTTGACAGGGAGCGGGGGGTGATCCTGTCGGAGAAGCGGGAAAGGGATTCGGTTTCCTATAGAACCTTTGAGGCCACCCTCGGGTTTGAACTTCCCGGGTCCCGGCTTGCAAGGCGTTTTCCCATTGGTACGGAAGAGGTGATTACCAATGCCGATCGGGCGCTTTTAAAAGGTTTTTACGATACCTGGTACCGGCCCGACACCATGGTGCTGGTGGTGGTGGGGGAGTTTGATGCTCCAACCGTGGAAACGCTTATCAAGGAGCGGTTCTCCGGCATGAAACCCAGGGCGGCAAAGCAGGTTGCGGACAAGGACTCCTGGGAAGGGTATGACCGGGACAGGGCGTTTTACCACTTTGAGCCGGAAGCCGGAAACACCACGGTTTCCATCGAGACGGTCATGCCGGTGCCCTTTGAGGCGGACACCCTGGCGGCGTACAAGGAAAGGGCCGTGCGGGATGTGGCTGAGGCCATTGTCCGGAACAGGCTGTCCAGGACCGTGAGAAAGCATGGCTCCCTTCTCTCCGATGCCGGAATTTACTCCGGCAGTTTCCTCCAGGGCGTTTATTTCTCGGCCATCACTGCGGAAACCCCGCCCGACCGGTGGGAAGAGACACTTGGTGTCCTGGAGACGAGCCTTCGACGGGCGCTCAGGTTCGGGTTCTCCGACCAGGAGCTTGCCCGGGTCAAGGCCGACTTTATCCAGGAGCTGGAGAGCGCCGTCAAGGAGGCTTCCACCCGGAAGAGCAGCCAGCTTGCCCGGGAGATCATCCGGACGACAAACAAAAAACAGGTGTTCCAGTCTCCCCGGCAGAAACGGGATATCCTGGTTCCCTACATCCGGTCCCTGACCCTTGGGGATGTGGCGCGGGCCTTCAGGGATACATGGGCCAGGGAGCATCGGCTGGTGCTTGTGACCGGGAATGCCGTCATCGGTTCTTCAAACGGGTCCGGGGCGGACCAGGCGATTCTGGGGGCTTTTCACCGGAGCCGCTCCCAGGCGGTGCTGCCCACGGAGGGCCATGACCGGGCAAGTTTTCCCTATCTCCCGGAACCCGGAACACCCGGCCGCATCAAGGCGCAAAAATCCATCGACGACCTGGGAATTTCCGTTGTTGAATTTGATAACAAGGTGAAATTGAGTCTCAAGCCCACGGATTACAAGCGGGGCGAATTCATTTTTAAAGTCGGGTTCGGTCGGGGGATGAAGGCTGAACCTGAAAATATGCCGGGACTAGCCCTCCTTGGCGCCAGTGTCATCAATGAGAGCGGATTCGGGGAAATTGACAAGGATCAGCTGGAAGAAGCCCTGGCGGGCAGGAACGTAAACATTCATTTTGTGGCCGGCCAGGACCGGTTTTTTCTTGAAGGGTCTGCCGGACCTGATGAGGCGGCGCTGGTGTTTCAACTGGTGCGCACCTATCTCCTCGATCCGGGATTCAGGGCCGACGCACTGACCCTTGCAAAGGAGCGGTACAGGCAGATGCACAAACAGCTCATTGGAACACCGGAAGGTGTCATGGAGCTTGAGGGGGCAAGGTTTCTGGCAAATGGCGATTCCCGGTTCGGCCTGCCGCCCCTGGAGGCCGTGGAAGCGATCACCCTCAAGGATATTGAATCCTGGATGAAGCCCTTTTTCGATCATGGCGGTGTGGAGATCTCCGTGGTCGGGGATGTGGACCCGTCCACGGTGGTCGACGCCGTTGGCAGGTACTTGGGGACCCTGCCCGGGCGCAACGGGGCCGTGCTTGAACGGCATCGTCCGGAGCCCGGATTCCCCAAGGGGAAAAATCTGGAATTAACCGTTGATACGGCCCTGGACAAGGCTCTGGTTCAGCTGGCGTTCCCGACCGACGATTTTTGGGATATCAGGCAGACAAGGCGGTTGAACCTTGTTGCCTCCATTTTTTCGGAACGGCTCAGGAAGAGCGTTCGTGAGAAATTAGGGGCTTCCTACTCTCCCTATGCTTATAACGATCCCTCCCGCTGCTATGACGGGTATGGAGTCCTGCGCGCCGTCGTGGGAGTCGAACCGGATGCCGCTCCCATGGTGATGAATGAGATCCGGGCAATTGCCGCATCCCTCGCAGAAAACGGCGTGACGCAAAAGGAAGTTGATCTGGCGCGCAAGCCGATTCTTACCCACATCCGGGATGCGAAAAAAGCCAATGGGTATTGGCTCGAATCCGTTATTTCAGGTTCTGGCGATCACCCTGAAAAATTTGAATGGGCAAGGAGCATGATCGATGATTACGAATCGATAACCGTTGAAGAAGTCAACGCGCTCGCGAACAACTATTGCAATAACAGAACAGGGGCTTCAATTGTTATAAGACCCATTGATTAGAATCGTTGCCTGTTGACGGCCCCCAGGCCTAGGATGTCTGGGGGTTGTCTTTTACCGTTTCGATCACGTTGTTTCTCAGATAGAAATCAAGATCGAACAGCTGTTTAAAGGTCAGTTCCGTGAACTTGACACGCCGTTTTCTCAATTTCATGGAACTGAACGATGGGTAATTGGTTACTTCGTAATCTTCAATGGTCTTAAAGGGCAGTTCCCCGACGTAATAACCCAGGCTGCTCAAAAAGATTGAGCGTTCCGGCTGATTTTCTCTTTCATCGTTGTTGTCGATATATTTGAATGCAAGTCCCCCCATGCTTATATCGACGATTTGTCCGAGTTTTCTGGAATGAGGGCTGATCGCTGCATAAGCCCCCTCTTTTGCTTTGTAACGCCTGTTTTTTCGTCTTTCAACCGTTCTTTTTCTGGTAGCCATGTTTGAGATTCCTTTGTAGACACCAATACATGTTAAAATAACGATATTGAAGGTAAGAATGCAAATATTATACCGGTTTTTTTGCATTCAGCCGAATGGCGGGGATAGGATCGTCACCAAAGGGTAGATCGCATTTTTTCGTCGCCATTTAATGAAAAAGAGTCATGGTAATACCAAATATTCTTGGGGTAACTGTTCGAATTTTTGTGTAAATGAGAAGAAGTTGTAATACTTCTTATGGAATATTCTTCTCAATTGTTCTACCTGCTATCGCCGTTCTTCAAATTGTTTTCGCTCCCGGTTTTTATGGGCCTTTTCCGGGTCAAAGATCCTTCCGCTGATCGCAATGTAAACGCCGGGGGGCAGGGTCTGGACCGCGGCAATGGCGCAGCCGAGGTTGAAGGTCGCGTCGCTTGACTTGAACCCGGCCGGTTCCATGGCGCCGGTGAGGACGATGGTCTTGTCTTTGATCTGTTTGAGGAGGCTCCCCGTTTCCGTCATGGTGTCCGTACCGTGGGTGATGACGATGCGGTCGTGGCTGTCTGCCTTCACCGCCTCGAGGAGGATGCGCCTGTCCTGGTCGGTCATGTCCAGGGAGTCTTTTTTCAGGAGGGATTCCACCTCGTATTCAAAGTTGATCCGGGCATCCTTCAGGATCTCCCGGATATTGGGCGATCCGATCTCATACTTGCTCATGGCGTCAAAATAGACCTTGTCAATGGTGCCGCCCAGGGTGAAAAATTTGATTTTCAAAGGTACTCCTCCGGTGGATGGTCCTGGCCCAGGCTCGAGCGGTAGGTTGAAATCGAGACCTCATAGCCGAATCCCCTGTTTCGTAAATAGTTCATCATCTTTTTCTTGAAGGTTTCCCTGTCAAGATGTCGCCACTGGCCGAGCTTGGTCTTGACGGCTCTCCGGGCTGCCTCAAAATCGTCAACCGATTCCAGGGCCTCCTGTATAATGGTGTCGCTGATCCCTTTTTGTCTCAGTTCATATTTCAGGGCAAACCTGGATTTCGGTCGAAATCGTTCCCTGTTTTCGACAAACAGGGCGGCAAATTCCCTGTCATCGAGCAGGCGCTCCTGCTTGAGTGTAGATACGGTCAGTTCGATCACCTGGGGATCAAACCCCTTTTTCTTGAGGTTCGCCTCTGTTTCCATTATGCTCCTTGCCCGGGGTGCAAGGAACCGGATCGCCTGGTTATAAGCCTTTGAACAATCACTCATCCTCAGTGCTGGGGCCTCCACAGGATGTTGATCCGGGCAAGTTCCATGGTTCCCTCCTTTCCCAGGATAGAGTGCAGGGTTTGCGGCCCTTCCGGGGTCTCAAGAATCTGGGTCCTGGATACGATGGCGTCTCCGTAAAACGATTCCCTGTGAAAGCTGACATTGATGGTTGCCGGCCTGTAGTTCAGGAGCAGGGTCTCCGGAACCGTTTCAACGGCCCACTCCACGTAGATGGCATTGTTTACGTGGTGGTTCAGGTCGAGATCGTGCATCCGTATCTTGAACGGCAGTTCAAAATCAACCCTGCCGGGGTCCTTGGGCGTCTGGAACATCTCTGTGGCGCTGGAGGGGGTGCTTTTCTCCAGGAATCTGTCCGAAAGATATCTGCTCAACCGGACTGGTCGGCCGTTCTCTTTCTTGACCATCACCCAGAATGCCCGGGCCGTGATGAGTTCCCTGGCCTCCCTGTCAATTATTCTGAACTGCCTCAGCTCGTAGAGGTTTTTTACCGGGCTTCTCCAGGTTTCTATCCAGATCTCATCACGCCATTTGGGGGCTGCTTTTATTTCTATCTGATATCGCGAAATGACCCAGGCGAGGTCTTCCCTGGCAAGGTCAAATCCCGAAACACCCAGGGCTGCCGCATGTTCGGAGGCGGCATCCTGTAGAAAGTTGAGAATGCTTACGATTTTGAGCTGTCCCTGGGAACCCAGCGTCGAGTATCCGATATCCGCGGTTTTTGTGTGAATGGAATCAGGATCAGGAATCATGGTCGTTTTTTTCAGTCTCTGCCGATATCAGGTCGTTTAAGGTTAATACTTCCATTGCATGGTAAGCGGGTTCCTCATAGGGATGTACCCTGACCAGCTCACTTAAAACTTCTTTGATAATATCATTGTTGCAAATCAAATCAACCTTATATTCTTTTTCCAGGTGAATTTTTCCCTTGTTTCCCATAAAAGGGGTGCTGCCGTCAAGGGGCCGGAACTGTCCCGTTCCCTTTGTCTGCCATGAACAGCAGTCATAGTTGCCCAATTTGCCGGCGCCTTTTTTAAACAGCGCCGTTTTCACGATTTCCAGGTGGGATGGGGGGACATAAAACGATACAAGATACATGGCCCTGTTTATACCTCCTTGTCTGTCATTTGCCCGGCAGCTTTTCAATCAGCTTGAACGGTGTTTCAAGAATTCGCTGCATGGTTCCCACAAGCCCCTTGCCGACTTCGGCAGGGGGAAGCAGGAACACTTTTGGGTCATGGAGCCCGCCCACCGCCTTTACAGGAATGGAAACCAGTCTACCGTTGAGAATGTTTCCAAGGATGGGGATCTTTTCAATGAGGATGTCGGCGGTCTTGAACGGCGCAACAAGACAGGTGAGTTCCATGGTTTTCTTTACCGGATCGATCCAGCCGGTGAAGATGAGGGTCATGTCCGCACCGTCAATCACGGCGCTCTTGAGCATGATCCGGCTGTCCTCCACATCGGCGTCCACTGTCAACGAGTTATAGGCAAAGCCGTTCTGCTCGATGTCCGGTAGTTTGCCGTTGAAATAATTGGATATGTTGATCACCGAGAGAATCCTGGAAAGCAGGGTCAGTTTATGGATGCGTCCCCCCGGGGAGGAGAGGTCGATCCGGCCCCGGACCTTGCCGGCCACGGTTTCCGCCCTGCCGCTTGTGTGCAGGGTTGCCTTAAGGGAGTACTCTCCCTTGATCAGGTTTTTTTTGCCCCAGATGCATGAAACGGTCTCGTTCAGGTCTCCATTGGGGATATTGACTGCCGCTTTCATATCAATGGCGCCGTCGTCATTGACCATGGTGCCGGCGCCATCCAGGGTGCAGCATCGGGTGTGGACGATGGAGACCGATGTTTTTGGGCCGTTCAGGGAGACCCTGGCCTCAAACGGGCTGAATATGTATCCCTTATACTGAACGGAGTTGGCTTTTATGGTGATGGGCTTGGCGAAAACCTGTTTAAGGGCAGGCGCTTCGGGGGTCTTTGCCCCGGCTTTTTCCATTGTATCAAGGTTGATGAAATCGGCCGTCACCGTGATGCTGTTTTCCCGGTTTGATTCGATTAAAAAATGTTTTTCCCGGGTCAGGGCCAGGAGACGTTTCAGGGTCAGGCTGTCCGGTGCCAGGAGGGTTTCCAGGGTCCTGGTATCCAGGCTGCCCTGGAAGTTCAAACGCCCCTCCGGATAAGACACCCGGGCATCGGTCCGGTCGTTTTCCCAGAGCTCCGCCCGGTTGACCACATAGTCGTCCGGGGTGCCCTTGATGTCGAGGAAGAGGTTGGTCCCCGTTTTAAATGTGAGGAGCCCCTTGAACTCGGGGAATCTCCCTCCTGTTGTGAAGAATCCGTTGGACAGGGTGAGGGGCATGGCAAGTTGGTCCAGATAGGGCGCCTTTGTCAACGAAGAGATCAATCCCGTCCGGTTGACGGTGCCGGCCATGCCGGTGAGGGTCGCCTCTTTGTGGGAAACATTGAAATCGCAGGCAGCGTCGTGGATTTCAGCCTTTGACACATCTGTTCCCAGGCCCAGACCGGCCAGGGAGCCGTTGATCTCGAACTGCCATTTTTCAGGCGTGAGAACCGGTCCGGCCATGGCGCCCCGGTCAACCGTCAATTCTCCCAGGGCTGACGTGATGGGGGCCGTTGCGGTCCGAACGGGCCCGAACGAGGTGAGCCACGGAAAGAACAGGGACAGGTCGAGCCGGGCCCCGGCAGTCTTTATGGTGAGCAAGGGATCGTTGCCAAGGGTGACCGAGCCGGTGACATTGGAGACGGTTCCCATGTCAGCCTCCCCATCCATGCCGGTGACGGAGATGCCGTCGGCATCATAGGTAAACTCTTTTGCGGTGATGTGCATCTCTCCGGGAATGCGGTTGTATTCACCATCCAGGGTGATCTCCGTGGCCTTGACCGATACGGCGAGATCGCCGGTGTCTTTTTTAAGGCCGAGAATACCCCGGGCCTTGCCCCTTATCCGGTCGCAACGGTCAAGCTCTTTTGCCAGGAGGGTCTGGGGCAGGAGTTTTTTCAACGCCCGGGGAAGTCTTGAAAGATCCGCGGAAAGATCGAATTCACCTTCAAAGGCGTGGTTGTCGCCCAGGATGTCAACATCCAGGGCGCCTTTACGTATCAACGCCCCCTCCACACTGCCCCTGGTCACGTCCGTGTGGAGAATTCCCTTTGCCATGGTCACCTTTCCCTTGATGTCGGAAACCGTCACTGCTGTTTCCGGGATTCGGACTCCTCCCTTGAGAATAAAGCCGTTGATGACCATGTTTTCAGCGTCAAACAGGTTTCCCAGGCTGTCTGAATTGAAGGATACCGTGAGCTGGGGGGCAAGCCCGCCGCGCAATATCCAGAATATTTCCCGGCAGACCTCGATCGGTTTGAGAAGCTCAAGGGCCGCCCGCCTTGTCTGGTCGATGTTGACATCGGTTCCCTTGAAGGTGATGGCGGCATTCTTTGTCTTGCGGTCAAACCCAAAGTCGACGGCACATCCAAGCCGGGGGGCGTCAAGCAGGATCGGGTCTATGGCGGCATTGACGCGCTCGTCGGTCACAACGGCCCTTGCCGATATTCTTTTTGCCTTGATCCCGGGGGCCTTGGGGTTGCTCGGCAGAATTTTCGGAGATAACAGGTCCATGTCAAGGGTGAGGGGGACGGACGGGGTGTAGGAAAATCGTGCTTTTATCCGGTCCGAGGCCACGGATGCGATGGTGCTGCCTATGGATAGGCCCGGCAGGGCTTTTGCCTCGATATTGAGGCCTCGAACCAATGCCTCACCCGTGATTTTCCTGGTTTCGGGATAGACGTGAATGGAGGCATCCATCCGCTGAAACAGGTCGGAATGAAAATCTTCAACCACAACGGCAAGGTCGCTCTGGGTTTCCGGAAGCAGGGAAAATAGTTCCGTTGCCGATAGTTCCATCAGGGACGGCAGCCCGGGTTTCTTTCCTTTTTGGGGGGGCTTTGCGTCAACCAGTGAGGCGGAGACCGTTTTGAAGCATACCTTGTTGATGTCGATCTTGCCCGTTATCAGGCTCAGGATGTCCGGGTAGAGCAGTGTCTCGTTGATGGAGAGGTCGGCCCTGCCCTGGATATCCATGCCAAGGCCCTGGATTCTCAGAAAGGGGCGGGGAAGGAATTTAAGATCGATGGTATGGGTGGTTGTGGTGGCGTGGAGCCTTTCCGATAGAATCGTTGAGATCTCCTGTTTGACATAGGCCGAGTCAACGATCCAGGGAAGGGAGGCCATGAGGCCAATGGAGCAGATGGAGATGGTCACAAAAAGGATGATACAGAGGGTGATTATGGGGCGTGGTCGTTTAATCGGTTTTTTTCTCGGGATCATGGCCGGGGGAGGCATAAAATTCAGCGCCGGCTGAAAAAAGGGACCGGCGCTGAAAAACGATGCTTATTCGGTGCGGCTGGTGATTTCAACCACATGGTAACCAAAGTCGGTTTTTACCGGACCATGGGGTTTTCCAACCTCTTCGTTAAATACAACCCGGTCGAACTCGGGAACCATCTGTCCAGGGCCGAACTCGCCAAGGTCTCCGCCCTGCCGTCCTGAAGGGCATTTTGAATGCTGTTTTGCAAGCTCTGCAAAGTCGGCTCCGTTGTTGATCTGATCGATCAGGTCCTGGCACTGATCCTCTTTGTCCACAAGAATATGGCGCGCACACGCTCTTGCCATGGGTATCTCCTTTTTTGTCGTTTACAGCTCCTCGCATATGAATTGAGTCCATTTTTTATTAAACAGGTATCAATTCGAGTGCAAAGATCCATAAGTTAATCATATTAGGGTGAAATACTAAACAATTGCCGCCCAAATAGCAAGGATTACCAGTGGAGCGCCTCGGTTTTGGCAAGGTCGATGAAATCGGCCATCACCTGTTCCGTCTCCTTCAGGAGAAAGTCATTGTCTGTGTCGTTCTCGGTTGTCCGGGTCTCGTTATCCTCTATCTTTTCAAGGGGATCAAGGCCCCTGGCCAGCCGGGAGCGGTTTTCGATCTCAAGCTCCTTGGTGGTGAACCGTTCTTTCTGCTCCTTGCGCTTTGTTTCGTTCAAGGACCACTGCTTCAGGTTGTAGATCTCCGAGGCAAGGCGGTACTTTGATCTGAGGTAGATAAAGTCGGGGCTTGTTTCGGTTCGTTTCTCATGGTTTATCCGAAGCTTGCCTATCAACGGCGACAGGTCTTTGTAGGGCTGGAATTCAGCCCGGCGGGACATGTCCCAGGGAAGGGCGCCCTTAAGGGAGCTTTCACCCGTTTCTTCCGGGTTGTAGAGCCTTGGATAATTGATGTCCGGGGCCACCCCCAGGTTCTGGGTGCTTTTGCCGGAGATCCGGTAAAATTTGGCGCTGGTGAGCTTGAGCTGGCCCTTGTCGATGGCTTGAAGGGCCTGGACCGTTCCCTTGCCAAAGCTTCTTGTGCCGGCAATGATTCCCCGGTTGTAATCCTTTATGGCTCCTGCAAATATCTCGGATGCCGATGCGCTCATGCGGTTGATCATGACCACCAGGGGGCCTGTGTAAACGATGGAGGGATCGGGGTCGTTGAGCCGGGACATGAATCCCTTTCTGCCACGGATCTGCACCGTAGGCCCGGAGTTGATAAAGAGCCCCACAAGCTGGTTGACCTCCTGGAGCGAGCCGCCGCCGTTGTTTCTAAGGTCGATGATGAGTCCGTCGATCTTTTCCTGCTTAAGCTCCCCGAGCAATTTACTCACATCCCGGGTGGTGCTCCGGTAGTCGGTGACCCCTGCCTGGGACCCCTTGAAATCCTGGTAAAAGGCGGGGATATCGATGATGCCGATGGTGTAGTCCCGGCCGTTGGCATGCACGGTCTCCACGGTTTTCTTGGCTGCCTGGTCTTCAAGTTTTACCTTGTCCCGCTTGATGCTGACAAGCCTTGCATGGTGATCGCCTTTTTTCTCGGCCGGAATGATCTTGAGCCGGACGATGGTGTCCTTGGGGCCCCGGATCAGCTTTACCACGTCGTCTATTCTCCAGCCCACAACGTCCTGGATCTCGCCCAGGTCGTTCTGGCCCACGCCGATGATCCGGTCTCCGGGCATGAGCTGGTTTGACTTCTCGGCAGGGCCCGCCGTGATGAGCCTGACAACTTTGGTGTATTCATATTCGTTCTGGAGCACCGCGCCGATGCCTTCCAGGCTGAGGCTCATCTGGATGTCGAAATCCTCCGAAACCCTGGGGGGGTAATACTGGGTGTGGGGATCAAAGCTCATGGCAACGGCGTTCATGAAGGTTCTGAAACTGTCGCTTGATTTGGTCTGGCCAAGCCGTTTGAGCCTGCTCGCATAGCGCTTTGCCAAGGTCTTGGTGATCTCCTCGCTGGTTTCCCCGTCGAGCTTCAGGGCCAGTACGGCGTTTTTGAACGACTTTTTCCATAGAAGTTCAAGTGCTTTCCTGTTGGCGGGCCACGGCATCTCCTCCCTTACGAGGTCAATGGTCTCACCGTTGGTGAAGTCCAGGCCCTTTTCCCAGGTCTTGGAAAGGGAGATGATATACTCGAGCCGTTCACGGGACCGCTCCAGGAACAGGTTGAACAGGTCGTATCCCGGTGTCAGGTTCCCTTTTTTCAGGGAGTTGTCCAACCGGTATCGCAGGGGTTCGAACCGGTCGATATCCTGCTGGGTAAACAGGCTTCTGGAGGGATCCAGCGTGGTGAGGTACCTGTCAAGTATCCGCGAAGACATGGCGTTGTTGAGGCGTTTCCCTGAGTAGTGGTTCCGTTCAAGGGAGTTTACGATGGCAACGCAGGTGTTTCGGTCTTCCGGTGTGAAGGTGACCTGGGCGGGGGTTGCGAGTTTTTTGGCTGAGGCTGTTGCCTGGGCAGCCGGAACAAACACCATGACGGCTGCTGCAAAAAGGGCAGCTATTGAACAAATTGATTGACGCTTCATATGTTCTCCATGGGGATGATATCGTTGGGGGTTTCAAGGCTGATTCGGCCGATTCTGCCTGCCCTGAGTTCCCGGATCAGGATCTCCGACGCCTTTTGGTAATCGAGGATGCCCCCTTTTTTCAGGCACCCCCGTTTGGCTCCGATGGCTTCCACAAGCGAGAGGCCCTCCCTGGGCAAAGGTTCGCTCAGCTTGTAACGTTCACACAAAAGAGCCGGGTAATGTTTTACGAGAATTTCCGCCGTAAAGCAGGCGATCTCGGTATAGTCGATGGCGGTGTCGGATATGGCGCCGCTGGCCGCCAGGCGGTAGGTGGTCTCCTGTTGCTCCATCACGGGCCATAGAATGCCCGGTGTATCGTAGATATCGACACCGTTTTTCAGCCCTGTCCGCTGCTGGTGCCGGGTGATGGCCGGCACATTGCCCGTTTTGGCAATCTTTTTACCGGCCAGGGAGTTGATGATGGTTGATTTTCCCGTGTTGGGAATGCCCACGACCATCATCCGGGTTCTTCTTGCCTTTCCCTTGTTGACGTTTTTGAGGCAGAGATCGGCGGCCTTCCATGTCTCCGAACTCTCTGTCCCCGTGATTGCAATGGCCTGTGTGGAGGGTTGCCGGTTGAAATAGTCGAGCCACAACCGGGTGGTCTCTGGGTCGGCAAGGTCGTTTTTGTTCAGCACCTTGATCCTGAGAACGTTCTGGCAGATCTTGTCAAGAAGGGGGTTGCTGCTTGAAACCGGGATTCTTGCATCAAGAATTTCCATCACCACGTCAACCGTTGAGACAGCTTTTTTCAGGAGCTCTTTGGTCTCTCTCATATGTCCCGGGAACCACTGGATATCCATTCGTCTTTTACTCTCTCCTGTTGTTTATGATGGCTTGGAATTTATTTTCCAGGCGTTTGGTTAGCTTTTTGTCACTCTCAGGTGTGCTCTTTCGGGTAAGCCCGGACTGTTCCCTTGGGGGAAGTGCGGTGAATGTCTCGGGGTGGGGTGTTTCGTCCTCGTCCTCGTCTTCCTCCTCGTCGGCGGTAAGGTAGAGATAGGTGAAAAGGGCACCGCCGATGAGGCTTCCTGCAAAACCGCCTGCTGCACTTGAGAAGAGGGTTTCAAGGTGGGTCTGTTCGAACATGACACCGAAGGCGGCACCGGCCAGAGTTCCGATGATCAATAGGGCTGTTGCTATAATGTACATGGTTGGCAGTGTATCACAATTTGTATTAACGATAAATGCCAAAAACGTCCATGGGCAGCCAGGGATCATCGTAGTTTCAGGAGAACCGAAGCCGGGGAGACCCCTTTCTTTTCTCCGGCAGGTTCAAGGCTTTTGGGTTCCACCATGAATATCCGCCCTGGAGCTATGGCCCCTCCGGCCAGGAGCCGGTCCGCCACTTCCAGGGCCCGGGCATGGGCGAGGTGGCCCAGGTCGTCGTCGCTTACGGCAATGGTTTTTCTCACACTTTCCTCCATTTGGGAGAGGCCGGGGCCTTTTGCTTTGGGACTTTTTGCTTCGGGGCCTTCTACTACGGGTCCGGTTCCTTCGGGGCCTTCCGCTTCGGGACCGGTCGCGGTACCGGCACCGGTAAGGGTTGCCCTGTATGCCTTTGTAAGGTAACCGGCAAACTCCCCGTCCGGGAGGGGAATCTCATCAACCGGCATGCCCCGGGCGCCCTGGTCGATCATCTCGGCGAGCTTGACGGCTTTCAGGGTCCGGTTGAACCTGAGGTCCTCCATGGCTTTCCTGTCCTTGTCAAGGTCGGCATGGCCCGTGATTTCAAGGCCGAGCCCGGGGCGTTCCCCAAGGGCTTTTGCAAGGACGGAGATCTTCTCCATGGACCGGGGGGTGGGGACGGTGGCCCCGGGGGGAAATTCAATGACGTTGAGGTCCTCCCCGCCGCCGAACATTGATCCCAACAGGGCAAAGGGGGAGGTGGCGGCTTTGGCGACAAGGTTGGTGACCATCTTGACGATGATACCGGCGACACTGAATTCCGGGTCGTCCAGGTTGCCCTTGACCGGCAGGTTCAGGCTGATTTTTCCGCTGGTATCCTTCAGCAGGGCAACGGCAAGCTTGACCGGCGCATTAACGGCCGCCTCGCTCCCGGTGGGGGCCCCAAAATCAAACTGGTCGATGAAAAGATCGTTTTTGGAATCAAGGGCCCGGTTGTCGATGTGGTAGCTCAGATCCAGGGAAAGCTTTCCCTTCCGGATGGTGTAGCCGGCATATCTCCCGGCATAGGGGCTGGCGGGGCCAAGGTCCAGATCCTGCAATTGTACCCGGGTGTCCAGGAAAAGGTCCTGTTTCAAGGGATTGATCTTTCCGGTGACTGCAAGGCTTGCATGGTTGTTCACCCGGGCGTTGAGGTCGACATCGGCCCTTTGTGTCTCCCGGGAATCGAGATCCTTGATGGTTGTGCCGATATCGCTCAGGGTTACCTTGAATTCCGGTTGGATGGATCTGTCCGTAAATTCGAAGTTGCCCTTTTCCAGGAGGACACGGCCGATGGTCACCGGGAACGGCTGTTCCGGCCCGCTTTTTTCCGGTGCTTTCTTTTTGGGTGTTTTGGCTGCCTGTTTTCCGGGTTTCAGGATCTTCTGAAGGTTGAGCCGTTTGTCCCGGTCCAGAACGATGCGTCCCAGGGGGCGCTTCAGGGAGATCTCGGCAATGGACGCCCGTCCGGGAGAAATGCCGATATCCATGCCGTTGAAACCAAGGTGTTCCCAGGCCACAATCTCGTCTCCCAGGTGGGGCTCGGTAATGCTCAGGCCGGTTACCCGGGCTTCTCCGGTGAATCCTCCCTTGAAATCCGGGGTGCCTGGACGGACCAGGGCCAGGTTGCCCTTTGCCGCAAGCTTGCCGTTTGAAATCATGATGTTCAGGTGGTCGGAGAGAAAGGGCTGGGCCCAGGAAAGATTGATCCCTTTAAGGGTTACGCCCAGGTCGGCCGTGACCGGGTTCAATCCGATCTTGCCCTTTACTCCCAGGCCGCCGGTCGTATTGATTCTTACGTTCAGATCCACAGGGCTTTCTTTGCCGGGCAGGGTGGAGAGGGCCGTTGCCCTGAACTTGAGTTTGTCCAGGATGATGTCTCCTTCGCCGGGGCGTGCCAGGCCCATGCCCCTGATGGCAAAATTGTCCAGCACCGCTTCATTGGTCTCGGTCTTCCAGGGGGCGGCCCGGCGGTCGGCGGATTTTTCCTTTTTTTCCTCCTTGCCGTTGGTCCCAAAGGCTTCCAGGTTCAACCGGTTGTCCGTTGATCGCTGGATCGTGAGAACGCCGTCGCCGGCAATGAATTTACCAAGGGTGATGCGCCTCTCGGTTGAGTCTATTCTTGCCAGGCTTGCCACAAGGGAGTGAAGGGTTGCAAGTTCCTTGGGGGCGAGCTGGGTGTCATTGGTGTTGAACCGGTCGGTTACAAGGACTTTAGCCTGGTTGAGCCGTGCCTCGTCAACGGTAATGGTGAAAGGGAAGGGTGTCTGTTCGCTTTTGGGCGTCGTCTCTTTTCCCGGGGGTACCAGGTTGTTGAGGTTGAGAATCCCCCGGGCATCCCTGACCAGATGGATGGTGGGGGCGTCCAGTAAAATGCGGCCGATGTTGAAATCTCCGTTAAGGGGTTTCGACGGGTTGAGCACCGCCTCGAACCGGTTGAGGTTCAGGAGGGTGTCCCCCTGGATGGTATCCACGGAAAGGCCGGTCAGGTTCAGCGCCCCTGACAGGGAGGCGTTCGGTGTGTCCGGTTGCTCCTTTGAATAACAAAGGGCCAGGGAAAGATCGGCAGTCCCTGTAACGCTTTTGATGTTGGTCTCCACCGGCAGGTAGGAGAGATAGCGATTCAGGTCCATGCCCTTGAGGTCTAGGTTAACGCATGTTTCAAGGGAGCTGGCAAAGGGTTTTGTCTTTGCTGAAACCGTTAAAAGGGCATCGTTGACACGGATTGAAAAATGGGGGGTTACAAAGGATTCCCCGTCCGGTACCAGGCTGGAAACAAAGGGGACCGCCAGGTTGAGATCGGCCAGGGTGTGGGTCTTACCCTTGACGTCGTCCTTGATATCGATCCGGCCGTTACGGATCGCCAGGTTGGCGAGGATGAACCGGAAAAAACCTTTCGAAGCGTCCCCTGTCTCAACCGTGGTCGGGGAGGGCGTGGGGCCGGGCTGGGGAAGGAGGTCTGAAAAGTTGTAAAGATCGTTTTCGAGCCGGACCAGGCGGAGGGAGGGGCTGTCAATGCTGAATTCCCGGACCACCGGGGCAAGCTTGATGATGGAGCCGCTCCCCAGGTTTAAATAGAGTGACTCAAAGGCGAAAAAAGGGTGAACCCCGTCCTTGTCCATGAGGGTAAATCCCTCCACCGTGAAGGAGAGGGAATAGGGGTTTACCCGGACCTTGCGGATGGTAACGCTTCTTTTCAGCTGGGTTGTCAGCTGGTTGACTGAAACGGTTTTGATGATGGCGGGCAGGATGAAAAATCCCGTGACAGCATGGAGCAACAGGCATACCGCTGTCCAGAGGGATACTTTTTTCCAGGGTTCAAGGGGCTTGTATCTTGACAGGAGGTTCATTTTTTTCACATTCGTCGAATTTTGAGTTGTAAAGGCGGCTTAAAAGGATTCAGTAGCCGGAGAATAGCGGGTGAGCAAGGCGGTGTCAAGCCCAAATTCCCGGATGGAAGGGCTCGATTGCACGGGGGATGGCCGGGGGCTGCCGCCATGGAAGGGGCCCTCCGGGGGGGGCGGGAATGGTGTGTTCCGTTCTTGGGGCCACGGCCTTGACTTTGGGTTGACGATTTGAGACTATTGGCGCGGGTAACAGGGGATGCGTCAAATCAAACCCTCAACAAAACTTCATAAATGCCAAGGATTTCCTTATGGTTAGCTCTATTTTTAGAGGCACGGTTGCAGCATTTCTGGTCATTGTCACTTTTTGCCTGGCTTCCCGGTCATATGCCGTGGAAAACCAGGTGCCCCCAACCACGCTACCCTCCCTGGTGGAGAGTATCCGGTTTCCCAACGACCTGTTTTTCTGCGGTGACAAGGTTCCCCTGGGGGAGCAGGAGGTTCGGGAACGGCTTGAAAAAGAGCTCCTCCTTGCCCTGTGGAGCCGGCCCCAGGTGATCCTCTGGCTGAAGCGGGCCTCCCGGTTTTTTCCCCATATTGAATCCGTGCTTAAAAAAGAGGGGCTTCCCGATGATTTAAAATATCTTGCCGTGATCGAGAGCGGGTTGCGGCCCCATGCCGGATCCTCCAAGGGCGCCATCGGGTTCTGGCAGTTCATGAGAGCAACCGGCAGGATGAACGGACTCAGGGTCGATTCAAAGGTGGATGAGCGCAGGAATCTTTTCAAGTCAACCAAGGCTGCCTGCCGTTACCTGAAAAAGCTGAAGTCCCAGTTCGGTTCGTGGCCCCTTGCCTCGGCGGCCTATAACATGGGAGAAAACGGCCTTGCCTCCGAGATAAAGGTCCAGGGAGCGGCGGACTACTATTCCCTCTACCTTCCCCTGGAGACCCAGCGGTACGTGTTCAAGATCATTGCCGCCAAGGTGATCATGAAGAACGCCGAAAGCTACGGGTTCCGGCTTTCCAAGGAGGACCTCTATCCCGTGATGGCCTTTGACAGGGTCAATATTGTTTCCCCTGCCCAGCTTCCGCTGACGGTCATTGCCCGGTCCGCCCGGGTGTCGTTCAAGGCGGTCAAGGACCTGAACCCGGAGATCCGGGGATATTATCTTTCCAAGGGGAAGAGCTCCATCCTGATTCCAAAGGGGGCGGCCAAGGGATTTAAAAAACGGTTCGCCCGGCAGCTGAAGCAGTGGAAAAAAGAGAATGGTACCCGGCTCCATGTGGTAAAGAGGGGGGAAAACCTGACAACAATAGCAAAGCGCTATGAAATGTCACTGGCGTCGCTGCTGCGGTTGAACAAGCTGACCCGCAAAAGTTATATTCATCCGGGGGACAGGCTGGTGGTGGCTTCGGACTAGTAAAAAAAACTCAGGAGCCGGCAGCGTGCCCGGAAACAGGGACTTCCTCAGCGGGCTTTGTTTTCTGGCGTTTTTTAAAGCAGGAATTGTCCTCCCGGACAATGGCGCAAAGGTTTGGGTTGTGCAGTTCTTTACAGGTGGCGTGATTGTAGAGCGGGCATTCAGGATATTGCTTTGACATTTTTACATTTCCTTTATCTGGCTTGTATTGTCTTGCAACATGAAAACTGCGCAGTATATATCTTAAATTTTACTTTCTTTCAAGCCGTTTTCCCTGATGTACCTGCCGCATACCATGAGTGACGCACAGGTGAAAATGTAGTCAATCAGCTGTGGAACCGAGATCCCCTGGTTGAAGCCTCCCAGGTGGGGACCGGTGTCAAGGGTGATTTCAGCTTTCCCCTTTTCATACCGGGCGATTTCCTTTCTTGTGAGCCCCCGCTCCAGGAGAAACCGCTCAAACTGGTCCGGGTCCATTCTGTTCTGGTCGTCCACCCGCAGGATCTCCTCCATGTGACGGTCAACCCCCATTTCATCGATCAGGGCGTCGACAAAACCCGCAGGCGGGCGGGTAAAGGCCGGGGGGATCTCAATCCCTGTGAATGCGAGATAATATGCGTTCACTGAACAGGCGATCGCCTCTTCAAACAGGGCGGGGTCAAAGAGCTGCCGTGTATCCACAGGATTGCCCCGGCTGTCCTTGCCCTGTTTTTCCGGGCAGCGGTTCCTGAAGAAACTGCCTGCCACAAGGATGAGGCTCAGGAGGTGGGAGCCGATGTGGTGGTGGAGGCGTTTGATGTGTTGAATCGAAGCGAAATGTTCAAAGTCCCTCAGGCCGGAGGTCGCAAAATTGGGGTGGCGGCAGCTTTCAAGCCACCGGTCCAGCCTGCCGCTGCGTTCCCACTCATAGATGCCCCCGTCCTCCCGCCTGTCCTGCTGCACCCTGTTGTGGAACAGGGGAATCACTGCGGTATGGACGATTCCCATGGCTGCCGTAGTGCCCAGGAGCCGAGCATTGCGGCCCAGGACTTCGGAAAGGTCAAGGGTGGCGGCGGCATGGAGGGGCTCGTTTGGATATTCATAGTACGCTTTTGCCGCGGAAAAAACGATGGCGAACCGTTCCGGGTGAAGGTTGTCCGGCAGGCGGATCGTCCGGGGGATATCAGTGATTGTAAAAAGGGATATCCCATCCTTTTTCACGGGGCTTGGAATGTCACATTCGGTCAGGGGCAGGTCGGGGCCGGACTCGAAAAAATCCATCCATCCTGTTTCATTGGTCAGGGCAAAGGGGTCTTCACCGGTTTTTACAAATTTGATCACCCCTGTGCGGCCGTTCCGGGCCGGGGCTGTCAAGCTTCGGCCCCGCCAGGTCAATTCCGTTTTCCGGTCAATGTCGAGCCTGTCCAGGATCTCCTGAAAGGGCAGGGCGCAAGAGCCGGTATTCCCGGTCTCCGGGATAACTTGCGTCCGGATGGAAAGGGGGAGGGAGCCAAGGGCCTCTCCAACAGCCCGGTGCCGGTGGCCCATGCTGGTGACAAGAATTTTCTGGAGGGCCGGGATCACCATTGATCCGGGGCTTCCCTTGACGCTGGTGAGGATGGCGACCAGGGTTTCGGCTGATTCCCGGAACAGAAACAGGGCCTGCTTGCGGGTGTCGAACCGTTTTGATTCGATGACGGAGACAAGGGCTCCCACTGTCCGGTCCGTCACCCTTTGGGGGGATCGCTCAACCCGGAGGTTGAGCGTCTTTATCGCCATGTAGGATGCCGAAAAGCCCAGCTCCTGGTTGAGGAGTCTTGCTTCCTCATCGTTTTCCCCGGGTGTCACCCTGTTGGCTGCAAGCTGCATATCGAATAATACGGTGGTCTACTGCAACAGATCTTTTTCGGAGATTGGGTCCGAAGGAGACGGTTTTACAGGGGGGGTAAAGGGGGGTGCCGTGGGTACCGGAATTGCGGTTTTTTTCGCTTTCCCGGCTTTTTTAACCAGCTGCATCAGGCGGTCGATCTTTTGGTCATATTCGGATTTGATCCGGTCAAGCTCATCATCCAGGACGCTTTGGTCAACAAAAGCGCGGTCAAGGGTGTCAGCCTTTTTTTTAACCAGGCTGAGTTCTTTCTGCAGGAAGGCGATGGTCTCCCCGTCTTCCGCGGCACGTGCTTTAAGGGTTTTCACCTTGCCCTGTTCGGTTTTGAGGGCCGCGGTCAGGTTTGCGATTGACGCTTCCAGCCGGGCCGCTTTTTTGGCAGCCGCTTTCCCTGTTTTAACAGCCGTGGCAACAGACCTGGAAATGCTTCCGGCATCGGCCTTGAGCCTGGCATTGGTCTTTTCCAGGGTCTTTATGGCCTGGTTGTTGCGGCCCGCGTTGTCTGAAACGTCTGATACCGTTTTTTCGATCCGGGTCACCGCCTGGGTTATCTCGCTTTTTTCCGCCTTGGTTGTTGTCAGCCTGGCAATGTTCGACTCCAGGGCCTTGAGGGTCCGGTCAAAATCCGGAAGCCGGGTTGCAAGGGTGTGTTGCACCCCTGCAAGATCCACCGTCATGGCGTTCAGCTTTGTGCCGAGATCCTCCGCAACCTCCTGGACTTCGGTCTGGCCGGTGTCGTGGACACTGGCCATTCTTTCCTTCATGTCCATGTAGGCAAAAAAGAGGACGGCGCCGATAAGGCAGGGGAGGATCACCGAGATGATGGTGATCCTGTTCCCAAGCTTTTCGATCTTCAGTTCGTTGAGCTCCTGCCGGTACATTGCGGCGGTTAGCTCATCGGTGCCGGTGTCCGGTCCTCCCATGGGGATGTCTCTCGGCCCTCTGGGTTCGCTATCCATTGGCTATTCCCACTCGATGGTTCCGGGTGGTTTGGAGGTGATGTCATAGACGACCCTGTTGACCCCGTCCACTTCGTTGATGATCCTGTTGGAGATCTTTCCAAGAAGGTCGTGGGGGAGTTTTGCCCAGTCCGCGGTCATGGCGTCCTTGCTCGTCACGGCCCTGATGGCGATGCAGCTGTCATAGGTTCGCTTGTCCCCCATGACGCCTACGCTCTTGATGGGCAGGAGCACGGCAAAGGATTGCCACAGCTCCCGGTAGAGTCCGGCTTTCCGGATCTCCTGCAACAGTACGGTATCCGCCTCCTTGAGAATGCTCAGGCGCTTGTCGGAGACAGCTCCCATGATGCGGATGGCAAGTCCCGGACCGGGGAAGGGCTGGCGCCATACGAGATCCTCCTGGAGACCCAGTTCGAGGCCAAGCTGCCTTACCTCGTCCTTGAACAGGAACTGCAAGGGCTCCACCAGCTTGAGCTTCATTTTTTCCGGAAGGCCGCCCACGTTGTGGTGGGATTTGATGATGGAAGTGGGGCCGCCAAAGGCGGACTTGGATTCGATGATGTCGGGATAGAGGGTTCCCTGTCCGAGGAACTCGGCCCCCTCGATCTTGTGGGACTCGTCTTCAAACACATCGATGAAGAGGTTGCCGATGATTTTCCTCTTTTTCTCCGGGTCTTCCACATTCTTCAATCTGTCCAGGAACCGGTCCCTTGCGTCCACGAATTTGATGTTCATGTCAAGGTGGGTTGTCAGGCTCTTTTCAAGGTTTTCTTTTTCATTCTGTCTCAGGAGCCCGTTGTCCACGAAGATGCAATGGAGGTTCTTCCCAATGGCCTTGTGGATGAGCAGGGCCGCGACCGAGGAGTCCACACCGCCGGAAAGGCCCATGATGACCTTTTTGTCCCCGACAGCCTCTTTGATCTGCTGGATGGCGCCGGTGGCAAAAGATTCCATGGTCCAGCTTTTTTCACAGCCGCAGACATCAGACAGGAAGTTGCTGATCATCTCGGTGCCGTTGCAGGTATGCTCGACCTCCGGGTGAAACTGAAAGCCGTAGTAGCGGTTCTTTTCATCTGCAATGGCCGCGATCTCGGTGTTAGGGGTTGAGGCGGTGATGGTGAATCCTTCGGGCAGGGCCTTGGTGGAGTCGCCGTGGCTCATCCAGCAAGGGAAGTTCTTCTCCATTCCGGCAAACAGGGGCTTCTCGACCTTGATGCCAAGGTCTGCGAACCCGTACTCCCGCTTTTCCGACCTTTCAATGGTGCCGCCAAGGGCGTTGACCATGAACTGCATACCGTAGCAGATGCCGAGGATGGGGATGTCGAGGTCGAAGATGCCGGTGTCGACCTTGGGGCTGTTCTCCTCGTAGATGCTGGAGGGGCCTCCGGAAAGAATGATTCCCTCCGGGTTCAGCTCCTTGATCTTGTCCATGCCGATTCCGGCCGGCTCCACCTGACAGTAGACTTCATTCTCTCTCACCCGCCTGGCAATGAGCTGGTTGAACTGTGATCCAAAATCTATAATTAGTATCATTTTTATATCCTGGGAATAGGGTTGCTCTTTGATTCTTAAAATCCCTATTTTTCATATAATTTTGACAAAAAAGCAAGTTGTTTCTGTCTGAACGTTGCCAATTTGTCCTTAATATGCTTAACTAGAGCAGTTAATTATCCATGTTTATGAAACAAAAATACAATGATAACAGGAGTAGTGTATGTTAGAGGCAAGTGACCTGAGAAAGGGTCTGAAAATTGAGATTGACGGGGATCCATTCGTGATTGTGGAGTTCCAGTTTAAAAAACCCGGCAAGGGCCAGGCGCTCTATAAGTGCAAGCTGAGAAACATGATCAGCGGCGCCCAGTTTGAGCGGACATTCCGGTCCGGCGATAAATTCAACAAGGCCGACCTGGAAGAGCATGAGATGGAGTATCTCTATTCCGAAGGCGACAGCTTCTGCTTCATGAACACCTCCACCTACGAACAGGAGTTCCTTTCAAAGGATCAGGTGGGGGATGCCGTCAACCTGCTCAAGGACAACACTGTCTGCACCGTCCTCTTTTTCCAGGAGCGGGCCATCGGCTTGACCCTTCCCAACTTTGTCAATCTCAAGGTGGTTCAATCCGATCCCTGGGCCAAGGGCGATACGGCCACGGGAAGCACCAAGCCCGCCACCCTGGAGACCGGTTTCGAGATCCAGGTGCCTCCCTTTATCGACGAGGGGCAGCTGGTCAAGATCGACACCCGGACCAGCGAATATGTCGAACGGGTGAATGAGTAGCGAGCTGCACACCCAAGAGAACCCTCTGATCCGGAGGGTTCTTGTTGTCGATGATGACGGGGCGTTCAGGAAAATGCTCGTCAAGTCCCTTGAACGAAAGGGATACGTTTGCCGGGAGGCGGCAAGTGCCGGACAGGCGGATGCCGCCCTGTCAAACGGCCCCGTTGACCTGGTGCTGTGTGATATCTCCCTGCCGGATATGAACGGCATCGATTTCATGAAGTCGGTCAAGAACGACCTTCCCGAGCTCGATTTCATAATCATGACCGGGCATGCCGGAAAATTCTCATACTTTGAGATCATTGAGGCCGGCGCCTCGGATTATACGACAAAACCCTTCAGGGTTGATTCGCTGGTTGCAAGGATCCGGCGGATCGAACGGGAACGGGCCGCCCTGTTTAATCTTCAAAAGACCAACCAGGAGCTTGCCGTTGCCATGGAACGGGCCGAGGCCGCGTCCCAGGCCAAGAGTGAATTCCTTGCGCGCATGAGCCACGAGATCCGCACCCCCCTGAACGGGATCGTGGGGTATACGGATATTCTTCTGGATACCGGGCTTTCCATCGAACAGCATGGGTATGTCAAAAATACACAGATAAGCTGTGATGTCCTGCTCAGTGTGGTAAACGACATTCTTGATTTTTCCAGGGTGGAGGCGGGCAAGATCCGCCTGGATCCCATGGAATTCGATCCTGAAGTGCTCTGCTTCGAGAGCCTGGAACTGGTCCGGACCCAGGTGGACGAATCCAGGGTCGAACTCGTTTGTCACATCGAAGATTCCGTGCCGGGCTGTGTCCGGGCGGATCCCCACAGGTTTCGCCAGGTGCTGCTCAACCTCCTTGGCAATGCCGCTAAATTTACCGTTTCTGGAGGGATTGAACTTTGGCTGGATATTGGGGAAGAGAGGGAGGACGGCCTTATTCTGCGCGCCTCTGTCCGGGATACCGGTATTGGAATTGCCCCGGACGCCATCGGCGCTGTCTTTGAACCCTTTCAGCAGGTCCGGGATACGGCGAAGGCCCATGAGGGAACCGGCCTTGGGCTTTCCATATGCAAGGGGATCGTCGAGCAGATGGGAGGGCGGCTCCGGGTCGAAAGCGAGCAAGGGAAGGGGAGTCTTTTCGAATTTACGGTCCTGGCCGAACCCGTTGAAAGGGAAGGGTGCGGGAGAATCCGGCCTGTGGACCTTTCGGGGCGGCGGGCCCTTCTTGTTGCCGTAACCGAGGCTTCAAGGCAGATGCTCGCCAGGACGCTGAGGGGGGCGGGCATGGTCGTGGATGCCGTTGAATACGGCGCAGATCCTGTCTTGGCCCTGGAGGCCCCGGGCGCCCGGGGGTGTTGCTACGATGTGGGGATTGTCGATCTCAAGGGCAGGGACAAGAGCCGGGGCTTTACCCTGGCAAAGACGATCCGGGGGCTTAAGGGACCCTGTTCCGCCTTCCCCTTGATTGTCTGCGCTTCCCCCGAACCCGGGGGGGCGGATCAGTTTCGGCAGGCCGGGTTTGACGGTTTCCTGCCCAAGCCTGTGCAGGCAAGCAAGCTTCTCTTCATGATCTCCGGCATTCTCGGCATGGAAGCCAGGGGGGACGGGCACATGGTGACCACCCACCTGCTGGCGGAGGAGGTCAAACGTTCCGCCTCCATCCTCCTGGCCGATGATAATCCCGTTAATCAGAAAATAGCGCAGATCATGCTTTCAAGGGCCGGATATGATGTGACCACCGCCGATACCGGCATGGATGCCCTGGAACTGTATCAATCCTCCCCCGAGGGGTTTGACCTCATTCTCATGGACATCAACATGCCCGGCATGGACGGCCTGGAAACCACCAGGAAAATTCGTGCCATTGAACATTCCTTGAAAACCAGGGTGCCCATCATCGCCTTTACCGCCAATGTGCTGCCGGCATTCCAAAAGCAGTGCGTTCAGGCCGGCATGGATGATTTTCTGGTCAAACCCATGAAGCGGGAGGCGATCTTTGCCGCCGTTCAAAAATGGGTGGTCAACCGGGAGGGGTAAGAGGCTTGGATTCCATTGGATCGGGGGCCTGCCCTGTGATATTCTGATAAGTTGTATGGGTGAATAATTGACGGTTCAGGTGATTTATGGTGACAAGTAGTACAATTGACGGAACGCTTACGGTCCTTTCGGGATTTGGGATTGAAGTTGACATTGACGAGGTGCGCAAGGCCCTGCCCGGAAGCAGGTGCGCCAAGCCCATGGAGGAAGCCCTGGAAAAAAGTCTTATGGCCGCCCGTGGGATATGGTGCCCAAAGGTGGTCTGCCGCTGGCTTGATGTGGCGGATATTACGGAAGAAACCATCCGTCTCGATCTTCCCCGGGAGGGGGAGCTTGTCCTTGAACCCGGTTTCTCCACCCGGTTTCTTGCCGGGGCAAGGCAGGCCCTGGTTGCCGTCTACACCCTGGGGGACGAGCTTGAAGAACACGGCATCGCCCTTTCCGCCAAGGGGGATTACCTCGGGGCTTACCTTGCCGACATCATCGGCCTGGTCGCCTTGGACAAGGCCGGCCAGAAGGTCCGTCTCCTGGCCGAAGAGCGGGCCGAAACCCTGGGGTGGGGCGTGAGCCCTTTTCTGAGTCCCGGATCGGTTCACGGCTGGGAACTTACCGGTCAGATTCCCCTCTGTTCGGTCCTTCCCCTGGAAGCCATCGGGGTTGAAATCCGCAAGGATGCCATCCTATCCCCGTTTAAATCCATCTCCTGCCTGATTGCCGTGGGGCCGGACTACAGTTCCCGGACCGTTGGGTCAACCTGCCAAGTCTGCTCAAAAAGCGACACCTGCACAATGAAAAATCACTAAGGAAATCACCATGTCTCAAAAAAAGATTCGTCTTTTTCCCCATGGCCGGGAAATTGCGTCGGCTCCGGAACGCAGGCTCATCGAGTCCCTGATCGATAATAATATTTTTCTTCGATCCGACTGCGGGGGCAAGGGGGTGTGCGGAAAATGCCTTGTCAACGTGATCTCCCCGGAACAGGAGGCCGGATTAAAGACGGCCTGTACCCTGGAGGTGAACCGGGATATGGAGATCGAAATCCCGGAAACCTCCATGCTTTCTTCCCACATCATCAGCAAGGCGCCGGTGGTGCTTCCGGAATTTTTTACCGCTTCAGAGCCTGAGCCTGCCGATACTGACGCCCTGGGCATTGCCGTGGATATGGGAACCACCACCATGGCCGTTTATCTCTTGAATCTTAGAGAGCGCATGATCCTCTCCTCCCTGTCCGTGAAAAATCCACAGGCCCTGTACGGGGATGACGTGATGACCCGCATCGGTGCGGTGGGGAACGGTAAGGAGAACCTGGCCCGCCTCCAGGGGATGAGTGTCCGGGCCATGGAATGGGGGGTGAACTCCCTTGTGGCATCCCTGGGTCTTGACCCGGATAATCTGTTGCGGATGGCGGTGGTGGGCAACCCCACCATGATCCACATCCTGTGCGGGGTCGATCCCGCGCCCATCGGGGTTTCTCCCTATCAGCCTGCCTTTTACGAGGCAAGGCAGACCTCTTCCAGGGATCTCGGGTTCAAGTTCAAGGCGATCCCCGTCCATACCCTTCCCCAGGTGTCGGGGTTCCTCGGGGGGGATATCCTTGCCGCGACCCTTGCCTGCGACATGGATAATCAGCCCGCAGGTACCCTGCTGGTGGACATGGGAACCAACGGGGAGTTGATGCTCAGGGGGATGGAGGGGCTTTTCGGCACCTCCTGCGCCACGGGGCCCGCCTTTGAAGGCGCCGCTCTTTCAAGCGGGATGCAGGCCATTCCCGGCGCCATTGACCGGGTCAGGATCGACCCTTCCACCGGCCTGCCGACCTTGTCGGTGTTGAAAAAGTCCAACGGTAAGGCGGTGCCTGCCTCCGGGATCTGCGGTTCCGGGGTGATCAGTGCCGTTGCCGAACTTTTGAGAACCTCTATCATGGCGCCGGACGGCCGGTTGAGCCAGGCCTCCGACACCCCGGACCGGACCTATGTCCTTTCCCCGGGGAATCCCTCCACCGGCAGGCATCACGTCACCATCACCCAGAAGGATATCAGGGCCGTTCAGCTGGGCAAGGCCGCCCTGATCACCGGCATCCGGTTCCTCTGCCAGGCCGCCGGTATCGATCAGCCCACACGGATTCTCATTGCCGGGGCTTTCGGTTCCCATCTGGGCAAGGAGGATATGCTGACCCTGGGCATGCTGCCCGCCCTTGATCCGGACAGGGTTGAGATGGTCGGCAATGCCGCGGGCGCAGGTGCCGTCATGGCCGTGTGCGATCAAAAGAGCCGACAGAAGGTCAGGGAGCTTGCCGCCCAGGTTTCCGTGGTGGACCTTGCCGCTAACATGGCCTTCCAGGCGCAATTTGTCAAAAGCCTCAGCTTTCCCGCACTTTAGCACTTCACACTTCAGGGGTCAGGCTCACTTTAGGGGTCAGGCTTAGCTTATTGCGACTAAACTCAAAGGAATGATTAATTACGCCAATAAGCTAAGCCTGACCCCGGTATTGAAAAGCCTATTGTGAAGAACCTCAGGGGGATGAGCCATGCCGCTAATAAGCTAAGCCTGACCCCGGTGTTTGTAGGCCTGCCCCTGGTATTGAAAAGCTTATTGCGACTAAACTCAAGGGCGTGAGCCATTCCGTCAAAAAGCTAAGCTTGACCCCGGTCTTATTGGCCCGGTATTAAAAGGCTTTGCGATTTGCCCCGGGATTTGATATGCAAGAAGGATTTTTTTACGTAGGGCTTGACAGGGTCGTATGGAAAAGCCGGATGTCTGTGTTTCCATGTGCCGGGGCCTGTTGAAAAAGGGGATGGATAAGGTGAAAAAATCGGTAAGGAATCTGTTTAGGTCCAGGGGGTTTGTTGTTTTTCTTTTTGTTTTTATACGGTTCTATTCCCTGTTCCTGCGCATCAGGATCAAGAATGAGGCCGCCTGGCAACAACATTTGGAAGAGGGCGGGTCGGTTCTCCTTTGCACCTTTCACCAGCAGTTCTTTCCCCTCATTCGCCATTTCAAGACCTATAGGCGGTTTAACCCCTGCATCATGATCAGCCGGAGCAAGGACGGGGACATCATCGCTCCGGTGGCAAACCTCACCGGGTGGCATGTGGCCCGGGGCTCTTCCTCAAGGGGCGGCAAGGATGCCATGGAGGAGATGATCGGGGCCCTGGAGAACAATTGCGTGGGCGCCAACATCATCGACGGCCCCAGGGGGCCCATCGGCAAGGTTAAACCCGGCGCCGTGCGGATGGCCCAGCGCTCGGGCGCCGTGCTTGTTCCCTGTGTCGTCACCCCGGAGTCCGCCTGGTTCTTTAACTCCTGGGACCGTTTTTTCATTCCCAAGCCCCTTTCAAAGGTCACGATCCGTTTCCTTGGAGAGGTAAGGGTGGACGCGGCCGCGACACGGGAGGAGTTTGAACGGACCCAGGCCCGGCTTGAAAAGATCATGGCTCCCTATCTTTGTATATGAATATAACTATCTGGAAAAAATAATGAAAAAGAACGCTTCAAACCAAGGCCCCCTGAACCGGGTCTGGCTGTTTTTCAGTTCGGTCAAGCTTACCGTTGTGGTGCTGCTTTCCCTTGCTTTTACCTCCATTATCGGAACATTGATTCCCCAGAACGCCTCGGAGGTCTTTTATCTTAAAAAATACGGCCAGGGGTGGTATCAGGTTTTCACCTCTTTAGATATCGTTGATATGTATAACTCCTGGTGGTTTCTACTGTTGCTGGGGCTTCTTGCCGTCAATATCATTGTCTGTTCCTTTGAGCGGCTTGGATACACATGGAAGATCATCTTTCCCAAAAAAGTGGTCTTTCGCCTGGAGCGATTCCGGCGGTTGAAACGCAAGGAATCCTTTGCCTGTGACAGGGCGCCGGACGATCTTGCCGCTTCCTACGAAGCGTTTTTGGAAAAACGGATCGGCAGGGTGATCCGTGAGACCACCGATACCGGCACGGCTCTGTTTGCCGAAACCGGGCGGTGGACCCGCATCGGCGTCTATGTGGTTCATCTGAGCATTATTCTCCTGCTTGCCGGGGCGGTCATCGGCAGCATATGGGGCTTCAAGGGCCGTGTCTCCATTCCCGAGGGCGATACCACGGACGTCATTGAACTCCGGCAGGGCGAGCATGAGCATCTGACCCTTGATTTTGCCGTCCGCTGCAACTCCTTTGATGTCAGCTTTTACGACACGGGCGCGCCCAAGGAGTTCAAGTCCAACATCACCCTGCTGGAAGATGGGAATGAGGTGCTGACCTCCGATATCCTGGTCAACCATCCCCTGCGGTACAAGGGGATCAGCCTCTACCAGTCCAATTATGGAACGGCGTCGGCCAGGAACGTCACCCTGTCTGTCACAAGCCGGGACAGCGGTATGGTTTACCAGGAACATCTTGAGTTCAACAAACCCATGGATCTGCCGGAGAACCAGGGCCGGTTTGTCATGGAGCGCTTTGCGCCGGGCTACAACTTCAGGGGGCATAATCTTGGAGAGGTCTTTGTGGGAAGGATGATCGCCCCGGACGCAACCGAGACCAGCGTTATCCTTCCCCTGAAATTCCCCACCTTCGACAAGATGAGGGGAGGGCGGCTTATTTTTGCTGTGGAGGATTTTGAGAAGCAGCATTACACCGGCCTTCAGGTGAACAAGGATCCCGGGGTGTGGTATGTCTATGCCGGGTTTGCCCTGATGATTATCGGGTGCTGGGTCACCTTTTTCATGTCCCACCAGAGCTATTGTGTGGAGATCAAAAATCAGGACGGGGCCGATACCCTGGTCGAGATCTCGGCTGTTGCCAACCGCAACTCCCAGAGCCTGAAACTGAAAACAGCAAAACTTGCATCAACCATGAAGGAATTGAAATCATGATGAACAGCTCCATGTTATTGTCCATAACCACCTTTGTCTACGCCTTTGCTTCGGTGCTCTATATCGGGGCGTGGACCTTTAAGAAGGAGCTCCTGGCAAAGCTTGGCATGGCGGTCCTGCTCCTGGGCTTTGCCTGCAACACCGCAGGGATCGGCATGCGCTGGATCGAGTCCTACCAGATGGGTTACGGCCACGCCCCCTTTTCCAATATGTACGAATCACTGGTCTTTTTCTCCTGGACCGTGGCGGCCCTCTACATTTTTGTGGAGTTCAAGTACCGTGAACGGATCATCGGGGTGTTCGCCACTCCCCTGATATTCCTTGCCATCGCCTATGCGTCGCTGTCGCCCAATATCGCAGACAAGATCTCCCCCCTGATTCCGGCCCTCAAGAGCAACTGGCTGATCGCCCACGTCATCACCTGTTTTCTCGGGTATGCCGGGTTTGCCGTGGCATTCGGTTTTTCCATCATGTACCTTGTAAAACCCGGTGACAAGGCTGAAAAAGGCCTTATGGCAAGGCTTCCCTCCCTTGGTATCATTGACGAACTCACGTATCAGATGGTGATGTTCGGTTTTCTCTTTCTGACCATCGGTATCATCACCGGGGCGGTGTGGGCCAATTCCGCCTGGGGAACCTACTGGTCATGGGATCCCAAGGAGACCTGGTCCCTTATTACCTGGCTTATTTACGCCACGCTTCTCCATTTGAGAATGATGCGGGGATGGCATGGCAAGAATATTGCCTGGGTTTCGATTTTGGGCTTTATGGCGGTGCTCTTCACCTATTTCGGCGTCAATCTTCTGCCCGGGCTTCACAGCTATGCCTAGATGATTTTATCTTGACAAGATTTACAGATATTATATAGATTGACCTTGAATTTTATAAACGGTGAGGCGATCTGGGTAATGTGACTGCGGAAGAGGCTTATAAAGCCTTCCGCAGCGTAAATATAGAGCCTTATGTTTTGGGTTCAAGTGAGTAATAGTATCATCAACATTTTAATTGATGGGGTTTTCATGAGCGAATTAGAAGAGAAAACTGAAAAAGGTTCAGTGGGTGCTGTCGAGGAAGGTGCCTCCGGGGATCAGAAAGCAGGAGGGGATTCAGGTACTGGGTACGGAGTCCTCTTTTTTATAGGCGCGTTTGCCGTCTGCTTCCTATCCGGTTGGCTGCTGTTTCCAAATCTGCTCTATTCGAAAAAAGAGCAGCCTTTCAACTTTAACCACGCCCTCCATGTGGAGGAAATGGGTGGATGCGATTCCTGCCATTTTTTCCGCGAAGATGGAAGCTTTAACGGCATTCCCAAGACGGAATCATGTCTTGAGTGCCATGAGGAAGTGCTGGGCGAGACTGAGGCTGAAGCGACTTTTGTTGCCGAGTACGTAGAAAAAGAAAAAGAGGTTCCATGGCTGATCTATTCAAGACAGCCTGACTGTGTTTTCTTCTCCCACGCGGCTCACGTTGTCAAGGCGGGCATGGATTGCCGATCATGCCACGGCGATATCGGCGAGTCAACCACCACCAAGACCTATGAGGCGAACCGGATCACCGGCTACAGCCGGGATATCTGGGGTAAGAACATCTGGGGAATCAAGAAAAATTCCTGGGATCGCATGAAGATGGATGACTGCGCAGAGTGCCATCTTGAGGAAACAGGAAGCAAGGGCGCATGTTTTCAGTGTCACAAATAGGCGATTGCTCTTGTGTCGGAACTCTTTTAACTTTATTGAGGTATAACCTATGAAAGTAGATAGACGAAGCTTCTTGGGACTGGGGCTTGGAGCAGCTGCCGGAGTCGCCGTGTCACCTGTGTCCTGGAAGTTGATGGATGACTCCTCCATCTGGACCCAGAACTGGCCGTGGACGCCTGTGCCGCGGGACGGGGAAGTAACTTTTGATAACACGGTCTGCAGCCTCTGTCCTGGAAACTGCGGACTCAGCGTGAGAAAAATCGACGGGCGGCCCGTCAAGATCGAAGGCCGGGACGACTACCCCGTGAACAGCGGTGGTGTTTGCCTCCACGGTGTTTCAGGCCTGCAGTATCTCTACGACCCTTCACGGATCAAGACCCCGTTGAAGAAAATCGGGGACACCTTTGAGGAGATCTCCTGGGACGAAGCCCTGGAACTTGTGGCAACCAAGCTTGCCGAGATCCGGGACGCCGGCAAGGCGGACAGCATCGCCTGTGTTACCAGCCACGGCATGGGAACGGTTCCCGGGCTGTTCGATCGTTTCCTCAAGGCCCTTGGCTCCAACAACTTCTTGTCCATGAACACCATGGACAAAGCCTGGGAGAAGACCCTGGAGAAGATGCACGGCGTCAGCGGCACCGTGGGATTTGATCTTGAAAATTCCGATTTTGTCCTGAGCTTTGGCGCGGGCCTCCTCGAAGGCTGGGGATCTCCCGTCAGCAACTTCAAGGCAAACAGCTCCAGAAAAGAGCGGGGCGCCACTCTGATCCAGGTTGAGCCGAGGCTTTCCAACACCGCAGCCAACGCCGATACCTGGCTTGCTGCAAAGCCCAACACCGAGGCGGACCTGGCCCTTGCCATTGCCAACGTGATCATCTCAAACAATCTTTACAATACCGGCTACTATGTTTCCGGTTTTGGTCCGGGCTTTGACGAACTGGCCGCAATGCTCAAGGAAAACTATTCCCCTGAAGCCGTTGCCCAGACAACCGGCATCGATGCGGATAAAATTGTCGACCTTGCCAAGCGCTTCATCAAGTCCAGCGCGCCGGTCGCCATTGCAGGAAAGGGCAAGGGCGCAACTCCGGGAAGCATGCGGGAGTTCGCGGCAGTGCACCTCCTGAACTGTCTTGCCGGAAACATCAACACCAAGGGCGGTGCGTGGATCCTCCCGGCCCAGGCCTACGACCAGTGGCCTGAAGTTGAGATGGACGATGCCGCAAGCCAGGGCATCGAAAATCCTGCCATGGATCCCGCCGGATCCGTCGCGGGATTTTTTGCCAAAGCAGGCGCCGATAAATCGGTCCAGGCGCTTCTGATCTCCGACGCCAACCCCTGCTTTGCACTTAACGACGCAAAGGCCGTTACCCAAGCCGTCCAGGATATTCCCTTTGTCGTGAGCTTCTCTTCCTTCATGGACGAGACCACCAGGCTTGCCGATGTGGTCCTGCCGAGCCACACATTCCTTGAGCGAACCGAGGATCTTCCCTCGGCAGCCGGCATGGCGCGACGGGTGACAGGACTTGCAACGCCGGTCATCGAACCCGTATTCAATACGAAAAATCCCGGGGATGCCGTTATCGCCCTTGCAAAGGCCATGGCTGGAACCGTTGGGGACAGCTTTCCGTGGGAATCCTATGAAGAGTGCCTGGAAGCCGTAACCGGCGACCTGTGGTCGGATCTCTCAGACCAGGGCTATGCCGCGGTCCAGGAGACCATGCCGACCGCACGCCCGTCCGTGGATTTCACTTTTGTGGCCCGGAATCCCGCGCCTGTCCAGGCCGAAGGAATCGAGTCCGACTTCTCCCTGATCCTTGTTCCCCTGGACAATGTGAGAATCGCAACAGGCTCCGTTGCCTCCTCACCCTTTGCCATCAAGACCGTATCCGACAGGGTGCTGGCCGGCAAGGATGTGCTGGTAGAGATGAATCCTGAAACAGCCAAGGCAAACAAGCTCTCCCAGGGAGATACCGCCGTCATTGAAACACCCAAGGGCAAGGCCACCGTCAAGGTGAACCTGTTCGAGGGAATCATGCCGGGTGTTGTCGCCATGGTAAGGGGACTTGGCCATGCCATGGAGGATAACAGGTATGTCAGCGGCAAGGGCGTGAATATAAATGAGCTCATGGGGCCGGTCATGGATGCTGATTCCGGACTGGACGCTGCCTGGGGAATCCGGGCAAAGATTTCCAGGGCCTAACATGGGTTATTTAGATAAGAGGTTCTGATGAAACAAGATAAACACGGAAAAAGTCATAAATACGGAATGGTTGTCGACCTGGACAAGTGTACCGGGTGCGGATCCTGCATGGTTGCATGCATGTCCGAAAATAACGTTCCGTTCAAGGAAGATGAGAGCAGGAAAAAGGACAGCATCACCTGGATGCGGGTGTACAAGATCACCAACGGCAAGTCCTTTCCCGATACTGAAATCTGTTACATGCCAAGGCCCTGCATGCACTGCGGCGGCAAGGGTGACCACGGTCATTCCCCTTGCGTGTCCGTCTGCCCGGCGGTAGCCACGGATTACGACTACAACTCAGGCATCGTCAGCCAGATTTACACCCGCTGCTTCGGCTGCCGGTACTGCATGGGAGCATGCCCCTACCACGCGCGTTACTTCAACTGGTGGGATCCCAAATGGCCCGAGGGCATGGAGAATTATCTGAGCCCGGACGTCTCTCCCAGGATGAGGGGTGTTGTCGAAAAGTGCAGCTTCTGCTTCCACCGGTACCAGGAGGCAAGGGACCGCGCCTATGTCGAGGAGCGTGACGATATCGAAGAGCAGGAATATCAGACCGCTTGCACCCAGGCATGCCCTGCGGGAGCCATCACCTTTGGTGATTTGAACAATCCTGACCATGCGGTTCACCAGATGGTGGAACCCGATGCCCACAACTGCGGAAAGCCCAAGAATCCCAAGGCCTTCCGTCTTCTTGAGCGCCTTCAGACAAATCCCAAGGTCTACTACATTTCCGAGCGGGAGTGGGTACGAAAAGCCGGGGACAACTACCTCGAGGGTGAGTGGGAAAAGGTCAAGAACGACCATGGCAACGATCATGAGTAACAAATCAACAGTTAGGAGTGAATAGATATGGATTCTGCATTAATACCAAAAGGTGCAAAGCGGTGCTCGTTTCCGGTCTTTGCACTGGGAATCGCCGTTGTGGGCGTGGTTCTTCTCTGGGGCGTCTATGCCATGGGGCTCTGCTGGTTCAAGGGACTCAACCAGACCAACATGGATGACTACTATGGTTTCGCCCTCTGGATCTGGGCCGACCTTGCCGTTATCGCCATCGGCGGCGGTGCTTTCTTTACCGGACTGTTGAGATATGTGTTCGGCATTGACGAACTCAAGAACATCATCAACCTGGCCGTTGTCATCGGATTTATCTGCTACAGTTCGGCCCTGTTGATCCTGGCCATCGACGTTGGACAGCCCCTGAGGAGCTGGTTCATCTTCTGGCACGCAAACGTCCACTCAATGCTCACCGAGGTGGCCTTTTGTCTCTCCCTCTATTTCAGCGTACTGACCATTGAGTTCGTTCCGCTGATCCTTGAGAACAAACAGCTGGACAAGGTACCGTTCTTCCATAACCTCGGCCACAACATGCACGGTGTCATGGCCGTCTTTGCCGCCACCGGCGCCTTCCTTTCCTGTTTTCACCAGGGTTCCCTGGGCGGCGTTGCCGGCGTAATGTACGGACGCCCCTTTGCCTTCAGGGAAGGGCTTCTGGTTTGGCCCTGGACCTTTTTCCTCTTTACCTGGTCTGCTGCGGCCTACGGCCCCTGCTTTACCCTGTGCGTGCTCAAGATGTTTGAAAAGATCACCAAAAAGAAGCTGGTCAAGGACAACGTGGTACATCTCCTTGCCAAGATTTCCGGTTGGATGATCACCACCTACATCATCGCAAAGATCATCGACACCATCTACTGGGCAACGGTCACTGCGCCTTCCCAGGGACAGACCTTCATGGACTTCTATTCCAACAACCCCTTTTACGGAGTTTGGATACTGGTGGTCGAGATTGTGGTCTGCGGTATTGTTCCGGCCGTGATCCTCACCAACAAGAAGTTCAGGGAGAACCGGAAACTTCTCCTGACCGCCATTATCCTCGGCACAATCGGCGTATGCCTCAACCGGTGGGTCATGGTACTCCAGGTGATGGCAGCCCCGGTTATGACCTTTGATACCTGGGCCATGTACATCCCCAGCTGGCAGGAGGTTGCAACCACCGTCCTTCCCGTGGCCTATGGAGTGATTCTCATTGCCCTGGCGTACCGCTACCTGCCGGTATTCCCCCAGGAGCAGGAGTTGAACGCGGATTAACAATATTAAGGTAGATAAGGGAGAATAGTTATGTTGCCATTTTGTTTTGAATGGGCGTGGGACGCCGGGCACTTCCTCTTTTTCGGAGGCATGTGGTACACCATCGCAATCCTGGGCGCGGGGCTGACCTTTTGTGTGGTTAAAACCATACTCGACACCGCGGCGGGAAAAGGCTCCCACCACTAAAGAAAGAAACCGGTAAAACGGTTTAGCCATACTGCAAGGCGCCCTCTTTCCCTGCATTCCAGCAGGGGAAGGGGCGCCTTTTTTATTTTCATACCGATATGGTTCCATGGTGCAATCAATCGGAATCAGTGAAGATGGTGTTGTTCACTCCCAGGTACCTTAAGGTCACATTGTCCCGGCCGTAACGAATATCCACACTGTTTAAAAATGGTATGTCGATGGTGATCCTGATGGTATCACCCGCGCTCAAGGGGTACTCGACGCCCTGGTTGGGTGCGGCCCTTTGATGCTCCGGCATTCGTGCAACCAGGGACCTGTTCCAGATCCCGGTACCCGTGTACGGAAGGCGTGCCAGGGGGAGATCATTGATGCCGCCCTGGCTGCGGCACGTGAGAATAAAGGGGCTGGTAAAACCCAATACGGCATTGGGCCCCGGGTTTGCCTCAACCGTGATGGACGGATTCGCCCCTGGAATGAAAACCGATGTGCCGTCGGTCAGCTGGTAACGGCCGGTCTGGTCGCCGCCTTCCCAGGGGTCTTTCCCAAAAACAGTGGTTGAGCTGTGTTTTACAACGCACTGCTTGATGCTGATGTCAAGATCGCTCTGGGGGTCCATCTGAAGCACGATCCGCCATTCATACCTGGCAGGTCTCCGCCATTGGGTGTAGGCGGACCGGTAACCGTCATGGCAGAGGTCACCTGTCAGCTGGACTGGGGGATTGAAGTACTCCATTCCAGGGAAAGGGTTCCCTGTAAAATCGCTCTTTGTGTTCCAGGGGTTGGCGGTCAATACCAGTGCTGTCACCGCGTCGTTGAAATAGTTCAAACTGTCATTTCCCACAGCGTCAAATTCCGGCCTTCCCCCGCCATATGCCTGACTTCCTGTTACTACAAACAGCAGAACAACTATTAACGGCCTTATAAGTTCCATGGAGTTCTCCTATTCCTTGCCTCCGGTATCAGCAAGACGGTTTTCGAATATTTTAAGGTCTGCGTTTTTCTCGAGTTCTTTTACCATTTTATCATAGGCTTTTTCCCTCTTTTCCCTTAGAAGGATATTCCTTATCTCGGTTTTTACCTCTTCAAATGGTGTGATCTCTGGGGCAAGTATTTTGTTGGTCAGTAAGATATTGTATCCATATTTGGTTTCGATGATTTTGCTTATCTCTCCCGGCTTCAGCCTTTTTAGCTCCCTCCATACCTGGGGATAAACAGTGCCGATTGCTACTGTCCCAAGGCTTCCTCCTTTTGTTGCCGAGGGAAGATCTATGGAGTACTCCCTTGCCAGATCTTCGAAGGGTTCTCCTTTTTTGAGTTTCCCAAGAACCATGGCGGCATCCGTTTCTGTCCTGAGCAGAATAACGCTTGCCTCGATTTTCTCGTCGGACCTGAATCTTGTTTTGTGATCCCGGTAGTATCCGGCAAACTCCCCATCGGTCAGGCTGAGCTCCTTTTCCACATGCTTTTTGATGAACTGGGTTATGACAAGGCTGTTTTCAAACTCCGTTACTTTTTTTATTACAGGTTCTTGTTTTCTCAGGGCCTGGGCTTCGAGGCTCTGCAAAATCAGCTGGCGGATTGTGAGGTTTTTGAGCAGCTGTTTTTTTTCATCCAGGGTGACGCTCTTTTTCCCGGCTTTTTGCTTGAACTGGGAAATCAGCCTGTTGAGCTCGTTTTTCCTGATCTCAACATGGTTCACCATGGCTATGACTTCCCCCCCGGTTTCTGTTTCCGAGGTTGCCGGTATGGGCAACAGGGTGTGCAGGAGCACTCCCGCCACTAACCAGAAAACGCTGTGTAAAATCAGTAATAACCGTTTCTTCCGATGGGTGACCTTATGCATGGCGGCCTCCTTTAGTTTAATGCCTGGAATACCTGGTTTCGGATGAATTCGTCCTGGTGACCAAGGGCCTTTTCCAGGAGCGGCCGGTCTGAGTCGTCAATGTAGGCAAAGGCCGATGAGAACGCCTTTCGCCTGACTGCCTCGTCCTCATCCCAGATCAGGTGCAGAAGCGGTTTATAGTTGCTCTCCGTAAGATAGGGAAGGTAGGCGTCTACTGCGGTCTTCCGCACCCTGGTGTCCGGGGAGCTCAATTTGGGGCTTATCAGATCCAGGGTTTCCTCGTCTCCGAATCCGCTGCCCACGATTTTAAGCGCATGGAGCTGAATCTCATAATTGTCGCTGTCAAGAAGCGGTTCAACGTTTTCGATGATGTTTGAACGAACCGAACCTGTAGATAAAAGCAGGCTTTTTTCAAGCGTCTCCAACGTGCTGATTTTATCCGCTATTTCAAAGGTGTCTTCCACCAGGAGATCTCCCAGAATTCTTGCTCCGGCCGAACTTCTGGAAAGCACACCTATTGTTTCCTGTCCAAGTTGTTTTGCCGCCAGTGCCTGGTACAGGATCTCGTTATGCCCGGGGGTGTTGTTCATGGCGAGCGCCCAGGCGCTGTATGCCTGATTCTGTTCAGTTCCAGATAAAAGATGTTTTTCCAGGATAGCCGTGCTCTGGGCATCATTGATTTTGCCGAGGGTATGAAACGCCCTTTGGTGAATTTCCGGAGAGCAGGCGCGGTCAAGTATCTTTTCCAGAGAGTCGACACACGCCGGGTTTCCAACGGCGGCAAGGGCTGCCACCGCATACCTTATGTAGCTTTCCGTATTGTCCTCCCGGGCAATGAATTCGTTGATGATGGGGAGAACCCGCTCATCTTCTGCCATCAGGGATGCGATGATGAGGGCCTGGCCCCGTTGAGAAAAGTCCGGATCCTTTGCTTTATCCTGTAAAAGCGTTAAGATCTCGTCTTCAAACTCCGTTCCCTTGCCAATGAACGCCAGGCTGTTTAATGCTGACAGCACAAGGGTCCGGTTCTCGCTGCCAATAAATTTTTTCAAAAGCGCTATGTTTTTTTTCGAAGGTTCCTGTCTGAGTTTTCTGGCTCTCCTGATCCGGTCGGATATATCCTCTTCTTCCCGGGGTTGCTCCGGGTCGGAGGATTTGTTTGGGGGTCCTTCACCGGGGTTGTTATCAACCGGTTCTGTTTCTTTTTTTGCTTGTGCTATCGGAAAGGCATATAGCTCTGCCGTTTGGCCGGTCTCCCCCGTGCGGGTTTGTAAATTGCTTTTTTTATCATGGGGGTTGCCGGCAATCCTATCATCAAAGATATTGTAGACGATGACACCAACGAATATGATCCCGGCAAACGTGATGGTCAGGAGGATTGATTTTCTGTCCATGATGATCTCCTTGCTGCTGGTATGAAAAGGACACCGGGGAAAGTGATTTCCCCGGTGTCGCCGGTTTGAGGAAAATCCCACCAATTGCATGGGACGTTACTTTATTGGATTACTATTGAGTGAAGATCGTCCCGTCAATGCCGACGTATTTGATGCAAACATTGTCTCTACCGTACCGGATATCAACGGGATTGAGAAAGGGAATCTCGATCCTGATGGCTAACATATCACCGGCACTGAGAGGATTCTCATCGCCAACACTATATTCGGGCATTCTTGCAACCAGACCCTCTTCCCAAAGAGCTTTGGAGGTGTAGAGAAGATTCTGCATCAGTAAGTCCGTGAGCCCTCCCTGGGTACGGTTTGTCAGGTAGAATGGATTGTTGAAGCCAAATACAGCGTTGGGACCGGGCATAGCCATCACTGTAATCATGGGATTTGCCCCTGGCATAAATACGGATGTACCGTCGGTCAGCTGAAAACGGCCGGTCTGGTCCGCGCCTTCCCAGGGATCGGTTCCAAAGGCCGTCTTTGAGTTATGCTTTACGACACAGTCTACGATGTTGATGTCAAGGTCGCTCTGGGGATCCATCTGAAGAACGATCTTATAGTCGTAGACGGCCGGACGTCTCCACTGGGTATAGGCTGAAAGGTATACCGGATCCAGAAAGCAGATGTCAGGGGTCATCTGAACCGGTGGTATGAAATACTCCATGGGCTCGCCGTTAAAGATATAGCCTGTAAAGTCGCTCGACAGATTCCAGGGGTTTTGGACCACAACCATGTTTTTGATGGCATCGTTGAAATAATTGGTTGCATCGTCACCGACACAATCGAACTCGGGCCTGTCCCCTGCAAAGGCTGGGGCTGAAAGAATTGCAAGTGCTGCAATCAGAGTTATGATTCTTTTCAACATGACTTTTCTCCTCGAAAGATATTATTTTTTTTGAGGTTTGAATTATATCCTTTTGATAAAGCTTTATAAGATCATGGCTACCACCTCCTTTGGGGTTACACGGATTGGCAGTTATCAAATCAGGCTAACCAGGGCTTGCCGGGATACCTGCGCCGGGCTGTGAATAATCCTGCCAATCCGGATAAAAGCAGAAGCACCGAGCCGGGGACCGGGGTATTCAACAGGGGGGTAACGGTGGATGTTAGCGTCAAGGGATTCACCGATTCATGGCCGTCCCACTCTCCAATCTCAAACACTTTGTCTCCCAGGGCGACGGGGTTTACATAAAACGCGTCGTTGTTTTTGACCATTGATTGCAAATACAGGCTAGTATGGAATACATAGAAAATATCAGGATCAGATACCAGCTTCATGGTTTTGGATCCGCTTAACGTGTCATTGTTCATTAGGATTTTTATCGGGAGTTCAATCATCCCCATTTTTTTACTCCAGGTAGACACCTGGGTTAGAGCTGTTAGGGTATAGCCGTAATAGGGGTCCATGACGTCGATGCCCCTGAGGGTGCTACAGTCGTAGTTCTGCACAGTAAAGTTTATGGGACCCGTGATGGCGGCGGAAAGGGTGATGGTCATATCCGAGGTGACATAAAAGTTTCTTTTGATATCGACTTTGGGTTCCTGCTTAGCGACAATTGCGTCATTACCTGCGAAATTTTCATGCTCAAGGAGGGTGGTAACGAAGCTGGATGTGCCGTTGGATGTTAAGGCTCCGCTAGATTGGCTTTTCAGGTAAGCAGTAGCATTGCTTGGATAGGTTGCCTGGGTGATTGATACATTTGGCTTTGTAGGGTTATTATTTACGTATGGTGTGACTCCTAGGTCATATTCGACCCAGCCGACGGAAAGGTCTATAAATTCAGCGCCATTTGAGTTCATCATGTAGCTAGTTCTCGCTGGTCCTCCCCCTAAATACATGCTCTCGATCTCGTCCCAGACAATGTCTGCGTGGGTAGGTGTAGCGGCAGCTGCCAGTAAAAACAATGGGGTTAAAATTGTCATTAATCGTTTCACGGTTTTACCTCCTTGTTGGTTCGTTTACGACTATCTTCTCCAATCCCCCAGCCCGATATTGCCGGCTCCCTTGAAGCCGATTGTCATATTCGGGATGATCGGCTTTAAATTCAGCCATTGGGATTGCTCTTTAAACCGGTTATCTCCCTCGTATATCCAAAGATCCAGATACGGTGAGATATTCGAAGTCCTGATGATCAAATCCGGCAGTCCGTCTCCGTTCATATCCGATGCCGTCTCGAACCTGCCCCCGTTCCCCAAGGGAAAGGTAGCCCAGGGGGTTTCGGTGATAAATTCCCCACGGCCGTCTGAAAGTGATATATAAATTGGGGTTTCCACGCCCGGGCTGAAAACATCGGCGCCAAGGATCAGATCTGCGTTTCTGTCCCCGTTGACGTCTTTTACCGCCAATAATCGGAGGGGGCCGTAAAACGAGGTTCTGATGCGGTGGGGGTAGGTGTGGGAAACTTCAAATAATTCTCCGTTTGAGACCCTGGAATAATAGGAGATCGGCTGGTTATAATATTGATAACGCTGGCCGACGATCAGGTCGGACCTGTTGTCTCCGTTCACGTCTCCCAGGCCGAAATGGATGTGGTACAACATGTGGGATATGAGGGTGGACCACAGTTTTGGGGGGGCATCGGGATCGATGTCCTCTCCTCCCAGTACGGCAAACAGGTTCCAGCGGTAAAAGATGTTGACAAGAATGCTTTCGCCGAGGATCATATCATCTTTATTATCGCCGTTAACATCCCCGAAACCGATGACTTTACGGGACTCCCGGCTGGGAGAGACAAACGAGTACCACGGGATGCCCACGGGGGTGAACCCCTCTACCTTCCGGGATTGATAAACCGAATAGGTGATCCTGTATTCGCCGGTGTCAAGGGGGGTCGTCGCCCTTGCTACAAGGTCCGAACAACCGTCACCGTTTACGTCTGCAATCCCAAGTATTTCGGTCTTTGCATCCCCTGGGGGACGAAAGAGGACCGGCGGTAGAAAACCTCCCTCGCCGTTGGAAAAGAATTGGCTGACAATGGATGGCTGGGAATCGTCAAGGGGGTTGATGTATTCCATTAGCACATCGGTACTGTTGAAAGGCGTGCTGGAAGGCGTGTAGTTCCCTTCAAGGAAGTTTATCGCCGCGGCCACGTCGAGCCTGCTTTTACCGTATGACTCAAAAAAATTTGGTGGTCCCAAATACTTTGCGCTTCGAAAAAGGGATTCCTTTAGCTGGGGCAATGTCAGTTCAGGAGTGTGCTGGAGCAGCAGGGCAGCGGCGCCGGCCACATGGGGGGAGGCCAGGGAGGTTCCCGACAGGGCTAGGGGGTTACCCTGGCTGTCCATTACTGGGATATCCTCGCCGGGGGCTGAAATGTCCGGTTTCAGCAGGGATATATTATCCCAACGGACCTCTCCCCAGGAAGAGAACTCGGGGACTTCATCGTATCGGTCAACAGCTCCGACCCCCACGGCCTCGGGAATATTCCCGGGGGAGTAAGTGGTTATTTCCCCTGCATTACCGATGGCACAGACAGGCAGGACTCCCGCCTCCACCATGTTCAGAATCGCTTCCCGAATGACCGTTGATGTTCCCAACACGCCCCAGGACATGTTTACAATCCGGGCACCGTCGTCCGTTGCCGTATTGTCGTCCGGGTTGAGTACCCATTCCATGGCTGCCAGCAGTTGTTCAAGGCTGCCCATACCCTTGGGAAGCGCCAAGGCAACCGCCAGGGTGGCCCCCGGGGCAACTCCCAGGGAATCCCCGGCAAGAACCGAGGCCACATGGGTGCCGTGGTCCCTTTCTTCGGCGTCGTAGGGCTCGCTGTCGATTTTATTTCCATGGAAGTCGAATTCGGCCCAGTTGACAATTTTTCCGGCAATGTCCGGGTGTTGGGGATTGATGCCGGTGTCAATCACTCCCAACTTCACCCCGCTTCCGTCAATGCCTGCGCCGAAGACTTCATCCAGGCCGATGAGCCGGTGGTTCCATGGGTATTCATGGGCCATGGTGTCATCGGAACTGCTGATACTTATGGAGGGAATCCTTAAAATAATATTCTCAGTTACCTCCGCCACATCCGGATGGGCGGCGATCTGTTCGAGTTCTTCCGGCGTGGCCGTTACCGCGATACAGTTTGAGAGCCAGAAACTCCGGGTGTTATCCCCATCCCCGGTAACCATGTCCGGCCGGTTGAAACGCTTACCATGGCGGTTTGCCTTACGGGAGAGCTCTTTCTCTTTAAGGAATTGAAGCACCTTTTCCTGATTTGACTGAGCCTCCTGCTTCAACCGTGCAATTGTCTCGTTTTTTTTATCTCCCCGGGTCATCCTGCCGGGTGTTCCACGGTGGCGCTGTTTCAGCCGGATAATGAATCGTTTTGCGGTAAATTCCCCGGAATCGTATGACAGGGGAAGGGGGCTGTCCCTGAATCTTTTCTTTATGGTGGCCCCATCGCCTGCATATCCTGCGGCCGTCAGCAATAGCAGCGCGGATATCAGGACGGTGAAGAAGAGAATCTGCCTGTCGGGAATACGGGATGCAGACGACGGAACAATATTGGATCGCGAAAAAATGTGAGTGGCTGTTTTCATGATTCCCACCTTTTACCCTTCGGCTTCGACCCCCTTTGGGGTGAAAAACGCTACAAAATTGCAAACTGATCCTATGAGATTGACGAGGCTATCTATGTTAATGTGTTGATATTAAAGCATTGTCGGTGTTTTTTTTGATCGCTTTCGACACCAATGGTGTCTGCCATAAAACAGTTGTCCGTATCGTTAATGACAAAAGGAGTAATACTGCAATGGTAAAGGGCGAAGGGATGATCGTTCCGCGAAGATATGAAAGAGGAAACAGTAGGAAACGGTGGTGATAGTTACAATAATCCTGACATCTTTTGAATGATCAATTTTTAAAATTTAATTTAGAAACCAGTTGTTTATGGTGACTTAACTTGTTTTCTTGAGTTAGTATGTAAGCAAATAGAATGCCAGGTTTTGATTTATTGGGCTTTTAGGTGTTTAACTGTTTCCCGATGGCCTGAATACCAGTGTTTAGGCCTCCTGTCGCGACCCTTTGGAGATGGCCCGGTAAAAAACGATGGGATGATATTTCGCACATTGTTTACACACTATTGTAGATAATAATTCACAATTATTTCTTTACGTGGTTTTGAGTCAACTGCGGGGAACGCTGTAATCCGAGGCATTCCACCCCCCTGTTGCCATCACTTAGTCCTTGCAATTTCTTGGGGACTTTGTATAGTGACCATATGCTTCATCGCTTTCATCCTGAAATTTGTATCAATGGAGCGTCTCTATGGTGGTTCGCAAGTCCCTTTTTCTATATGGTGTTTACAGCTGTTTGGCGTTTTTAATTTTTTGCGTGCTCTTGTTTCCGGAAAAAAGGGCAAGTGAACTTGCGGTTGAGAAGCTGAACAGTCTGTTTCCCGCTTACAGGTTTTCCATCGACCAGGTGAGGCCGGTTTTTCCCCTGGGGGTCAGGGCGGTCAATTCGAAAATCCTTATGCCCGGCGGAACCGCCTTTGTATTTCAGTCAGCCTCCCTGTTCCCGGATCCCTTATCCCTTTTTAATACCTATAAGAAAGCCGATTTCAAAGCCTTTGCCTACAATGGTTCCTTAACGGGCAGTGTCTCGGGAGCGATACCTTTTTCCATGGACCGGGGTAAGCTGCAACTCCATGTCACAGGGATGGAGATCAATGGATGGCGGTTGAACAAGGATAACGCAAATGTCCGGCTCAGCTTCATCCTGGGCGGTGACTTTATCTACCAGGCACCGGAGGGGGAGGTTGCCACCGGGCGGGGTAACATCTCCGCTTCAGGATGTAAAGTCCTGGTGAAGAATACAATGTTTGACAGCCTGGGGCTTTCAGCGTTCGATTTTGAACGGATCGACATGGATTTTCGTTTGAGGAGTGATCTTTTGAAGTTCCTCAGTTTCAGCGCATCCGGTTCCCAGGTGGATCTCACCGCCACGGGCAGCGTTACTTTGAGACGCCCGCTCGAAAAGAGCCGCCTGAATCTGAAAGGCCGGATCAAGCCCCATTCGGATTATTTCGCCCAATTCCCCAAGCTCTTTTCCGTTGTAATGATGCTTGGGGATTCTAAAAAGGGCGGCATTCCCTTTACCGTTTCAGGGACCTTTGATAAACCCTTATTCAGCCTTTAAAAAACAAACACCCTCTTGTTGAAAAGGGAATGAATGGGGCGGCGGATTCTATGGATAGACAAGGGATATTTGATGTTCTTTTCGGGATAGAGCCCTTTAAGGTGCTTGAACCGGAGATCCTGGAGCGGCTTTCCAGCGAGGTGGCTGTTCAGGCGTACCGGCCGGGCGTCTATGTGTTCCGGCAGGGGGATGAAAGCCTTGATACCCTGTTCATAATTGTGTCGGGTCTTGTGGAGATTACGGTCACCAATGAGCAGGGCATGGAGTCCGTGGTGGGGCTTCGGAAACCCGGGGATTTTTTCAGTGAAACCGTTGTGCTCTCCCGTGGAAAGTATACCGCGGCTGCACGGGTCCGGGACGATCTCACCTCGATCCTTGTGCCGAGGGCGGTGCTTGAGGATCTCATCTATCTCCATCCTGAATTTTCCAGCTACTTCAGCGCCCTGCTGGCGGAGCGGATGCGGGGACTCTACGAAAAGCTGTTGTCCGAGCAGGCCCCGGGCGGTTCAACCTGTTCCGGGATGCCCCTGTTCAGAAAACGGGTGAGCGAGATCATGTCCACCTCGGTTGCCGTGTGCAGGCCGTTCGACCAGGTGGCCGTGGCCTCCGGGCGCATGGCGGAAAAAGGGATCAGCTCCACCGTGGTGGTGGATGAATCCGGCCTTCCCGTGGGGATCTTGACGGAAAAACAGCTGGTAAACCATCTCATCATAAACCGCACCTGTCCGGTGGAGGATTGCCGGGTTCACCAGGTGATGGAAGCCGAATTTGAGAGGATCGCCCCGGACGCCTTTACGGGCGAGGCCCTGGTGAGCCTGACCCGGTTCGGCGGCAAATACCTGGTTGTGGTGGAAGACGATCGCCTGGTGGGGATCGTGACGGCCGTGGATCTTGTCAAGTCCAGGTCCATGGGGAATCTCACCCTGTTAAAGGATATCGAGACCCTTGACACCCTGGCTGGCCTTGTCAAGGCGAGCAGCGAGATCGACGGGGTGCTCAACGCCCTTATCATGGAGAAGGCAGGGGTGCCGGAGATCCTGGAGGTGATGTCCGAACTCCATGAGCGCCTGGTGCGGGCGGTGATACGGGTTTCCGAACAGGAGATGGAAGCCCGGGGATTGGGGCCGCCGCCCGTGCCCTATTGCTGGATCAACATGGGCAGCGACGCCCGGCATGAGCAGACCCTGAGGACAGACCAGGACAACGCCATGATCTATGCCGATCCCGTGGACCTGCGCCTGGAAGAGGTGGACCGTTATTTCGAGACCCTGTCCGGCATCATCGTCCATGGCCTGGACCAATGCGGATTCAAGCTCTGCAAGGGCGATGTCATGGGGACCAACCCCAAGTGGCGGCGATCCTTGAGCCAGTGGCTCTCCTATGTGGACAGCTGGCGGAGCACCTATGACCCGGAAGACTCCATCACCATGACCATCCTGCTGGATTTCAGGCCGGTATGGGGGGACAAGGCCCTGGCGGACCGGTTGTGGAACAAGATATTCGCGGTGTTTGACGATCCGGAAAAGATCAATCACATGCTCACCAACGAGGCCATGAAATTTTCCGTTCCCATTACTTTCATGGGGTCGGTGCGTACCGAGAAAACCGGTCCCCGGAAGAACCAGGTCAACCTCAAGAGCGGGGGCCTGGTTCACATGATCAACGGCATCAGGCTCTTTGCCGTCAATAACCGGATCAGCGAGCCCTCGACCCTGGGACGCCTGGAATCCCTCACCCGGGCCGGGGTGATTCCCCAAAAAAAGTCGGACTTGTTCCGGGCAAGCTTTGAAACCCTGGTGATGCTGAGAATCCGGGGCAACCTTGACAAGGTCAGGCAGAACCGGGAGCCGGACAACCATGTGGATATCACCGGGCTTTCCAACATAGAGAGCGTGCTCCTGAAGGATGCCCTTGCTTCCGTGGCCCAGATGCAGAAGCTGGTCTATAACCGGTTCAGCCAAACGGCGCTTAATTTTTTCTCATGACCTTTCCATTCTTTCAATCCAGGGAACAATCCCCCAAGGCCGATTCGTATGAACGGTATTTCAAGCTTTTTGCGCGGATCAGCAAGGCGATTCATTCGGGAACCAACACCCGGGAGGTGCTCAAGAGCATTGTCGATCATATCACCGACATCCTCGGGGCAAAGGGGTGCATCTTCTGGATTCTCAACCAGGCCGAAGAGCGGGTCGAAACCCTGATTTCGGCCGGGTTTCATTACCAAAGCCTTGCCCGGGTGGATTTTTCCGCCCTGATGACCATCTTTGACCGGGACCCGGTTGTTTTTATTGATGACGCCCGGAACGACCCCCGTATTCCCGACCTCGAGCGCCTGGGGAAAAAAAGGGTGGGGTCGGTGACCGGCCGGTTCTTCTCCATTACCGGGGAGTTCAGGGGGCTTCTGGCCGTCTATTTTACCGGGAAGAAACGGCTTGCTCCCATGGAGATGGAGCTTGTGACCGCCCTTGGGGAGCAGGGGGCCCTTGCCCTTGGCAGGACCCTTTCCGGTGACCGGGAGATGGTGGAAACCCTGAGACAGATCGTGGAGGGGTTTGTCCTGGCCCTGGAGGCCAAGGATGAACAGACCCACGGCCACTCCATCCGGGTGGCGGAATTTGCGAAGCGGGTGGCGGCGAAGATGGGCCTGGGCGCAAGGGAGGTCGAGACCGTATTCCATGGGGGCCTTCTCCACGACATCGGCAAGATCGGCATGGAGGACGCCATTCTTTCGCGCCTGGGGGCGCTGTCTTTGGGAGACATGGACAGGGTCAGGATGCATCCGGTAATCGGGGCCGGGATCATCAAACCCCTTCGGTTCCTCGATGAGCTGGGGCCGTTGATCCTCGGTCACCATGAGCGGTTTGACGGTTCCGGCTACCCCGACGGCAAACGGGGAGAAGCTATTCCGTTGGGGGCCCGGATTCTTGCCGTGTGCGACGCCTTTGAGACCATGCTCTCCGGAAGGACCCACCTGGAAAGGCTGGACCTGTATGATGCCGTAACCCACCTTCAGCAGCAGGCCGGGCTCGGGTTTGATCCGGCCGTGATCCAGGCGCTTTTCAGGGTGCTTGAAGACGATCCCGCCCTTATCGATGACAAGGGGGCGGGGGCGGTGTCAGTGGCAAAATGTCTCAAGGTGCTGCGACAGGACATCACCCCCTTTGCCCGGGAAAATCTTCTCAAGCAGCAGATGCTGCTCCATACGTTTTAAACCATGAGTTCCAGTGCCAAGGTCGACCACAGCTCCAGGTTGAGCCCGGCCAGGGTGTCGGTGCCGACCCAGGAAAAATCCACCAGCTCCTCTCCGGGAAGAAAGGCCTCCGGGGTTTCGGTAAAAAGGGTGAACACTGCGCCCAGGTGGACGCTTCCCACATCGGTTGCCTCCTCGTTGATGGTGCCCCGGAAGCGTGGGGCCTGGCCGTTGGGCCGTTTGACCAGCTCTTCGTCAAGCTCCCGGGTCATGCCGGCCACAAGGATCTCCTTGAAAGAGGGGGAGGGGCCGTTGTTGTCCACGGGGTTGATGTGGCCGCCGATGCCGACGGACCAGAGGTCGTGGAGGCGTTTTTCGCTTCCGCACCGCCTGTATACTGCGGTCTGTTTTCTGTCGGCGGTCTGGAGAACGATGTAGGGGATGATCTGCTTGAAGGATGGGTCTGTTTCGACTATGCCCCGTTCCTTCCAGTGGAATCCCGCGTTTTCGCAGGTTTCGAAGAACACGGCTTCCTCTGTTTTGATGATGCTCTTTTCTCCTACCCAGGGGGCGGGGAGGGTGTTGCGTTTTATGCAAAGAACTTTTTCTTGTTGCTTCATTTTTTTCCTTTGGTTGTGATCTTCGGGGACAGACTTAGCCTCAATCTTCGGGGACAGACTTATAGATAAACGCACATGGATTGATGCTCATCTCATCATTATTAATAAGCGGAAGGTGTCAATTCATGCGTCCTGAACTATAGCTTATTGGCGTTTTGGAAAAACGCCAATAAGCTAAGTCTGTCCCCTGTTGGTTATTTTTGGATGGCTTTGAGCCGCTGGGGAAAGTCGGTGATAATGCCGTCAACCCCGGCCTTAAGGAACCGGATCATGTCCTCGGGTTCGTTCACCGTAAAGAGGTTGACCTTTTTCCCCTTCTCTTTCAGGGTGTCGATCATGGCCTCATTGATTTCCGTGTGCCGGGCATTGTAAACCGGGAACCTGAAATCTTCGAACTCAAGGCGGTCGCCCGGGTCGTAGCCCAGCAGGGCCTGGACTTCGATTCGCGGCTCCATGGCCTCTATCTGCTCGAGCCAGTCATGGTTGAACGATGAGATGACAAACTGGTCAAACCCGAGTCCCACCCGCTGGATCATGTCAAGGGTGCGCCGGGGCAGGGGGAAGGAGCCGAACCCGCCGGGCAGATCCTTGAGCTCGAGGTTGACCTGCCAGTGGTTTTCCTTTGTAAACACCAGGGCCTCTTCCAGGGTGGGTACCCGCTCGTCCCGGTAGGAGGCAAGGTCCTCTTGGGAAACGTTGCCGGCGGCGATCTCTCCGGATGGATCGGTTTTTTCAAAATAGGAGCCGGCGCTCAACGTCAGGATCTCATCCAGGGTGAATTCGGTAAAGAGACAGGAGTCCCTGTGGGGGAAGCGCTCTTTGACATCGGTGGTCCGTTCCAGGGAACTGTCATGGAAGAGGATGAGCTGTTCATCCTTTGTTGCGCTCACGTCGGTTTCCCAGAGGTCCGCTCCAAAATCAAAGGCTTTTCTGACCGCTGCCATGGTATTTTCAGGGGCAACGCTTCTGGCTCCCCGGTGGGCAATATTTTTCGTCATGGTTTTACACCGTAATTAAGATTTATGGTCGTATCAACAGTGGGCCCCCTGCCGATGGGTCGGCAGGGGGCGCTTCGGAGAGTGTATACCCGAATATGGCCATGGAGTAAAGGAGATTGACATGTCTCCGGGGGTCGTTTATGATTCATTTATCGCCTGTAATTCAATCTCTGTAAGGGCCCATGACGCATCCGGCATCATGGGAATACCCCTGGTTCTCACCTGTACAACTCTCTCGAAATACCGGCCTTTGATGCCGGCATTCCAATCCAAGCGGATCAACCGTGTAACATTCAATAAAAGGAGTGACCCCATGGGTGATATTTATCCTGTAACCCAGGACAAATACCGATTGAACGCAATTCCTGATATTCCGGATATCAGGGATCTTGTCTACCAGCCGGCCCTGATTCCCCTTAAGGACGAGATTTCGCCCCCTGAGGACCTCGTCATCCTCGACCAGGGAAGGGATGGGGCCTGCACCGGGTTCGGCCTGGCCGCCTGCATCAATTTTCTCTATCAGCGAAAAGAAAAAACCCTGAGGGTCAGCCCCTGGATGCTCTACGAGATGGCGCGGAAATTCGACGAGTGGGAAGGGGAGCAGTATTCGGGCTCAAGCTGCCGGGGCGCCATCCGGGGGTGGCAGAACATGGGGGTGTGCTTAGAGGAGCTATGGCCCCATGGGAACGGGGATCGGGGCGGGCTGACGGTGGAGCGGGCCGGGAATGCCGGTAACACCATGCCCGGCGCCTATTACCGCCTCTCCTCCCGGGTGGAGGATTTCCATGCCGCCCTGAACGAGGTGGGGGTGCTCTTTGTGTCGGCAAAGGTCCACCGGGGGTGGCACAAGGCCAACATCTCCCGGGGGCGCATCCTTCATATGGACGAGCCCACGGGGGGCCACGCCTTTGCCATTGTCGGGTACGGAAGCGAAGGTTTTTACGTGCAGAACTCCTGGGGCGGGAAGTGGGGGTATGAAGGCCTTGCCCTGTGGAGCTATGAAGACTGGCAGCAGAACCTCGTAGATGCCTGGGTGGTCCGGCTTGCGGTTCCCACTCCCCGGCTCTGGACTTCACGGCGCTGCCAGTTTCCCACGCGGGAAGAGGGGGCGAAAGCCGCTATGTTCCGGGGAGCACGCTCCCCCAGGCGACATGAGATCCGGGGGCATTTCGTTCACATGGATGACGGCCGGTTTCACACCAAGGGCCGTTATTTTTCCTCCCTTGCCGATGTGGCTGAAACCGCCGGGGTGCTCTCTTCCAGGGACAAGTACAGCCATCTTCTGCTCTATGCCCACGGCGGTCTCAACAGCCCGAAAAGCTCCGCTAAACGGATTGCGGCCATGAAATCAACCTTTAAGAGCAACGGGATCTATCCCTACCATTTCATGTACGACACGGGACTGATGGAGGAACTCAAGGATATCGTTTTCCGTCGGGAGCCGGAGAGCAAAGACCGTTCCCAGGGGTTGTGGAACGCCATGCCCCAAGCCTGGGACCGTTGGCTCGAGCGGTCCGTGCGCGTCCCGGGCCGGGCCCTGTGGCGGGAGATGAAGCAGGGGGCAAGCTCACCGTTCAAGGAGGGTAATGCCGGTTCCCGGACCCTTGAGACCCTGGTGGGCTCCCTGCCGGAAAATGTCAAGCTCCATGTGGCGGGCCACAGCACCGGGGCCATCCTCCTGGTACATCTGCTCCAAAGACTGAAAATCATCCGGCCGTCATTGACCATAGCGACGGCAAGCCTCATGGCGCCGGCCTGTACGGTTGACGATTTCAAGACCTGTTTTGCGCCCCTGCTCTCGGCCAATGGCAAAGGATACGGTATCCGGGGGATGGTGATCTACAACCTGACCGACGAGCTGGAGCAGGCGGACACCGTTGTGAAGGTGTATGGAAAATCGCTCCTCTACCTTGTCTCCAGGGCGTTTGAGGAAGAGCGGGAGACTCCCCTGCTGGGGATGCAGCGGCATTGCACCGGCATCAAGCAGGACCGGCTGACCCTGCTCTACTCCCGGGGGGACAGGGGAAAGCAGTCCAGGTGCCTCAGCCGGGAGCACGGCGGGTTTGACAACGATCCCGCCACCATGAACGACATTTTGAAACGGATTCTGGGGCCAAGCACGGAGCCCATGGCCTGGTTCACGGAAAAGAGCCTGGAGTATTGAGGCGTACAATCGATCGCCATGACCGGTGTGAATACCGGCCACGGCGATTGTTTTTTAACAACCGGGAATGGAGGCTTAGAAGTGGCTTGATCCGTCCCAGCAGTGGGTGCAGAGTTTTTCCTTGGGAAGGCCGATGGCCTGGATCAGGTCGTCGAGCTTCTGGTACCTGAGGCTTGTGATGCCGAGGCGTTCCGTGAGCCGCTCTATCATGCGGGTGTGCTGCTCCGATCCGTGCTGGGCATAGGGTGTGAGATCCGTGTCCTTGCGGCCTTCAATATCGAAGATCGCCTTCCGGCCGGCAAGATCCATGGAAGACCGGCTGGTGGAGAAGTTCAGGAATTCACAGGGATGGATGAGGCAGGGGCAGGCGACCCGCATGTGGATCTCTTTTGCGCCGTATTCGTAGAGAATCTGGGTGTTGTCCTGGAGCTGGGTGCCCCTGACAACGGAGTCGTCGCAAAAGATGATCTTTTTTCCCTGGATGATCTCCTTGACCGGGATCAGCTTCATCCGGGCCACCAGGTTTCGCATGGCCTGGTTTTGGGGCATGAAGCTCCTGGGCCAGGTGGGGGTGTACTTCACATAGGGGCGCATGTAGGGAATTTTCTTTTCGCTGGCAAAGCCCACGGCATGGCCGATGCCTGAATCCGGGATGCCCGCCACAAAGTCGGCTGTTTCCGTTTCGTTCCTGGCCAGGGCCGCGCCGCAGTTGTACCGGACAAGCTCGGTGTTGATGCCCTCATAGGTGGAGGCGGGGTAGCCGTAGTAAACCCATAGAAAGGAGCAGACCTGCATTTTTTCGCCGGGGGCCTGTACCATTTCCCACCCTTCGGGGGTGATGAAGGCGATCTCGGCGGGTCCCATGCAGTGGTCCACCTCATACCCCAGGTTGGAGAAGGAGCATGATTCGCTGCTTGCCGCATAGGAGTCAGTGCCCTTGGCGATGGTGATGGGGGTTCGTCCCAGCTTGTCCCTTGCTGCATAGAGCCCGTCTTCCGTGAGGACCAGCATGGAGCAGGAGCCTTTGATCTTCTCCTGGGCGTTTCTGATCCCTTCCTTGAACGAGTCTGCCTGGCAGATGAGCATGGCCACGAGCTCGGTGGGGTTGATTCCGCCGCTGCTGGTCTCGGCGAAGTGGATGTTCTGTGAAAAGGCTTCGGCGGCAAGTTCCTCGAGGTTCGCGATCTTTCCCACCGTGACCACGGCAAACCGCCCGAGGTGGGAGTGGAGAATGATCGGCTGGGAGTCGGTGTCGCTGATCACGCCCACGCCAATGTTTCCGGTCAGCTTGTCCAGGTCTGCTTCGAATTTTGATCTGAAGTAGGCATTCTCAAGGTTGTGAATGGTGCGTTGAAATCCATCCTTCCCAGCCGTGGCAAGCCCGCCCCGCTTGGTCCCAAGATGGGACTGGTAATCGGTTCCGTAAAAAAGTTCCTTATTGCACGCTTCCTTTGAAGCGCATCCAAAAAATCCACCCATGTTTATCTTCCATGTTAAGTTAACAGAAAAACACCTCACAAATATCAAGCATCATGAAATAATCGTTATCCTGTTTTATGTCAAACAAATAAAGTATTTTCCGCGAAATGCGAAAAGCCTTGACGATCGATTCGCTAACTGGTATGACCTCTTACCAGAAGCCTAAATAATCAAGGAGACCCCATGAATAAACCCTTGCGTCCCGCAGAACATGCCGAGCGCCTGCTCCTGGAAGCGATTTTGAACCAGGAATACGCCCCCGGCAGCACCCTTCCGGCTGAACGAGCCCTCGCAACCACCCTGGGGGTCACCCGGCCCACCCTGAGGGAAACCCTCCAGCGTCTTTCTTCCAAGGGATGGATCACCATCAGCCAGGGCAAGCCCACCCGGGTCAACGACTATCTCAACAACGGCGGGCTCGCCCTCCTGGGTTCCATGGTCGGGTACGGCAAGGGAATCTCCGCCTCGATGGTGGAGCATCTCCTCCAGGTACGTTCGGTCATGCTGCCTGGCATCGCCCGGATGGCCGCCGTCAACGATTCTCCCTCGCTTTCCGGTTATCTCAAGGATGCCCCCGGGATTGGCGAAAATTCCCTGGGCTTTGCCGAGTACGACTGGGAACTGCAGCTCCTCATGGTGACCCTCAGCGACAATCCCGTGTTCCGGTTCATGTTCAACGATTTCACAGCCATCTACCACGGGTTTGGAAAACTCTATTTTCAGGAACAACTGGCGCGGCAGAGCTCCCTTGCCTTTTATCTGGAGCTGGCCCTCTGCCTTAACGAGGGCGGAGAGCTTGTGGAACAATGTGTAAGGAACGCCATGGATACAAGCATTACCATCTGGAACTCAAGGAGGAATGATCATGTTGAACAAGATTGACACCCGTTATGATATGGTGGTCATCGGCGGCGGCATCACGGGCGCCGGCATCTTTTTACGGGCCGCGGCCATGGGCGTGTCGGTGCTGCTACTGGAGCAGAACGATTTTGCCTGGGGCACATCCAGCCGGTCGTCCAAGATGGTCCACGGCGGCCTGCGCTACCTGAAGGAGGGCAGGCTCCTTTTGACCCGGGATTCGGTCAAGGAGCGCCAGCGCCTACTCTCCATCTTTCCCGGCCTGGTGGAGCCCCTTGAGTTCATCATGCCGGTTTACAAGGGACACGGTCCCTCAAAACCGGTCATGGGGCTCGGCCTTTCCCTCTATTCCCTTCTGGCCTGGGAGAAGCAGCACAAGGGATTGAACCGGACCCAGACAGAGGCGGCGATTCCCTTTGTCAACACCCATAACCTTACCGGCGGCTTTATCTTCGGCGATGCCCAGGTGGACGACGCCCGGCTCGTGCTGCGGCTCCTCTCCCAGGGCCGGGATCTCGGGGGCACCGCCCTCAACTACACCAAGGTCTGCTCGGTGAACAGGGACAGCAAGAACAAGGTCGCCGGGGTCACGGCCCGGGACACGGATACGGGCGAGACCGTGGAGATCTCAGCCCCGGTGGTGATCAACGCCACCGGCGCATTTGCCGAAGAGCTCCACCCGTCACCGGAGAAAGGCCTTCATATCAGGCCCCTCAGGGGAAGCCACCTGGTCTTTCCCGGCCAGGCGATCCCTGACCGGCGGGTGATCAGCTTTGTCCATCCCCGGGACCAGCGGCCCGTGTTTGCCTTCTCCTGGGAGGGGTGCCTTGTGCTTGGCACCACCGATGTGGATCACAAGCAGGGACTTACCTCCGAGCCTGTGATCCAGCCCTATGAGGCGGCATACCTCATGGAAGGGGCGGCCTTTGCCATGCCCGGGCTGAAGCTGGACCCGAACACCTGCATCGCCTCCATGGCCGGGGTGAGGCCGGTGTTGAGCCACGGCGGCACCCAGGCCAGCAAGGAGTCCAGGGACCATGTGGTGTGGGAGGACAAGGGGCTTGTGACCGTCACCGGCGGCAAGCTCACCACCTTCAACCTCATTGCCAGGGATGCCCTCAAAGCGGCAAAGCCCTACCTGCCGTCCGGTTCCCAAAACTCCGACCCCCTGGCGGACCCGGGGATGCACGCCCTGGAGTCCACGGCAGATCCGTCCCTTGCGCCCACGGACCGCCGCAGGCTTTATGGACGCTACGGCAACAGGGCCACGGACATCATCGCGTCCGGCCACGATCTCTCCCATCTTGGCGACACCGCCACCCTCTGGGCCGAGCTCGCCTATGCCGCCGAGCACGAACAGGTGCGCCACCTGTCCGACCTGCTGCTCCGGCGGACCCGGCTGGGCATTCTCCTGCCCCAGGGAGCAAAAGAGTATCTCAAGGCCGTGCAAACCATTTGTAAACCCCTGCTTCCTTGGGACGACCAGCGCTGGGAGCAGGAGATTCAGCAGTATCTGACCCATTGGAACCGTTATTACTCGTCACCCTTTTAACCCCCTTGGAGGATTCATATGGCAGAACGGACGTTGCTGGCAATAGACTGCGGAACCCAGAGCCTCAGGGCGCTCCTGTTTTCAGACAAGGGCATTCTTTTGGGACGCTCCCAGATCGAGTACATCCCCTATGTTTCTCCCCAGCCGGGCTGGGCCGAGCAGGATCCCGAGATCTATTGGAACAGCCTCTGCCTCGCCTGCAAGGAGCTCAAGGAGCGCCACCCAACCCCCTTTAAGTCCATTGCCGGGGTAGGGGTGACCTCCCAGCGCAGCACCATGATCAATGTGGACGCAAAGGGCAACCCCCTTCGCCCGGCCATCGTCTGGCTCGACCAGCGCCGGGCCGAGCCCACATTCGGCGGCAATGGCCTCCTCAACCTGGGACTCAAGCTCGCAAGGGTGGACGGCCTTGTCACGGGGCTCCAGTCCCAGGGCAAGTGCAACTGGATCATGCAGAACCAGCCCCACCTATGGGACCAGACCCGTTGCTATCTCCAGGTGTCGGGCTTTATTAACCATCGGCTCACGGGTCAATTCCTCGATTCCGTGGCCTCCCAGATCGGCCATCTTCCTTTTAATTACAAGACCATGGACTGGGCTTCCAGGTGTGATCTGTCGTCCCTGTTCTTCCCCATCCCAAGGGAGAAGCTGCCCCGGCTGGTCAAGCCCGGCGACACCATCGGCGCCATCACCCCCGGCGCCGCAAAGGCCACGGGCCTCACCCAGGGAATCCCTGTGATCGCCTGCGGCTCGGACAAGGGCTGCGAGACCCTGGGCGCGGGAGTCGTGGACACCTCCATGGTGAGCCTGAGCTTCGGCACCACGGCCACGGTCCAGACCACCACGGAGAAATACTTTGAGTCCATCCGGTTCATGCCGCCCTATCCGGCACCCATTCCCGCCCGGTACAACCCCGAGGTGGAGATCTTCCGGGGCTTCTGGATGATCACCTGGTTCAAGAACGAGTTCGCCCACAAGGAGGTGGCCGAGGCCAAGAAACTCGGCATTGCCGCCGAGGAGGTGCTGAACCGGCACCTGGCCGCCACAGACCCCGGCGCCATGGGCCTCGTGGTCCAGCCCTACTGGGGCCCGGGCCTGGAGCACCCCTGCGCCAAGGGCGCAATGATCGGGTTCGGCGACATCCACACCAAGGCCCACATCTACCGGGCCGTGATCGAGGGCCTGGGCTTCGCCCTCAAGGACGGCCTCGAAACCATGGAGAAAAGAGGCGACTTCTCAGCCAAGCGGGCCGCCGTATCCGGCGGCGCTTCCCAGAGCGACGAGATCTGCAAGATCACCGCAGACATCTTCAACCTCCCCATGGTCAAGGGCAGAACCCATGAGACCTCCGGCCTCGGCGCGGCCATCATCACGGCCACCGGCCTCGGGATCTTCCCGTCCACCCAAAAGGCCATCGACGCCATGGTCCATGAGGAGACCGTGTTTAACCCCGATCCAGACAACGTCGAGATTTACAACAACATTTATTCCAGGGTCTACCAGCGCATCTTCCGGGCCCTTGAACCCCTTTACACCGAAATCCAGGACATCACCGGATACCCTGAATAGAAAGGAGAGACCATGGGCAAGACATTCATTCCGAACTTTGAGGCAAGACCACCCAAACCCGGCACCTTCCGCTCCATCTTTAAATGGGGCGAACCCGACCTGTTCAAGCACCCGAGCCAGGGCTTCTTTTCCGTGATCAAAGAGACCCTGGAGCTACCTGACAGCCATTTCGCCAAAAAAAGAGCCACCGGGGACCAGCCCGTGGAAGAAACCGTCCCCTCCAACCTCACCCGGGAAGACCTCGCCGCACTGACCAAGATCGTCGGCAAGGAGAACATCGATCAGTCCACCTATGCCCGGCTCTTCCATGCCACAGGCAAATCCATGGAGGACATCCTCAGGCTCAGGCACAACGTCATCGAACACCTCCCGGACATCGTGGTGCACCCCAGATCCAAAGCCGATGTCCAGAAGATCGTCGACCACTGCAACAGCAACAGCATCCCCGTCCACGTCTACGGCGGAGGAAGCTCGGTCACCCAGGGCCTTGAGTGCAGAAAAGGCGGCGTCACCCTGGTCATGGGCACCCACATGAACAAGGTGATCGAGTTCAACGAAACCAACCAAACCATCACGGTGGAGCCGGGCATGATGGGCCCGGACTACGAGGACGCCCTCAACAACGCCCCCAAACGCTTCAAAGCGGCCCACGCCTACACCGGCGGCCACTTCCCCCAATCCTTTGAGCACTCCTCCGTAGGCGGATGGATCGTCACCCTCGGCGCAGGCCAGGCCTCCTCCTACTACGGCGACGCCTATGACCTTGTGATCAGCCAGGAGTATGTCACTCCCACAGGCACCTTCAAGACCAGAGACTTCCCCGGCACCGCCACCGGCCCCAAAATCAACGATATCATGAAGGGCAGCGAAGGCTGTTACGGCGTACTCGTCTCTGTCACCCTCAAGGTTTTCCGTCATTTTCCCAAAAACACCCGGACCTTTGGTTTCATCTTCCCCACCTGGGAAGACGCTGTAAATGCCTCCCGGGAGATCTGCCAGGGCGAGTTCGGCATGCCCTCGGTGCTAAGAATTTCAGACCCCGAAGAGACCGATGTGGCCATGAAGATGTACGGCATCCACGACAGCATCCTCGACCGCTTCATGAAGCTCAAATCCTTCAAGCCCCATCAAAGATGCTTCCTCATGGGCCAAACCGACGGCAACCACCGCTTCACCGCCATGGTCAAGGCCAACATAAAAAAGGTCTGCAAGCAAAACAAAGGCATGTATATTACGGGCTATCCCATGAGCAAATGGAGCCACGGCAGGTTCTCAGATCCCTACATGAGGGACTCCCTCAACGACTATGACGTGCTCATAGACACCCTGGAGTGCTCGGTAACCTGGGAGAACCTCCACTCCCTTCACACTGCGGTCAGGAACCACATCAAGCAGAATTCCCGCACCATCTGCATGACCCACGCTTCCCATTTCTATGCCCAGGGCACCAACCTCTACTTCATCTTCATCACAAGGAACAAGGACCTCAACGAGTTCAGGCAATTCCAGCAAGGCATCATTGAACAGATCAACGCCAACAAAGGCTCCCTGAGCCACCACCACGGGGTAGGGCGGCTCATGGCCTCGTTCATGGAGAACCACCTGGGAAAAGAGCAGATGGCCGTGCTAAAGGCCCTTAAGCGCCACTTTGATCCCAACGCCATCATGAACCCCGGCGGTACCCTGGGGCTTGATTGACGCGCCTGAAAACTGAAAAAAAAGGCAAAACAGGCGAATTACTATATAAAGATTTTTTCTTGTTGATTTTATGAAAATCACTTTATATAACACCAATGATTCTAACCTGTTTTGCTTTTCTCCATTTGCGAGGATGTAAGTGGAAAGGCGGAGCTATTCATTCACTCCACTTTTTTATAAGTCAAGCGGGCTTTTCCCACAGCTCTTTTTATAGCACGCTGCACATGGGTTTCATGCAGATGATATCTCCGATGTTCCTTTGACTCTTTAACGTATGTCAATGTTTTGGCAGGGAAAAACCACTGCCAGATAAATTCTTTTCCCGCATTCTTGTATTTTATTTCCAGACGGTCAAACATGAATGCGCCATCATATTTTTTAGCCAAATCCATTTGGTGTAAATTATAGACCCTATCCATATGAGCCTTCAACTCAGCATTTATGCTTTGCGGTATGGGAACAGTCCTGTCTTTTTTCCCTTTTCCGTCATGGATGGTCAGTATGCCTGCATCGAAATTAAAATTGTTGACCCTCAAATTCAGACTTTCAAACAGCCTGAGGCCGCATCCATACAATAGCTTGGCCACCAGAACATAGGGATATGGCAGATTTTCAAGAACCCTGTGGACTTCATCCTTGGAAAGAACAACCGGAATATAGGGTCGCTTCTTTGCCCTGACCACCCCCTCTATTTTTCCGAATTCCCGGCCAAGGACATGACGATAAAAAAACAATAATGCATTGAAAGCCTGGTTTTGTGAAGATGCGGAAACTTTCATATCAACAGCCAAATGGGTCAAAAATCGTTTCACATCTTCCGAATCAAGTGATTCCGGCGCATTTGAATTTAAAAAGGCCTGTATTTTATAGACCCAGGTTCTGTAGGATTTGAGCGTCTTGGTGTTGATTGTCACATTAATCGAACCTGGATTGTCTGATTATTTTGAACAACTTGAAATTTTCCAACATTATTTTGATTAGATTGCCATCTAAAAAGAATATGCTCATGACATTTCAATGCTTTAGCGTTTATAGTCAG
>JAAEMK010000199.1 GCA_024225635.1 Desulfobacteraceae bacterium | reverse complement strand
TGCCACTGCTGGAAGCGCTACACCTAGTGAAGCGAGAACCGCTATTGCCGTAAGATTTTTTTTGAAAATATTTTTCATACTCTTATCCCTGTTAAGTTTATAATTATTTTTGCACTTTATACAAAATGCATACAGAGGGTATCAAAAGGGTACAAATTGTAAATATGTTAATTAAATAAAACTAAAACATAAATAAAAATAAATTAAAAACAATAACTTAAATTTATTTTTACATGTTTATTTGTGATATATAAGATTTTTAATGTTAATTTAAAGAAACAAAAACAGGCAATTAATTAACAATAATTCAGTTAATTGAACCATTAACATACTCGTTACAAAGCTCTTATTTTTAATCTCGCAAAGTGCTACTTTAGTCTAATCATACTTACTGCTTTTTAATTTACTTCTAAAAAAATAAGCTAATAAAAGTAATTAAAATTTATTTAGTTTCAAATTTTGATTGCTAGATAGTGAAGCAAATATAATAAAACCGCTGAGTTAGCGGTTTTATTATTAAGGTTTTATTTTATTAGCG
>JAAEMK010000198.1 GCA_024225635.1 Desulfobacteraceae bacterium | reverse complement strand
CGATGCGACGCATCAGGCCACCATCACGCAAGGTCAGCGTCATCGGCTCGGCGCCACCGGAAACGGTCAGCTCGGCATCCTGGATCCGGATTCGGGCATCACGCCAGTCCAGCTCCAGACTGCCGGTGCTGACGGTATTCAGCTCAGCATGAAGATTGCCCGGAGTCTGTCGCACGAAGCCATCTCCGGCGAGAGCTGTGATGCCCATGCGGATCAGGTCACCGCTACCCAGCTGTTGGCGCGGATCTGGCGCGCAGGAAAGAGCAAACAAGGCCGGATCGCCCTCGCTGTTGGCGCCTTCTGCGATGACCCAGTTACGAAGCATGGTCGGGTCGAGGGTCAGGCCAAGGCCGTCGAGTCGCAAGGTCCATTGTTCCGGCATGCCAGCCGGGTCGAACAGGACAGAGAGCAAGCTGACGGGTGAGCCGGTATCAAGCTCCACCCTCGCCATGTCCATAGGCTGGGTGAGCTCGAAATCCTGCCAGCTGGCGTCGTTGAGAACCAACCGGCCCTCGACGCCGGAACTGATGCTGCCCCTGTGCAGAACACCGTGGGGCTCCAGCGCCTGTCTCGCCT
>JAAEMK010000197.1 GCA_024225635.1 Desulfobacteraceae bacterium | reverse complement strand
GGCGGGTCGTACAATGCTGAATGTCATCAGAACTGCTTAGCCTCCAAAGTCATCCAGCATGATGTTTTCATCCTCTACACCCAGATCTTTCAGCATCTTGATGCAGGACGCGTTCATGATTGGGGGCCCACACATGTAGTACTCACAGTCTTCCGGAGCCGGATGGTCCTTCAGATAGTTCTCGTACAATACGTTGTGGATAAACCCTGTGGGGCCTTCCCAGTTATCTTCCGGCAGTGCATCGGAAAGAGCTACGTGCCACTCGAAGTTGTCGTTCTCTTCCTGCAGCCCGTCGAAATCCTCCACGTAGAACATCTCGCGAACACTACGCGCACCATACCAGAAGCTGATCTTGCGCTTGGAGTTCAGGCGCTTGAGCTGATCGAAGATATGGGAACGCATGGGCGCCATGCCGGCACCGCCACCGATGAAGACCATTTCCGCGTCAGTCTTCTTGGCGAAGAACTCACCGAACGGTCCCATCACTGTCACCTTGTCTCCTGGCTTCAGGTTGAACACATAGCTCGACATGATGCCCGGGTTATGGTCCGTGCCCGGAGGCGGCGTAGCGATACGAATATTGAACTTGAGAACACCCTTTTCTTCCGGATAGTTCGCCATGGAATAGGCCCGGATGGTCTCTTCCTTGTTGACCGCCTTGTAGCGCCAGATGTTGTGCTTGTCCCAGTCCTCGTGGAACTCTTCCTCGATGTCGAAATCCTTGAAGTCGATTTCGTAGGGAGGGCACTCAAGCTGAACATAGCCGCCGGCACGGAAGTCCACTTCCTCACCTTCAGGCAGCTTGAGTACGAGTTCTTTGATGAAGGTAGCCACGTTGTGGTTGGAGACAACCTCACATTCCCACTTCTTCACGCCGAAGAACTCCTCCGGCACTTCCACCTTCATATCCTGTTTGACAGGAACCTGACAGGACAGGCGCCAGCCTTCTTTCTCTTCACGGTTGGTGAAGTGGGTCTTCTCTGTTGGCAGCATGGCACCGCCGCCTTCCAGAACCTTGCACTTGCACTGGGCGCAGGTACCGCCGCCACCGCAGGCAGAGGAGAGGAAAATACCACTGTTTGCCAGAGTACCGAGCAGCTTGCCGCCGGCTTCGGTCTTCAGCGTGTGTTCTGGATCATCGTTGATCTCAATGGTCACATCACCGGTGCTTACCAGCCTGGACCGGGCCGCAAGAATCACTGCGACCAGGGCCAGAACGATAACGGTGAACATGACCACGCCGAGAATAATTTCTGTATTCATGGTCTCGCCT
>JAAEMK010000196.1 GCA_024225635.1 Desulfobacteraceae bacterium | reverse complement strand
TACAACAAGTTCTCGGGTAATTATGGGCCGAGAGATTTGAGTTTTTACGAATTCAAAGAGGACATGAAGAGAAAGATGGAGAGTTGTGAGATGGGGATAACTTACTGGGGGAGTAATATCAGAAAGCACCTTACCGGTCACGCAAATGACATAATCCCAATCGAATTAGAAGATTACGCCAAGATCATGGAGACCCTCGACACGCACTTCGGGTCAGTCCCTACAAACATGAATCTTTACAAGCAGGAGCATCAAGCTGTAAAGAAAATACCTGAGTTGTCGATCCCAGACTCAACCCCCCTGGAAGAGGCAAAGAGAATAAAGAAGATTGCAAGCGAGGTAGCACATGATCACCTCATGCTGCTGGGCAAGGTCAAGCACATGATGGATGCAAATCCACAGCACTCGTCCCTCATGTATGGCGAGGAGTATCTCAACGTCCTCTTGGAAATGTTGCCGTCAACAGAGCATCTCGGCATCTCAACTCTAATCAAGCCGGACCCGCGGGGAGCCTTGGAAAAAATAAAAGCCCTTCTCAAGGCAATTTACAATCAAGGAGCCACAATAAGAGTAACCACTTCACTCGAGAAGAAACATGTGGATGACAGGCGAGAGCCTCGATCGAGGCCCGTGAAGTTCACTGACAGCAAGCCGCGGCCACGGATCATGGCCTCGCTCATTGACACACCAGCACAAGACCCCAGCCCTGATCATTACACTCCTCGTAACAATCCACCGCCCAGATATCCGGTCCCGTCCCCTCGAGCCCGACTGAATTCCTACTCCAGGCCCAGGGGGAAGGCAGAATATGTAAATGACACAAATTATGAATGCGTGTTTTGCCAATGCTTGCAAAAAACCGGACAGGGCGAGAACTATTATCACAATCACCCTCACGTCATAATTGATGGGGACAAGAGATTGATTCTTGCTCAGTGTCCCAATTATCTCAAAATTGGGGCGGCGGAACGAAAGCTGTTAATTCAAAAGACCAAATCCTGTCCGCAATGTCTCAGACAATTGGATAACCACAGAATGTGTTTGAAACAGGAGACAGCAGACAGAATTCTGTGCCATTATGAGGGATGTAACATGACTCGGATCGAGAATTGCATCCTACACAGGGAACAAAATGAAGAGAACATTTTGACAAAACAGAGAGGTTATGCTAAGAGTGGCCTTGCCTTAATGATGGCAATGATGCCAGCAGTCAGACCCGCCAGAGTTGCATTTGAGCACAATGAAAGTAAAGGAGTGCAACCAAAGATAGTTGCTTTTTCTGGTGACACGCCCTATGATCCGGCGGATGAAGATGACAAATTCTTTTATCCCCAAAATGAGCCTCGACTGACAAGGACCCAGTTGAAAGGAAAACGACTCAGCGCTGGCAAAACCAGATTAAATTATCTCCTCTTTGGGAAAATTAAAGGAAGAAGAAACGGATCAGTTGTCTTGTATGACACTGGAGCCACAGTGTGTCTCTTTGGAACACACGTTTTGGAAGAAGAATTCAATTCCGCTCCCATAATTGGGGGATTAAAAAAGCCACTCTCCTCAATTGGTGGAGGCACAGTCTGGGGTGACCCGTGGGAAGTTTCATTTCCATTCAAAGACAGAACCCGCGATAACGCAATCGAGACAGTTTATGGTCGTGACAATTGGGGATTAAACATGAAAAACTCTCCTCTTGAGAGAGACTCCGTCTTCAGAGCAAAACGAGATGAATTTTGTCAAAGATCCTCACAAGACATCAGTAACATTAACGTTGCCAGCGACTTTGGAGATCAAATCCATGGTCTGATAGGAGCTAATGTAAAACATCTCTGGCCCGAGGAGGTCTCAACTCTCAAATGCGGACTAACTCTTTACACCAGTGTTCTTCAGCCTCACAATGACACTTCTGAATATCTCATCGGAGGGCCGATTGAGATCTTCTGCAAGGAGGCAGGAACTGACACCCTTGATGCATCATGCATTGAGTATGCTTTTGCAGTCGTCCACACAATCGAGGGCACGCTAACGCCCGAGCTCAAACTTTCCTACTATGGAATTGACGACCAGAATGACGAGTACGAAGTCAAATCAATCTCGGAGCCGGAGTCAAAATTAAAAACAATTAACGAAGATCCTCATGAGCTGCCAGTCACGGATAACGAAACAAACCGCGAGACAAATGAAAATATTCCGTATGTTGCGGAGATACAGAGCGGACTTGTCAATCTTGAATTGAGCAGTGTGGTGCAGCCCAATCAAGTATCCATGGGAGATTGCATGATTGGAGACGCGCCCCGACATCGAGAGATTGATTGTGGCAGTGGCCAGGAAAT
>JAAEMK010000195.1 GCA_024225635.1 Desulfobacteraceae bacterium | reverse complement strand
GTACTGAGAATATGGTGGTGACAAGAGATGATAATATACCTGAATTGATGGAAGTGGATGATGTGAATGACTGTGGAAAAAAGAAGTTGTCAAAAAAGTGTATTGCTGAGCTGAAAAAGATGGCAAAGGAGCGAGAAAAAAAGAGAAAACAATGGGAGAAGAAGTCTGAAGTTGATAGAGCAGTGCAGAGAGAAAAAGACAGGAGACAAAGACAAGAACTACGTGCCAAACAAGATGTGACTGAAAAACAAAAGGAAAAGGTTGCTAAAGCTGAACGAATGCAGAAGTTGCGTGACAGGAAAGATGAATCTGAGAAACAAAAGGAAAAGGTTGCTAAAGCTGAACGAATGCGGAAGTTGCGTGACAGAAAAGATGAATCTGAGAAACAAAAGGAAAAGGTTGCCAAAGCTGAACAAATGCAGAAGTTGCGTGAGAGAAAAAATGAATCTGAGAAACAAAAGGAAAAGGTTGCCAAAGCTGAACGAATGCAGAAGTTGCGTGCTAATAAGAATAATTTGAAGAAAGATTATGAAAAAGGTGTTAACCAACAACTTGACATGTGCTGTGGGAGTTGCAAGAAGATTGCATTTTTTGACAGTGGTGTGAAACTGACAGATGAGAATGACATGACAAGGAAGATTGGTTTGAAGAAAGGAGATAAACTTTGTCATGGATGCAATAACAGTGTTTTGAAT
>JAAEMK010000194.1 GCA_024225635.1 Desulfobacteraceae bacterium | reverse complement strand
GTGGCCTGCATTTGAGCCATTTCCAACCCGGCATAACGCATGATTTTAAGCCCGTGTCGGATGGCCTCAGCGAATTTGCCCTCAGCGACGATGCCGCGCAAGACTCGCCCCATGACCGCCTCTTGACTCTGGGCGTGTTCCCGATTTCGATTCAACGCTTCCTCATGGACGGAACGGGTGATGGAACGCACTGTTTTAGACGTGGTGCATTTGGATTTCAGCGGGCAGGCCGCGCAACTTCCCTCAACAGGGCGATAGGTGCGATCACCGGTTTTTTTGCTGTGCGATGCCTGACCCAGAATTTGATCGCCGGGACAGGTGTAGGTGTTGGTTTTTTCATCATAGCTGAATTCGGTTTTGGGAAAAAAACCTTTGTTGGTCACTGGACGAGGCGGCGTGTTGAGGGTCACCTTCTTTTCTTCGGCGGTGGTCAGCAACTCGCCGGTATTGAATTCGCCGTCCACACTCCAAGCCTGCCCGGGTTGACTGTTTTCCAGCATTTGTTTGAAGATGGCCTGTCCCTGGGAAGCCTCAGCCGAAACAGGGACACCATCGATAAACAACTCATGACTATCTGTGCTGAAAAAGATTTCATAGCCCAGTTCGCTGCGCTTGCCATGTTTGGCACGCTGAAAACGGGCAACCTTATCAGCTTTGGACTGACGATCCGCAACCGACTTCATCGGTTCATTGCGACGAGCGGCGGTTGCCTGATTATCGGTGGCATAGCTCTCTTTCTCCAGGTTAACCGGGCTCGGATTTTGATCAAAATCCAGGGTCAACTGCCGGGCTGACAATTGCTGCAGTTTGCGCTCGATCACGGCCAGTGGATCTTGATAAATTTCGTCCCGATACATGTTGATTCGGGCTGCGGCCTTCACTGGTGTGCCGTCAAAAAAACGGTGTTCTTGCGTGACCAGCCTGGCTTGACGCAAACGTTGCAGAAGGTTGGCAAACAGGACAGCAATGACCACTGGACCCAATGCCCTGCGGAATTTGACCAGGGTGGTCCGTTCAAAGAGCGGATCGCCAACGGACAGATCGCAAAATTGCAACCAATCCAGACGTTGGGCAAGGGTGTCAATGGTTTTGTCGTCACCGTTGACATTGAAGAGAAAGGACAAGAAGATGGTTTTTGTCAATATAACCGGGTCTTCGGAGCTACGCCCCATATCTTCGGAATAAAAGGGCCGAGCGGCTTCAATAATCCGATCTTCCGGGATGAGAGCTTTGAACGTGACTAACCACTCAGGCAAGGGTTCCAATTGATATGCAAGCCTACTCACATGGTTGATTTCCTTGTCGCGACGTTTTAACATTACTAATCTCCTAATTTTTTATATATCAAACTTTTATATAAATTATTTTATATGATATTAATACACTGTTCACTGGGATAGGTTCTCTGTTTTCTTATTATTATGACCACTTTTTTTGCATGATTTTAATAGCAAAAATCATGCTAGACTTTATCACAGGTTCCTATAATATGTTACGTTCTGAAAAAAGTCACGACTATTTTCGAATTTGCGCATTTTGCACTTGACATTTTCATCATAAAACGTATCTTAAGTTGTTGAAATAATTATTACTTACGATATATTTTATATTGATTGCTTTTCTAAGCAAGGCCAACAAATTTGAGAAATATTCGGTAGAAAGATGCGGCGAATCATGATT
>JAAEMK010000193.1 GCA_024225635.1 Desulfobacteraceae bacterium | reverse complement strand
TGAGACCGTTCCATTTTCATTGTAGTAGATCACAATTGGATGCAGTGTACACTGCTTGTTGATGTAGTAGCTGCTTTGTACACAGACAGGGCCTCAGTCTTCTCCTCTCGCGCCAGCCTCGCGATCTGGTTGCTCTTGATCCTCTCTGACATCAACTTGAAGTTGGCATTGTCCTTCTCCCGGAGCTGCTGGACCAGCCTCCCGTTCTGCTCCTGCATGTCCTCAAAGGCCTGGCCAGTGACTTCTATGTCAGACAGAAGCGTCTCCTCCTCCTGCTTCTGATTGGTGTCTAGAATACCTTCCTTGCTCTCTTCCTTGATGCCTTCCTCATTGATAGCTCCTGCTCCCTCAACAGCACTCATAAGAGCCTCCTTCTTGGCCTGCAGAGCCTTGATCTCTGCCTCCTTCAACTCATTGTTCTCCTTCCTCAGCTTTGTGATCTCGACCTCCTTCTCCTTGAACTTTCTCTTGTACCTGGCAACCTCGCCCTTTAGCTGGTTGTTGTGGGTCTGGAGACTTGTGATGAGGTTCCTCATCTCCTTATTGATGGGTCCAGTCTGCTCATTGGCCACAAGGTTCTGGTCAAACTCAATCCTCAGCATCTCATACTCCTTCCTCACCTGGGCCAGGACGTCCTCGAGCTGTATCGCCTCATTCCTCAACTTCTTCTGAGCAAGGAGTTCCTCTGCCTCCATCTGCTCGATTTGTCTCATGTGGGCGTTCTTGGCCACGCCCAGCTGAGCTCTTTTCTCCTCCAGCTGGGTCTTGAGCTGCATGGCCTCGTTGTAGAGGACGCTGAACTGGGACTGGAGGCTCTTATGCTCTGTGGTCTCCACCACCACGTACTCGGGGAGTGTTCGCAGCTCCATCCTGAGCTTCTCAACCTCCTGGAGACACTCCTTGTAGTTGCCCTGCAGCTTCTCCAGTTCGCCGAGCCTATTTGCAGAGAGCTCCCTCTGGTCCTCGAGGTCTCTCTGAAGCTCATCCAGAGATTTCCTCTCTGTCCCGGAGAGCACGGTGGGTGCGCTCTTGATCTCCTTGCCCCCGTTGGCCTGCATGTACACAGACAGCTCGGACTGAGTCTCAACCAGCAGCGTCTCAAGCTTCTCATTCCTGTTCCTGAATTTGTTGAGCTCGTAGCTGGCGGCATCAAACTTCATTTCCATCTCCTCGCACTTGGTTGTCTCCGCGACGTTATTTTGTGACGCAATGACCGCCTGGAGCTCAACCTTCTCGGTCTCGAGCTGCCCAATCTTCACCATCATGGCCTTCTTGTCCTCGGCGGCCTGGTCCAGCTCCCTCAACAGCTCATCGGTCTTCTCCCGCCGCAGCTCCAGCTCCGTCTCCAGGGTTTCAATGTTGTCCCGGGCCTCGGCGAGGTCCACCTTCAGCCCGCCCAGCAAACTGCTCGCGTCAGTCAGGCCGTTCATAAAGTTGTCCGAGTCCTGCGCCTTCACCATCAGCTCCTGCTTCGTCTCGTCCAGAACCTTCTGCAGGTTGGCCAGGGACCTGCACTTGCCCTCCAGGTCCATCCTGATGTTGGTCACCTCCCTACTCTTCGTGTCCTCAATGTTGGCAATCTTCTTCTCAAGCTCCTTAATCCTGTCCTGAGCCTTCCTGCGGTCGGCGTCCTTGTCAAGATGATACTTCCTCTGTGTCTCCATATCTGTGATCTTGTCCCGCTCCTGCTCAACAGTCTCCTTGGCCTGCTCGAGTTCCGCAATCTTGAGCAACAGCTGATTCTTCTCCTTCTCAGCTTCAAAATTAGCTTCTTTGGCAATCCAAACTTTGAACATCTTCTTTCCCGGTGATTTATACTTCTCTATTGGAAATTTACTTGATTTCACATTGTCTGGATTAACCGCCGGTGATGTATAGGGATACTTTGGCTCACAGTTGGCGGATTCTCTTTCTGGCTTGTTCTTCGGATCCTTTCCACACAAAACAACTGCTAAGGAGGCGAGAAGATTGAAGACGATGAGAACTGCGCCAGCAATCATTGTGCTTCGTAGCAGACTGTATGTCACTAAGAGACACTGAAATGTCTCCTTTTCTCGGCCAGAGAGGTTTGACTGCAACAAACTACAGAGGAACTGTTTTCTGATTAGGAAGTATACCTGCAGAAAGAAATAAGTAAATAAGGACATTACTGCATAAATGCACAGTCTAACACGTACACATAGGGCTGGACACAGGGCAAGTAGGTTGCCAACGACTGCAATAAGGATCCTAAGACGCTTCTTCTTGAGGACAGCTACGAGGATCCCAGAGATGACAGCAAGGCAGGTGCTCAAGATAACCAGGGCCACGACATACTTCGTCACAACGTGACCTAAAAGAAATTAGATAATCAGCTTACTCATTGTTTAATTGTTTGTATAAAGTACCGATCTTACTGAAACATCTGAGCTCATCAATCTCATCACCGCGTCTTCTTGAGGACTTGCACTCAAGTTTGTCACTTGTCGCAAACAAAAGACTGACCAGAGTCCCCCATAAGGTGTTAAACACCTGGCCAGCAATAATCAGTGCTGTTCTTTTCATCTCTTTCTGAATTGAAAAATAATTATTTAGGTAAATGGGCCGCAGCTGTTCTCTGCGTTTATCTTTGTTTTACTGTGCGTACAATATGTACAATATTACAATATGTGTGTAAACAACCAGGTCTGGTTGGCCTCCAAGGACATTGATGATGGTTAAGCATTTACAAAAAAAAAAATTAAATATGACCCCACAGGGCCTGAATGCCTCCAATCTGTGGGGGTCCATTGGGTCATTTTCCCAAAAATATAATCACTCATTTTCATTAGATTTGACATGCAATGACCTTGAAAGTGAGGTACTCATAAAGATCCTGAGAGATCCCTATGTGCAATCTTGACATGTTAGGGGTGTTTTCTGGGGTAAAATTGAATTCTGAGCCACTTTTCTTTTCTAGGCTATGGCCAAAAATCGCTTCCTTTAAGATTAAGAGACCAGTTTAGGAATAAAGTTCTCGAAAATTGCTCATTTTTCGACTGTTTGTGACCCCCCTGAGAGTTCCCTATGTGCAATCTGGACATGTTAGGGGTGTTTTCTGGGGTAAAATTTAATTCTGAGCCACTTTTTTTTTCTAGGCTATGGCCAAAAATCGCTTCCTTTAGGATTTAGAGACCATTTTATGGATAGAAATATGTCTGAAATGTCAAAATTTCACGAAAAAGCTCAGAAAAACATCGGGAAAGCCAAAATCCAGCCAAAACTCAATTAATTTCCAATATTGGGGTATATTAGGACGGGAAAATGAAAAGAAAAAAAAAATTCATCGGGGGGGCCAAAAAGATATAGACCCCCGAACACGGCAGGTCACATTTCCACTTGACAACACAAACGAGTGCACTGTGGACAAATACGGTAAGGGAGGTATTCAAGACCCATGGCATTGCGAAGGTAATGACCTGACGATTCCGAAATGGTATAACACTTGATACTTTTCAATAAATATGCCCCATATACACTGCATCAAAGTCAAAGTTTCAATTTTATCAAAATCAGCCCTCTGGAAGGCAAAATCTACCCCTACCTCACAAATTCGCTCAAATTTAGGGTTTTTGAGTTCCAAAACCCCCCCAAAGCTCATAGGGCACCTAGTTATGACCCATAGAGGGGTTCTGGGTGAAAAAATCGAAAAAAAAAATTTGGACCCCAAAAAGGTGGGTTGGATTACTGTGATTTGACCCATATGTATGAGGCTTGGGTTTGTGTGTAGGGGAAAAACTGCAATTGAAGAATAGAAGAACTGTAATTCCAGTTTTCCTATCCCTACACACATACCAGTGCCTCTGACCATTCATGTATGAGGCTTGGGATTGTGTGTAGGGGAAAAACTGCAATTGAAGAATAGGAGAACTGTAATTCCAGTTTTCTTATCCCTACACACATACCAATGCCTCTGACCCTTTATGTATGAGGCTTGGGTTTGTGTGTAGGGGAAAAACTGCAATTGAAGAATAAGAGAACTGTAATTCCAGTTTTCTTATCCCTAAACACATACCAGTGACTCTGACTGTCCATGTATGAGGCTTGGGT
>JAAEMK010000192.1 GCA_024225635.1 Desulfobacteraceae bacterium | reverse complement strand
TCGTCGGCGGCCCGCGCTGTCGTCGGACTTCCTGAAATGGTGATTCGCCGCACAGCAAATGGGACGATTTGAGATTTTGAAATTTTCATAAATTTTTTTGAAATTTTTGTTTTAAATATGAATAAAATTTTTTTTTTGAAGAAATTACAAATGGGACGATTTGAGATTTTGAAATTTTCATAAATTTTTTTGAAATTTTTTTTTTAAATATGAATAAAATTTTTTTTGAAGAAATTAAAAAATTTTTTTTAAAATTTAATTTATTTTTTTTTAATATAAATTATAAAAAAAATATTTATTTTATAAATAAATTTTTAATATTAAAAAAAATCAACTTTTATCGCAATCAACCTTCAGATGCTCTACAGAGATTATTTCAGCACGATTGAAATTATAGTCAAAATACCTTGCTCAATATGATGTCGTCATAGAACGCAACCCCCTACCACCCTGTAGTGCACCAGTGGAGGGGCTACTTCACTACACTACTACTGCTGCATCTGATCGAGAGGAAGTCGTGGATCCCTCTGCTGAAGAAGTACACTCTGAACAAAGTGGTCATGCCCAATTCCCAGGTGCTCCAGTATTCTTGTGCAGAGACCGACACTGGTTGCCCTTGGACTGCAGGCGAAATCATGCCGCTTTGCTGCATACAGGTCACTCTTTCAAAGTGTTCCTATGTATTTGTAAAGCATTACGTCTAAATTTGGGTTCATGTTGGCGATAGAAGGTGTAACGCGAAAAGTTTGGCGGTTTTCGCGGTTCTTGGCCGACCGCGAAAGTTTTCCGCACGCGAAAGTTATTTTGCCTAATTGTCACATGCTTGACAAAACCGCGAAAGTTTTCCGCGCGAATACATAACTAGTAAACGTACACAATTTCAGCGTTCTACATTGTAGCTCTTCAGACGAGCCAATGACAGGGGGGGGGGGGGGGGGCGAGAAAAACTGGCAGGCATATTAACGACGTGAAGCTGCGGCCTTCGCCTGAGTACTGGGCGA
>JAAEMK010000191.1 GCA_024225635.1 Desulfobacteraceae bacterium | reverse complement strand
TTAAATATAAGAAAATAAATATGTTAGTTGCTTTCTACATTCTAAATATGTGTACCAGGTATCATCATATCGAGTTTGAAATTGAAAGGACAATTATAATATGCCTAATCTACATAATTGAATCAAAATTGCCAAAAGGCAAATTCAAACCTTCAGGGATTTTTTCTTCAGCAGTTAGGTACCTTGTAAAAAGTGAAGCATTTCTTTAATCAATGAAGGTCAGTATGTCCGTTTTAAACATGAAGATTTTGATATTTTTAATTCATTAATTTAGACATGTTAAGATTGTCATATAAATTTCAAACTCGGTATGATGATTCCTGATACAGTTAGGTTAAAAAAATCATGTTTAGCAACTGTATAATTCTGACCAAAAATCTGTACGTCCAATTTAAAATATGATTACTTTTTGATACTTTACATACATTTTTTAATGCATGTTAGAATTGACCTATAAATTTCAAACTTTCAGGGATTATTTCTGTAGCAGTTAGGTACCTTTTAATCAACTTCAAACTCACTATGATGATATCTAATACAGATAGGTCCAATGTAGAAAGGGTGGCAACTCGATAATTGTGACCAAAAAGTCATTACATCCATTTTAAACATGTTGATTTTTTACATACATTTATTACATGAAATAATTGCCATATCTTCATGAATAATGATTCATCAGAGATTGATTTTGATAAATATAATTTTCTATATTTGTCAATATTTGTCTGATCATCTGATTTCTTAAACTTTGTTTTTATGTATATTGTCATTCTTGTTTTAGTATTGTTTGATAAACTCATAGTGTATATATTGATCATATTGAAAAATTTGTGAAATAAAGAAGTATTCAAGTTTGTTTGTACAAAACGGTAAATAACGAC
>JAAEMK010000190.1 GCA_024225635.1 Desulfobacteraceae bacterium | reverse complement strand
GGTTGACCCCCCCAAAGTGAATATTTAGGGTATAAATATGCCAATGTTGGGTGCAGTTTTGGATTTTTTCCTAAAAACCCCCCCGTACCTGACTCCCCAAAATTAAAGAGATTTGGTTAAAATCATCAAAACAGGCACTTTTACCTTTTTTTTGGGGGGGGGTCATAAATAGACTGAAAGTACGGATTTTCATTTCTATCTTTCCTCTGAGTTCCCCTTCGGCTCACTCAGAGATGTATTGTTTCAGTTTTACACTCTGCACCCCCCCCCCCCCAAAGGACAACACATCTCTGAGTGAGCCGAAGGCGAACTCAGAGGAAAGATAGTAAAATCTCTAGCAGACTATCCTTTCAAATGCTTACAAGTAACTAAGACATATTCTTCCCTTTGTGATATGAACATAAAGTTTAAAGAAACAAACATAGATGGCACTGCATTGAAATTCTATTTTGTTAATTATTTACAAATTGGTTAACTGATCCACACTAAAAAAAACATTTGTTTTGGAAAAATATTCAAGCTAGTATCCAACAAGTTTGAGGTGTTGGTGCCCCCTCTTTATAAATTTTATTTTATTTTCAAATGGTTTTGTATCATCAATTTGCATAACATAATTTTGAAACTGGCATTTTTTGGCCTAGGGTGGGCACAAGTCTATAGGAGTCAGCTGGGACTTATGCCCTAAACCTAGGGTTACCCTAGCTTCTTCTCTCTTCCTTTTTCTGGGGGGGGGGCAACAAGGCTCAAATGAACAAAAACTCTGTTACATTGACATTCAAGGTACGGGGGGGTTTTGAGAACTAGAAAATAAACAAAGCCTACTTCACCAACCAGTGTGACCCAAATTTCCACTTTGAGGGGGTCAAATAATGAAACTCATAAAATTGGTATTCTGCACCCACCCCTACTAAGGAGTAGGGAGGGGTGCGGATTCTAACTATTGGGTTGACCCCCCCAAAGTGAATATTTAGGGTATAAATATGACAATGTTGGGTGCAGTTTTGGATTTTTTCCTAAAAAACCCCCCCGTACCTGACTCCCCAAAATTAAAGATATTAGCTTTAAATCATCAAAAAAGGCACTTTTACCTTTTTTTTGGGGGGGGGGGCGTCATAAATAGACTGAAAGTACGGATTTTCATTTCTATCTTTCCTCTGAGTTCACCTTCGGCTCACCCAGAGATGTATTGTTTCAGTT
>JAAEMK010000189.1 GCA_024225635.1 Desulfobacteraceae bacterium | reverse complement strand
GCTGTGACCCTCCGGCCACTTGGGAGAACGCAGTTTGAGCGGGTCCAAGAATTCAATCTTAATCTCACTCCTTTTGATGACTTCCTTGTTTGGAGGAAGCAAAGATATCAGATGTGAGAATTGATCCCCCTGGTTTCTTCCATGAAAAATTGTAAGACGATCAAAATCGGCTGTGAACAGCGTGTTGAACCGGCTAATCAGTCGATTGCAGGCGAAGGTCTTTCCACTATTACTCTTTCTGAATAGTGGATTTCTGAAACCTAATAAAATACAACTAATTAACCACAAACCCGATAATCACATTTATCGATGGCGTCTTCAATTTGTTTCTCCGAATAGTTTCAGTCATTCCATGCGTCCAGTATTGACTGAATTGTTTCGACGATGAGCAAATCGTTGATTATTTTCTTGTTGTCGTCAACCTCGCTTCGATGAAGAAGTTGTTGATAAGCAAATTTGGCGTGGGAGGGATCGACCGAAATGCCCAGGGCAAACAACAAACAATAAATTCCACAGGTGTTGAACTTCTGAAGCCGTGCAGAATCCACAGAAAGGGCGCCCTCCTTTGTCTTTGTCAACAGAATGAAGTGTTCGTCTTTGAAAATCAAACCGTAGTAATCGCCCAGATAACGAGAGGAGGCAAAATCACTCTTATTGAAAAAAACGCCCACGTAATTCAAGCCGGCGAATCTAAACAACCTAGAGAGCAAAACACTGTCCATAGATTAGACGGCCGTCTCGTTGACAACAGCGGAGGCTGAGGCGGCCGGCTCCAGCGATACTTCTTCGAAACCCGCTTCGTCGGATCGATGGACTTGGCAGGGTGCCAGCTGGACTTTGGGTCGCGGGGGAATGGGTGGAGAAATGTGCCGAAGAGGGATGGGCCCCTCCGTCGCGGCTTCCTCTTCAACCCCGCATTTCTTTCGACTCGACCGAGTGCGATGGCGCTTGTATAAGCTCGTCGCGATGGGACGAAGAAGTAGGGCGATCGTGATGAGCTGGCCCAACAGGAGAAAGTAAAGTAATAGCCGTTGTATGCCATCCACGTGGGTATTCACGTGGGCGGGTGCGGATAGAATGTTGCGGCGGGGTGCCGATGCGTTGTCGAGAGGGGTGGTGGCGTTGGACCATTGTCCTTCCTCTGCGGGGGCGGATCTCCTGGTTCTGTTGCGGCGACCTAGAACGAATAAATATCTTCGAATGACATCGAAACGAAATAATATGTTTGAAAGACAGACTCGAATGGGGGGTTGAAGCGGGTGTTGATTTGATCCATCTCCTAGTTGAAGCCTTGGGCCGATGCGTTTTCCTTCTCCCGCTCGGTATCCGAGGGGTGGGTTTAGGCAATTTCTTCGATCTTC
>JAAEMK010000188.1 GCA_024225635.1 Desulfobacteraceae bacterium | reverse complement strand
GTTGTAGTTGTATTTACAAATCCCGCCGCGTGCCCGGATATTGGTTTCCAGGTCGAAGCCCCGTGCCTGTTCATAATAGAGGGCTATACGTCCGCCGCCGCCGGCTCCTCTGCTGTCGGAATCGCCGCCGTCGGCTGTGAAAGTTCCGCTGCCCGACAGGGTAAGGGTGTTTCGTTTCAGGGAACCGCCGGAGCCACCGCCGCTGTATTGCTGGTAATATCCCGTTCTTTGGGCTCCGTCTCCACCATCGGCTTTTATCGCTCCGTCGACGATTACCGCAGCTGCTTCGATACGTATGACGCCGCCGCCATTACCGCCTTTATCGATTGTAGTATTACCACCGCCGCCGGATCCCGGGTACTCCGGCTCGTAGGGTGAACCATATACTTCGCTGATAGTCCAGTTTCTCGAATACAGCGCTCCCATTCCTCCGTAACTTCCACCATTGTATTTTCCACTGCCGCCTTCTTTGGTATTGCCGAATGTGCGTCCGGTATCGGTGGTGTCGCCACTCCTGGCTCCTCCCAAATAACCGCGGTCACTGACATCTACTGCCGCATCCGGTCCCACTACCAATTGACCGGTCAATGTTAATTCCTGCTTGTAAACTTCCGTAGTGGTGCACCCCGAATGAGTTAATATTCCGCTCTCTTTTACCAACACATTCTCGAATACGTGACTGCCGTTTATGGTTACCGTACCCTCTCTGATAATAATGGTGCGGTTCTCGTATGTGGCATCGTCTACCCCGATCACCGAATCTGCCGGGATAATGTCTCCTTCTACTACTGTTACCACAGAAGCGACACTGCCGGTCTTACCGTCCACATCCGTCGCCTCTGCCCTGATGGTTAGGGGTGTTCCGATTACCGCATCCGCCGGTACCGTGTAAAGCGCTTCGTATGGTGTTTCTGTCAGGGTTTGCAGTAACTGGTTATCGACATATACCTCCACTTGCGCAACGGCTTCATCATCGGTGGCAGTCACTTTTATTTTCAACTCCTCTCCGGCAAATACCAGGGAACCGGTAGTGGGTGCGGTTATGGCTACCTGCGGTGCCGTCAAATCCACCAGTTTCTCAAATATCACACCGGCTGTCGCCAGGGTTATCTTTCCGGTTAAATCTTCGGCTTCGACTTTTACTTCGACATTTTTCTCTGCCTGCACCGGGGGGGTGGCGTAATCACAAGTATAAGAGGTTTCGGCCCGGGTTTTGGTTTGCGTGTCTACCAATTGCCCGTCCACATAAAACCTGACCTCTTTTATATACACATCGTCGGTTACGCCGGCTGCAATGGTTACGACATCCAGGTGCTTGAAGCGTGCCGTTTCCGTTGGTGAGGTAATCGTAACCTGAGGTGCGTGTTCATCTTCGGGTATATATAGGGTGAGTGGCACAGCCGAACTGGTATTGCCCTCATCATCTCTGGCAAATGCGAATACCTTTATCTCCGTCCCCGGCTGTGTATCCACCGGTATATCCACATAGTGATTCGAATTATTGGTCCTCTGTGTTATCTCCTTGTGGTAGTCGTAAATCACTGTTTCACCGGCTTTAGCGCGACATATATAACTTTGCAGCCAAAGATCATCCGTAATGAGGACCTTGACCGTAACCTTATCGCCGGGGTATACCGTTGTGTCGCCGGTATATTCGATTGTCACTTCCGGTGCCTCATCTTTTAGCAGAGTGAAAAGAATACTCTTTCTGTCACTCAGGTTTCCTGCCTTATCCACTGCCACTGCTTCAAACAGGAACGTGGAACCCGAGTCATTCATAGTGGGGACTTTAAACTGCAAATGTGTTGTGGTTTGGTTTAGGAAAGGGGAGGTTCTAAGAAATTTACCGTCTATATAATATTTGATTATGTACACATCAAAATCTCCCAATGCATCGGTGCCGGTAACTACGGCATTTACCTGTACCGCGCTGTTCTCCCTGACGGTGGTTCCGTTCATGGATTCAATCTCCAATGTCGGTACGATGGTGTCCTTGGTGAAAAAGACGGTGTTTTTAACTACAGTCTGTATGTTGCCGGCGAGATCCACCGCGCCCTGCACCGTTACATTATAATATGTATCGGTGGTCCATGGTGCCGCCGGTGTAAATACCAGGCTTCTATTCCCTTCCGGGAAGACTATATTCCCCGGCACTACGGCCCCTTCACGTGACATTACCATCAGGTTGCCGTTTCCGAATAGAGTGGGATTAACCGGCTCGGTAAAGGTTACGGTGACTGCCGTCTCCGGTAGTACCCCGCTGAGATTATTGGAGGGGTATACCGATGATACCGCCGGCGGCACAACATCCACCGTAATAAAGGATACCGGTACCGCCGCACCCAACGGGTTACCCATTTTATCCTCTACTGCTGTTTTTACGGTAAGCGTATAGTTTGTAAAACTATTAAGGGGTGCCGACGGCGTGAATACTGCACTTCTCAAATCCTGCGACAGGACCACGCTGCCGGGTATCACCATACTTCCCGAAGTTAGCTTGATATTGGTGGTGTTTATGGTGGAGGCGTTCATCTCTTCGGAAAAGTTAAGGGTTAAGGCGGTTGTTAAAGGTACCGCCATACTGCCGTTTTCAGGGGTTATACCACTGACTGTGGGAGCAGCGTCATCCAGAATAATATCTCCCAATGCGATGGCTTCGCCGTTGCTGCTCAGCGTTCCCGTTACCCTGCCTTTGCCGCTGCTGTTGGAACCCTGAATGTTAAGGACATAATCCCCCAGATAAACGGCTTCAAATTGGAATGTCCCTGTGGCACCGGTGGAACATTTTTTTTTGCAATTGGTGCCTATTAACGTAAGATATGCATTCTGTGCCGGTGTGGTTCCGTCTGCCGCCACTATCCTTCCGGATATGGAGCCCGCCGAATCCAACGTTACATTTACCGCGACTACTTGTTCGTCGCTTATTAAAATCCCGTTTCCGGAGCCTCCCAGGTTGCTGACCAATTGTTTGGCTCCCAGGCTGAACTCTCCCATGGGTACGGAATCGAAGCGATACTTCCCCGGTTCCGGTGAACCGGTCCCGTAAGAGGTGGTGTTTCGTGTATAGCTGCCGGAGGTAATGGTGATTGGCACATCGCTCACGGGATCTCCGCTGCCGTCATAGATATAGCCTTCAACGCTTCCCAACCCGCCGAAGATTATGTTTACCATCGCCTCCTGGCCGTGAAATTCAACACTGCCGGATGCTTTGCCACTGTCACATCCCGGTGCCGGCTCCGTTGCCTTTAATGAAAAATTACCTTCGGGGATCAAATCGATGGTGTATTCGCCAACGGTTCCTTCCCCCTCTTGATTAGTGTAAGCGGTATAAACCGTGCTGTTTTGATAGCCCCGGTACAGCTTGACGATGGCACCGGGCACCGGTGTGGTGCCGTCGGCTTTATAGACCATCCCTTTTACAATTCCCGAGCCCTTGGCATAGATATCGGTTACGACCTCATGCCCCTCATATTCCACTTCACCTTCGGCACTGCCGGTAAACAAGGTGGCGGGATCGCTGGAGGTCAGTGTATAGGGACCTTCGCCCACTTGTTGGAAGGTAAAATTGCCTTCCGAATCACTCATGGTTTCCATAATTTTCGGATACAAAGCGTTGCTTCTAATTTTTATTCTTGCATTGGGTATGGGAGTTGTTTGTGAGCCGTCGAAAAAAGTCCCGGTTACGGTTCCGCGACCTTCGAGGGTTATGTCGTATTCCAACTCCTCGCCGTCGCTTCCGAGGGTACCACCTCTTTTGCCTCGTCTCCCGGATGCGGGATGTACGACTTCCAGTGTGAATCCGCCTGGGGGGAGATTTTCGAAGCGGAATCCGCCGGGCTCTTCGATATACTGGTATCCCACAGCCTGCCAGATGCCGAAGTTGCCGAGATAGCGTGAGTGATAGAGTACCACTTCGACTTCTGTCTGCTCGCCG
>JAAEMK010000187.1 GCA_024225635.1 Desulfobacteraceae bacterium | reverse complement strand
ATTCCTATAGTCTTTCCTTTTCCATTTAATTATTTATTGACAATAGACTGGATCAACATCTATTTCCCTAATTTTAGTGGAATTCATTATATTATTTCTCCTTCGATTCCTTGTTCTCCAATTTCCTTTCTTTATAATTTCACAGCTTCTTTTCTTCTTTTACCTTCTTCATGTAATCTGAAACTTTCTATTTCCTGTTCTTTTCCAATTGTTCTTTTCTTTCGATTGAATTCCTTTCCTTTTTTATCCACTTTTTCTTTCTCTCTTAAACTCTTAATGCTTAAACTCGTCAATAATTATCCTCTTACTTTAGTCTTTAATCTTGTAATCCTTTTAGCTTTTATTTCTCAGGGATTCTTTTCAAGGGCTTCTTTCTTTTCCACCTTTTTATCATTCTTAACAACTTTATTAATGTTGGTTCGTCGTCACTTTTCCATTCATTTTCCTTTCTTTCTTTTTCTCTCTCTATTAATATGATTGATGTTTTTATTTTTTCCTTGAATAATTTGTTGGTCGATTTCATCGTTGAATTCATTGTTTAGGAGCTTCTTTATTTATGGGTTTTATGTTTCCTCATCGAATACGTGGTTTATGAATGAGATTGAAGATTATTGGGTTCGATTTTGGAATAATGGTATTAATTCGAGTTCCAGGTTGGTGTATTTTTGGTTGTCGTTTGATTGAAGGGTTTTTAGGTTATATTCCTAATCGAGGTCAAATGGCATATTGGGGAATAACTGTAATGATTAATCCTCTTCCTATAGCGTCCTTTCCATTTCCAGGAACAATAACAAAGGTATTAATTTAGGGTCTTCCTTTAATTTTTAGGTATTTTCCGATTGGATTATTCGTAATTTCCTTTCCTTTTCTCTTTCTTCTTTTCTTCTCTCATTGTTCCATTTAAGGTAATTCGAATACCAAATTATTGTGGTTCCTTTAGTCTTTCTTATTCAAATTCATGCTTTTCGTATATTGTTGGATTTTCATTGTATTCCTATTGTTTTTCCTTATTTATTGAGGTTGTCGTGGAATTATTGGAAGTTTATTGTCAGGATTATCAATATTCCAATTTATTCAAGGATTTTCAATAACTTCATTTCTTCTTTTCCTTTCCCTTTAGATTATATTAATTTTGCTGTGATCTTGACACTGAACATTAACAACGTTTGAATCGAGCTCTTATTGGGTCTCCTTCGGCTGAAGCTCCTGGATCTATAGGTCCTGTCCTTCCATTCCCAATTCCTTATGCTTTTTATGATGTTCCTAGAGATGCTAATTATTCCTGAATTACCGAATTGATTCAATCTTTTCCCGGTTATTCTTCTATTCTTCCTTTTTAAGTATTTCGTAAAGTCTTTTCCATTGGATTATTATTCATTGCTGTATTAACATTGTTAGTTCAGGTGATTCAAAATTTCTTGTCTTGATTGGTGGTTTCTCAACTTTTATTCATACCTTGAAAATTTATATGATGACCTTTCAACTTTGAATGTGGTTTCTATTCAATGTTAATTTCAATGTTAAAGTATAAATTGAATTATCGAATGGTTACTATACACTTTCCTATTCATGAGCAGGAATTGATTTCGGTTCTTCCTATTATATCCGGATTAAAGACTTTGACTGAAAATTGATTATTGTGGTGTTTATCGGGTTTTCCTTCTGTTGATTCAATGTTTATGGATTTATTGAGGACGTTGTCGTTGTCCTTTCTTTTCCAATTCCTATAGTCTTTCCGGTTTTTCCTCTTCCTTTAACACTCATTATACCTTTGATCATTATATTATTTCTCCTTCGATTCCTTGTTCTCCAATTTCCTTTCCTGATACTTTGAATTTCGATTTTACAGAAGAATTTTGTCGTTGATCAATTCAATCT
>JAAEMK010000186.1 GCA_024225635.1 Desulfobacteraceae bacterium | reverse complement strand
ATTTTTTTTATTATAATTTATATAATATTGTTTTCTGCTTTTTTTAGGTGATGATATTGGCACAGTTGTTATATTACCATCTAATGGATTTATTATTTCAATAGATTCAATTTCTGATTCAATTTCTTCTGATTCAATTTCTGATTCAATTTCTGATTCTTCATATGTATTAATCTTTCTTTTTTTTGTGTTTGATTCAATTTTTACATTATTTTTTCTTTTTTTATTTTTTTTAATCTTGTTTTTTTTCTTATTACTATTAATCTTTCTTTTTTTTAGATTTGATTCAATTTTTGAATCATTTTTTCTTTTTTTGTTTTTTGTAACATATTGAAATCTACTATTAATCTTTCTTTTTTTTAATTTTGGTAAAATTTTATTTTCATTTTGTGTTTTACTATTATTATTACATAATGCATTACTATCTTTTCTTTTTCTTTTTTTTTTTGTTTGTTTACTACTATTAATGTTTGTTTTTTTTGGTTTTGATACAATTTTATTTGCATCGTGTAAATCAATATCCTCATCATTTGAGTGATAATTAGTATTATTATTATTATTATTATTATTATTATTATTATTGTTATTATTATTATTATTATTATTATTATTATTACATAATGCATTACGATTATTATTATTATTATTAGCTAAATATGCACTAATTATTTCTTGTACGTCATTACCTTTATACCGTTTTAACATTACAATGTATGCACCTTTAGGATCAAATTTTTGTAATCTGTTTTCTGTAATTTTGTCATCATCACAATTGAACCATTTTTTGTTATAATGTTTATCAGTAGTATAATGTCCCAGTTCTAATATTGTACTATCAATATGATTGACAGCAACACAACTTTCATATACACAAAACTTATTATTACATTTGAAAACAATATATTTATTTATTTCAATTTGATTCATTTTCTTTGTTTGTACGTAAGATTTAAACCTTCCACTACTTTTAAATCTTTTAAAATTAATTAACATATATTCACTTGTTAATTTTTTGATTAGTGTTTTATTAATTACCTTATGTCTTTGGTTGTTACAGCATTTACACACATAGTCTTTATCTGTTTCACTTTCTTTTGCCAAATAATCATCACATAATTCTTGTAAAGTGCATGTTTTATTATTTTCTGGTAATGCTACACTCAAAATTAACTGCTTTTCTACTGGTCCTGGATGTGATGTTGGTTTTTGTTTGTTTTTAATGCATGTCATTGTTGTTTGTGTTTCAAATACAAACATTTTATGTATAAATTGTTGCATTTGTCTGATTTGATCTGTTGTTTTTTTTGAAGGTTTTAAAACTGCAGGAATTTCATTTTTATTGGTTAAATTAACAATCATGTCAAAAAAAAATACCAAAAATGCATTTGCATCTTGCTGAGTTTTAATAT
>JAAEMK010000185.1 GCA_024225635.1 Desulfobacteraceae bacterium | reverse complement strand
GTCACTTTTTTTATGATTGGCAGTCAAATATAATGTGTATTGATTTCATACTAGTTTGATACTGATTTGATAATGATTTCATACTAATTTAATAGTGATTTTATATTGGTTTGATAGTGATTACAACATATTATTGGAAGCATTGCATTTAGCTCAAAGGTTTGAGGTTTAGGTTTCTAGGTTTAAGAGGTTTAGAGGTTTGCAGAATATTGAAGCTGGTTACGAGATGAACACATCGGATTTTATCAGACTTCATAACCTCAAGATATTTATGATTGTATGGAGTCAACTGTATCATTATCCTAAACCTAAAAAACATAAAAACCTAAACCTCAAACCTATGAGCTAAATGCAATGCTTCCATTCATATCAATCCCAAATTTGTCGATTTGAAACAAATCCATACCAAACCTATACAGAAACGCTTTGTAAATTCATAGTAGATTGATAGTACATTCATAGTAAATCCCTATTGAATTCATTGTTAACTAATCTGTAATCCTTGTCAGTGCATTTTACTGCACTGACCTCTAGTAATCATGGCTTCATTAATTAAAATAAATATAAAACAATTTATCCGTTCATTTGTGCCGTTGGCGACATTTGAAATCTCCTTTACGGGAGTATGGAGGCTTGACCGCTTCAAGTATAAACAATAAAGTGAATTGGATATCATGATGAATACAATAGTATAATGAACGAATAAATTATTTTATATTTATGGTTTGTGGATTGTGATTGAATTAACAATGTTATTGGACAATGGATATGGAATGATTACAATAACATTACACACTTTATTAATATTATTAACATTATCATACGCACTCATTTGGTTTTGATTATTATTAGCCATTGGTTTTGATAAAGTAAAAATCATTTAAACCAACAGCAACGGACACTTAGTGCATTAATATTACTATTACTGGTTTTGTGCTTATTATTATTAGCAATTTGCGCAACAAAACATGTTTAATCAAGTATGTCCAATAGCTGTGATGAATAATATAAAGTAACTGATTATGATAAAGGTTGTGATATGAATGTTATGTATTTTTATTTTGTGAACATGCAACTTTTATTATTTTAAGATCTGTACATTATACTAAATATATCAATGGACAAATATGAGCGGCGAAACGTTTTTGTTTGTATATTTTGACATGTAAAGTTTTGGTTTGTAAATCACATAATTTTGCAGGTTTAGAAAACCAAAAGTGGTAAAAATAATTTTTGATGCAACACATGATATTAAAGTATACGAAAACGTACATTGTATTTTCTTCCGGAAATGTTTATTTTTATTTAATTTTTATTGATTGTTAATTGTTTGTTATTTCATGGTTATTTGGTTGTTATATTCACTCTTAAATGTCTATTAATTCACTATTAAATATCTATTAATTCACTATTAAATGTCTATTAATTCACTATGAACTAATTACGATATGAGTGCAATTTATTATTATTATTATGTCTGTCAAACACTACAAATTATGTGTCAAACACAATTTAGAAAAATATAAATTTCCAATTGGTAAATTAATTTCCAATCGGTAAACACTACATACTGATTTGGTACATGTTTGATACTAGTTTCATAGTGATTTGATACTAGTTTCATAGTAGTTTGATACTAATTTGATACATATTTAATATTTGTTTGAGGGTTGTTTGAGGGTTGTTTGATATTGTATCGTATCCTATCTTATACAATTTATTAATTGACTATGAATTAACTATTATTTCAATAGTTTGATACTAATTTGATACATGTTTAATATTTATATTTAATAGTTATTTAATAAATTTATTAAATAACTATGAAATTAGTGTAATGAAATGACTAGACAACTTTATGAAATGACTAAAATGAAATAACTATGATTAGTCATTTCATATTATACTTAGTCATTTTATAGATATTTTATAGATATTTAATAGTTATTTATTACTTATTTAATAACAAACAATCGT
>JAAEMK010000184.1 GCA_024225635.1 Desulfobacteraceae bacterium | reverse complement strand
GATGAAAAATCATCGGAAAACGATTTGTCAGCAATCGTTTTAGTGACACTTTTAGTTGCTGAAGAAGGCCAGAACACTGAAAATTTTGTCCGGGATGTCATTTTGGACTTCTGTTCGAAATCGTGAAAAATGTATTTTTCGACCCCTAGCACTCGCGGTTGGACCCGACACAGGCCGATGGCCGGTGAAGCCGGAGCACCGCGGGGCCCGCGAGCTGCCCATGGGTTGGGAGAAGGTCGGTGGGAAGCGGGGGGCCAGTGGTCGGCGGTGGTGTGAAGTGGCGTGCTGAACTCCATGATGGCCGGGTGCCTTGAGTCGCGATTCTGACTGAAATTCCCAACCATGCATCATGAAAAATCAACTTTTTTCTGACTGCGGTCAACGTTTCAGCACGCCCAAACAAGTCTTTCAGTCGTGGCTAAAACAATTTTTCTTACCTATGAAAACTCATTTGCTAACGTCTGAAATTAGGCACGGCGCCTGGCTACTCACCTTGGAAAATGGTCGATGTGCTGGAGCGCGGAGTGAGGAGCTTGGCGGCGAACTGGTCGCTGGAACGGAGCCAGTTGACAAGCGTGCGCATCATGGGCGGGGCAAGAAGATCTGCAGCAGTTTTTTTGCAGGAAGTCAGAGCTGTGCGAGTGTGGAAAGCGTGTCACGTTTTGGATCATAGCTATCTTAAAACGGGCCCCACGGGCCTTACAATCACATCACACGTCACATCACGACCCCCCCTCTCTATTCCCTTTCACCAAAACTTGCGCATGTATACATAAGGCGTGCATTTGCGCCTCTCGTTTTATGGGAGGGGAGAGAAGGGGTCCGGGCAATGGGGGCTGCGGCGTCTCATTGCACCGCCCCCAAATACACACCATTCCAACGGATAATCAATAGCCCTCCCCCCGGGCCTTCCATTGGCCCCGGGGGGAGGCTTTCCAGAGTGGCCGCCTGTGTGCGGCCCGCCTGCCGCCCGCAGCCGGCGGCTTCTTGCCGAAGTCCTCGGGCTTCGCCCCGTAGCCCTCGCTTGGGCCCACCCGTGCCCTTTGCCCGGCGGCGCGTCGGTCATCTGTGTGTGGATGTGTGAGTGGGTGTGGGTAGTGTTTTTGCGATGGACAGCCGATGGTCCATCGAAGTGAAAAATT
>JAAEMK010000183.1 GCA_024225635.1 Desulfobacteraceae bacterium | reverse complement strand
TACCGTGCTGCCACACCACACTACTACTAGCACCATTTTTTTAAATTTTATATCTTAAAGGATTTTAGATGATTTGTCGCAAAACTGGCGCCGCCGGCGATTTTCCGAAGGTGACACCATCACCGAACACCAACCTCAACTTACGAACATTTTTGCGGCGGACGAGACACGAAATTAATCGGCAGACTCTGAGGAATCCAACGACACCAAAATTAATGCGTTGCGACGCCGTTTCGGTACCGTTTCGGCGAAAAACATTTTCCGCGCGGGTCGAAAAATTGGCCTCCGAAACGGCGCCGGTCCGGCGGCTTTTGCGGGCGTACGGAAAGTCGTACAGCGCCGACGTAAAGAAGTAGAATGTGCGCCAAAGAACGCCGCATTTAACGGTGGGCGGCGGTTCTGCGTACGACCTACGGTGCGCGAGATACGGCCGCCGGAAGCTTTACAAAAAAATCGCGAAAATTCCATTTTTCCAATTTTTTCCGGTTTCCGGCCCGGGGCGGCCGGTTCCGGGGCCGGAAGTGAAAAATTCCACCGGAATATGAAAATTCAAT
>JAAEMK010000182.1 GCA_024225635.1 Desulfobacteraceae bacterium | reverse complement strand
TGACATGTTTTACACGTCTTGTCAAAAAAATGTTGAATTTGCTCTTATGTAGCCCGTTTGCGAGCGTTTCGCGCGAAGTCATGTCGGAAGACGGGTGTGCACGGAAGGGGTCATGGAAACATGTTTCAAGGAAATGATTCACAAACAATACAGCGATAACTACAGTGCCTAGACATGCAAGTTTTCGATATGTCCACCATCTGCATCAACAACTTCCTGCAATCTCACGCGAAATTCATCAATTTTTCTGTTGATGAATCTCTGACTGAGATTGTCCCACTCCTCTCTGATTCTTCTCACGGTCGAATTCTGCTTGTTCAAATCATGCTTGGCAATTCTTCTCACGGTCGAATGAGAAATTCCCGTTTCGCGACTGATTTGTCGAGGCGTACGGTGCATGCCCTCTTGCCCCTCCTGACTGGAAAGCATTTCTCTAACAGTGTCAACATTTTCCAGATTTCTTGCAGTTCTCAACCTTCCACTTCCGCGTCGCCGATCGGTATTGCCAGTTGCATCAATTTTTCTCAAAAGTCGATTCACGGATGTGAGAGGCCATTGCTTATTCGGAAATTGGTTCCGAATCCGCTTCGCACCCCACAGTTTCTCCAATCGGAGCACTTTAAGAGACGCTTCCCGAGAAAATCGACCCTTGCACCGCACTGCGGACCCAGAATTTGTCGACCATTTCCGATTCTGCCAATTCTTAGATATGTTATAGTCCTATTCGAACTGAGTTGACTGCAACAAACCGTTTCGAAAAATTCGTCCCCGTTCGTCAATTACGGCCCGTCGAAAATGACGTTTTTCGGCAATTTTTGCAATTCTAATCGCTGTAGTGCCTGTAAGGGCAGAACCCGCTGTGGTTGGTCGATCGAGCTGAAATTTCTACACGATGTGTGACGTATATAGATAAGTATTGTCACCGACTATCAGCTCGATCGGTCCTCACGCGACTGAACGGCGCCACGAAACGTGGCGTTTTGGCAAAAAAGTTTTTTGAAATTTCCGCCGTTTTCGGGCCGCCGCCGCCACAGACGCAGAGGGCGACAAGATTTTTTTCGCTCATCTGAAAGGGCGTTCAATTCTGCGTCTGGCCGGCCTATGGGCGACTGTGATATCCGGGGCTTTCGGTGTCA
>JAAEMK010000181.1 GCA_024225635.1 Desulfobacteraceae bacterium | reverse complement strand
AGAAGATCCATTACAGATAAAAAATTATAGACCAATAGCACTAACAGATACACTATATAAAATATTTACAAGGATAATGACAGAGAGGGTGGAGAAAGTGGTGGAGAAATATGGAATGGTAGCAGATGAACAACAAGGTTTCAGATCAGATAGATCATGTTTATCAGCATCAATGGCATTGAAAATACTGATGGCAAGGAGAATGAAGAAAGGACAGGAAAAACCATTCCATGTGGCATACTTAGATATAAGCAAAGCATATGATACAGTAGATCATGAAAAATTATGGGAAATTTTAGGAGGAATGGGAATCAGGGGAAATTGGTTGGAGAATATGAAGAAATTGTACAAGGATAATGTGTTAAAGTCAATGCTACCAAGTGGAAAGACAAGGGGAGTACCAATGAGAAGAGGGATAAGACAAGGATGCCCATTGAGTCCAATATTATTTGCAATGTATGTAGAACCAATAACAAGGATGATGAAGAAAGTGAACCCAAGGAAAGATGAAGAGCCATCAATGT
>JAAEMK010000180.1 GCA_024225635.1 Desulfobacteraceae bacterium | reverse complement strand
ATGCTCTTCCTCTTCGTGTTCCTGCCGCTGCTGGCTGTCGAAACCCTGCGCGACGGACAGGCGCCGTCGCCCTCGCTTCGACGGACTGGACTTCGAGTGGGGATTGCCCTCCTTCTTGCCGGGATTGCCAGGTGGAGAGTTGACCGTCAATCTCTTCATGATTTCGGGGAGTGGGGCACGCTCCGGCACGTTGCGAGAAGGGCGAGGTCTTCCTCCGTCGGCCCCTTGCATCCTTCTCACTTCTTCACTGTCGAAACTCGCCGAAGACGACCCCTTCCCTTTTCGGTTGATCAGTCTCGACCGCTCTCTTCTGTTGCGGGTGTACTCTCTCGACTCCTGGGCCATCTCAGTGCCGAAGTCGGGGTTGTTGTAGGATCGCTTCTCCGCCCGCGCCGCCGCGTCGTAGGGGTTGTAGTGACAGGCCCCCTGGACATAGGACTTCAAAGAGCCCCACTGCCCGAGGCCGGAACGAGCAGTCGCCGTGGGCATCGGGTCGTCCATGACTTCCGCTCGCCAAACCGCCTCCGGGTCCCTATCACCTTCGTCGAGCGCCTTGCTCGCCTCGCGCTCCTCCCTCAAGTCTTCGGTTCGGCGGTCGCGTTCCCTCTTGGCCTGCAGCTCGACTCCGGCCAAGTGTCGCTCCGACTGGTCGCTCTCTTCGTCGTCTGTTTCGTCGACGACACTGTAATTGCACCAGTCTCTGTCGTCCAGGTCGCTGTCGTCGTCGTCGCCGCCGTGCGGCCACTCTCGCCCCTCTTCGTCGTAGTCGAGGGCTTCTTCGTCCTCGTCCTTCTTCTCCTCCTCTTTCTTCTTGACGAGGTCCTTCGCCTCTGCGCCGGCCGCCATCGTGGTCGGCTCCGAACTCGACATGTCGCCTTCCTTCCGCAGACGAAGAAGAGAAGAAGAAAAAGACGACACTTTCACTTTCAAATTCGGCAGATTATGACCAGGCTGGAGCTCTTCCCTACTAATACCCAGCAGAAAAGAATTCGAAGGCTTTCCCTTTCCTTGAAGAGAAGAATCCACTTGTGCAGAAAAGTGTACCGACTGGTACTTTGGGCCGACTGGCTTGTCCCTAAACCTAGAGAAGTTTTCCTTGCCTAGCACGCACAATGGGAAAGAAGAGGCTTGTCTCGACACTTTGCTCGACAGACACAGGGAACGCAGGCGCAGGAACACACTGTTGGCACTACGCGCGCGCACTCCGCCCTCGCTGGGATGTTCCGAGCGCACGTACTTCACCGTCAGACAGCCGACT
>JAAEMK010000179.1 GCA_024225635.1 Desulfobacteraceae bacterium | reverse complement strand
GGAAGAGATAACAGGCCTAGGGGGAGCAGCACGCAGGGGGAGGGGTAGAGTAAAGCTACTCCAGGATCATCACAGTGAAAACAACTCTAGGTTAACACACATAGTTCACCTTCTTTGGCCAACAATGAAGTCGAGATGGATCTTAGTTAGTGTAGCAGTAATGATGCTGTTAAGTTCAATGCCAGGAGTTAATGGATATGAGGTGGAATACTACGACTGCAGATCTCCCACCAAAATCCAGAAGTTTGCCAGGCCGAGCATCTGCGACCCACTGACGGCCAACGACGAGACACCATTGGGCGGGACCTATGAGGTTTTGACTGAGGGCCAGACCAGGGAGCTGCAAGGACACAGCTGTGAAATCCTAGTTAGCGAATGGCGCTATAGGTGCGGTGTTTTCGGTCATTTGAAACTCGCCTCAGTGCCTTCCCTGTTGAGACCTACTCCTGTGACCAAGAGTGAATGCAGATGTATGATCAAGTCAGAGAAATATACGCCACCAGGACGAGTTTCAGGAAT
>JAAEMK010000178.1 GCA_024225635.1 Desulfobacteraceae bacterium | reverse complement strand
TCAAATCATGAAATATGACAGCAATCAATTTTTAAATGCAAATATTGTAATTAATTATTCAAATCCAAGTGCAAGATCTAGTTTAGCTCATACACATACTTGAAAAAAAAATTAAATTTATTACAAAATTGCGCATTTTGATATCAAATTTGATCAAAGATGTTCATTATGTGTGCATCAAAAAAATATCATTTCAATTTTTTAAGAAAATGGTTCATTTCATTGGTAGCAAGGAAGAAATGTATTCATTTTATTTGTGTTGCAGTAAAATGGTTTTACTGCTTCAATAAATTGTTGATTTTAAGACATTGTATTACATTTCATACAAACCAATCCAATTTATTTCAAAAAATGTAGATTTTAATGATAGCATTTTTGAAAAATGTTGTATGTCTTTGAAATGGATTTCATTTCTAAGCAAATTGGTCATTTGGTTAAAAACAATGAGTAAAATGTGTTAATTTTATTTGTATTATATTAAAATGATTTGAATGTTATGCAAAACAGTCAATTTGAATTTATATTGGTGATTGATGGCTTGTATTTTTGCAAAATGACTTCAACCTACGAACAAAATGTAAATTTGAATTGTATTAGTGATCAAATGTGTACATTGTATTTGTAGTATTATTGTTTCTGATGTGTAATGTTAATTTACATTGGAATGTTATATGTATATTATTTGACAGTTGATATTTATAAAAAATATGGATTTGTTTCAATGAAATGAACAATTTAAACCAAAAAATGTAAATTACGTCCACAAAACACAAATATTCTTGACGTTTCAGTTTTGTCTTTTTTCAATTTCATGTGATAAAATGCAAAAAAAACTGATTGAAAATACATCATTTTGAAAGAAATGTTGACTTTTCAAAGTTGGAAATCGATACTTTTGAAAGAAATATTCATTTAGGGTCAGTTCAGCGCAGAGAATCTAGTGAATTTGGACTTATGAAGAACTGTTCAGTGGTCTTGGGTCAATGATCAATTTTCCTTAACTAACTAAGATGAAAACCAGCTTAAATAAATCTTTTGAGCCGCTGCTCATCCCTCCCGTCCGTAACAGATTATACAATAGATAGACATTATTTCAGATTTTTACAATCTGACACAAACCGATGCATTACATGCAAATATAACAAACACAAATTGTATATTTGCATATGGACAAACTTGCCGGAGCAGGTATGAATTGGTATGCTTCTGCTTTTAAATTGGTATGGATTGTTATGTTCTGAAGATAATCCACGTTCAATA
>JAAEMK010000177.1 GCA_024225635.1 Desulfobacteraceae bacterium | reverse complement strand
CAGAATATCAAACGATTATCGACACTTATCTGTTAAAAATTTTTAAGTCACACGGCATCGTCAGCCCCATAAGAATGTTCCGGTCTGTAATTCTTCAGCATATCACAGGTGTCGAATACCAGCATCATTATCGTCAGCACTACCCTGTGATAAAAAGTTATCACACATCATATCACACTCTTTACGGTGTCGACTGAATCATGGAAGCCGTCGGTGAATTAACGAATTCAACAGCTTCCTGGAAACTTATCATGATTCAAAGCGGTCTGATAAAGACTCGTTGTCCTCAGCTGTTATCCTGCCCCGGCGCGGCAGGCAGGAGGGCAGCGGACATTGATGTGACTGCGCTTCAATCATCATCTTCCATAAAAGAGGGAGCAGAATCAGGATATAACTGAAAAAAGAAAGGCAGACCCTGTTTTCAGCTTTCGGCCGCTTTTATCGGTGGAATTTTCGTCGATGCGAAGCTGTCACCGGGTGGCGCTGATCCGAAAGATTTTTTTCAAAAAGCGGTTAAAAGATTGATATCCTTAGGTTATGGTATAGATATCGTCCGGGCCGACAGCGCGTATATGACGCATGAGTGCCTGTTTTTTTTATCTGAACTTTCTCTTGGGTACGCTATCGGAGCTCCCGCGACTTTTAATGCGGTCAAAACCGGGAAAATCCTCTTTAAAAAGCT
>JAAEMK010000176.1 GCA_024225635.1 Desulfobacteraceae bacterium | reverse complement strand
CCCTGAAAAGTGGATTTAGCCCCCCCATGACGCTTTTGCCTGTTACACCTATGACCACGCCTGACCTAATTTGGCTGAGTACAATACTGCATTGTCTTCACCTCAGTAGGAACTTTTTGATAGCTTTCACAGCTTCCGTGGTTCGTGTACTGTAACGAAAAGTCTCTCTGTTTTGTGAAAATGTCGGAAAATGGTGCAGTAAAGGAACTTTCGCGTGCGGAAAACTTTCGTTGTTTGACATGGAGCCGCGAAAAGCGCGAAACCTTTCCCTTTTCGGTTTCAGTAATCGCGTAAAACCGCGAAAATTTTCTGTACGCGAAAGATGCACTATGTGAATGGATACTTCCGTTGCCCAACTGTGGCAGTGTTTCTGCGCGAACTTGTTGATCTTTGTCTGTGTCCATGTTTCGTCGTGGAACTGCATTGCCGCTGAGATTCAATTGCGTTTCAGTGCTTGCGAGTTGCGAAGAATGTAGCGTTATTTTATATCTCTTTGTGTGTGCTCTCTATTATTTTCGTGCGGTACTAGCACAGACAGTAAGAGTGTCTCGTTATATGCAGCTCTGATTCGTAATCGTGCTGTGTCTAGTACAGTAGTAGCTACCGTTCCGTTGTGAATTGCTTCGCTTTACTTCTCACTTCGTTTAACGGGACTGTAGTGAGGGACTTTGTGCGTACATTAATGGCCTCGAATATCTCCCTACAACAACTGTCGCTGTTATTCTACCATAGAGTTCTTCTGCTGGTGCACAGACTTGCATTGTCAAACTATTTGACCTTTCCAGCGCACACGCATTCTCAAAACAAAAGAATTTCCTTTTCAAAACGCAAGAATTTTCTTTCGGAAGCGAGACAGCGCGATCTCCGAAAACGCAAGAATTTACTTCGGAAGTGAGACGGCGCGCTTTTCGAAAACGCAAGAATATTCTTCGGAAGTGAGACGGCATCTCGTTGGCGCGCGTGCTATTGCGCAAGATCGATTCTTCGGTTTTAAGCGAGTGCTGAAGCCTTTTCTTTCGCAAAAAGCGAAGAATTT
>JAAEMK010000175.1 GCA_024225635.1 Desulfobacteraceae bacterium | reverse complement strand
TCATTGCAGGAAACATCAAACACATGGGATTCATTTTCAAAGCGGACCAGGTTGCAGCCTGCGCATTCAAGGAAATTCCCGCCGGTGACGGTTATCGCCCTTGCCTCTGAATTATCTCCGGCATTACCGCCGTCAACAAGAGCGATGCCCGTGATCTCCGGGAGCATGCTTTCAGTGGTATACTCCGCGACATTACTTAAATCGGAAACATTACCGGCCGAATCAACCGATTTCACGGCAAAATAATATTTTTGCCCGGCGGCAAGCTTATCAATGGTTAAACTGTTCTCGGCACCTGCGTTACCGGGGATGATGCCGCAGAAAACCGATGTGGCATCTTCAAGGTTTTCCCGGGTAATCATCTCATCCGAATACCAGACCAGGTATTTTTGAATGCTTTCCCGGTCATCATCCGAGGACCATATCCATGAGAGGGTGACCGTTGAAGACGCGGGCTCACCCTTGGCCGCTTCAAGCACCGCAGGATTGGCCGGGGTCAGATCCACCCGCCATTCATGGAAAGTCGCGCTCTCGATGGTCATGCCGTCCGCCCCGTCCTGCCAGACGTT
>JAAEMK010000174.1 GCA_024225635.1 Desulfobacteraceae bacterium | reverse complement strand
GGTTTCAAAATCGACCAAACTGCAAAATTTCTTCCTTCGGTGGCAGCGCGACTTTGATTGGTATTTCTGCTTCTGGTGAGTCTCAACGAGTACATTATGTATGCAAATCTGCTGTATGTATGCAAGATCCAAGAAGCAAGTTAGAAAAGCAGTCAACCGGCCAAATGAACTTGCAAACAACTAGAATGTACTACATACCAAAGTCGGCGGATAATCTCACAAATGTCGTACATGACGGATTACACAATGTCGTAGACGTAGTGGCACATTACCTACTACACGAGTACACGTACATACATGTACAGCAATGATTGCTCTAAGCTTAGCAGCATTACGTTGAATGCGGCTGCGGGTTACGGTAGGGTTACTGTAGGTGCCGCATCTGAAACGTGATAATGGCTTTCTGTTCTGTGTCACAGAAAATGCTGAAAACGTGTAACAACAGGTTTTTGTCTATGGCGGAGACGATAGAGAGCTCGAAATTATAATTTGACCATGCTACAGTACAGTAACCTAACAGGTTTTGTGATTTTGTAACTCTGTTTTAAAGCTTTAAAATTCTAAAACACAATTTAGAACTAGGTTTTGAATTTAAGAACAAAAGTTACAAAATCACAAAACCTGTTGGGCTACTGTATCACAGT
>JAAEMK010000173.1 GCA_024225635.1 Desulfobacteraceae bacterium | reverse complement strand
TACGTACGTACACAACAGATAGAGACTGCAAATAGCAATACGCGAATAAAACGTGCATCGAACGAACATGTGCACCGTACGTAGTGCGCGACACAGAGAGAGAGAGACGGGAGGAAAACTGAATAGAACTATGATAAGGAAACGGCCGCCGGACGAAACGAAGAGCGCCGAGAAACGATCGCACAGCTGAAATAGGAACAGCGGTTTTTGCATTGGAATAATTTCGATTCACGAATATTCCCATTCGACTTGAACGATTCTCGAAAATGTAAGCTACCGTATTTGTTTCCGTTAATATTAAATTTATTTTCACGAATATCGAAAAAGCCGAAACTAAATTCGAACGAAGCTACCGTATTTAAAAATTCGAGAACTTTAAATTTTAAATTCTACCGTATTATTTTCCGTTAATATTAAAAAGAAACTAAATTCGATTTTTACACACTGAAGCTAAAAATTAATGTTTAATTGTTATTAAATTCGACTTTTACACACTAAAGCTGAAATTTAATGTTTAAAAGAAATTAAATTCGACTTTTACACACTAAAGCTAAAATTAAATTAATGTTTAAAAGAAATTAAATTCGAATTTTACACACTAAACTTCTATAATGGTAATTGATATATGGGGGGAGCGCGCATACTATCTACACTACTTACTCGATCGGAATAACCACGGATTTGCCGCGAATATTCGTGACTGTGATCGCAATCAACACATCTTTCGAAATGTCC
>JAAEMK010000172.1 GCA_024225635.1 Desulfobacteraceae bacterium | reverse complement strand
TCTGTCTGTATATACCCTGTAAAGATTTAATCCAATTAAAAGCTAAAGCTTTCAATTGAATACGGCGAAGCCGTGGCGGAGCTTGTGACGCCGTGATTATGCAATAATCACCCCCTCAAATGGTATATATTCAATAGCACAATTAAATTTAACTGTATTATTATTCAATCCTATTAACCCCTTAAGAATATACCCTCAAAATATCTCCTAATTGTCAAATGAACTTTAGGGAGTTCTTGTTCAAGGAGCAAACCAAAGAAGCTAAAGAAAGAAGCTAAGGAAAGATGTAATCAAAGAATCTACGATTCTTTAATAATGGCGATTTTAAAACTACTTAAAGAAATTATTTAAAGGAATTTATCAACCAGTCAAAATGAGAAGTAGATTTTTAAGAACCAAAGAAAGATTAATTCCAAATCAAAATAAATTTTGATTCGAAAATCGGCGAAAAAAATTCATTTTTGGAATCTGTAAATCTCAAATGGAACCTTAAAATGCAAAATAATAT
>JAAEMK010000171.1 GCA_024225635.1 Desulfobacteraceae bacterium | reverse complement strand
TTCCTCTACTTTCCTTCCTCTATAACGGTGCAGCTCAACTGTTTTGCTCCGCTCATAACGCGATCGAGATGGGAACGCGTCGTAAATAGGGAAGAGCGTCGTAAATCCAAACTCACATCACAGTGAATCCACGGCGTACGCACTACAGGGTCAAATTAAAACCGACCTTCCCAGCATCACGTGAAGTGAATCCGTAACGCAACCACTTAATAAAAAGGGGCAATCTCAAACCCAAGTGGATCCAATCGACAAACCCATTTCTCCCAATTCCACTCGATCTCCCCTTTTTTGTGCAGCGCGAGCGCCGAAGGCGCGAGTAGCGAACCGGACTCCCCAGCGCGCAGGCGATCGAAAAACAACATGTTTGTGGGGTTTCCAGGCTGGATTTCATCAAAATCCCATCTGGGGGGTCAGATCCAGGTTTTTCATGATTTTTCATGGTTTTTCATGGTTTTTAATGATTTTTCATATTTTCCGTGATTTTCCACTTACACACCCTTTTTCCGACTTCTTACGCCTGATTTTTTTTTCAGCAAAATCCCCACAACTTTTTGTAGGAGCCAGCGTTTTCAAAAATTCTTTCTACTACGAATCCTAGTAACTCCCAGCTTTCCAAAAACAACATTTTTTCATCTTGGCTACGTAAATCGAGTTCGCTATGAGGCCCCCTTTGGTGGGGGAAGTGTGAGTTGGCATATATACATCTCCCCTTGCTTACGTATCTACCCCCTTGCATACCT
>JAAEMK010000170.1 GCA_024225635.1 Desulfobacteraceae bacterium | reverse complement strand
CAAAAAGCTAATTACGAACAATCGATGTTCCGTGCTGCTACGGCAGAAGCTAGACGAGTGTTCAGTGCTAAACATACCTTCAAGATCGATCCGACTACAGGACAACCTGATGCGAGTTTACCAAAATCGATCATCGATATTCTGGTTAAACAAAAAGAACGCAAGAAGGAAAGGCAGGAAAGGAGGGAAAACAAGCTGCCTCCTAAATCCAGTCGCACCTGGGAACCAAAGAAAACGACCATAAAGGACGCCAAGACAAACCGAAATTCAAAAAGAGTCTCATTCGGTTCTCGACCTCGAGACAGAAATGACTCAGAATCCTCGGTGGCGTCAATCACTCAAGAGAAAGTGAAGCCGGAAAGAGTGAAGACTTTTAAACGAGAAGAAGGCAGCCCAGCTCGCAAAAAGGCTTTCACCTGCCACAATTGTGGAAAAGAAGGCCATTTTAAATGCGACTGTACAGAGCCTTTAAAACGCACTTCAACAAAAGTTAGTACGGTACATACAAGT
>JAAEMK010000169.1 GCA_024225635.1 Desulfobacteraceae bacterium | reverse complement strand
GGCACAGTTGCCCCCTCATCAGCGCCAAGGCAAGTTCGGCAAGAAGACTGAAACGGTTCGACTGCTCGGGTACGCATCGGGGATAAAAGGATACAAGGTCCTGAGCCTCGAGACTGGCGCCGCGACGGTTCGACGTGACGTCGTCTTCAACGAGACGGACTTTCGCCGAAAGAAGGCGACGAAAGAAGACGACGAAGTCGATGAAGAATCGCCGCCGACGACAATTACTACGTGGACTCCTGTCTTCGACGACGAGGAGGAAGAACAGCCTCCTGCACCTCTCCAGCCGTTACAGGCAGACGAAGATACGGAGGAGGAGGAGCCAACGCAGGAAGCTACCAGTCCGCCCCGATCACCGACACAGAGACAGCAGGATCGTATCCTCCTACGGATCAACAGAAGAAATCTGCCGCAGCCGAAGAGCTCGTCAAGCGAAAGCAGCTCGTCCGGCGAGGAGGAGCCGCCACAAGAAATCAGAAGAAGCCCAAGGACGAGAAAAGCTCCTGTTCGCTATGGGATCGAGGAGTATGCGTCACTTCTGGACGAGTTCGCTTTCGTTGGTGCTGAAGACGACCCGAAGACTATCAAAGAAGCCTTGCGACGACCTGATGCCAAAAAATGGAAAGTAGCCGCCGACGCTGAGTTCCAAGCTCTACAGGATAACGGCACCTGGGAGCTGGTTCCCCTACCAGTCGGACGAACGGCTGTTGGCAGTCGCTGGGTATTCCGGGTGAAGCGCGACGAGAACGGCAAGCCGCTGAGACACAAGGCGCGACTAGTGGCACAAGGCTTCAGTCAGCGACCGGGAGTTGACTACGAAGAAACTTTCGCTCCTGTTGTGCGATTCGACACTATCCGGACGCTGGTGGCGCTGGCGGCGTCAACAGGTCAATTGCTTCATCAAGTCGACGTCGAGACGGCGTTTCTACACGGTCGTCTCGAGGAGGAGGTTTACATGAAGCAGCCTCCAGGATACGAAGACGTGACAAGACCGACCGACGTCTGTCGCTTGATCAAGTCCCTGTACGGACTGAAACAGTCTCCGAGAGCATGGAATCAGGTACTACACGAGCACCTGCTGAAAACAGGGTTCAAGAGGACGACCAGTGATCACTGCGTTTACATCTACGACACGTTGGCCGGACATCGTCTCACTTTGGCAGTCTATGTGGACGACATCCTGATTCTGGCGCCGACGGAAGACGACATGCAGTGGGTCAAGTCGAAACTGGCCGCCCGCTTCAAGATCAAGGACCTGGGCAGAGCCCATCATCTTCTGGGCATGAAGATTCGACGGAACGACCAAGGGATCCTCATGACTCAGAGCCATTACGTCGACGACTTGATCAAGAAGATGGGATTCGAAGAAGCCAAGCCGATCTGGACTCCGGCAGACCCCAATGTGATACTCGAGCTGGATGACGGCAACAGCAGCGAGGTCGACAAGACAGACTACCAGGCATTGGTCGGCTCGCTCCTGTACGCAGCAGTTGCTACAAGGCCCGATATCGCGCAAGCAGTCAGTATGGTCTGCAGATTCACCAGTAGTCCTACAGCAGCACATCTAACAGCAGCGAAGCGGATCTTGCGGTATCTCAAGGCAACGAAGGAGTACGGTCTCTACTACGCTGCAGGCAAGACAACGAAAGACAAG
>JAAEMK010000168.1 GCA_024225635.1 Desulfobacteraceae bacterium | reverse complement strand
TATTAAGGGAAGGAGGGGGATTAGTATTTAAAGGGGCAAGAAGATTATTTGGGGCTTATCCCTGGGACTTTAAATATAGAAGGGAGCAGCCCCATGGAGATCATTGTACGCTTGAAACAGGTTCCGGCAGCGTAATCGTTCATGGGAATCGCCCAGGACATCAGCTCCATATACAACGGATTGCGACAATCAGGACATCGCCTCTTTTTTCTTGTGAATGGGGATAAAATTGTTTATGGATCAGAAGGCTATTTTGAGTTTTAAATTTGTTTTGATCCAAGGAATAAGGTGGAGCAATGAAAATTCTGGTAGGTTACAAAGGCGTGAATGTGGGAGAGGAGCTACTGAAGCTTGCCGCGACCCATGCAAAAGCATTTGATGGCGAAGTCCTGATCGTCACGTCCATGAAGGGCGGCGAAAAAACCGAACAGTCAAAGGTTAAGGCTAAAATCACGGAGGCGGAAGATAATCTTGAAAAAGCCAGACAGTTCTTTGATGAACAGGGGGTGAAATCCGAAGACCATCTGCTGGTCAGGGGGCTTGAGGCTGGCGAGGATATCGTTAACTTCGCCAAGGAAAAAAAGGCGGATGAAATTATTATCGGCGTCAAAAGCCGGTCCAAGGTGGGGAAACTGATTTTCGGCTCCACGGCCCAGGCTGTCATTCTCCGGGCCCCATGCCCGGTTGTAACCGTCAAATAATAGCCTGCGAGCAGAATGAAAAAGGGACCGGGGAACAGATCGCCGGTCCCTTTTTTATGTTTAATGGTAACTCTTCACTTTTCAAATAAGCTAATAAGCTATGCCCCCGATTGCTCAAGCACGTCCCTGAGCACCTTGAGTGCCGTATTCATGGCGGGCACCCCGCCGTACACGGCTGTTTGAAAGATCACCTCGGCAATTTCCTTTGCCTCGCATCCCACGTTCAGGGCCGCCTGGATGTGGAGCTTCAACTCGTCCGGCTTGTCCAGCACGGTCAATGCAGCCACGGTCACAAGCTGCCGGGTGGTGTGGGGAATTTTCTCCCGGGAATACATGGTGCCGGTGATGAAGAGGGACATGTCACGGGCCAGGTCCTTGTCAAAGCTTCGCCAGAGATCGTAGGGTTTCTCGTCCGTTACGTCCTTGAAATAGAGGCCTGCGGTTTCACGGGTTTTGTCTGCCAGATCCTTGTCCGTCATGAATGTCTCCTTTATCTGTTGGCGTTTGTATGCCCGGCTGATCCGGGGCGATGGTCATTGTGATATAATCAGCTTCTGAACATTTTTTCCAGGGTTTCCATGGCAATGGCGGCCATCTTTTCATTGAACCTTTCACGGACGGCAAAGGCGAGCATTTCGGGGGTGACCCCCCTGCCCTCTTTTGCAAGTAAGCCCAGGGAGGCCAGGGCCCAGTCCCGGCGCCTGACCTTGAGCGCCTTGAAATCCACCTCGACCACCGTGGCCGGGGTGCCGGGAATGGTGACGCTCTTCTCCTTGAGCACAAAGGTCTCCGGGGTAAGGGTGGCGAACATGCCATGGCGGCGCTGCACCCCTTCGTCGCTGATGGCGATCACCACGGTGGGGGATTCGATTCCGGCATACCCTATCTTTTCCGGGGAGATGAGGATTTCACTCACGGACTGGCCCCGGAGCACGGTGATGTTGTAATCGTTCTTCATGGAGACATTCATGCCGGCGGCCATGCCGGCATAGCAGACAATGTCGCCTGCGGTCACGATGCGCATGCCCGCGCTGCCGAGGATGACGATCTCTTCCCGTCCGGGGGCCGGGGGATCAAATGCTTTTTCAATGGTCACGGGCATGGGAAAATGCTTTTTCTCAAGGGCAAGCCTCCGATACGCCTCCCCGTATTCCGGTCGCAGGTTCTTTTCGACCGGGCCGTTCATTTTGGGCATGGCGTCGATCATGGCGTCAATGGCTTTTGGGGTAAGCCGGTTTCTCTTGGTGTACCTCCCGGTACACATGCCAAGGGTTTCCACCAGGGAGAATCCCTTGTGATCCATGGCCTCCACCAGGATATCTGCAAGTTGCGGGTCATGGCCCGAGCACCTGCGGATATAGGTGGCCCCTGCACTCCCGGCGACGAGACAGATATCCATGGGCACTTCGGCCCGGTTGAGGAATTCCGACCCGGCCACGGCCTCCGTGGGGGTGGTGGCCGAGTACTGGCCGCCGGTCATGCCGAAATTAAAGTTATTGAGAACTATCAGGGTGATGTCCGGGTTCTTCCGGCAGGCCGCCAGCACATGTGCGCCCCCGATGCCCAGGCCCCCGTCCCCCATGGTGACGATGACGTTGAGTGCGGGGTCTGCAAGCTTGAGCCCCTGGGCATAGGTAAGGGCCCGGCCATGGAGCCCGTGGAGGGCATGGACATTGAAAAAGGTGTCAAACAGCCCGGAGCAGCCGATGTCGCTGACGATCACCGTCTTGTGGGGTGCTGTCCCCTTTTTCTCAAGGGCCTTGTCAAGCGCTTTGGTGATGCGTTCATGGGTGCACCCGGGACAGAATACAGGGGGACGGTCCGCATTCAAAAAACTACTCATTTTCTATCACCTCCATGATCGTTCCGGGTTTGATGAGAATGCCGTTCATTTGGCCGTAAAAGTCGATCTTCTTTCCGCAGAGGACCCGCCGGATCTCCCCTACGTACTGGCCAAGGTTCATCTCAATGACAACGATACGGCCATAGTTCCGGGCCGCATTCAGCAGCAGGGTTTCCGGCACCGGCCACAGGCTCTTGAGGGTCAGGGAGGAAACCGGCTTGCCTTTCTTTGCAAGGAGTGCGCAGGCATCCTCAACCGCCCGGGAGGTCACGCCGTAGCTGATCATCAGGGTATCGGCCCCCTGCCGGTGGTTCTCATCAAACAGGGTGATCCGCTTTTCCGCGGAAAGGATCTTGTTCTGCAACCGCTCCCGGCCGGCCGCGATCACCCCGGGATCAATGGTGATATAGCCGTCCGGGCCGTGGGTGGAGGAGGTCTGGCGAACCAGGATGCCGCCGCCCATGGGCAGGAAATCCGGGGCACCGTCCGGGGCGGCGTCAAAGGGAAGATAGCAATCGCCCCGGTATTTTTTGCGCTCCACAATGGGAGGCAGGGTCACGGCGGAAAGATCCACACTCTCCCTGGTCATGCCGATCTCCTTGTTGGAGGCGATGAACACGGGGCACCTGAACTCCTCGGCATAGTTGAAGGCGATGACGGTGAGAAGATAACAGTCCGGGACATCCCGGGGCGCAAGGACGATCACGGGCGCTCCGCCGGAGTTGCCCCAGCGCATGAACTGGATATCGCTGTCCGCCCCCCGTGTGGCCGATCCCGTGGAGGGGCCGAGGCGCTGGACATCCACGATCACAATGGGAATTTCACTTCCCACGGCAAAGGAGATCTGTTCGCTGTAAAGACTCAGCCCGGGCCCGGAGGTGGCCGTCAGCACCTTGCGCCCCGCCATGGAAGCGCCGATGCAGTAGCCCATGGAGGCGATCTCATCCTCCCCCTGGATGCAGATCCCGCCCTTTGGGGGCAGCATCTTCAGCATGTTGGCAAAAACAGTGGTGGCTGGGGTAATGGGATATCCCGCAAAAAAGGAGCAGCCCGCGGCAATGGCGCCCCTTGCAACAGCCTCATTTCCTTCCATAAAGGACAAAGCCATCTTTTTTCTCCCCATTGTATGTTTCCAACGGCGCACAACCGCTTTTTTCAAAAACCGGTTGCAATTGGAAATCTCCTTCCGTTACATTACACTAAATGCAGGATTCGAGAAAGAAGCATCCCATATCAGCATCGTCCAAACGGTTCAACCAGGTCAAAGCCCTGTGTTTCCCGGCGCGACATCCCCATGGCTCCCGGAACACCGCCATTATTGACCATATTTCAAACAAAAAGGAGCACACATGAAATTTCTTGAAACGCTTGGCATCAAAGATAAAAACCAGGGGTCTTCAACCGGCCTGAACTGGAACAGCACATGTGACCAGGGAGAAATCGACGTCATTTCACCCGTGGACGGAAAACGCCTTGCCTCGGTCCGGCTTGCCTCCAAGGACGATTATGAGAAAATGGCGGCAACGGCCCAAGAGGCTTTCAGGACCTGGCGAAAGGTGCCCGCGCCCAAGCGGGGGGAGATCGTCCGCCAGATCGGCAACGAGCTGAGGAACCACAAGGATGCCCTGGGCTCCCTGGTTTCCGCTGAAATGGGAAAATCCCTCCAGGAAGGATGGGGGGAGGTCCAGGAGATGATCGATATCTGCGACTTTGCCGTGGGCCAGTCCCGGCAGCTCCACGGCTCCACCATCCATTCGGAACGGGAGAACCACCGCCTCTATGACCAGTACCATCCCCTGGGGCCGGTGGGCATCATCTCCGCCTTCAACTTTCCCGTGGCCGTGTGGTCCTGGAACGCCATGATCGCCGCCGTATGCGGGGATGTCAACATCTGGAAGCCCTCTTCCAAGACGCCGCTTACCGCCATTGCCGTCCAGAACATCCTGGGGTCTGTAATCAAGGCCAACAATCTTCCCGAAGGCCTTTTCTCCCTGATCGTGGGCCGGGGGTCGGACGTGGGGGAGACCATGCTCAACGACACCCGGCTTCCCCTGATCTCCATCACCGGCTCCACCCGGGTGGGCCGCCACGGGGCGGAACTCATTGCCAGACGGTTCGGCAAGTCGATCCTGGAACTCGGGGGCAACAATGCCATCATCATGACTCCCCATGCGAATCTCAAACTTGCCGTTCCAGGCATTGTCTTTTCCGCCGTGGGCACGGCCGGCCAGCGCTGCACAACCACCCGGCGGTTGATTCTCCATGAATCCATCTACGACAAAGTGAAAGACCTCCTTATCACGGCATACGCTTCCGTGAAGATCGGCTCCCCCCTTGACGAGGCCAACCACATGGGTCCCCTCATCGACAAGGATGCAGTAAGCAGCTATCTTGCCGCCCTCGACCGCCTTGAAAAAGAGGGCGGCAAGATCCTGGCGGGCGGAAAGGTCCTCGAGGGAGAAGGGTTTGAGTCCGGATGTTACGTCACTCCGGTGATTGCCGAAGCCGAGAATTCCTACGCCATCGTCCAGGAGGAAACCTTTGCCCCCATCCTCTACCTGATCAAGTATTCCGGGGACCTTGAAAACGCCATCGAGATCCAGAACGACGTTGTCCAGGGCCTCTCCTCCTCCATCTTCACGGACAACCTCCAGGAGGCGGAAACCTTTCTCTCCAACCGGGGATCCGACTGCGGCATCGCCAACGTGAACATCGGCACCTCGGGGGCTGAAATCGGCGGCGCGTTCGGCGGGGAGAAAGAGACCGGCGGCGGCCGGGAATCCGGTTCCGATGCCTGGAAGGGCTACATGCGAAGACAGACAAACACCATCAACTACGGCAAGACCATCCCCCTTGCCCAGGGGATCAAGTTCGACATTTAGTTAGTTGCGTCAATCAACTCCGGCGAACGGGATCGGGATTTTTTTTATTGTGCTTTTACTAACCGGTCTTTCATGATAAGACCACCCCGAAAGGGCCAAACAAAAGGGCAATTAGCCGGGCCTGACCCCAATGTATCAAGGAGGAAGCATGGAAACCACCTTCACCCGTTCCGATTCCGTTCCAAAGGGGACGGAGATCATCAATACAGCAAAACGCCTTGACCTCGACCCCAGCGTCTTATATGAAGCGGTCATAGATCTCTCGTCCCAGGGCCTTATTACGGCCAACGCCATCAACATGGCGGCGGGCATTCTTCTCAACGACCTGGGACTTCCCAACTACTTTTTCAAGAACATCACAAAAGCGTCCCTGACCCATCTCCTGGCATCCATCGCCACCAGCATCAAGGTCCAGGACGGCAAGGTAACCCTCTATGACCGGGTGGCCCATGTTGATTTTGATCTTGAAAGCGGCAGCGATGTCCAGCGGGTACGGATTGCCACCGGCAAGACCCGCAACAGCATGGAAAAGGTCCTGGAGGACCTGATCTCCGGCCACAGGCGGGAGTATTACTTCAGCCCGGAAAGCAATTACTACACCTATATAGTAAGGCCGGAAACGGTGCAGGATTATGCCAAGGACGAGTTCAAGGATTCACGTTTCCTCTTTGCCCTTGCCGGCGACCTGACCGTGACCCCGGACGCCACCCGGCGGCGCTATGAGACTTTCCTTACGGCCACGGAACAGTCGGTAACCCCGTTGATCGAGGTGTTCAACCTGCCTGAAACCGGTGAAACCCGCCTCATGTTCAACAGCGACTTCAACTCGCCCCAGCTGCCCATCCTGAGACAGCTGTTCAACGATCATGGTCTCGTGCTGGTGCGCGCCTATTGGGAGCCCTATTTCCCCGGCTCCGCCGTGCCCTCTTCCATCTGTTCCCTCTATGTGCAGGGAGAGCTTTCAAGGAAAAAGGAAACTGAGATCTCAAACGCCCTTTGCGCCTTTCTCTCCTTTGGCATCAACCGGGTGACCGACCTCTATCTGAAAGAAAAATTAACCTTTAATGAGATGCTGTTTGCCGGGAACGCCGTTGATTTCACCCACATGTTCATCTTCAAGGAACGGGATAATGTAACGGACATGGAGGTGCTGGAAAGCCTGACCAGCAAGGATCACAGGGACGCGTTCACCAAACGGCTCCACGGCTCCAACAAATCCACCTATGAGGCATCCCTCATAGAACGCATGGTAAGGGCCAACCCCGATCTCATAAAGACCCTGTACGATCTTTTTGACCGGCGCTTCAACCCGGATCAGACCAACCGGCCCACAGGGGCGGAGCTGGATAAACATTTCAGCGAGTTCAACAGGGTCATCGCCTCGAGGTTCATGGATCAGCCCCTGGGGTATGACATCTTCAAGTTCATGTTCAAGATCGTCTCCCGCACCCTGAAGACCAATTTCTACAAGCCGGAGAAACGGTCCTTTGCCTTCCGGTTTGACCAGGCCATCCTCGATCCCCTGGTGTTTGACCAGTTTGTCTACGGCATCTTCTTTGTCAACGGCCACTATGCCTGCGGCACCCATTTGCGGGCCAACGACATCGCCAGGGGCGGCCTGCGGCTGATCCGGGTTTCCCCGGCAAACCATGCCGCAGAGTTAGACAATGCCGTGCTCCTGAACTACGCCCTGGGTCCCAAGGCCCAACGGCTCAAGCACAAGGATATCTGCGAGAGCGGCTCCAAGGGCGTGGTGGTGCCCCATGCCCTCTATTCACGGTACAGCTGGGATGCCCTGTATGACTATACCGAAGGGATCATGGACCTCATGCTCCTTGACGATACCATTGTGGACTACCACGGAAAACCCGAGATGATCTTCTTCGGCCCGGATGAGGGAACCGCGCCCCTGATGGACGGGGTGTCCTTCCATGCAAAGGAGAGGGGATACAAGTACTGGCGCACCATCACCACCGGTAAAAGCTTCGGCATTCCCCATGACACCTACGGCCTGCTGGAAAACGGCGACCTGTTCGGCCTGATCGAAAAAGGGGAACAGGGCACCGAGCTTCAGATCAACGGGAGGCCCGTTACCGTCACAACGGACATGGACGGCATCCATGAAAAGATCGGCGCCAACATTACCACCAGCGGCATGACCACCACCGGCATCATGAGCGCCTTCAGGACCCTGATCGCCCACCAGGGGAAAAAGGAGGAAACCCTCAACCTGATGATGACCGGCGGCCCTGACGGGGACCTGGGCGCAAACCAGATCCAGTGTTACAAGGGAAAGATCTGCCTGATCATCGACGGGGGCTCCATATTGTTTGATCCCCTGGGCCTCGACCGGACCGAGCTGATGAAGCTTGCCTTCACGCGCCACTCCTCCCCAAGAGCCAACACCCTGGATTTTCCCCTGGATAAACTCAGTCCCCAAGGTTTCAGGGTGCCGCTCCTGGCAAAGAAGATCACCCTGCCCGACGGCACCTTTGTGGAAGACGGCGCCATGTTCCACCGCACCTTTCTGTCGGAGCCGGACAACCGCAGGTTCATCGAGCAGGCGAACATCGAGGCATTCATCCCCTGCGGCGGGTTCAAGGACACCATCAACCAGGACAATGTCAAGGCGTTCCTATCGGTTTTCCAGGAGCTCAAATTCATTGTGGAGGGGGCCAATGTCTTCTTTGACGACCCGGCCCGGCGCCACATCGCCACCGCCACCGGAATCATGCATATCAAGGACACCACGGCCAACAAGGGCGGTGTGTTCTCAAGCTCCATCGCCGAAGTGCTCACCGGCTTTCTCTTTGGAGAGGCCTATGAGGAAAAACTGCTGAACGACACAAAGACAAGATCCGCCCTGATCAAGGACATCATGGAACTTGTGATCGACTATGGCGCGGCGGAAACCAAGATGCTCCTGAAAATCCATGAACGGGAACCCGCCATACCCCTGTTTGATCTTTCCGAAAAGACAAGTGAGCAGATCTTTAAACTCCAGGCCCTCCTGGACCAAGAGATCGGCACCATCCTCAAAGACGGGGAGCTTGTCCGGAAGGTAATGGAACACTACATCCCCGGGGTGTTGATCAAGCGGCTCGGCCATGACACGATCATGGAGATCCTCAACGCAAAAGAGATGGAGGCATACCGGAACGCCATCGTTACAAAGAAACTTGCGTCCATGGCTTTTTACCGGTTCGGCCTTGAATGGGACGCATTCCTCAAGGAGGCTGAAACCGATCTGACCCAGGCCCTTTACCGGGCCGTTGAATAATTGCCCCCAATAAATGGGGACAGGCCCCAATAGATGTAGATGGGGACAGGCTTAGCTTATTGCCACAATCAGTGGGGACTGGCTTAGCTTATTGCAGGCCAAAACCATAGGATTTGATAAAACCAACAATAAGCTAAGCCTGTCCCCGAAGAGTGTAAGCTAAGCCTGTCCCCGGAAAACAACGAACTGATCCCAATTCATTTTTTAAATAAAAGACTGCTACCAATACCACGTTGTATGATATAGTTTCCTAATCTTGTAATGGTAAGATTTACTCCATTATAGTGGCAACGCACATGGTGACACAGTTCTCACCATGTGAGAAACGATGGGCGAACAGGCTTTCCTGAAAAGCACTGTTCCACATCAGGAACATCATTATTTTTGAAGGAGTTATTGGAGAATGCAAGGGATCAGGATACGAACCAAGCTATTATTGATAAGCGGAGCAATCACATTGATTTTGCTCGTATGCGTGATTGGCACTGTTTTCAATCAAAATCAAAAAGTAATTCAGATCGGTGAGCGGGAAAGCCTGAAGCTCGCCTATGCGGATCTGGTTCATATAGTAGACAATCTTTACACCCTTGCCGAATCCCACCAGGAAGTAACCCAGAAAAATATCGTTTCAGCACTCAATGTGGCCCGGGAGCTTGTCAGCAAGGACGGCGGGATTTCATTCACCGGGGAAACCGTCACCTGGCAGGCGGTGAACCAGTATTCCAAGGCAGCAAAAACCATTGAACTGCCTGAAATGCGTGTGGGGGACAAATGGCTGGGGCAGATTTCCTCCCCGGATGAGAAAGCCCCCCTTGTGGATCCGGTGCAAAACCTGCTCGATGTGACCTGTACCGTTTTCCAGCGCATGAATCCTGCGGGAGACATGCTGCGGGTTTCAACCAATGTAATCAAAACCGATGGCAAGCGTGCCATCGGCACCTATATTCCGGCAGTCAATCCCGACGGCAACAGGAACCCTGTAATATCAAAGGTGTTGAGAGGGGAAACATTTAACGGACGGGCCTTTGTGGTAAATGATTGGTATATCACGGCCTATGAGCCGATTTTCGACGCCGGCAGGAATGTGGTGGGGGTATTGTATGTGGGGATTCCCCAGGAGAATGTCAAATCCCTGCGCCAGGCCATCATGGAGATGAAGATCGGTGACACCGGATTTGTAACGGTCTTTGACAGTTCAGGCAAATACACCATCTCCAACAAGGGCCTGAAAGACGGCCAGAACGCTCTGGAAGTTGTCGATGCCAAGGGAACCCCCTACATCAGGGAGCGAATCGAATCGGCAAAGGAACTTGCGCCCCGTGAAATCGGAAGCCAGTTTTTTATCCATAAAGAGAGTGACGGATCGGAAAACGTGCGCGATGCCCGGTTTATATACTTTAAACCCTGGGACTGGATCATCACGGCTGAAGCGGATACGGCTGAATTTACAAAGGTTTCGGATATGCTGGGCAACCTGGGCAAAAAGAGCAACATGATATTGGGCATGGTGGGCCTGATCGCCATGCTGGTGACCGGCTGTGTCTGGTTTTTCGTGGCCGGCAGCCTGGTCAGGCCGATCAATGCCGCCATCGTCGGCCTCAAGGATATAGCGGAAGGAGAAGGCGACCTGACCATGCGCCTTAAGGCCAGCACCCGGGATGAGATCGGAGAACTGGTTTTCTGGTTCAACACCTTTATCGAAAAGCTCCAGGGGATCATTGCACAGATCGGGGAAGACTCCGGAAAGGTGGAGGCCTCTTCCACGGACCTCTCGGCCATTGCCGCCCAGATCGCCGCAGGGGCCGAGAACAGCTCCAACCGCGCCGGCAACCTGGCCTCCGCCACCGAAGAGATGAGCGGCAACCTCAACAATGTGGCCGCAGCCATGGAACAGTCCTCCACCAGCACCACCATGGTGGCCTCGGCAGCGGAAGAGATGTCGGCCACCATCAACGAGATCGCCAAAAACGCGGAACAGGCCAGGGGCATTTCCGTTACGGCAGTAGATAGATCCACCAGCGCTTCCGAAAGGATGTCGGAACTGGAACGGGCGGCCATGGCCATCGGCAAGGTCACACAGACCATCACCGAGATCTCCGAACAGACCAACCTGCTTGCCTTGAACGCCACCATCGAGGCGGCAAGGGCGGGTGAGGCCGGCAAGGGATTTGCCGTTGTGGCAAACGAAATAAAAGACCTGGCCACCCAGACCGCCAACGCAACCCTTGACATCAAAACCCAGATCGAAGATGTGCAGAACACAGCCACCCTCTCCATCACGGAAATCAACGAGATCTCCGAAGTGATCAACGGGATTAACGACATCGTCGCCACCATTGCGGCATCGGTGGAAGAGCAGTCAGCCGCCACCAAGGAGATTGCGGACAATATCAGCCAGGCGTCCATGGGTATCCGGGAGGTCAACGAGAACATCAACCAGAGCTCTTCCGTGGCGGAAGAGATCGCCCGGGACATCTCCCATGTCAACCGGGAAGCGGGTGAGATGTCCCAGGGAAGCGAGCAGGTAAAATTGAGCGCGGAGGACCTCAATGAAATGTCAAAACGGCTAACCGAAATCGTGGGCCGCTTCAAGGTTTGATCCCATATGCGGGCATGGTTATTGCTGGTGTTAAGCCAGTGTTTCCCCCCGGACGCTCAGCACGGGAACAGGAGAGTGCCTGAACAGCTTTTCCGCGGTGGAGCCGAAAAGAAACCCCGGCAGATTGGTCCGGCCCTTACGGCCCAGGACCAGGAGGTCAGCCTCGGTTTCCTCCACGGCATTGAGGATCTCCTCAAAGGGAACACCGGTCCTGATATCGATGCCGGCAAGGTCCTTGTCAACCCCGCAGTCGGCCATCAGCTCCGTAAGTTGGTACTGGCGCCGCTTTATCTCATCCCCGACAAATTTATCCATTGAAAAGCTGCCCGGGTGCTCCGCATCGAATGCCTGCCTGGCAGCTTCCAGGCTGCGGCGGTTGATAATATTGACAAGGACCAGCCGGGCCGATGTCCGCCGGGCCACGGTCAAGGCGTATTCCAGTATTTCCTTGGAATAAACGGAGAGATCCACGGCTACCGCGATTTTCTCTATCTGTTTCATGATACCTCCTTCTACCGGTTCCGTTTAAGTGTCTCCCGGTCCCGGATGCTGACCACAGGCACCAGGGAATGCCTGAACACCTTTTCAGCATTGGAGCCGAACAGGGTTCTTGCGATATTACTTCTACCCTTGTGACCCATGATGATGAGGTCCGCCTTTTCCTCCTCCGCAACCCTCAGGATCTCCTCAAAGGGAACCCCCAGGGTGACCTGGATGGTCATGGCCGACTTTTTGTCAAAGAACCGCTCCTTTACCAGGGCCCGGATGGTGTTGTACCGCTCTTCTTTTGCATCCGCGACATAGCGGTCCAGATCGAGCTTGTCCGGATAGTAGGCACCGGCAAGCTTCACCGCATTGAGATCCCTCTGGTTCACAACGTTCAAAAGCAGGATCTTTGCATCGGAATCTCCAGCAAACTCAACGGCATAGTCAATGGCCGGGGTGGAGTACTCGGACAGGTCCAAGCACACCAGGATCTTTTCTATATTCTGCATACTGACCTCCTCAAAGGCAAACACGGGTTGCTTACAATAGAATCCTCCTGCCTGTCACCCGGTCGATGGGGATCCTTCGAACAAGGGGCATGAGTTCATAAGTATCAAGGGGATATCGCCTGGAATGAACCAACGGGAGGGGTGTCAGCTTATTTTACATATTGTAAAAGGATTGAACAGCAAACACAAGCACAATCACTCCCGGGAGCTGGTTCCGATCCGGTCTATTCTTGATCAAAAAAATGCCAGCCTGTCAACAAACAGGCAAAAAAAAAGGGCGGTGCCATAATGACACCGCCCCATGATGGAAGAACCGGCCGTTACGGCTGGATCATAATGGTCGGGAACATCCCTTTCTTGACGCCCTCGGGATAGGGCTGGATGGTGTTGAAGGAGATGAACTGGTTTTTCTGGGCATGGCCCTTTTTCTCGGCACCGTTGAAAAAGGCGCCGTTGGCCTCGAGGATATGGTGGATTCGCTCCTGGAACGCCGCCACAAACCCCGCACCGTTGCCTTCAAAGAACATATTACCCACGGTAACCCGGGAATCGATGCTGGAGAGCCGCTCAATGGAGATGGAGTTGGTCTCAAGATCCTTCTCATCCTTGATCAGTCCCCACACCAGGTGGCCGGGGGGAATGGTCAGGGGCTCTTTGATATCGATGATGGTGTGGGGCATGACGATGCTATCCTCGCCAATGACAAGACGGCTGTCCGGACGGCCCCGCAGAAAACTGTTGAACCCGACAAACACCATGTTGCCCACATCGGCCTCGATGATCTTAGCGCCGTGGGCCGTCACATCGTTTCCTTCGAGCCTGGAGTTGATGATAAAGCAGTTCTCCTGGACATTGGCACCCTTGCCGAGCCATGCATTCTGGAGATAGGCCCGCTGGGCCACCAGGACATTATCTCCGATGGTGGTATTGCCCTTTGCCACGCAATAACGGTCCAGGGACGCGCTGGAGGGGGCCTCCACGGACTGCTCGAGGTTTACCACGTCAAAGATCCGCTGGAACGCCTCTTTCCGGTCCTCGACAAAATCGATGAGCTTTCCCTGGGGCGGGGCTCCCGCGGCAAGGAAGACATAATCGTTCAACTTGTCTTCGGGATACTGGTAGTAAAAATTGAACTCCCCGGGGTTCCTGACCCACACGGTTCCGGGGGGGATGTGGAGGTGGCTGACCTCGCCTGCCTGGATATAGGAAAAATTGCCGATGACGCAGTCTCGCATGGTGGTCAGATCCACCGTGGAGAAGACACCGAGGAAACATCCGTCCGACGGTGCGCCGTGGATGTTTGCATAGTTCATGGAGATGGTGTCCTTGATGAAGAACCGCTCCAGGGTTTCGGGATCGTGGGAGAAATTATGGACCAGGGTCTTGATGAGGAAGCTGTCCTCAATATGAATCTCTTCGTCGTCCACCACCGGGATCTCGAAATCATGGTACTGGAACAGATCCTTCTCCTTCTTGAGCTCGTCCCCCCGGATGTCGCTCTTGTAGAGAAGGGAATTACTCACCCGGCACCGGCCAAGGAAATAGCTGCCGGCAAGGTTTGAGTTCTTGAATTCAAAGCTCAGGGGATGATGGGGAGAAACCCCGTAGAACCCGTAGAACTTGACCATCTGGTTGAACGGAATAAGGTTATGGACATAGGGGTTGACATCGTACTCAAGCTCCCGAAGATTAATATTAACCCGCTGTACAATCCTGTCAAAAAGTTTTTCAATCTCTTTCATGGCATACCCCCTTGTTAATGCGCTTTTTTCATGGCTGCGATCAATGCGGCAAACACGTCGGAAAGCCTCAACACCCCAACCACCTTGTCTTCCCTGGTTACCAGGAGGGAAAGGCGGTTTCGAACCGTCAGCTGATGGGCGGCGGAGTTGAGGGAGGTATTCTCGTCGATGAACTCATTTTCGACAAGGTTTTCCATTAAGTCCTCCACCTTCATCTCCATCTTGACGGGATCCGTGTAGACATAGTCCTTGGCATTCCCGTTCAGAAAGCTCTCGTCCCGCAGGGCGGCAATAAACCCGGCGCTGAACCCGAATTTGCTGATCCGGTCCACCGTTTCCGTATGCTCGGTGATGGGCTCAAGAGCCTTCACCACATTGAGCTGGCTCATTTTTCCAACGACCTCTCCGTCCTTATCAAGAACCAGAACGATCCAGTGGGGATGAACAGATTGATCAACATTTTTATCTTTTTCGATATTTTCCAGGGCAAGCACAGCCTCGTACAGGGTGGAGCCTTTGGAAATGGTGGCATAGTCGGAGAGCGGCACCATAAAATCTTTTACAATATAGTTCATTCAAAAAACACTCCGTTAGCAGGTTAATGACACAGACCTCTGAAACAACCCAGAATTTTGGTACTCCTTCCCAAAATATGACAGAGGATTTATCACGTCTTACCATTTATATCAAGCCCCTGGAATTTAAGCCCAATATCCGGATTAATTTGCCCCGTATCAAGGCCCGGAAACAGCGGCTCTCAAGGTACGCTCCACGCGCGCACTCCTATAAATACAGCGAGTTACACAATTGCACTTCAAATCCCGCATTTCCTTGATCTTTTTTTTTTTACATGATAGGCGTATTTTAATTTCAATGCCTGTCTGTGCAGCAAAAAGGCAATTTGAGCCCTGACCCGTATATATAGGTAGAATGCGCTTCACTCACTTGTCAGGGCCACATTTTACAACCAGGATTTACCAGCACCGTAAGTGCTAAACATATAAAGTGAAGGAGAGTTAAATTGAAAACAACCACAGTTAAGGATCTGATGGTCTCTTTGTCGAAATATGCGACAGTGACCGAAGATGCGTCGTTGTACGATGCAGTGCTAGCCCTTAAGAAAGCCCAGAAGGAATTTAACAATTCCAAGTACCCCCACCGGGCGGTGATCATTCTGGACAAGGACAACCAGGCAGTGGGCAAGGTGAGCCAGCTGGATGTACTTAAGGCACTGGAACCCAAATACCAGGAGATGCAGGACAGAAGCGGCCTTGCAAAATACGGTTTCTCAAGGAAATTCATGCAATCACTGTTGACCCACCACCATCTCTGGGACGGCCCCCTTGACGATGTCTGCCTGAAAGGAGCCGCCATCCCGGTCTCAACCTTCATGGAAACCCCCTCGGACGGTGAGTTCATCGAAGCGGATGCCAACCTGGATGAAGCCATCCACCAGATGGTCCTTGGCTATCACCAGTCCTTGCTTGTTATGAAAAACGGCGCCATCACGGGAATACTTCGTTTGACCGATGTTTTTGACGCTTTTTCCAAAATCATAGAGCAGTGTGAAATGGATGAGTCCGAATAAATGCTGCGACCAATTGAGTTAGAATAGAAAGATCACATATTGAGGAGGTAGTTCCCAATGGCTGTTGAAGTAGAAACGAATGAAGCCACCAGTGTAAACTGGTTCAAGATAATTGCCCTGTTGGCAGGTGTAGGACTTTTTGCGATCGTTTATTTTTCCCCCATGTGGCCCGATGCCGTCGACCCCACCGGCAAACACTTTGCCCTGTCCAAGGCAGGCAAGGGGGCCATTGCTGTTTTTCTCATGGCCGGCACCTGGTGGGTGTTTGAGGTGGTTCCCATCGGCGTGACAAGTCTCGCCATCGGCGTGATGCAGGCGTTGTTCCTGATCCGGCCGGCCAAGGTGGCGTTCAAGGATTTCATGGACCCGTCCGTAATGTTCATCTTCGGCTCCATCGTCATCGGGCTTGTGTTCACCAAAACCGGGCTAACCAAGCGACTTGCCTATAAGATGCTATCCATTGTGGGTGAGAGAACCAGCATGATCTATCTCGGCTGCTTCTGCGTCACCGCGGCCCTGTCCCACATCATGGCCCACACCGCCGTTGCCGCCACCATCTATCCCCTGCTGGTGGCCATCTACTCCCTTTACGGGGAGGGAGACAAGCAGACCAAATTCGGAAAAGGCCTTTTCATGGGCATGGCCTATGTGGCGGGCGCAGGCTCCATCGTTACCCTGCTGGGTGCAGCCCGGGGCGCGGTTGCCATCGGCTTTTTCAAGGATATCATGGACAAGGATATCGGATTCTTCGAGCTCTCCTACTACATGTTTCCCATTGGCTGGCTCATGGTGATCATCCTGTGGGGATACTTCATGATCGTGATGAAGCCGGAAAAGAAAAGCATCCCCGGCCTCAAGGAAAAGGCAAAACGCCTTTACATCGAGCTTGGCGCAATCACCAAAAAAGAGATCATCGCGGCCACCATCGTGGGCACCTGCATCCTGGCCCTGGCCACCTTTGCCATCCTCAAGGCCTTTGTTCCCGGTTTTGTTCCGCCCCACAAGACAGCCGTCATCCTCATCTCCACCATTCTCTTCTTCATCACCGGCATCCTTGACATTGATGATCTGGAAGAGATCCCCTGGAACATCATCCTGCTCTTTGCCGGCGCCATGAGTATCGGCTTCTGCCTCTGGGACACCGGCGCTGCGGAATGGATGGCCATCAACTGGCTCACCATCTTCAAGGAGTCCCACTGGTTCGTATTTGTAATGAGCATCGCGTTCTTTGTCATGATGATGACCAACTTCATCATGAACGTTGCCGCCATTGCCATCTCCCTTCCCGTGGCCCTGGTCATCGCCCCCTACCTCGGGGTAACCGGAGAGGCGATCCTCTTCTCCTCCCTGGTGGTTGCCGGAATGCCCTTCCTGCTTCTGGTGGGCGCGGCGCCCAACGCCATTGCCTATGACTCAAAGCAGTTCACCACGGGCGAGTTCTTCCTCTACGGCATCCCGGCAAGTATCATCCTCATGATCGTTACCGGAATTGCCGTCTATGTAATCTGGCCCTTGATGGGAATGCCCATCACCCTGGGATAGACCGTTAACCTGAACAATCGTTAAACCATACAGCGGCGGCCGGGCTCTTCAGCCCGGCCGCCTCTTTTTTTTCATAGTATAACCCTGCACACGTTATACGACCTGAATGAAATAACAATTGCAATCAAAGACCTGTTGTATTACACTCTGTTCTCATTATTATTCAATCTATTTATGTTATGATTCTCCGATCCTGCGTCAAACAGCCTCATTTTTTTATCGTCTCTGTAAACATCAGACGATAAAGATACCAAAAGCTAGAAAAAGATTGTCACCCGGCAAGTAATGGTGTAAAAATTTTTGAAAGATATATTTCAGCAGCCTGAGCCTGGATTTAGTACCCGAGAATGAAGGTGTATGAGACATGAATAGTAAAAAGATCAGTTTGCGGCCCATCAAGGATGGGGATGTGGAATTTCTTTATCGGGTTTATGCAGGCACCCGCCAGGCAGAGATGGCCGTTACCGGTTGGGAAGAACGGCAGATCGATGCGTTTTTACGTATGCAGTTTCAACTCCAGCACAAACAGTACATGGCGAACCATGCCCGGGCCGACCTTAATATCATCCGCTGCGGCCATGACGATGTGGGACGCCTGTATGTGCTCCGGAGCGACGAAGAGATCAGCATCATGGATATCGCCCTGCTGCCTGAACACCAGAGAATGGGGATCGGGACCCAATTGCTGAATGACCTGACCCGCGAATCCGCCTTAAAGAACCTACCGATTACCCTGAACGTGGAATACAACAACCCGGCAATCTACCTATATGAAAAAATGGGATTTAAAGCAGGTGAGCTGAACGGGATACATTATCCCATGCTGCGGCAACCCTAAATCGCCTGTTCATATTATTCTATTATTGAAAACAAGGAGAAGAACAAACCATGGACTTAATGCTGAATCAAATTCATTTCGCAACCTTCGTTCCTTTTATTAACGAAAATTTTGAAATCAAGGCCATGGGCACCGACCAATGGGTGACATCGGAACTCGTTGAAGTGAAAGATATGAGCCGGCCCGGCCAGGAGATCTTTTCCATCATTTTCCGTACCAGTTCGGAACACTACCTCGGCCAGGGCACTCACCTTGTCAGGCATCCCAGGGTGGGAGAAGTCGGTCTGTTCATGGTTCCCATAATCATGGGCATAGGCGGGGGGGACTTTGTCCATTACCAGGCCATCTTCAACCGGCTGGTTTAAGCCGGGGCAACGCAAACCGGTCATTTCAGACACCCGGGCTTAATAGATAAATGAATAAGGCTGTTTTCAAACGCACATTAATAAGGAGGTAAGAATGACTAAAAAGCTCAATCTCGAATCCCTCAAGATGGACAGCTTCACCCCCTACTTAAAAAACAAATTCCAGGTTGACAGCGATCACGTTGACACACCGGTGGAACTGGAGCTGGTGGAGATCGAGGACAAAAGCACCGACAAAACTGAGGGGTTTTCGTTGATTTTCAAGGGCCCCGCAGGCGAAGATTCCCTGCTGCCGGATGATACCCACGCCATCCGACACCCTGAAATGGGGGAATGGGAGATGTTCATGGGACCTATTGATCCGGAAAACAAAGAAGGCATTCACTACGAGGCTGTCTTCAACCGGTTGAAAGAAAACAAGTAAAAGGAGGATAAAATGGCAGATCCTTTATTGGGACAAGTGACGATGTTCGGAGGCACTTACGCACCAAAATTCTGGGGAAACTGCGATGGCCAGATCATCGAAGTCAGCCAGAATACGGCGTTATTCTCTCTTCTTGGGGATACCTTCGGTGGTGACGGAAGGATCAATTTCGGTTTACCCGACATGAGAGGCCGCATCCCCGTTCACGTTGGTCAGGCGCCGGGAATGCCAACCTACTGGAATGTGGGCATGATAGGCGGGGTGGAAAATGTTCATCTATCCCCCCAGCAGATCCCCTCCCACTCCCATGGTATAGCGGCCAGTACAACGCCAGGGAACGCAGCCGGCCCGTCGCAGACAGCGGTTTTCAGCCAGGCTGCAACAAACATGCTTCCATACGGCCCTTTTGTAACAAAGCAGCTGATGAGCGACGAGGCCATCGGGAGCACCGGAGGCGGGGAATCCCATGAAAATGTGATGCCGTCCACAGTGGTGCGCTTTATCATCGCATTGCAAGGCACTTATCCACGAAGGCCTTAAAGGTAATCATCATCAAGATAAGGAGAGAATCATGAGTGAACCTTTTATCGGTGAAATAAGAATGTTTCCCTATACATTTTATCCCGAGGATTGGGCCGAATGCAACGGCCAGCTGTTGTCCATTAACGAGTATCAATCCCTGTACGCTGTTCTCGGAACTACCTATGGCGGGGATGGAATTACCACGTTCGGTGTGCCCAATCTCAAGGGCCGCACCCCCGTACACCCGGGTCACGGGATAGTACGCGGCATGGCCTGGGGAGTTGAAAATGTGTACCTGGATGAACCCACCATGCCTGCTCACACCCACACGCTAAATGCGGAAGATAATGGGACGGATATCGTTGACGACCCATCAGGAAAAGTGACAGCCCAATCGAGTCCGGCAGAGATGTACGGCCCTGCCGAATCCCTGGTCAGTATGGACAGGAACTCCATCAGCAGTGTCGGAGGCGGGTCGTCTCACATCAATATTCAGCCTTCCATGGGACTGAGGTTTTGCATCGCCCTGGTAGGAATGTTCCCCTCCAGGAATTAAAACAGATTCAAGGAGAATAAAATGGACCCTTTTATTGCAGAAATCAGGATATTCGCCGGCTCATGGGCCCCAAGGAATTGGGTCTTTTGTGACGGACAAATTTTTCAAATAGCACAAAATCCTGTACTATATACGCTTCTCGGAACCAACTACGGGGGCGATGGCCGCTCAACCTTCGGCATACCCGATATGCGGGGACGCGCGCCCATGCATACGGGCAGGGGCATTGGCTTGACCGATAGACCCCAGGGCTTCCAGGCCGGGTACCCAACCGTCCCCCTTACCGTGAACCAGCTTCCCGCACATACCCACGATTTGTACGCTACCAGTGCCGATGGGGACGACACAACGCCTTCTTCCCAGAAAATGCTTGCCAAAGCCAAACTGTCAAAAAGAGGACGGATCAAACCTTTAGACATCTACAATACACCGAACCAGACGACGCAAATGTCTTCACAAGCGATTGGAAACGCCGGCGGCACCATGGCCCACGAAAACCGTCAGCCTTTTCTGGGGATAAATTTTATTTTAAGTTTAGCAGGCATTTTCCCGGAACGTCCATGACAAAACAACAAGAATCCCACAAAAGCGGGTAGCCAAGGATAGCCCGGTCTGGAAAAAGATATTACGCTGAAAAGCCCATTCAAGGCAAGGAGCAACAGACCGGGCATACCTTCTACTTTGAAGTTACAAAGATCGACCGTGCCGCAATTCCAAACATCCGCGAAACTCTTTTTTTTCAGTGTTTTCCTTGATTTTTCTAAAAAAAAACTATAATGTGCCGAAAATATTAACTGAACTTGAATTAAAGTTTAAGGAAGCCTCATAAACAGAGGTTATAAGGGGTTATCATACATAACCAAAACGAACCTTACTCAGGAGGTCCCCCCCAAAGTGAAGTTCATAAAATGCTCTCCTAATTTCAAAGTTTCTCCGGTTTTCAATCACGATTCAATCCTGATGCCGCATGTTGTCCCCCCGTTTTATGGAAGAGAAAAGGCTTCCATCAGTTTTTACAGGATTAAGGGTAATTGGGGCAAAATATATTTTTATTTAAAATCAAGGTAACAATTATGAAACATCTAATGTCGTTATTCTTCATAAGCTTTTTTTTGATTGCCGGGTTCACCACCGAATCAGAGGCACGGACAATAAGCTTTTCAAATGAGACACTTAGCTGCGGCACGGCCAAAGAGGTGGTGTTTATAGATACCGGCGTATCTGACTATTCCGTTCTTGCCGAGGGGATACTTCCGGGAATAGAGGTGGTCCTGCTGGAGAGCGGGAAGCCGGGAGTCTCGCAAATGGCGGATGCGCTGGAAAACCGTAACGACATAGACGCCATTCATATTGTCACCCACGGCAGTGAAGGCAGACTCATGATTGCCGGGGATGAGCTCGGCCTCGAAAACATTCAACCCTTTGCGCCCCAGTGGCGGACCATCGGAAACTCCCTGACCCCGGACGGGGATATCCTGCTTTACGGATGCAGCGTGGCGGGGGGTGAAAAAGGATCTCGTTTTATTACGGCGCTTGCCGGGGCCACCGGGGCCGACATCGCGGCCTCAATGGATACTACGGGCGCCCCATTGCTTGGTGCGGACTGGGACCTTGAAGTGTCTGAAGGTAAAATCGAAGAACGATTCCCCTTTAAACGCACTATAAAAAACAGGTATGGTTATATATTACCCAGTATTAACTTTGATTTCGATGGGGGCGTGACCACGGGCGGCGGCACCTCAACGGTAACATATAAAGAAAATGCCGACCCTGCCTACCTCTTAAAAATTGTTGCGGCAGGGGATACCTTATCTGTTGCCGACAATGCTCTTGGCCCTGATAACGATACGGCCACAGAACTAGTATTCAGCTTAGATAGCGGCAAAGCCTTCGATCTGACTCAATTCTCTTACGTTGCGTTTGGTGATGAAACAATAAATATTGATCCGAATGGAATCGACACGAACAGGGAATCCCTTACTATTTCGGGAATGACGGACGCCAGCTTCAACCCCTCTGCTCCTGCCAATTTCCAGGGAATCACCAGTTTCAAAATATCAAAGGACGATGGTGAAACTTTTGTAAGCGGGGTAATAGACGCCGTGGTGATAAATGTCGCTTCCGGCACGGCGCCCACGGTAACCACCCAGGCGGCCTCGGCCGTGGCGACCACATCGGTCACGTGCAACGGCACTATCACCGATCTCGGCTCCGAAGCCGTCACCGATCACGGGGTATGCTGGGGAACCTCGGCGAACCCCGACACTAACGGCAACAAGACCACGGAAGGAGCGGCCGGGTCCACCGGCGCATTCACAAGCGACATCACCGGGCTTGCTCCCGACACCACCTATCATTACCGTGCCTATGCCACCAACACGGCGGGTACCTCATACGGTGCTGATACGACCTTCACCACCGTTCCCGAGCCGGCCACGGTAACCACCCAGGCAGCCTCGGCCGTTTCCATTACATCGGCCACGGGTAACGGCAATATCACCTCCCTCGGAGCGCCCAATCCAACCGAGCACGGGGTGTGCTGGAATACCTCGGCGAACCCCACCATTGCGAACAGTAAAACCACAAAAGGAACTGCCGGGTCCACCGGCGCATTCACAAGCGACATGACCGGCCTTTCTCCCGGCACCACCTATCATTACCGGGCCTATGCCACCAACTCGGCAGACACGGTATACGGTGCGGATCAGACCTTTACCACCCTTCAGCCGCCCACGGTAACCACCCAGGCAGCCTCGGCCGTGGCGACCACATCGGCCACGGGTAACGGCAATATTACCGATCTCGGAAATCCAGCTCCCACCCAGCACGGGGTATGCTGGAGTACATCGGCCAATCCCGACACCGGGGACAGCAAGACCACGGAAGGAGCGGCCGGTTCCACAGGCGCCTTCACCAGTGGCATCACCGGCCTTTCTCCCGGCACCACCTATCATTACCGGGCCTATGCCACCAACTCGGCAGGCACCTCATACGGTGCTGATACGACCTTCACCACCGTTCCCGAGCCGGCCACGGTAACCACCCAGGCAGCCTCGGCCGTGTCCACTACATCGGCCACAGATAACAACAGCATCACCTACTTCACAGCGGCCGATCCAAGCGGGCGCGGCATGTGG
>JAAEMK010000167.1 GCA_024225635.1 Desulfobacteraceae bacterium | reverse complement strand
CACCAACTGGGTCGGAATCATACAGAGTCAAAGCCATGCGGAGAAAAAAGGTTTGGGTAAATCTTGATTTTGGGCCGAAAACACAATGCAATGCCTACATCTTGAGGGATGGTTGGACACGCAAGGAAGTGACATTGATGCACTCAGGTCTTTGGCGCCATTTCAAGTGATCGCGTGAGATATATGGAGTGTGCACTCGCGCATGCGTCTGTGTTCACTACATGAAAACGCCAGACAACACAAACACACAGAGTCGGGCGTTGTGGGATGCTGGGCCAAGCAGCGCCAAGCTCTATTGGTGGATAAGCGTGGTCGAGGGTTTGGTGCGGGTGAAATGGCGATGTGCATCCCAGACTGCCCATGCAACTCATGCACGTGTCGTCATACAGCTCGCATGCAAGTTCAAGTTTTTGGCCTCTTGATTTTCAATCCCGTCTGTACTTGGCATGCATGAGTTATGTCACCTCAAACTCGGCGAGTGCCTCGCCTGCATTCACAGCTGCTAGCCCTAACGCTTGTGCTGGGCGCTTGTCAAGTGTGT
>JAAEMK010000166.1 GCA_024225635.1 Desulfobacteraceae bacterium | reverse complement strand
TCGACTTGCATGTGTTAAGCACGCCGCCAGCGTTCATTCTGAGCCAGAATCAAACTCTCCAGTTAAATTCTTTGAATATCTTTTACGTGCTTTCAAAAGCACCCAAAAGACACGCTTCATCTTTATATGTCACTAACCAGTGTTCAAAGATCAAAATTAAAAGATCTCCGTGAGAGAGAAGCTCCCGTCTCACAAAGACTCATGGGTTCTACATGGCTTTTAGATTTCTGTCAAATGTTTTTTTCACACAATCTTCATTTCCTTCACTGAACCGCTCTAAAATTCGCATTTCCCCAAAGCGTAACCTGTTGATAAAAAAGAGAAAGTTCAGAAAAACAAAAGACGCCCATAAAATTCAATATTCCCAACGGGAATATATTAAAGGGTATAACGGCTGTTTTCCAGGCTTGAATCTCTCCTCCGGGGCAATGGAAAAAAGTTCCCCGACCCTGTCTGCGACCTGTCCCAAGCTGAAATCGGCATCTTTAAGATGCATACCGGCGTTCCATGGATTCCTTGGCACTCCGCAACACCTGTTCCACGAAATCCGAATCGCCCAGGATGCATTCATCGCTTTTCAGATGCGCCCTTGCCTTACCCATACCTTTAATAACAGCCCACCCTCCGTTGCTCCTGACAAGCCCCCCTCCGGTGAGTTCCGGACGCCTGCCCCCATTGATTCCCTTTTCCACAAACAACCGGTAACCGTCACGGGCCAGGCAACGCTGGTCCGCAAACAGCGCCAACACATGGTCGGTGTTCTGCCATTCAGTGGGGATGCTCCCCATTATTGCTGCGTGACCGGTAAACGGACAGGTATCCAGGGTGTCCAGGTCCGGTATCACCTTTGCCCGGATCGGGTTGAGGTGGATATAGCGAAGCAACTCCATGAGATATTCCTCTTCCTGGCAGAGGATTGATTTATACCGATTCTGGCTTGTCGTGGCATGGGGGGGACTATGGCATAAAATCGCACGCGAATAAACGAAAATTTCGCAATGAGAGAAGCACCCCATATTGCGCCCTGCCCCCAACAATGCCCTTGCAAAACACCTTTCTTACGTCTATTATGAACAGTGTTCCTGCACAGCTGAAAAAACCGGATATTTTGATCCTTCGTCAACAACGAAAGGAGATCATTTTGCAATGAAACGAGCCGGATTTGAGTTCTTTTATCCCCTCCGGGTCCGCTATGCGGAGATCGACGCCCAAGGCGTGGTCTTCAACGCCCACTACCTCACCTATTTCGACACGGCCCTGACCGAATATTTGAGATTCCTTGACTACGATTACATGGGCGCGGTCAAGTCCAAGGGCATTGATTTTCATCTGGTAAAGTCAACCATTGAATATCTGGCCCCGGTCCATTTTGACGACACCATTGAAATCGGCGTGCGTGCAAAACAGGTCGGCAACACCAGCATCACCTGGGAGCTGGGCATTTTCCGTGAAAACAACGACCGCTGCCTAACCCTGGGAGAGATCATCTGGGTCTGCGCGAGACAAGGGGAAAACCGCTCCTGCCCCCTGCCTCCTGATCTTGTGGAACGGTTCTCCTGAATTCAAGGATCGATGCCGATTCACCAACCTCGCATTGCGCCTCCTCCGGACATGGTTGAACCGACCAAATTGGTTCAACCACAGAGATGACGTTCACCCTGACGATTCCGTTTCGACGCCTAAACACCCGAACTGAAAACCAATTTCAAACAAGCGTTGAAAAAGCGCCCTTCCCATGATATTGGTTGAACCAATTTGATTTTTATGATGCGTTCACCCATGTGGAGAGCAAAATGAAGCCCTATCGATATGAAGCCATTGTACAGCAGATCCAGGAGCTGATCAGCCAGGGAAGGCTGTCAGTGGGAGACAAGTTGCCGCCGGAACGCACCCTTGCCAAGCGGTTCAAGGTATCACGGAACTCGGTGAGGCAGGCGGTCCAGGCCTTGGCGGAAAAGAACCTGGTGGAAAGCCGCCAGGGGGACGGCACCTATATCTGCGGCAAAGACAACGCCCATTTTGTCGACTCCCTGGCCCGGGCCATCGGGGCCGAAAAAAGCCGGCTCAAGGAAATCCTGGAATTCCGGCAGTGCCTGGAACCCCAGATCGCCCGCCTTGCCGCATCCGCCATCTCCCAGGCCCAGCTGAACCGGCTGAAGATCATTGTGTGCGACCAGGAGAGAAAGTTGCTGGCAAACCAGGAGGACGACCGGCTGGACCAGGAGTTTCACAGCCTGCTTGCCCGGGCCTCGGGTAACACGGTGATGCAGGAGGTATTCACAGCCCTCACCAACCTGCTGAACGAAAGCCGGTCGGAATTTCTTCAAAGCAACACCCGGAGAAAAGTCTCCATCACGGGCCATCTCAAGATCATCGACGGCCTGGAGAACCGGAATCCCGCCATGGCCCGGCAGGCCATGGAAGAGCACATCATGGACGTTGAACAAACCGTTTTAACTTAAAGGAGTCGTTTAATGCTAACCGTAATCAGTGTCTACCTTATTCTGGGACTTTTTGCCGGGGTTCTCTCGGGGCTTCTTGGCATCGGCGGGGGACTTGTAATCGTCCCCATGCTGATCGCAAGCCTGACCTGGCAGAAGATCCCCAGTGAGTTCATCATGCACCTGGCCCTTGGGACCTCCATGGCCACGATCATCTTCACCTCCATCTCCAGCTTCATGGCCCACCACAGGCGCGGGGCCGTACACTGGAGCATTGTCAGGCGGGTCATCCCGGGCATTCTCCTGGGAACCTTCCTCGGCTCCTGCCTGGCCGCCCGGCTTTCAGGCCCGTTCCTGAAGGGATTCTTTGTGGTGTTTCTCTACTATGTGGCCGTGCAGATGCTCACCGGCAAAAAACCCAAAGCCTCCAGGGAAGTGCCCGGCAACGTGGGCATGTTCGGCGTCGGCAACATCATCGGCGGTGTATCGAGCCTGGTGGGCATCGGCGGGGGCACCCTGTCCGTGCCCTTTATGATGTGGTGCAACGTTCCGGTCCACGAGGCCATCGGCACCTCGGCCGCCATCGGCTTTCCCATCGCCATTGCCGGCACCTTGGGGTACGTCTACAACGGCCTGCATGCCGCAGGGCTTCCGGCCTACTCCGTTGGGTATGCCTATCTTCCGGCCCTGATGGGCATTGTCTCGGCAAGCGTACTCACGGCTCCCCTGGGGGTCCGCCTGGCCCACAGCCTGCCGGTGCCAAAGCTCAAGCGGGTGTTTGCCGTGCTGCTGCTGGCGGTGGCCACCAAAATGCTGATCAGCTTGATCTAAAGCATGGGCAACAGGGAACGCGGCCCCTTACCCGAGGTGCAGAAAATTCTGGATGCCGGTAAAGATGATCTGGGCCGCAATGGCCGATACAAAGAGCCCGGTGACCTTGGGCAGGATCATCAGCCCCTGCTTGCCGATGAGCCGCTTCACGCCGGATGAGAGATAAAGTAGCCCCCCCACGGTAACCACCGCACAGAACAGGGCCGCTCCAATGATGAGTTTTTCCGTTAGCGACCCGGCTTCGGCGCCGATGACAAGCAAGACACCGATTACGCCGGGTCCCACCGTAATGGGCATGGCCAGGGGAACAACCGCGATATCCCGGTTGTCCCCCTGGCTTTCCGTATCCCCGTTATCCGAAATCATGGACAGGGCCGAAAGGAACAATATGGTGCCTGCACCGATCCTGAAGGCGTCCAGGGTGATTCCGAACAACTCGAATATATACCTTCCAAACAGATAGATCACAAACGAGCAGATCATCACGGCAACGGTGACCTTGACCGCGATCTTCTTTTTCTCGGCATCCCCGGTCTCCCGGGTCAGGGAGATAAATGCCGAAAGCACAAAAAACGGCGTAAGAATAAAAAACAGCTTTAAATAAAAGTTAATGAATGTCTGTAATTCCACTATGATTATGTTCCATTATTTATAGGGTTGTTGGATAATCGGGCACATATACCCAACAACCCGGTAACGGTCAAGGGAAATTTTCATAGGGGCCCAATGATTTTTTTTGCCGGTGGTAGCGATATTTGATCTTGAGTTTCTATTCTGAAGTGAATGGGACCCCAATTCTGATACAGGGAGGTACATAGAGCGTAGTGTTAAGGGCGCTTCCTTCCAAATCAGGGTTTAGGGTAATCTGTAAAACCGGAAATCCATTGAGATCCGGGGTTAACCTGAAGATATCGTTTGATTTTAGGGTGATATCGAGATATTATGCATTTAGCTGCTTTTTCCCGCGCCTTCTATCTTTCTTATGACGCTGGGCCTCATGTATCGTTATCTAAAAATAATAAATCGTAACGAGTTTGGAGGAAATCATGAAAAAATTAGCTTACTGCATGGTCTTTTTTATGTTGTTTGGAGATTTTGTAATAGCTGGAACTTTTTCGGGGAATCTCCCGAAACAATCCCAAGCCGCATCAGAATTCGGGTTCGATATCATGGAAACATTTGATGATATCAAGGATTGGCAAGGCTCCGCCCGCAATGGGAAAGGACCGGCTCAAATAACTTCACCGGATTTTCCTAAAAGGCTGGATGGATCAGATACCCTGTTAAATTTGTATGATTACTGGGTTTCTAATGATCCTGGCGATAATTTCATTATGGATCATAGCAAGAATCGAGGTTATATATGGGACCCGAACAATACGGGCACAGGAAAATCATTATGTATGGATATAAGCCATCGGGCAAACTTCGGCTACGGGGATGGTAAAAATTGGGGGCCTTCCCGTTTTGGTATGATGTTTGGGGATGGCGACCGAGGGAGTGGATATGAAGAAGTGTATACTTTTCATATGGTAAGGATTGCGCCAAACCAGTGGCCTACGGCAATCGCCCCTAATAAAGTCGGATCATATGATAAAAATGAGGAATATCTTTATGGCTCATCATGGAAATATTTCACGATGGGGCATGGTTTCATCCGTCCCTGGGTTCATGGAGACGGGCCAGGCTCAGGGCATGATCCGGAATACAGATACGCCAAATCAACATATGGCTGGAACACCAATTTGATACATCTTAAACCACACAATGAACAACCCGAATTCAGATTGGGGCTTGGGAGTTACCATCATATGCCGACTGACGGTTCCCCCCCCCGTTCTCCAAGTGAATATGATTATCGGGCAAACAGATCCTGGTACATGCCTACTGAAGTTCCTGTTGGGGAGTGGATAGGTGTTGAGATTTACTATAAACTGAATGATAAAGATCAAGCAAATGGAGAGATGAAAATATGGTTTTATCATTCGGACGGGACTGAGGTTCAGGTCTTTGATCGTAACGATTTATGGCTTCGTGGGGGTGGGCATTCAGACGATAAAATAAATATGCTGTTTATAGGGGGAAATAACAGCAATACGTATTATTGGGGCGATACGATGGAACCGCTTTATTATGTGGATGATTTTATTATCAATGGAAGCAGGATCGGCCCAACATATTTCAATAAAAAATTAAATCAACCGGATTCCGAACCTCCTCCACCTACGGTTATAACTATTGAATAATCCGTATTGGGTTTAACTTATGATACATAAATGTTAAATTTTTATGGAGGGTAAAATGAAAAGTAAATATTATACTTTCATAGTATTGACCTTGATTTTGGCAGCAATCCACATACCGAATATAGCAGGTGCCGGGAGTGTAAAGCTGTCCTGGCAGCCGAATTCAGAAACGGATATGGCAAGTTACAGGGTCTATTATGGAACAGCCTCACGGGATTATGGTTTGCCTATACCTGTCGGCAATATCACTGAATATACAGTTATGAATTTAGACGATGGGAAAAAATACTATTTTGCTGTTTCTGCCGTCGATACATCCGGCAACGAAAGTGGTTTATCCCAGGAGGTCTCAAAACAAGCAGGCCCGGTCCCAGCACCAGCCCCACCTTTACCCGGAGAAGAGCTTATCACAGATCTTGATGTGGCCACAGGCCGGAGCTATTTTATTAAAACCGGTTTGGAATCCGGCGCCCAGGCCTATTCGGATCGGACTAAATACATTTATTTGAAAGTTCCAGCAGAACTTGAAAATGCAACATATATTCAGACTGCACACAGAGATGCGTATTCAAAAGGTTATAACAACTTATTAAGTTTTAATTTGAACCGGGCTGCCGGCGTATATGTAATTTTGGATGATTTGAATAGTTCCATGCCGGTCGGCATGGAAGATTTTACTGATACGGGTTATGATTTTAAATTCTATCGAAATATGAGTGTCTATATGAAGACTTTCCCTGCCGGCCGGATGACCTTTGGTTCCAATGGCAAGGGGGATATGTATACCATCCTGGTTGTAGAAAAATAGAGCCGTATATTGGACTAAATATAAGGAGATTTAAAAATGCGAAAGAATAAATCGTGCTCAATTTTGATGCTGCTTATAACCTTGATCTTCATAGCGGGCTCAACGTCGCTTGCCGCAACAATTAAATGGGAAGCTTCCGGAAACATAGATGGTTTTAAAATATATTATGGAGATGATAAGAATGCGCTGAATAAAGAGTCCATGACTTTAATCGCAACCGTTGGGAAAGATGTTTTATCCTATTCTCTTGATTCGATATCGCTTACTCCGAACACCACCTACTATTTTGCTGTCACAACCTATAATGCTATTGGAGAAAGTGAGTTGTCAAAGGTCAAAGAATATACCCCGGGGGATCAAACCCCGCCAGCGCCTCCCATTGGGTTAAAGACAGAATAAGATAAGGAATATTATCTGAAGGAACTAACTGTGGCGGGTCATGGGGGATGCCCCCGAAGCTTTCCATGGGCATCCCCCCCTCCACAACACAGCCTGCCGGAACACAAAGCAAATAATACAATTTCATTTTTTTGTTGCTTTTTGAGCATAAATGCATAAATCCTAATGACAAGGTTTCTAAAGACTTTACCATGGCGGCCGATAGGGTCTCTGAGATTGAAAGTCAGTTGGATTTTGTAATTTAAAAGGGGGGATTGCTTCCATTGATTAAAAATTTGAGCATTAAAACCAAATTATGGACCTTGACCGGTTTTTTGATTCTATCCATTCTCGTTGCCGGAGGCGTCTCCACGGTTCTCATCAACGCCATACTGCACAACAGCCACAAATTTGCCGTTGAAGCCGGGTACAACGCGGAAATCCTGCACAAGGAGATTGATCACCTCAAATGGGCGATTCAGATAGAGGATCTCTTCTCCCACAACTATAAAACCCTTGATGCCCAACTGGATCATACCCAATGCTCCCTGGGCAGATTTCTTGAAAGCGACGATGCCCGGCATCTTGCAAGCCTGAATCCCGGGATGGCGGATACCCTTGAAAAAATCGAAGCCCCCCACAGGAGGCTCCACGAATCCGCCGGTAAGATCAAGGGTCTCTGGCGCCAGAACCATCCCGGGTTGAGCCTTGAGTTGTCCCACATACTCTCCGCCCATCTGAAATGGATGCAGGATGTCTCCACCGCGATAGTTACATCCTCGGAACTTGATGTGCAAACGGATCATAAAAAATGTAAATTCGCCCAATGGCTGAACACCGTGAAGGTCAAGGAAATAATCCGGGAGTGGCCTGAATTCGCGGCTGTGATCAAAAAAATCGAGGAGCCCCATGAAAAGCTGCATGCCTCGGCACTGGCCATAGCCAATGCGGAAACCCAGGATGAAAAAAATGAAATTTTCACGGGACAAACCGTTCCTGCCTATGAGCGTCTTGCCCTATTGTTTGAAGCCCTTGAGACCCGGGAATTTGACCTGGAAGAGGCCCAGCACAAGGCTGAAATGGTGTTTGACAATGAAACCATGCCGGCATTGGAGACCACCACCGGCCTGCTCAAACAGCTGAGGGATCATATTGAGGCCCATGAGCATAAACTGGAAAACGAGATGGCAAGCAAGGGAAAGACGGCAAAAATCACCCTGGGGACCATCATTGTCCTGGCCATATCAATAGGCATGGTATTCAGCGCCATGATCATCCGGCTTATCACAAAGCCGATCGCCCGGGCCGTGGAGATGGCCGACAGCATGGCAAAGGGAGATTTCACCCAAACCCTTGATCTTCAGCAAAAAGATGAAGTGGGCCTGCTTGCGGACTCATTGAACAACATGTCCGCCACCTTGAAAGAGATGATCAAAAACATCGCCACCGGGGTTCACACCCTGACCTCCTCATCCACGGAGCTATCGGCGATTTCAGAGCAGATCACCTCCAACTCGGAACAGACAGCCGATAAATCCAATACCGTGGCGGCAGCTGCCGAGGAGATGACCACCAACATGAACAGCGTGGCGGCGGCAACCGACCAGACCACCACCAATATTCAGATGATCGTTTCCGCATCGGAAGAGATGACGGCGACCATCCAGGAGATTTCAAACAATACGGCCAAGGGAAGCACCACCACCCAAAGGGCGGTGGAACAGGCCCGGCAGGTATCGGGCAAGGTGGACGATCTTGGCAAGGCGTCTGAAGAGATCAGCAAGGTAACGGAAACCATCGCGGATATTTCCGAACAGATAAACCTCCTGGCGTTGAACGCAACCATTGAAGCCGCCAGGGCCGGTGAAGCCGGGAAAGGATTTGCGGTTGTGGCGGACGAGATCAAACACCTTGCCCGGCAGACGGCAGAGGCGACAAGTGAGATCAATTTAAAGATTTCAGGGGTCCAGGGCACCACCGCGGAATCGGTGACCGCCATCCAGACCATCGTGGCCGTCATCGATGAAATCAACGATATCGTCACCACGGTTGCCTCCGCCATCGAGGAACAATCCGCCACCACCCAGGAGATCTCAAGCAATGTGAGCCAGGCGGCCTCCGGGGTCCGGGAGGTGAACGAAAACGTGAATCAGACCACCGCCGTTGCCGGGCAGGTCACCCGGGATGTTGCCGAAGTAAGCCGGGCGGCCGGGGAGATGAATTCAGGCAGCCACCAGGTCAACGAAAGCGCCTCGGAACTATCCAGGCTTGCCGAAGGACTGGATGAAATGGTCCAGCAGTTCAAGATATGAAAGACAGTGTATGCCACTGCCCATTGCAGTGGCATACACTTTGACAGCCTCCCCCCCGGAAAACAAAAACAAATTGACACAATATCCCTGAGCAGGCTAAGTAAATAACAATAAAGAATGCTTTTTATCTCTTCATTGTTTTGAAAATTAAAAAACGACGGCTTCTGACAAGCATTCCTAATGATTTGGCATACGGGTTCACAGGCCGAGCTTAAGCTTCACAAGCGGGTAACTTTTCCATGGAATAGGGAGGGCTTTCATTGATCAAGAATTTAACCATTAAAACAAAATTACGGACCTTAACCGGTTTTCTGATTCTATCCATCCTTATCGCAGGGGGCGTCTCCATATTTCTCATAAACGCCATACTGCACAACAACCAGAGATTTGCCATTGGAGCAGAATACAGCAATGAAATATTGCACAGGGAGGTCGACCATCTTAAATGGGCGCTTCAGATAGAAGATCTCTTTGTTGAAAATGGTAAAACCCTTGACGCTCAACTGGACCACACCCAATGCGCCCTGGGTAAATTTTTGGACAGCGACGATGCCAAACTTCTATCAAGCCTGACTCCCGAGATGAAAAATACCATAGAAAATATCAAAGCCCCCCATAAAGAGCTCCATGAATCAGCCGGAAAGATTAAGGGGCACTGGCGTCAGAACCATCCCGGGTTGAGTCTTGAGTTGTCCCACAGGCTTGCAGATCATTTAAAATGGATGCAGGATGTCTCTGCTGCAATAATAAACTCCTCGGAGCTTACTGTGGAAACAGATCATACAAACTGCAAATTCGCACAGTGGTTAAACTCCGTGGATGTCAAAACAATAATCCGCGAATGGCCTGAATTGGCAGCCGTGATTAAAAAAATAGAGTCGCCCCATGAAAAGCTGCATGCATCAGCAACGGCCATAGCCAATGCGCAAACCACGGACGAAAAAAATGAAATTTTCACAAGGCAAACCGTTCCAGCCTATGAAAGCCTGGAGGCATTGTTTCAACAGCTTGAAACCCTGGAATTTGAAATTGATGAGGCTCAACACAAGGCTGAGGTGGTGTTTGACACGGAAACCATGCCGGCGTTGGAAACCACTACCTCCATACTCGAACAGTTAAGAAATCAGATTGAAGAACATAAGCATGCACTGGAAAAAGATATGATAACCAAGGGAAGGACGGCAAAATTTTCCCTTGGGATCATCATTGCCGTGGCCGCAGCCATAGGAATAACGTTCAGCGCCCTGATCATCCGGTTGATCACAAGGCCGATCTCCCAGGCAGTGGACATGGCCGACAACATGGCGAAAGGGGATTTCACCCAAACCCTTGATCTTCACCAGAAAGATGAGGTCGGCCTGCTTGCGGAGTCATTGAACAACATGTCATCGACCTTGAAAGAGATGCTCAAAGATATCGCAACCGGGGTTCAGACCCTGACATCTTCATCCACGGAGCTCTCTGCGATTTCGGAACAGATCTCCTCCAACTCGGAACAGACCGCTGAGAAATCCGGTACCGTGGCGGCGGCTGCCGAGGAGATGAGCACCAACATGAACAATGTCGCAGCCGCAACCGAGCAGACCACCACCAATATTCAGATGATCGTTGCCGCATCGGAAGAGATGACAGCAACCATCCATGAGATTTCAAACAATACGGCCAAGGGCAGCACAACCACCCAAAGGGCGGTTGAACAGGCCCGGCAGGCCTCGGGCAAGGTGAACGAACTTGGTAAGGCATCTGAAGAGATCAGCAAGGTGACGGAAACCATAGCTGATATTTCAGAACAGATAAACCTCCTGGCGTTGAATGCAACCATTGAAGCAGCAAGAGCCGGAGAGGCCGGTAAGGGGTTTGCGGTTGTGGCCGAAGAGATCAAGGTTCTTGCGCAACAGACGGCCCGGGCGACAAGTGAGATCAATTCAAAAATTTCAGGCATCCAGGGAACTACCGCGGAATCCGTAACCGCCATCCGGACCATCGTGACCGTCATTGATGAAACCAACGATATCGTCACCACTGTTGCCTCTGCCATTGAGGAACAATCCGCCACCACCCAGGAGATCTCAAACAACGTCAGCCAGGCCGCGGCCGGGGTCCAGGAAGTAAACGAAAACGTGAATCAAACCTCCACCGTAGCCGGGCAGGTAACCCGGGATGTTGCAGAGGTAAGCCAGGCTGCCGAGGAGATGAATTCAGGCAGCCACCAGGTCAACCAAAGCGCCCGGGAACTCTCCAGGCTTGCCGAAGGACTGGATGAAATGGTCCGGCAGTTCAAGATATGAAAGACAGTGTATGCCACTGCCCATTGCAGTGGCATACACTTTGATATCCTTCAGGCCTACCGGATCAGGTTCGGCAGGAATGTGGCAATGGAGGGAAACATGATCATGATCGCCGTTCCCACAAACAGGGCAATAAGAAAGGGAATCACGCCGATGAAGATCTCCTCCAGCGGCACCTCCTGGTCAAGGCCCTTGACGATATAGACGTTAACCCCCACGGGCGGTGTGATGATGCCCATCTGGGTGATGAGCACGATGATCACGCCAAACCAGATCAGGTCGTAGCCAAGGCTCTGCACGATGGGATAAAAGATCGGAATGGTCAGGGTGATCAGGGCCAGGGCGTCGATGAAACACCCGCCGATCAGGTAGATGAAGCAGATAAAGGTGATGATGGCCCATCCCGGCCAGTTCAGGGTCGCCACCAGGTTGGCTCCCTCCATGGGAATCCGCGTCAGGGCGAGGAAATGACCAAAAATGGTCGCCCCCGCCACGAGCATGATCACCATGGCCGAGGTCTTGAGGGTATCGTAGACAGCGTTCTTGAAGTTCCGCCAGGAGAGTTTCCTTTGGGCGACGGCTATGACCAGCAGGGCGCACGACCCCACGGCCCCGGCCTTGGTCGGGGTGAAAAACCCGAAGAACATTCCCCCCATGACAACAAAAAACACAACCGCAGTCTCCCATATTTCCAGCAAAGCACAAACCCGCTCCTTCAGGGTGAAGTTTTCCCCCCTGGCCCCCTGCTCCGGGTACATGGAACAGTAGACCACAATGGCCACGATAAAGAGCCCGGCAATGAGAAAGGCGGGAATGATGCCCGCGATAAAGAGCTTGCCGATGGAAAGCTGGGTCAGGATGCCGTAGATGATGAGGATGACGCTGGGGGGCATGAGCACGCCGATGCCGCCGCCCGCCGCCACACAGCCCGTTGCAAGCCGCTGGCCGTAGTTATAGCGCTTCATCTCGGGCAGCCCGATGGTGCCCATGGTGGCGGCCGTTGCCGTGGTGGAGCCGCAGATCGCCCCAAAGGCGGTACAGGCGGCCACGGTGGCCATGGCAAGCCCTCCCCTGACCCGTCCCATACACCTGTAGGCCACATCGTAGAGCTTGGCGCTCACCCCTGAATAGTAGGCAATGAACCCCATGAAGACGAACAGGGGAACCAGGGCAAGGCTGTAGGAGGAGAACACGTCAAACATATCCCTGGAAAGCAGGGAAACGGCCGCCGTGAAATTTGTCAGGTACCAGTACCCGGCAAACCCCACCAAGCCCATGGCATAGGCCACGGCCAGCCGGGTGAAAAAGAGCAGCAGCAGCACGGCAATGCCGATAAGTCCGACCAGTACATACTCATTCATGGCGGTCACCTCGCACAATGCCTGCCAGCTGGGCCGCCACCACAAGGGTGAGTGCGCTACAGCCAAATGCCACGGCATAGATAATATAAAAGGTGGGAATCTCCAGGATGGCCGACACCTGGCCGATCCGCTTGAGCTGGGCGCCGTAGTTGCAGCACTCCCAGGTCATGAGGCCGAAAAAGCCGATCATCAGAACCGACAGGATTGCGTTGTTGATCCGCTTGATCTTCGGCGGAAGCTTCATGTAGAGAATGTCCACCCCGATATGGGCTTTGTCGGCATGGGCCGCGGGAAGCACAAAGGCAATGAGAAGGGCCGCCATGAGAGAAACGATCTCTTCCGATCCCAGCACCGGAAATCCAAAGAAATTGCCCACCACATCGGTGCAGGTGACAAGCATCATGGCCACCAGCATAATGCCGGAGACCATTCGCATAAACCCAGATAACCTGTTAATCATCAATCTTTCCTTATATAACAGTCGAACGGTCCCCCACCCCGCAACAGGCCGTTAAACCTGCAACATCTCAAACCGTGCTGCCGGCCCGGGGGGGTGGGAACCGTTTTTTATGAACGTTTAGAGATAACTGCTCTCGAACTTGCCCTTGGCGTTATCGTCCAGGCGGTCGTTGAGGAACTCCAGGGCTCCTTTTCCGTCAACCCCTCGTTTCTTTGTCTTCTCAAGGTAGGTGTCAAACACGGGTGTCACGGCCTTTTTCCAACGCTTGGCCTCATCGGGATCAATGCCGATCATGGAATTGCCGAGGCCAAGGGAGAACCCCGCCCCTTCATAATCGCTCTCATCCCAGGCAGCCCCGTGCTTTGCCGCCCACTCACGGTTGATATCATTGATGGCGGTCTTGGCCGCATCGGACAGGGAGTCCCACTTGCGCTGGTTCATGACCACGAAAAACCCGACAGAATAGGCCGTGGGATAACAGGCAATCGTATAATCGGTAACCTCACCCATTTTCCATCCCTTGTTGGTCTCCTCGGGATAGACAGCCCCCCCCACAACGCCCTTCTGAAGGGCCTGGTACACTTCCGGCATGGGCATGGACACAGGCGTCGCACCCAGGGCCTTGATCATTCCGGCAACCGATCCGGTGGACCGGATTTTCAAGCCCTTGAGATCCTCCAGGGTCTTGACCGCCTTGTGCTGGGTGTGGATGAATCCGGGGCCGTGGGCATGGAGAAACATCATCTTTGTATCGGAAAGCTCAGCCGGTTTAAATTTATCGTAAAGCTCGTTCACCACGGCAGTGGCAAACCGTCCGCTGGGATTACCAAAGGGAAGGTTGATGACATCCATCAACGGAAACCGCCCCCGGGTATAGAGGAGACAAGACATGCCGATGTCGGTCCGGCCGGTAACGACGCCGTCATAAATCTGGGCCGCTTTAACCAATGTATTGCCGGCGAAATAGGAGATCCTGACCTCACCGTTGGTTCGCTTCTCCACCTCCTTGCACCATGACTCCGCCAGTTTGCTCTGGACATGGCTGGGGGGGAAAAAGTTGCTGTAGGTCATGTTGACCCCCTTGGCCGATGCAGTTCCGGACAGGACCGGAACCGTTGCAAGAAAGAAGGCTCCAAGGATCAGGGAGACGATCGATGTTGACACCGGTTTCATACGAAATTCCTCCTCAAGGGTTTTTGCCGCAAGCGTTATGCTCCCAGCGTTAATAAGGTTAAATCTTCTTACATATACCGTCGTCATCCTTATGTCCAGCCTCAATTACCTGGTGAGCAAAAAAGCCGTCGCTATGTACGAATGAATAAGAAAGCGAACGTCTCCGCTAATCAGTTTTTACCAAACCTGCACCTTGATATCGCAAATTGCGGATGTCAGAGCCCCACCACCCCAACGAACCCATTTTTTCTCATCGCTATAATAGCGTAAAGCCTGGCAAAAGAAAAAATAACAATCTCCTCTTCAGGAAAAACGGCTTAATATATCAAAAAAACCAAAGGACTATAATCCGTTTCAATTTACGCATCGCAGATTCGGTAATATTTGCGATTCATCCCCACAGGTGTGGGGAACATGCCGAGGAGTACGTTGCTGCTCTGATTGTTGACGGTTCATCCCCACAGGTGTGGGGAACATCACAAAAAGACGGCTATGATGAAGACACCGGGCGGTTCATCCCCACAGGTGTGGGGAACATTCAATCAACCCCCAGGTACCCAACTTACAAATCGGTTCATCCCCACAGGTGTGGGGAACATTTCAGGATAAAGTCCCCGGCTTGCTTCTTGACCGGTTCATCCCCACAGGTGTGGGGAACATCATTTCAGCTTCCTTATCTGAGCCAAAACATTCGGTTCATCCCCACAGGTGTGGGGAACATTCCACTGCTGGAACCTGTCCATTTCCAATGGCCGGTTCATCCCCACAGGTGTGGGGAACATGAGATGAATCATTATGGAAAATGAATGTGAAGCGGTTCATCCCCACAGGTGTGGGGAACATCCGTGATTGTCCCGCTTCGGCGCATATCGCTCCGGTTCATCCCCACAGGTGTGGGGAACATGCCCATGTTCTCCTCGATGAGGGCAATTCGATCGGTTCATCCCCACAGGTGTGGGGAACATACTTCCTGCAACCACCTGAATTGATTTAGAAAAATCAACCAGGCAAATTCTACCAACTTTTTGCAGCAGAAAACACAACTTTTCAACAGCATTTTTTCCAATTGAATTGTCAAAGAGCATCATACTATAGTTCAGGACGCATGAATTGACACCTTCCGCTTATTAATAATGATGAGATGAGCATCAATCCATGTGCGTTTATCTATAATTTCTCACCTAAATAAGCCTCATTTATCAATACCTTCAAGCTCATTCTTCAACGGTAAAAAAGACACTAAACGCAATCCATCATACTCAACAGGAATCCTTCTGTTTTTACCGATGGTTTGAAAATCATAGCCGGATTCCGTGTTGGTGCTCCAAACCATCACAGCATTGCCGTCTTCGATTCCGTCGCACACCTGATTCCATAACATATCCCGCACCCGCCGGGATAGGTTGCCCACGTACACACCGGCCCTTACTTCCAAGAGCCAAACAGCCATCCGTCCCCTCAGGCGGGGCGGAGAATTTTCAAGTACGATGACCAGCATCACCAATCCTTTCAGGATCAGGAAAGGCTGGAGTAACCGACTCTTCGGACGGTTTTGGGGGATTCATACCACCGGCAGCCAGCACTTTCTCGATTAATGGAATAATTTTTTTCAAAAGTTTTGTCTGTCTGAACATATCACGGCATCCAATGCGGACATGATGTTCAAAATTACCGTGACATTTGGCAGCAACTTGAAATGCCACCGGCACTACAGTATTGAATTTATAAATATCGGCAATATCAAACACAAAAGACCGGGGTTTCCCGGTATGAATAAATCCGATTGCCGGGGCATAGCCCGCTGCAAGAATTGCGGCTTCAGTCACACCGTATAAACAGGCTGTCGCAGCACTTAAGCATTTGTTCACAAGATCTCCGTCAGACCAATTGGCAGGGTCATAATTGCGACCGGTCCATTTGATGCCATAACGTTTGGCCATCTCCTGGTACAAGGCTTTGACCCGTGCCCCTTCAATGCCCTGCAATTGTTTGACACTGCGTTTTGCCGGCGGTTTTTCCCCGAAACGCATTTCATACATTTTTCGAACCACAGCCAACCTGGCCTTATCATCCAATGCAAGTTGAGCCTGATAAAGCAAACGGTCCGACCGGGCCCCGCCGGGCTGACCGGCTGAATAAAGCCGGACACCAGCTTCTCCAACCCAGGCCAGCAAAGTGCCGGTCCGGGCGGCTAATGTGGCGGCAGCATGGGAAAGTCGTGTGCCCGGCTCCAGCATAATACAAGCTACACTGCCCACCGGAATATGAGTTCGGACGCCGTTTTTATCCACCACCACAAAGGCTCCGTCAATCACATCGATCTGTCCCCTTTCAATGAAAATAATTGAAGTGCGCTCTTTGATTGCTATGGGTTTGAGTTTTGGGAGCATATTAATGATCCTTTCAAATTCTGCGAACCAGCATCAATCCGCATCCAAAGGCCTTGGCCGGACCAATACCCG
>JAAEMK010000165.1 GCA_024225635.1 Desulfobacteraceae bacterium | reverse complement strand
GCGGAAAACGTCAAAAGTGGGGTAATCGAGGTCGCCGAACGCGAATTCGGCAGAATTTCTGGTGTAGCTCTTATCAGTAAGCCGTTATCAGTGTCATAAGCTGTTATCACCAAAACTCAAGAAGGCTGATTTCGAAGCGGAAAACGTCAAAAGTGGGGCAAACGAGAGCGAGCTGGATGCTGAAACTTTGCAGGCATATGGTCGAAGGGCACAGAAGTTATCCAATGCAGGAGGTATGCAAATTAGATATGCAATTTCGGTCAAAAAAAATACTGTAAAAAAGATGCAGCCAAAAAGCAATTTCTCCAAAGAAGGTCGATTTTGACGCGGAAAACGTCAAAAGTGGGGTAATCAAGGTCGCTGAATGCGAATTCGGCAGATTTTTTTGCGTAGCTCTTATCAGTAAGCCGTTATCAGTGTTGTAAGCTGTTATCACAAAAAAGTCAAGAAGGCTGATTTCAATGGGGAAAACGTCAAAAGTGGGGTAATTAGAGGTCGCTGAATGCGAATTCGGCCGATTTTT
>JAAEMK010000164.1 GCA_024225635.1 Desulfobacteraceae bacterium | reverse complement strand
TCCTGAAATAAATTCTGGATTTAAGATGAAAGAGATCAGGGTCTCCAAAAAAATGAATCTCAAAATCCGAAGGATAATCATTTCCGGTATCAGCTATTCGATAAGGCCCTCTTTTGCCATGCCTTATATGACTGGGTTCGTAGAAGATGTTGAAAAGCCTTTGTTTTTAAGAAAATTTGTCGTTCCGTTCTGGGCGTTGAGCTACTGCTATGGAAAGGATGCCATGTACTGGTATCGCCTGGAAACATCACTGGGCCGGAACAGTATCGTAGGAACAACGATTAAATCGACAAACAAACTGTCAACGCACATAGTCGCTGATGAAAAGCACACACGCCTTTTGGGGAACAAGACCTACATAGCCGCCACCGCCGCAAACAATTGCATCCTGGGGGCTTGCGTGTCCGAAAGTGCTTCCGAAAAGCAGCTGACAAAGGCTTACGGGATCTTCAAAGAAGAAGTTGAATCCGTTATTCCCGGCTACAAGCCGGAGACGGTCAACACAGATGGTTGGCTTCCCACTCAAAAATCATGGAAAACACTTTTCCCGCAGATCACTGTAATTGCATGCTTTTTACATATTTATATCGGCATTCGTGATCGTTCCAAAAAAAAGTACAAGGAGGTGTTCAATACTGTGGCCACCAAGCTTTGGGATTGTTATGAAGCGGATTCAAAGTCCTCATTTTCCCAAAGAGTCCGGAGACTCTCTGAATGGTGCTCAAAAACTAAGGTTCCAGACATTATATTGGAAAAAATCGGAAAACTCAGGGAAAAAATGCCGCAATTGACCAAGGCATATGATTTTCCGGGATCACAGAGAACCAGTAACATGATTGATCGGCTCATGCAGCGAATGGATCGCCACCTTTTTAGTACCCAATATTTTCATGGGACATTAGAATCTGCCAATCTCAGTATTCGTGCCTGGGCGCTTATTCAAAATTTTGCACCGTTCAACCCATGGACGGTAAAGCAAAAAGGTCACCCGAG
>JAAEMK010000163.1 GCA_024225635.1 Desulfobacteraceae bacterium | reverse complement strand
GCCAAATGAAGAGATCCATACCCTGCAGATTGTGAGGGAAGGCCTGGCCAACGCGGTCAAACACGCAGATGCCACGGACATAACCGTGGATGTTCTGTTCGAATCGCCACAAGTACGGGTGCGGATCCGGGATAATGGCAAGGGCCTGCCCGGTAGCGACCAGCCCGTCAATCATTATGGCCTGATCATCATGCAGGACCGCGCCCGGACCCTGGGCGGCAAGGTCGAAGTAAGCAACCGGGATGAAGGGGGTGTGGAAGTCACCCTGGGATTTGTTCCCAAAAGCCGAAACCTGATTCCCACAGAAGCATCAAATGCCTGACCAAAAGAGAGAACCCGATGTCTGAGTCACCCGCAAGTATTCTGTTGATCGACGATCACCCGCTTCTTCGCCAGGGCATCAAACAGTTGATCGATATGGAAGACGATATGAGCGTGGCCGGGGAGGCCAGTAACGCTGCCGACGGCATCCGGCTGGCCACCGAACTGGAGCCCGACCTGATCCTGATGGACCTGAACATGCCCGAAATGGACGGCATCGAAGCGCTCAGAAGACTTCGGGAACAGAACATCAGCTCCCGCATTGTGATGTTCACCGTGTCGGACCAGGAGGATGACGTGGTGGCGGCACTCCGGGCCGGTGCGGACGGCTACCTGCTGAAGGACATGGAACCGGAAGACATGATCAACCAGCTTCATCAGGCGGCGGTCGGCAAAATGGTGATCAGTGACCGATTGACTACCCTGCTGGCCGAGGCCCTGCGCTCCAACAAGCCCCAACAGGCATCACGCCCGGATTTCGACAGCCTGACACCGCGGGAGAAGGATATCTTGCGGCTGATTGCAGAGGGCCTTTCAAACAAGATGATTGGTCGCAAGCTCGACATCAGCGACGGCACCGTGAAAGTCCATGTGAAACACCTGCTGAAGAAACTGAACCTGCGCTCAAGGGTGGAAGTGGCCGTTTGGGCAGTGGAAGAAGGCCTCCACAAGGGCTGAGTTATATCAAATCGTTCCAGAGCACTTTGCTTTACTCTGTGCCGGTTACTGACCGCCCGGAGTAAAGCATGGCTTTTTCACTACCTTCCATTGCCTCCCTGAACTCTCCCCTGATTGGGCAAACGGTTT
>JAAEMK010000162.1 GCA_024225635.1 Desulfobacteraceae bacterium | reverse complement strand
TTTTTAATAATTTTATCATCAACTCTACTTGTGAGACAACAAACTGAGTCCAGAAACAAGAAACGCTACCTCACTTCAATGGATTGAAGTCAAATTAAGCCAAAGATAAAACCACTGTCAGATAAAAAACTTTGGTATTTTGCACAAGATTATGTCTCAAGCACCGCAGCCGGGTGCTCAATAGGCTTAAAACGATATCTTTATAAACTTTAGGACATGGATAATTGTTCCGGCACTTCGCCAGAACTGTAGTTTTTGAATGGAGCGAAATGCGTGAATACGTGAATAATACGGGAAAAACGTGAATGGGTAAATACGGGAATACGTGAATACGGGAATACGTGAATGAAATTCATTTCCGATCAATCCCTAATTGGAAGTGACTTATTTTCCGTTCTTCACTTGACAGGCGCAGTGGCGTTGGCCGAGTACGTGGCGGACAGCACGTCGGTGCTGAGGATTGACATGCGCGACAACGCGGAAATAAAGTCCGCCGGCTTGCTGGCTCTTCACTTGGCCGTCAAACTCAACCGCAGCCTCACCAGTCTCAACTTGGACAAGACTTCCTATCAGTGTCCCTCCAACTCGAAGGTACCGTACTTCTTATTGTCCCTCTGGCTTGTTTGTTTGAACGACGACGACGGAAGACGA
>JAAEMK010000161.1 GCA_024225635.1 Desulfobacteraceae bacterium | reverse complement strand
TTTTTTTTTGATGACCACGGATTGACTAAATTAGCTAGGCCTGCCTTTTTTTACCCCCACACTTCAGTAAGTGTTAAAATGTTCCTAATAATGTGGTCCAAGTTAAGCTAACCCCTGAGCTGGGATTTTGCCAATAATCCTAAGGGGGCTGTTAATTTAAATTTTCCCCCTTTTAATTTTGACCCCACTTCCAGTTCCTATCGCGACCCATGCCTCCTGGCCTACCGGATCCGTCGCGGGGGCGCTGGTGAATCTCCCTTGGCATTCCATTGGGATAAGGTATTCCGCATCCCTTACAGTAAGGTGCCTCTACAAAATTGTAGGTGCCACAGTACCTTCCGTAAGAAGAGTTGGTACACCTGATGGGCCTGTCAAAGGAGATTTCATTCACAGGGGGGGATCTCTCAATACTGCCAACCCTGCTGGCCATGTTGTCCCTCCCTCCCCTCCCCTCGTTGAAGCCACTCCTACCCCTGACCTCCATGGCTCCAAGTGGGGGAGGAGGACTGAGGAACTTCATGGGCCTAGCTGGGGCCTTCCCTCTTGTAGAGCGCTGGTTACCCTTACCTCTAGGTGCCTTGGGCTGGGGAGCCTTTGGAAGCCTGATAGGTTCGGGGTCCCTTTGCTCAACCACTGGAGGTTCAGCAGGCGCTAAGGCAACAGGAGCTACCTCAGGTTCTGTGATCTGAACCTCAGCTGCACTCTTCTTAGCCAGCTCATTCCTTGCCAGGATGGACTCCATGGTCTTATGGGCATTGAGCAGCTTGTCAGAGCCAGCCATAGTAGTGGCCTGGACAAACTGTCCCATGATCTTCACCGTCTCCGCGACGGTGAGGGTGAAGAGCCTGGGCTGCTTGGCAGGGGGGACGCCAATCCGTCTCCATTGGGGTCTGCAGAAAGCTTGCGCCTCTTTAGTCCCTTGGAAACGCCTGCGTGCAGTTTCATGTCAGCACCATTCTTCTCAAATCTGGTCTTCCTCAGAGATTTTGACTTGAGATGAGCCAGCCTCTCCTTGAGGACCTTCTCTGACAGGGTCTGGATGCTCTCGGGCAAGTTGGCGGGGAGGCTCATTCCCGGGTTCTCAGTCAGGTGCCTCAGGTACACTGTGATGCAGAGGGCTTCCTTTGCCTCTACCCCAGAGAGGCGTTGGCTCAGGAGGGCCTTGCTGTACCCAATGCTGACCTTTCTGAGAAGGTTCTCAAGCTTGCAAGAACTGCCGAACTTTTTGAGCAGCGGCTCAGATCCAAGCTCGGGCAGTTCCTGTTCCACCGTGTCCATGTCCTCGCCCTCAGTACCGTTGTTGGCGTTGCCACCTTCAGCGGTCTCGTCAGGGTTGGGCACGACCACTGGGTCGGCCTCGCAGTTGCACTGCCGGTCCTCTGCCATGGGTGTGGGGTCGGCTAGTGCAAGCATGCCCCTGGGCATCCCGTGGGGGTAGAGCAGCTTCTCCCCCAGGTCGGTGTAGTTGACGGGCACTACCGTCTTCTCCTTGTCCATGGTGAAGTTGGAGAGAGACTTTATGGCCCTCAGCCACACTACCAGGTGCTCCCTCAGGGTGTCGGCCCCGGAGTTGCCGCATCCGTTGGGGCACACCTCGTCCTGGGCGGTGTCCAGCTCCTTGGGTGGGGTGATGGTGCTCCTGCAGGCTTTGCAGGTCCACTTCATGGGGCGTGCCGTGATGATGGCAGACATGGAGTGGAAGAGGGAGTCCCCGCAGTGCTTGTAGCACTCGATGAGCTCCCCTCCCATCTCAGCGAACTCGTCCCTGCCACCGGTCAGAGAGTAGTTCTGGCCCTTGTCCACCTGGCACTCCATGGAGTAGTTTGCTTCTTTGAGAAAGCTGA
>JAAEMK010000160.1 GCA_024225635.1 Desulfobacteraceae bacterium | reverse complement strand
CGATCGCCTTCATATACGTGAGAGACAAGCCTCGCTTGTGGTCTCCCAGCGCGTCAAATGCCGTGCAGCTCAAGCCAACGACAACGAGAGAAGAACCTACGAAGATAGCAACAAATGGATTACACTTGACCTGTAGCCGTAAGGCCAGAGCGAACGAGCTCAGCAGTGTCAGTGTAACTGTATGTGCTGAGCGTGGGAGAGGAGGCCAACGGCGGAGGGGCAAGTACAGAGCCCCCCTTATCAGCGTCCAACAGAGCGCCAGCTCAGTGGTTGTGGGCTACAGAGAGCGCACCACCTATCGACTACGAGGACCAACGTGATCAACATCATATTTCGTTTCGTGAATCTTCCTCGAACTCCAGCGTGCGTTCAGCAGCACGCGAGAATCAACACGAGCCGAAAAGTTCAAAACTTCCCCGCCCACCACCCTGAGGTCTGAAGCAGATCGTGAAGAGCTGGCCCACTAACCCACCTCTTGTCAAGGACACGATGACCACTCGAACAACATCGACACCAGACGGGGGGGGTTTCATCTCTAGCTTGAGGTTTCCCCCCCCACGCCTCTGGCCCGCCCGGGTGCCGGCCACGCGTGGATTGTTCGTATCAGGAGACGTGGAACGAAGTGCCCATCATGGAAAGCCCCTCACCATCAGTGAGGGACGTCAACATCATCATCAACCCAGAGCTGCAGCGTAGATGCTTGCGATCGACAGTTGCCAGGACAACTCTCCCCT
>JAAEMK010000159.1 GCA_024225635.1 Desulfobacteraceae bacterium | reverse complement strand
TCAAATCCTTCCCAATATCTCCCCTGAGATCACAGATGTCAACGTTGAGCAATTCGAGTCTCAAGTCGATTCTGCTCACTCAAGGGGTGGGGTATATATTTGAGTCCGTCCGATTATAGAGTCCATCCCTTCCTAGAGTTTAAGTGAGTCTGCTCCCCAAAATATAGTAATATTTGAGTAGGTATATTGTAAATCGTCCCTATTAAAATTTGTGTCCAGCGATTCTTAGGCTAGCCAGTCAGGTGGTCTGTTGCAAAGCACGTCTGGGGACGGGGAGGTAGGTACCCTTTATTGTAGGGATACCAAACCACCGCCTGGTCCAGCTGCACTTTCCACATACGAGAGAAAACAGTCCGACGAGCACATAAGAAAACTCTTCTCCATCTCTTTCAGTTTGTCCAGCAGCGATGGAGGTCCGAGGTTGCTGAAGTCCACCTCGCCATTCGAATTGATGTTGAGAGTGCTCGACCGTCCCTCGCCGTCTTGACGCACGACCCTCTCTCGTCTCTCGTGGATCCCTCTAAATGAACAAGGAATTGTTAATAACTGAACAAAACCAGATTAAGAAAAGAAGAAAAGAAGAAAACACGAACAAGATATGGTACAGTACCAGTGGTACATACGTATGTATCTACGTATCCTGGGTAAGTAACTTGCCAACTCACTGTTGAAGCATATACTACCCTTGTACAGGTACTGTCGTGGATAATCTGTCTGTCCATGGTGATTGTATGATG
>JAAEMK010000158.1 GCA_024225635.1 Desulfobacteraceae bacterium | reverse complement strand
TCAAGTAGCACCATTTACTGAATGAGTAGCATTTCAAGTACACTGAATGAGAACAACAACTTGTGTTCGACCTGCTGAACCAGCTCCTTGACAGCAGCCGTCAGTTCACCCAACGAGAAAACCAGGGTGTCGTGTTGTTCTTTCGCACGTTCTTCACCGCTGGCCAATTTCGAGATGACCTCGTTCGTCTGACTCAGAGTGGCACTTACTTCCTTCAGGGTGCCTGCGACCTTCCTCACTTCCGCTGTACAACCGAACATGTGCTGAGCCAGCGCTCTAACACACTCGTTGTAGAGCCTGAGCGAGTTCAGAGCTTTGTTCAAGTCGAGACCGGACTGCTGAAGCTCCAACTCGATTTTCTCAGAGAGGACTTGGAGGGCAGCTTTGATGTCGATGGTGTTGTTGTCGAGGTGGCTGATGAGGTCGTGGGCAAACACACTGGCAGTCTGACTGACCAGCTTCGTGAGGAATTCGCTAAAACATGTAATTACCGCATTTACTTATCCAGTTTTGAACACCAATCAAGTTATTGGAAAGTCCCAACGTACGCAGTAAGTTTGGCCGGTGCCGGTGCCGAATCGTCGCCATCTTCCTCGCCAGCTGCCTCAGCAGGACCCTCAGCTCCGTCGTCGGCCTGACCATCTGCACTGGCGGCGGCTGTCACTTGTTGCTCCTGCATCATGTATCAGAACTATTATGAAGTCCTCCGCAATACGAATGTTATCTCACTTTCGAATTCTTCTTCTTCACAGCCTTCTGGGCAGCCTTCTGGGCCACCAACATCGCACTCGTCTGTTGTTCGACGAACAACTGCATGGCCGCTGTACTACTGACGGTCTTGCCTGATGGCTGCACCTCGGTGTACTCAGACATCGCGGCAACCCTATTGCAATAAGTTTAGTATGAGTACGAAAGTCATCATCATCGTCGTCGTCATCGTCGTCATTGTCGTCATCGTCGTCGTCGTCGTCGTCATCGTCGTCGTCGTCGTCGTTGTCGTCGTTTAGTACACGTTTAGTATAAATACACAAGTTTACCTATTCTGATAAGTTTAGTACGAGTACGAAAGTTTAGTATACTTTTGTACTTGTACTAAACTTACATACACAAGTTTACTTTTTGTTCTTGGTCCCTCCAAAACTGCTGAGCCGCCACGTTATGACGGTGTGCGCCGATAAGTCGGTGGGGTCGAACACCACGACGTTGTGCAACTTGGTATCGATACTGTCGACAATGCACGCCCATTCGGTGCCGTTGTCATCGAAGCTGCAATTGACGCCACACGCCCCCATTCCCGCGGACTTCACCGTGTCCCACATCTTTCGCAGTGAAGCGTCCAGTCCTGGGGGGGGGTTGGAGCATCGTCTGGCGCTGGCGGACGCGGGCCCAGTGGTGGTACTGAAATGCAATATATTCAACTACTGGCATCAAGTACATGCATGCAATCTACATGAAAAGCAAAATGACGCGGGCCCAGTGGTGGTACTGAAATGCAATATATTCAACTA
>JAAEMK010000157.1 GCA_024225635.1 Desulfobacteraceae bacterium | reverse complement strand
TTTTGAATTTGAACTCACCGTGTGTTGGAGTCTTCTAGACAGCGATGGGCGACGAGCAGAACGATATGGCTGCTACTTCGCGACTTTCGGCTACTACTAGTCCAGTCTTCGACCCTGACACAGAGGCAACGACTTCTACTCCGACCCAACACGGCGACGAGGACATCTGCTGTGACTGCGGCAAGCCTTTGATTCACCGACTCGGGAAAGTCATTTTTGCCGTTTGTCCTTTGTGTCACCGCCGTGCTCATGCCAAACATGTGGGAAGGACGCCGCTCGAAGTCCAGGCCTGGGCCTGTCGACCTTGTCGGGAGAGGACAGTAGTGCAGTCGCACTTACACAGTGCAGGGGACGACCAGTTTCACGACGCCACGGCCAATCACGACCAGACGGTGCGAGTCCGCGTCGTCGTAGATGGGGAAGAGGTCGACGAGGACGAGGCGGAGCAAAGGCGACTTCGCGCTCTACAGCCGCCTCCGTCTACAGTCGTAGACCCGTCTACAGTCGTAGACCCCAACGCGGTCCCGTTGGCCGACGTGGGCGTCGTCGACGTCCTTGCTCCTCCGCCTGCCGACGGTGTTGGTGGCGGTGGTGCTCTGCCTGCAGTGGGCGACGGTGTCCCTCCAAATCCCCTGGACGC
>JAAEMK010000156.1 GCA_024225635.1 Desulfobacteraceae bacterium | reverse complement strand
TTTAATTCTTAACCAATATGGATAACATGCAAATCTTTTCGATACTGAAAGACACCATTGGCAAAGGTTGTCTTGGTGTATTTCCAAGTGACAGAATACCATCAGATTTCGTTGAACCTTGTGCAATTGTTGTAAATCTGGACCCTTCCACAAAGCCTGGCAGCCATTGGGTTGCAATTTTCGTAATAAACAATACAGTTGAATATTTTGATTCCTATGGACTACCTCCAAATGTTCGTGCAATAAACAATTTCTTAAAGAAATTCAAGAAGTGCAATTTCAACAGCAAACGACTGCAGGGGCCGTTTTCAAGTGTATGTGGACATTATTGTATTTATTTTGCTGTTCAACGCTGGAAAGGTGTCCCCATGGACTGTATATTGAACAAGTTTTCGGAAAATTTAGAAGATAACGATGAAATGGTCACGGAATGGATAAATTCCAACTTCCATGTAGAAACTTCTACATATGATACAGAATTTCTTTTCAACCAAATATGTCGCTCGCTGGAAACATGTAATCAATAAATTTGCCTAATGCTAAAATACCGTACATTGTAAATTCGTGGTGGGACATGACATTGTAGCATGACATTGCAGCATATGTCCACCTATAAAGCGCGAAAATTTTTGCCAGACTTCACTGTTGCATATTTTTCTGCTGTCGAGATGTCGCTTAATAACTCTCCTTATGTTTTCAATACACAAGCGGACCGAAATTTGCGAGTTATTTTCAATGCCACTGTTGCCCA
>JAAEMK010000155.1 GCA_024225635.1 Desulfobacteraceae bacterium | reverse complement strand
TATGCAAATCCGGTTGTTGTGCGTGTATTATATGCAAATCCGGTCCGATGACGTCATGCATTTACGCTCGCCGTATAGCCCCTTGAGAGGCTATCTGCAGTGCATTTTGTTCGTTGGGTTACTGTATCACACACCAAGAGGCTAAGCGCAGGTCATTTTATCCATCATGCATGGTTATCATGCGCGGTTACTGTATCATGCACGCATGCTCGTCGTATAGCCCCCTTGAGGCTACCTGCAGTGCATTTTGTTCAGTGTGCACATTTCGAGTTTCATGCATGACTCATGCATTGTTATCATGCATGATACTGATGACGTCATTATGTATAAGCATACACGTTGAGTACATGAGGTTTTGGGGTTGAGGTATTCCTATCCGTATCCGGAGGTATTCCTCCCTTTAGCACATGCAATTGTCGGGTTACTGTAGTCTTGGGTTACTGTAGTCATTAAAAATATCGAAAATAAAACGACTAAGTCCGAAAAATATTATCTCGAAAAAAACGACTAAGTCCGAAAAATCACCTTGGTCCCCCCTTTGCCTTTTTCGGACTTAGTCGTTTTTCTGTGACAGGGTCGTTTTTGAGTGGCCCCTGTTTTTTCGCCTGTAAATGTACCGGAAAAAGTACCTTTAGCTTGCCCAAATACATACTACTGCAACAGTACACTAGAACGCGTCAATTACGTATACTAGAACGCGTAAAATATTTTCCGCTTCACGCAAAAAATATCGTATCGTAGAATCACACGCGTCCAAAGCGAAACTACATCGCGTATTTTAGTGAGGCTAGGTGCAGTGCAGGTCGTTTTGCAGAGTGCGCACCTGCACACATCAATCCGTTCCGGTTTTGGGTTTTGATCGGGGTTTTGATGAAGCCGCTTACTTCTTATTACGAACGCAAGTGAGGACTAATTCGCGCGCGTCGTCTACGACGGCG
>JAAEMK010000154.1 GCA_024225635.1 Desulfobacteraceae bacterium | reverse complement strand
CTAGTATCTATACGTACAACCCTACCATACCCTATCCTACTCTAGAACATGAGGAAGCTTTGCAGGAAATTTCAAGTAGAATACAGTAACCAACCATCAAAATCCTTCTTACTTAGTTTCTTACTTGGTTTCTGAAACTAAGTAAAACTAAGTAAGTAAGACCCGAGTACTCAGTTTTCTGTGGAAAACCGAGTAAGTATTGGGTGAGAAAACTAAGTACGAGTATGAGTAAGTATACTTAGTTTCCCGAAAAATTTAACTAAGTAAGTAAGAAACTAAGTACTTAGTTTCAAAATAACTAAGTACTTAGTTTTGAGTACTTACTTAGTTTTCGGTTGCCATCACTACTACACAAAGTCAACAATTCAAATGATGATTGAAATGCTGTTCGGGTGCGACGCGGTGTACCTGTGCTGTGCTGTCCTTGGCAGGATGAATAGTAGAGTTCCGTATTGGCGTAGATATCGTAATGGGGATCTACGATATCTACAGTATTTTGGCCTACGTGCTAAGAAGTGCATGGGCGGCGCCATGCGCGCATAGAATGTGCGTGTGAGAGAGAGAGAGGGAGGGCGCGAGCGCGCCCCATTGTGCCCGCGGCAATTAACG
>JAAEMK010000153.1 GCA_024225635.1 Desulfobacteraceae bacterium | reverse complement strand
GTACTTTTGCTCTGGTGGTTTTCGTCATGAGAGCATCACGCACTTTGGCAGCAATATTCTTCTCCTTTGCCTTTCTCCTGGATGCTAGTGCAGAAGACGTGACACTGTTTTGCACCGCTGCCTCCATCTATAGAATATTGCATAGGAACCAATGCTGCGTGGAAAAGAGCGACTGACAATGAAAAGTAACAAACATCGTCACAGATGCAATCTCAACACCAACCTTCTCATCTTCGTCGATGGCTTCATCGTCGTCACTGGTCACAACGTCGTCACCAACCTCGACATCGTCTTCTTTGCTGACTTCCTCGTCATCGTCGTTGCTGGCTTCCTCCTCGTCGTCGTCGTCGCTGGCTTCATCATCATCGTCTTCGCTGGCCTCGTCGTCATCCTCCATCTCCTCTTGTTTGTCCGACAGCACAAAGGTGGAGTCATCGTCATCATCGCTGGAGACAGAAGCAGCGACATCAGATGCGTCCGTTTTGTTTGTTTGCTGAAATGAACATCAAGTGGTTGAGACACATAGAATGTAGGCATGATAATATCAAAGTCTGGCGAAAACTGGTGGCTAGACAAACCAATTGTTTGTCTCTGTTTGATCTCGCTTTGACGTGGATGCTTGTCCTCACTTTCTCCTCCTCCATCTCCTCCTGGTGCATCTGCTCTTCTCGAGGATGTGGGAAGCGAGCGCCACTCTCCTGTCGCGCCATGACTTTTGTTGGTGGCGCCACAAACGTCTGATGGCTAGAAAGCTACATACGAATGTTAGCACACACGACACTCTTTGAAGAAAGAAAGCGGTCGATGAACCACCAAAGCGCTCCGTACACGGAGCTGGGGCTGGGGCTGGAGCTGGGGCTGGCGCAGACTTTGCTCTGCACACAAAACATATAGACTACACACACGGAGCTGGAGCTGGGGCCGGGGCTGGCGCAGACTATTTTCCTTCAACTGTCTGCTCCAAAGTTTGCTCCGTGTGTGTACTAACAAGAATACATAATAGGAACAAGAATGTGCAACTCCGCTGGCTATAACGTTAAAGGATATAGCTAACGCTTGCCCCACCTTCGAAAACGCGGACCAAGAATCCTTGGTCCGCGCGCGAACCAAGAATCCTTGGTCAGACCAAGAATCCTTGGTCAGACCAAGAATCCTTGGTCAGACCAAGGATTCTTGGTCCGTCGTTTCGCGGAAATGGTTTATCACTCTACCGTACTTTACGACTGCGCTTTCAGCACGCATCCGTCGGTTCGCCTTCTTGACGAAAGCGCAGTCGTAAAGTACGGTAGCGTGATAAACCATTTCCGCGAAACGACGGACCAAGAATCCTTGGTCTGACCAAGGATTCTTGGTCTGACCAAGGATTCTTGGTCTGACCAAGGATTCTT
>JAAEMK010000152.1 GCA_024225635.1 Desulfobacteraceae bacterium | reverse complement strand
GCAGGATTTGTGGGTTTCTATCTCGTCGGATTAAATTTTAATCCCACCGCTTTGGATGCAACTTACGCAGTTTCGTTGGCAGAAATCCCACCGCTTTGGATGCAGCTTAAGCACAGTTTTGCAGGCAGAAATCCCACCGCTTTGGATGCAGGTTCAGAAGTTCCGCCTGCAGAAATACATTCCATCGCTTTCATAGCAGCCTGTCTGTGGAAGTCACACCTGCCCCCCCACAAATCCTATCATATTTAACCCGGAAATCTTCTTTTTACGGGTTCTTTCATTGGTTCAAGTACGGTACCAATGTATGTAGTTTTGAGTACTTGCTTAGTTTTCGGTTGCCATCACTAGTGGGTCGGTGGGTGGCTGGGTGGGTACTGTTCAGTGGTCGGGGACAGGTCGTAGGGGCGGGACAAACGAACCGATGGCGAGGACGAGGAAGGGCGTGATCACTCCGACGGGGTTGATGACGTAGCCCAACATGAAGAGCAGCCCCAAGGCCGACGTCAACGCCAACAGCACCGACACCACTGCGAAGAATGCCTCGATCGGCTTCGATCTGAGCAACAGTTCCTTTACATATCGGTGTAAGGACCGTACGTGTAACTGGGCAAAATTTCTGGGTGGGGGAAACCCGTTTTAAGATTTCTAGGGGGGATTTTTGGGGTCAAGGG
>JAAEMK010000151.1 GCA_024225635.1 Desulfobacteraceae bacterium | reverse complement strand
GATGGAATAGAGGTGGTTATAGAGGTGGTTATAGAGGTGGTTATAGAGGTGGTTATAGAGGTGGTTATAGAGGTGGTTATAGAGGTAGAGGATGTGGAGGATGTGAAGGATGTGAAGGATATGGTGATTAGTATAGGATAAAATGTTGGATATGTTGGGTTAGATGTTGGAGATGTTGGGTTAGATGTTGGAGATGTTGGGTTAGATGTTGGGTTAGATGTTGGAGATGTTGGGTTAGATGTTAGAGATGTTGGGTTAGATGATGTTGGGTTAGAATGATGTTGGAGATGTTGGGTTAGATGTTTGGTTAGATGTTGGAGATGAATGTGAATGAAAAAAGATTTTTTAAAATCCTTGCGCTGGACTTTTGTTTGTTTTTTATTTTTTAATTATAAAAAATTCAATAAGAACCCCCATCAAAACGTTAACAGTGTCAGATGAGTTTTACATGGATAAATTTCGTTTTTCCCAATAAAACTCAAATGATGGAAGGATGTGGAGTTGTTTGAGTTTTTGATTTAAGAGTAGTTTGCATCAAATTAGTTTGCATCAAACTAGTTTGCATCAAACAACTACATGGTTAAACACCGAAAACGTTACAAGGATATCTATCCAATTTCATTTTTGTTGTTTATTCATGTGGTTTATCCATTCTAAATGTGTTTGAGACGTATTTGTTTTTTTTTCTCAAACATTTTAAAAATTCCCAT